>JAJYQN010000134.1 GCA_021794595.1 Pseudomonadota bacterium
CGTCAAAGCCTGCCGCGCCTTATCGCGGAGTCGGCGCGCCGACTTGGGAAAACGGTTCAGCTTGTCGAAGAGGGCGGGCAAGGGCCGGACCATCCGATCCACCCGGCCATGCCGGAAACCGCGTATTTGAAGGTCGTGATGGCGAGGGCCTTCGCCGATCGCTGACCGCCAGCGGTAAACCGCACACGAAGGACTGGGTACCGCCTCGGGTCTCCGTGCGCGATTAAGGCCGCTTGCACCGGACCTGCCACCGCGCCCAACGCGAACTTAAGTGTGCCAAAGGCACTCGTGACACTAAGCGCGATAGCGGCGGTACTTCTTGGTGGCCACCAGGCGAACTCATGCGCTGAGAGTTTTTATATCTGTGGAATACTAAATATTGGCACGATGTTGCTGCGGCCAAAGAGATCGGCCTTGATTTCTCAAAAAACCGTCCCCATCGTTTCCAAGTCGTCCCCTTTCCGGACTCATGGCTGAAAGGCGGATGCAACATTTTCCTGATCTTCTTATGATTCTCGGCTGTCGGGCGCTGCCATTATCTTTGATCGCCCCAGTCCGATTGGAGGGAATAAGTTATGACCAGAGTAAACTCGCTTTGGAAAACGACCATTGCCGTTTCAGCCCTGTGCATTCCCGTTGTAGCGTCGGCCCATTATTACGGGTCCCGTGCCTCCGGTCTCTACCTTGGGGCCGGCGGCGGCTGGGCTGACAACCGTGGCGTCAGCTCGAGCTTCCCCAGACCCTTCGTTAACGTAAAGCACGGACATGCGGCCTGGAAGGCCTACGTGGGCTATGCCTTTGGTCGCTACTTTGCCCTTCAGGGAGGCTATCAAAGCCTGGGTACCGACTCAGTTTCGACGGCTCTCGGCTCGGAAACGATCCGCAACCGAGGCTATGATGTGAACGCCCTGCTCAGTTTCCCGTTTACGTCCCGCTTTTCCTTATTCATAGAAGGCGGCGCATCGCGGTTTCGGACCCGGACCGTCACGCCGACCCAGACGACCATACAACATGACGGTACCCATCCCGATTACGGCGCGGGCGTGCAGTACTACTTTGTCCGTCATGTCGCGCTTCGCGGCCAATGGCAGGAGTTCCGAATCCCGAACAACAATACCGATCTCTATAGCGGGAGCCTGCTGTTCCGCTTTTAAGCAAGTGAGTAAGCCCGGGGCCGCCAAAAGCGGCCTCGTGGTTTGATCGCGGCCCACCCAGGCGGTCGCAAATTCCCCATTCTTGGCAGCCCACGTCGTCGCGTTAGCCGGGCGCGATCCAGAGGGTTTTGATGTTCAGAAACTCTCTGAGGCCGTAGATGGCCAATTCCCGTCCGTAGCCCGAGGCCTTGGTTCCCCCAAACGGTAGCCGCGGATCGCTTTTTACCATAGCGTTGATGAACGTCGACCCCGATTCCAGGCGGCGCGCTATCCGTTCCGCAAGCTCGAGATCCCGCGTCCAGAGGCTCGATCCTAGGCCGTAGCGGTTGTCGTTCGCCTGGCGGATGGCATCCTCCGTGTCTTTGGCGCGTAGGATGATGGCAACCGGCCCAAATATCTCCTCCTCGTAGGCGCGCATCCCCGGACGCACTTGATCGAGGATCGAGGGCGGGTAATAACTGCCCGGCCCTTTCGGGATCGCACATCCGAGGCGGGCCACGGCGCCTTGGGCGATGCTGTCTGCGACCTGGGCGTGAAGCGCGGTCCTGAGATCGCGACGGGCGAGTGGGCCCATTTGCGTGGCCTCATCGCTTGGGTCGCCACAAACGAGCGTCTTGAGTCGGTCCTCAAAAAGTCTCAAGAACGCCTCGGCTATGGAGTCCACCAAAATGAAACGCTTTGCGGCAATGCAGCTCTGTCCGGCGTTCTGGTAGCGCGAGGCGACCGCGGCCAAGGCGGCCTGTTCGAGATTGGCGTCGCCTAGGACGATGAAGGCATCCGAGCCGCCGAGTTCCAGAACCGTTTTCTTCAAGGCCCGCCCGGCGGTAGCCGCCACTTGGCGACCGGCCGCCTCGCTACCCGTTAGGGTGACGGCATGGATGCGCGGGTCTTCGATCAAAGCCGCGACCGAGGAGGAGCGAATCAGAAGGCTTTGGAAAAGACCCTCGGGGGCACCGGCTTTGCGGAAGATTTCCGCTATGGCCAACGCGCATTGCGGAACGTTTGCGGCATGCTTTAGGATCGCCGCATTGCCGGCCGTAAGGGCGGCACTGGCAAACCGAAAGACCTGCCAGAACGGAAAGTTCCAGGGCATGATGGCGAGGATGGTGCCAAGCGGCAAGAACGCGACCTTCGCGCGCACGCCCTCTACCGCGACCTCCTCGTCTTGCAGCAAACGTTCGCCGTGTTGCGCGTAGTAGTCGCAGGCCCAGGCGCATTTCTCGACTTCGCCACGGGCCTCAGAGAGGGGTTTCCCGACCTCGCTTGTGATCAATCGCGCATACCGATCCCGCTCGCGGCGCAAGACCTCGGCCACCTGGGTAAGAAGCGCGCCACGCTCTTTCGGGCTGTGTTCGCGCCATGTCTTAGCGGCCTGCGTTGCCAAGACGAGGGCCGCCTCCTGATCCGCGAGCGAGGTTTCCGGGTAGCTTGCTAACCTTTCATCAGTTGCCGGGTTTATGCTGTCGAATGCCATGACGGATCCTTTGCTAGACGTGGTCGCCTGAAGTATAGTATTTTCATAAAGTAAACGAGTTCCGTCCTTGCGCGCATCCCTTGTTCTGGTTCTTACCTTGGCGCTCTCGAGCGTCGTTCATGCGGCCTCGGTAAGCCTTGATCGTGCACGCTATGCGCAGGCCCTCGAGGCCTTGCACGAGGGTCATTACGGGCGCTTTAAGCTCCTTTATGGCGAAGAGCGCGGCTACGTCGTCCGTCCCTATCTGCGCTACCACGAGTTGATGGAGCGTATGCGCCACGATAAGCCAGCGGCGGTCGCTGCGTTCCTCAAACAGTATCCCGAACTTCCCGTCACCGCAAAACTGCAACGGGCCTGGTTGCGGTTTTTGGCGCATCACCATCGTGATAAGACCTACATTCAGTTCTATACCCGCGATCTCAATGCCCATGTCGCGCTTCATTGCGACGATCTCACGGCAAGGGCCCATCTCGGCCAGCCGATCGCCGCGTCGATGCAGAGCGTCTGGCTTACCGGGAAGTCGTTGCCTCGGAGTTGTCGCACGGTAGCGGCGACATGGCTCCGTGCGGGCGGCGCCACCGAAGCGAATATATGGCAACGGGCACGGCTTGCTATGCGCGCCGGCAATGGTCCTTTGCTGAAGCGGCTCTTGCCGACGCTTTCGCCCGCGCATGCGCTGTGGGCACATCGTTGGCTTGCCATGCAGGCGCACCCGGCCCATGTTTTGGCCCACCTTGCTTACCCCCTGGTCACGCGCCGTGCCCGCCACATTGTCCGCGCCGGGGTTGTGTCTTTAGGTTACCGCAGCCCCACGCTTGCCATGGCCCTCTGGAAACGCCTGCGCCAGCAAGAACCGGTTCTCGGCGAGGATAACAACTTCGTGTTAAGGGGGCTTGGGATCATCGGTGCCGAGGACCATTTGCCGCAGGCCTTGTTGTGGTTGTCGCAAGCGGTGCCTGGCCACGGCGGTGGGCGGCTGCGTCGGTGGCGGGTCCGTGAGGCCTTGCGCGAACGGAACTGGACCGATGTCCTGATGTTTATCGACGCGCTGCCCCCGGCTTGGCGTCAACGGAACGAATGGCAGTATTGGCGAGCCCGGGCACTCGCCGAAGCCGGTCAAAAGCAGGCCTCGTTGCAGGTTATGAAGCGCCTAGCCGGTCATTTTGGATACTACGGTTTCTTGGCGGCCGGCCGTTTGGGTCTTCCTTACCGCATCCCGAACATACCCTTGCGCGAGCCTACGAGCCTGCTGCGATCGGTAGCTCGCCGTCCCGAGGTCAGGATGGCGCACGAACTCTATCGCCTGCATCAGCACCGCGAGGCGCGGGCGCTTTGGTTCTCCGCCTTGCGCGGCCTTTCGGAACAAGACATCGAGGCAGCCGCCTTATTGGCCTCGCGTTGGGGTTGGCGCGATTGCGCGATCCTGACCATTGCCGGGACTGATGCCGTGCACGCCTTGGCGATTCGTTTCCCTCTGCTCTATAAGCCTCTTATCGAGGCCGATGCGCGGTTGAACGATATCGACCCGGCCTGGGTTTACGGGATTATTCGCCAAGAAAGCGCCTTTATCTTCGACGCCAGGTCCGATGTCGGCGCGCTCGGTCTCATGCAGCTGATGCCACAGACCGGGTTTATCACCGCGCGCGAGATTCATCTCGCCATCACCGGCGACCGAGACCTCATCGATGTCGACAACAACGTCGATGTCGGGACTCGCTATCTGGCCGATGTCCTGACGCGGGCGCGCAACGAGGAGCCGGTCGCCACCGCGGCTTACAATGCGGGGCCCACGGCCGCGGTGTCGTGGTTGCCGATAAAGCAACCGCTGGCGGCGGACATCTGGATCGATACCATCCCGTTTCGACAGACCCGCGGCTATGTCAAAAATGTTCTGACCTTTACCGCGATTTACGATTATCTCTTGAAGGGACGCCAGGATGCCTTGAGCACCCGCATGGCCCCCATTCCTCCGGCCGTCGAGTTGGCCGTGGATGGCAATTAAGCCCGGAGATACCGTTTTGGTATTGGGCGGTTGCGGCTTTCTGGGCCGCGCCCTGATATCCGAGCTCCATCAACGGGGCTATGTCTTGCGGGTGGTGACGAGACGACCCGATCGCCATCGGGATCTGCTTGTGTTTCCGAGGTTGACGGTGCTGGCGGGCAATGTTCATGACGATCAGGCCCTCGCGCAATTCGCGCGGGGTTGCCATGCGATCGTCAATCTCATCGGGGTCTTCGCGGAGCGAAGTCCGCAGGAGTTTCGGCAGGTTCACGAGGACTTGCCGATGCGGATAGGGCGCGTGGCCGGTGGTCGGGCAATACTCCATGTCAGCGCCATCGGTGCAAGTCTGAATGCCGCAAGCGCTTGCTTGCGCAGCAAGGCCGCAGGCGAGGCGCGGCTTCGGGAGGTTGCGCCTCAGGCCATAATCGTACGGCCGCATGTCCTCTACGGGCCGCGTGATCGTTTCGTGTGTCGTTTTGCGCGCTGGCTGCGTTGGTCGCCATTTGGCTTTCCGGTCCCGTTTCCGGACGCGGACCTGTATCCGGCCCATGTGGCCGATATGGCGGCGGGGCTTGGCCGGGCTCTGGCCCTGGTACGCGCCGCCGGTCAAACCTATGAGTTGTGCGGGCCTGAGGCCGTCCCCCTGCGCCACGCGGTCGAGGCGATCTCCCAGGCGACCGGTCTGCGGGTTTCGGCGCGCCCCTTGTCTCTTCTCACAAGCCGTCGCTTGGCGCAGTTTGGGGCCCGATTTCCGACCTGGTTTTTTGCTGCGGACCCCTGGTGGGCTTTGCGGGACGCAGGCCCCTGTGGGCGCGAGGCCTTGGGGTTTGCCGCCTTAGAGACTGAGCCCCGGCCGTTTGGGACCGCTTTGCGGGACCTGCTCCCAAGGGTTTCGCCCGCGCGCTGATGCACGGTTGGGGACGCCGGACGGGAGGACGGAGGTTCGGTATCCCCGCGTTCGGGCCTCTGCTAAGTTTACCCATACGTTGTCAAAACGGTCCCCAGGGGGCGAGGCGAGCCATGAACCTGTATGTGGGTAATTTGTCCCGAACGGTCACCGAGGCCGATCTCGAGGTGATATTTGAGGGGCTCGGCCACGTGGTCTTTACGCGCCTCGTGCAGGGTGATGAGGACCCCAACGTCCGTGGCTACGCCTTTGTGGCGGTAAGAAGCGAAAAGCAGGCGCAACACGTGATCAACGGCATGGACGGCAAGTATCTCAAGGGCTTACGGCTCATCGTGCGTCCTGTGCTCGACCGGGCCCGTCAAGCGCGCGCTGTGCGTGCCCAGGGCGCTCGACTGCCGCAGGTCGGCGGGTTTGCCCCGTCCCTTCGTCTCCTGAAAGGCGGGCAGGCGACCGACTAGGTCGCGACGGCTGCGCAGCGCTCGATCGCGGAGTGCGACCGGCAGTCGTCCATACCAACGCACGGCCCGATAAAACGCACCCAAATTCCCGTTTTCGAGGGTGAGTAGGCGCTGAAAGGCCGGCACCAGTTTTTGATAACTCGCATAAGCCCCCAGTACCGCATTATTAAACGGCCGATGGAAAAACGCGTCAAAGCCGTGACTCCCGTGCCAGCGTCGAACCAGTGTTTCGAACCCGACCTTGAGGTCCCAAAGAATGATCTGCTTGTCCCGTAGTTTTTGAGATTGCGTGATGTCCGTCTTGGCGTAGAGTCGCCCGAGCCGTTGCCGGCATTGACGCAGAAGCGCCATCACCTCCGCTCGCCGCCGCGTCTGGCGCATATAGTCCCGGCGCTCGACGGGCGTGCCCTCGTCCCTAAGAAAGCGCCTCACGCCCACTGCCGCCACGGTGTCGGCGAAGGATTCATCGAACGTGGTCGCGTTTTGAACATAGAGCAGGTCATGGGTCAGTTCGTGAAAAATAGTATGCGCTATGCGCGGCCGCGACTCGTCTAGGAAGCTGCTGAGCACCGGGTCATGGAGATAGCCGAGCGTCGCATAGGCCGGGACGCCCCCCACATAGACGTCATAACCGCGTTTTTTCAGGCGTGCGGCGTAGCGGTAGGCCCGCGCCCGCGCAAAGTAGCCGCGGTAGGCGACACAACCGGAGATTGGGAAGCACCACCGCTTTAAGGTCAGAGTGAGCGGCGGGGCCGCAAACACGTTCCACACCACATAGGGACGATGAAGACGGACGTAGTCGCGGTAGTTGCCATGAAGAGGCAGATCGAGCCTTTGTTTCGCGAAGCGGCGAACGCGCAGCACGTAGCGGAGGCGGCGCTTCACGGCGGCCGGCGTCCCGGGGTTTGCCAAGACCCTCGTGATTGGTTTTTCGCGGCTCATGATCGCGAGTTGGCCGCGCACGGCCTGCGCGTAGTAGGGAAGGGCGCAGCCGGACAAGGATCCGATGGCGAGCAGCAAGATCGGGAGGAAGCGGATACAATGAAGGCCTTGGCGGAGGACCTCACGGGGCATATGGAAACCTATCTCGTAGGCGGCGCGGTGCGGGATGAGCTGCTCGGCAGGCCCGTTACTGACCGGGATTATGTCGTGGTCGGCACGAGCCCGCAAGAGATGGAGGCGCGCGGATTCCGGCGCGTGGGTGCGGATTTCCCGGTGTTTCTCCATCCCGAGACGCATTGCGAATATGCCTTGGCGCGGACCGAGCGCAAGACCGCCCCCGGCTACCGGGGCTTTGTGGTCCATGCCGATCCCGGGGTGAGCCTCGTTGATGATCTGCGACGCCGGGATCTGACCATCAATGCCATGGCCCGCTCGGAGGAGGGAGAGCTCATCGATCCTTACGGCGGCCTTGCGGATCTGCGCGCCAAGATATTGCGTCACGTGAGCGAGGCATTTGCCGAAGATCCGGTCCGGGTCTTGAGGGTCGCGCGGTTCGCGGCCCGGTTCGGGTTTACGGTGGCCGAGGAAACGAAGACACTCATGCGTCGGATGGTGGCCTCGGGAGAGCTGGCAAGCCTGGTCCCGGAGCGGGTCTTTACCGAGCTCGATCGGGCCTTGGCTGAGCCGCATCCTTGGTTGTTCATTCAGGTCTTGCGGGACTGTGGGGCCTTGGCGGTCCAATTTCCCGAGATCGACCGGTTGTTTGGCGTACCCCAGCCGCCGCGCCATCATCCCGAGGTCGACACCGGCGACCATATCCTTTTGACCTTACATGCCGCCCAGGAGTTAGGTTTGCCGCCCCGCGCCCGGTTTGCAGCGCTTGTCCACGATCTCGGGAAGGGCGAGACTCCGCCCGATGAATGGCCCTCGCATAAGGGCCACGAGGCCCGTGGGGTGGCGCTGGTCGAGGCCTTGTGCCAGCGCCTGCGCGCGCCTACGGAGTATCGGCTGCTGGCGCGCCTTGTTGCCCACCACCACTTGCTTGTCCACACTGTCTTTGTGTTAAGGCCGCCTACGGTCCTGCGGCTCTTGGAGGCGGTCGACGGGTTTCGTAGGCCCGACCGTTTTGAGGAGTTTTTGGGGGCCTGCGAGGCCGATGCGCGCGGCCGCCTCGGTCACGAAAAGAGGCCCTACCCCCAGGCCGATTGGTTACGCGCGGCGCTGGCTGCGACGAGTGCCGTCTCGGGACGCGCCTTTGCGGCCGAGGGCTTGGCCGGGCCCGCTATCCAGGAGCGCATCCACGCCGAACGCCTCCGTATCCTGACGGGTCTTAAGCGGCCCTCGTAAGTGCGTGGATTTCCGGGCCCGTGGATGCGATCATGGCGGGCTTCTAAGCGGGGGAACATATGCGCAGTTTTATTGATCGGATACGGGGGGTCGAGCGCGACATCGTTCAGGCCCCCGACGCCAACGGCTCACCTTATTACGAACCCCAGGGCAGCGAGGTGGCGGTTTTCGAGGCCGCTTGGCGCCGCCGTTTGCCTATTATGTTGAAGGGCCCCACGGGCTGCGGGAAAACCCGCTTCCTCGAATACATGGCCCATCGCCTGAGTCGCCCGCTGGTGTCGGTCTCTTGTCATGAGGATTTGACCAGCGCCGATCTCGTCGGCCGATTTTTGCTCGAAGGCGAGTCGACCGTTTGGCAGGATGGGCCGTTGACGCGGGCCGTGAAGGCCGGGGCCATCTGTTATCTCGACGAGATTGTCGAGGCGCGCACGGATTCGACCGTGATCATTCATCCGCTGACCGACCATAGGCGTCGCCTACCGATCGAAAAGCGCGGTCTGGAGATAGAGGCGCACGAGGACTTCTTGCTCGTCATTTCTTATAACCCCGGCTATCAGACCGTGTTGAAGGATTTGAAGCCCTCGACCAAGCAGCGTTTCGTGGCCATCAGCTTTCACTATCCGAGCCCCGAGGTGGAGACGCGCATCGTGCAAAACGAGGTGGCGGGCACGGACCCAGATCTCGCCGGTCGTTTGGTCGCCATCGCCGGCCAAGCCCGCGCCTTGAAGGATCACGGTCTGGACGAAGCCAGTTCCACCCGTTCGCTCGTGTATGCCGCGTCCTTGATCGCGGCCGGCCTAAATCCCTTAGAGGCCGGCGAGGCGGCGCTGGTCGCCCCTCTGACCGACGATCTGGAGCTCGCTGAGGCCTTGCGCGAGATCGTAAAGGCCCATCTTGCGCCGGCATGACAGACGAGGCTTGCCTTAAGCTTGCGCTCGTACAAAACGAGCTCCATGAACTGAGTTTCGTAGCCCACCGCGATCTCTGTGCCGCCCTCCCCGCGATCGAATCCTTTGGGGTGGTCATCGCCGCTCGCTGGGCCGAAACCGGACGCGATCTCTTCTTGCACGATCGCGACGCCGGCAAGGCGTTCTTGCGCGCAAGCGTGGGCCTTGCCCAGGATCTGCGCTGGGTCGAGCTCTGGACCGAGCAGGCCCGCGGATTCTTGGCGTTTCGAGGGTCATGGAAGGCGCTCACCGCGTATCTTTCCGGGTTCCCCGCGGCGGTCCATGAGTTCGGTCTGGAGGATGCCGAGCATTGGGGGGATGTCGGCCTATCCTGGGGCCTAAAACACCTGGAAAGCGGCGAAATCTTCTTTACCACACCGCCGCCGGAGTTGAGCGCCGGGCGCGGATTCACGGGTGCCCGTGAGCTGATCGAGCCGCTCTCCGATCTCGCGGAAAAGCGCGGCCTGCCGCCGGGCTTGGCCCTGCCAGGGGCTCTCAAGGTACGGACCTTGTTGGGGCGAGAGGCGGTCCTGCCATGGCTTAAGCGCGGCGCGGACATTTTGAAGTCGGGACGCCTCCGGGGGGAGGCGTTCTTTCGTCTCGAGGGGCCGGAGAGCGAGGAGGCCCTGCTCGCCGATTTGCCAGGCTTTCGAACCGCCGACCACGAGCGGTTTTTGACGCTTTTTGCGCGTGCGGCGCTTGGCCTCACCCCGCCGCTTGTGGGAGTAGGTCTGCGCTTTGGGGAGCGGCCCTTCGTGGAGACCGATGGACGCGCGCTTTTTACGCCGGCGGCGTTTCCCGACCGCGAGGAGGCGCTCGCCTCGATTCTGCACAACACCGGCCACTTGCGCTTTGGCACCTATGATGGCCTCGCTCTCGCCGGCCTTTTTCAGGAGGCCGGCATGAGTCATCCGCCCTTGGATTCGGATCAGCGCATCACGTGGCGCCCCTTGTTCGCGCTTTTTGGTGATGATCTCGTACGATTTCAGTTGCTGTTCGACCTGTGCGAAGACTTTCGCGTCGATAGCCGCATTCAAGCCGTCATACCCAATCATGTCCCGCGCTTGCTCACGCTCGCGGTAGCGCGCCCCGCCGGTCCCGCCGGGGCTTACTACGATGCGGCGGTGGAGAGCCTACGGATGGTGGCCGGATACGTGCCCACGGACGCCCGCTGGCAGGCCCTTTTGGCACCCGATGCCGATCTTCTCACCTCGTGGCGGTGTGCGCGGGCTTGGTATAAGGACTGCGACCTGCCGCCGCTCACCCTGGCCGAGCGTGCCGCGGCCTACGTGCCGGGGCGGTCGCCCAATCATCAGCGGCCGGTCTATCCGCGGGTCGCGGGAGCCGGTCTGACGCCAGAGGAGACCGAGGAGGGGCAGGGGGCGCCGGCTGGTGATGGACAAGAAAAGAAGCCCTCGCCGGTCAGTGCTGGGCACGATCCGGATATGGAGATTCCACCTGAGGACACGAGTGGCTCAGGCGGCCGCGTGGGTGTCGGGCGGCCGCAACCCAGTGCGCCCAGTCACCGGGCCCGGCGCCCGCGAGCCTTGGGTGCGGGGATCCCCTATCCGGAGTGGGATTACCGCGAAAAGACCTATCGTCGGGATTGGACGCGAATCGTGGAGCGGCCGCTCGCGGAGAGCGATTTGGCCTGTGCCCACAGTCTTTTGGCCCAGCATGGCGGTGTCTTGCGTCGCTTACGCCGCGCCATCCAGTCCGAAAAGCCCCAGCGACCCACCCCGAAGCGGCGTCAAAATGAGGGCGAGGAGCTGGATCTCGATGCGACGGTGGAGTATGTCGTAGACCGGCATGCAGGCGCCCTTCCGCCCCCAGCCATTTATCGCCAACGGCGTCCTGGTACCCGGGACACGAGCGTGCTCTTGTTGGCGGATCTATCGACCTCGATCATGCAAGAGGCGGCCAACGGGGATGGCCGGGTAGTCGATCGCTTAAAGGCCGCGCTCTTGATGTTTGCTTTGAGTCTCGAGGAGGTCGGTGACGCCTACGCCATCGCCGGGTTTGCTTCGAAGTATCGCGACGCGGTGAGCTATTATCCCATCAAAGATTTTTCCGAGTCCTTTACGGTCGAGACCGAGGGCATTTTGGGAGGTCTCTCCGGGCGCCTGGCGACGCGCATGGGGGCCGCCATTCGCCATGCCTGTATCCGGTTTCGCGAGGCCGCGAGCGCCCGGCGTCTGCTGCTGATTTTGTCCGATGGCCGTCCCGCCGATTACGACGACGGGGGCGACGAGCGCTATCTTCACGAGGACACGCGCATGGCCGTGAAAGAGGCGGCCGAGCAAGGGATCCATGCCTTTTGTATTACGCTCGATGCGGGCGGGGCATCTTATCTCGAGCGGATTTTCGGACGCGGTCATTTCTTGGTTATCGATGCCCTGGACGATCTTCCCGCGCGCCTCCCGCAGATCTATTTGCGTTTACGCAAGAAGGCCTAAACGACAAGGATCCCGACCGCGGAACACTCGGTGTTGCGGCCGTTGGCTCCTACGATTCCAGGACTCTGCGCCTATCGAGCAGGTGGAAGCCCTGCAAAGGACCATAGAGTCCACGGCCGAAGGCGATCACCTTGAAGAGCTCGCCCATTTCATGGGGTAGGGTCAAGCGTTTTATCGCTTGCCGGCTACGCATGGCCAAGAGTTCGTCCTCCGGCAGGTCATCGACTAGCCCCAAGGACAGGAGAAAGGCCGCCTGACTGGTATAGCCCGCCAAGCTTAGGCCTTCGTCGCTGGCCATATGCGCCAAGGACGTGAAGTCGACGTGGCAGGTGATGTCTTGGAGCCCTGGCAGAATAAAGGGGTCCGGATGCGCCCGTTGGCGAAAGTGGCACATGAGTGTGCCTTGATGGCGCTCGGGGTGATAGAACTCGGGGCGCGGGAAGCCGTAATCGATCAACAGGATAAGGCCTTGCGCGAGGTGGCAAGAGGCCTCGTGGAGGAAGCCCCGGGCTGCCGGTATGGCCTCCGATTCGTAGCCGTCGGGGAGCGAAAGGTCCTCCAGATAGGCGGTAAGATCGAGGTCCGGACCGGTTTCGATGAGTCGCAGTTCACCGCTGCGCCCCGATACCGAGAGGGGAAGCGCCACCCCGTTTCGCATCCGAAATCGCTGGGCCGGCAAGGCGTCTATCAACTCGTTTGCGAGGATGACCGTGGCCTGGGTCTCGGGCCAGGTGTCGATGATCGTGACCAGGTCGGCCCATTGCGGGATCTCGGCTTTGACCAGCGCTCGAGCGCGATTTTGCAAGAGCGGGCTGCGTTCTATCATCCAGTAGCGTTCGGGAAGCGCGTCGTGGGCCTCCAAGGCCTTCATGATATCGACGCCCAGTCTTCCATTTCCGGCCCCGACCTCCATAATGGAGCCGCCCTGGCGGGAGATAATGGCGGCGCACTGGCGGGCGAGGGCGCGACCAAAAAGGGGCGATAACAGCGGGGCCGTGACGTAGTCGCCGCGCGCCCCAAAGACCTCGCGCTGGGAGTAGTAGCCGTAGGTCGGGTCATAGAGCGCCCACTCCATATACTCCTCAAACGGCAGGTCATGGTCTGCCAATAAGAGCGCCAGCGCGTTCTGAGCGTGGGTCAAGACCTGGGTTTCGGAGGGCGTCAACTCAGCCCACGCAGGGGCGGCACGATTTGGCATAGGTAAGACCAGAGGTTATCGTCGCTATTTTGGCACAGAGGGGATTTTGATGCAGGGGCAGGAACGTGTGGTGGTGCTGACAGGCGGCGCAAAGCGGGTGGGGGCGGCCATTGCCCGCCGACTCCATGGGCGCGGGCTGTCCCTGGTTTTGCATTATCGTTCTGCGCACAGAGAGGCCGAGCAACTCAAGGCGGAACTTGAGTCGGTTCGCGTCGGCAGCGTGGTTTTGGTGCAGGCCGATCTTTTACACGACGACGCCCCGGCTGTGCTGGTGGAGCAGGCTATTCGCAGTTTCGGTCGTCTCGATATGCTGGTCAATAATGCCTCGAGCTTCTATGAGACCCCGCTTCAGACCGCATCGTCGCAGGACTGGACGGATCTCCTCGGTACGAACGTGCGTGCGCCATTTTTCTTGTGCCAGCAAGCCGCCCCCCACCTATTGGCCGCCGGCGGCGCGATCGTCAATATTATCGATATCCACGCCGAGCGCCCCCTGAAGGCCTATCCTCTCTACAGTATCGCCAAGGCCGGCCTTGCCATGTTGACGAAGTCCTTGGCCCTTGAGTTGGCTCCGCAGGTGCGCGTTAATGGGGTCGCGCCAGGAGCGATTTTGTGGCCTACGGCCGGCTTCCCCCCGGAAAAACAACAGGAGGTGCTGGGGCGCATCCCTCGGGGCCAATTGGGCTCGGCCGAGGACATCGCGGCTACGGTCGCCTTTCTGCTTCTCGACAGCCCTTATATTACGGGTCAGATATGGGCGGTGGACGGGGGCCGTTCAGTAGTGCTGTGAGTGCTCCCACCGTGCTTTATGCGCACCGAATGACCCCGTCCTAGGGCTTACTCTGAGAAGTGATAACTTGCTCCCAACAAAAGGGAGCTGATATCGAGGTCATGGCCATTGACCGCCATGGCGCGGTAGAGGCGGTACTCCATGCGTAGTCCCACGTGCCGGTTCAGGCGATAAGACAGACCCAAGCCATAGAAGACTTGATGCAATTCCTCCAAGAGGTCGTTGCTAGCCGAACTCCCCGTGACGCGATGTTCGCCGCCCCCCGCTGTTCCGATCGTAGACCAGTCGACGAAGCCGAGGCGTCCAAAGATACGGGTCCGGGGGCCAAGGGGTATGCCCGCCGTGAGGGACACGTCGACATTGTTGACGGCTGTCGTATAAGCCGTCCCTTGATCCAAGCCGGTCCAAGTCCCGAGGCGGTTATATCCGAGCTCTAGGCCGAGGATCGTATCCACACGATAGCCGACAAAGACCCCGAGGCTGCCCGCTGTCCCCAGGTCCTGGACCTCGGAGCCGCCGGCGTTGACGCCGGCGAAAAACCCGTGCGCATAAACGCTAGGCGTCCAAAGGCAAAAAATGAGGACGAGTGTCCGTGGGATTGGCTTTGACATCAGATCAAGTTCCTCCGAGGGCGGGTTTGTCGTGGTATAGGCGACCGTGTTTCAGAGATCTGAGGAAGGTCTTTAGCTTAAGGCCCGGGCCGCGAACGCTCAATGACGACCCCCACCTCGGCGGTCCGCCCGATGGCACCGCGTTTTGCCATGCGTAGGCGGACCCATAGCACCGGGAACTCCTGTAAGACGAGGCGCGCGACCTCCTCGGCAAGGGTTTCTAAAAGGGCATACCGCGAGCTTCCGATAAAGCGTGTGATCTGTTCCGTCACGGCCTTGTAGTCGACCGCGTAGTCTATGGCGTCATGGGCGGCCGCCGGGCGAATATCGATGCCCATATCGAGGTCCAGTATGATGGTCTGCGTGGTCTGGCGCTCCCAGTCCCAGATCCCGATAATGCAATCCGCTTGGAGATCGTGTAAATACAAGACGTCTGTATTGCTTGGGGGAACGCCGTTACGCATATCTCGATATGGGCCTATGTTTTGCCGGGGCTCGCCTATCTTCTAGGCTCGGTCTCTACTGCCATCATGGTCAGCCGTTTGTGGGGGCTGCCTGACCCGCGCAAGGCCGGTTCGGGCAATCCGGGGGCCACCAACGTACTTCGGGTCGGAGGCAAGAAGGCCGCTATTATTACCTTATTGGGTGATATGCTCAAAGGTTTTTTGCCGGTCATGGTCGCAGAGTGGCTCCCGGTGCCGGCGCTGGTCGTGGCCTTGGTGGGGTTTGCCGCGCTGCTTGGACATGTGTATCCGGTGTTTTTTCGGTTTCGTGGCGGCAAGGGCGTGGCCACTGCCTTCGGTGTTTTGACCGCGATTAGCCCCTTAACCGGGGCCGGACTTCTCGGAATTTGGCTGCTCGTCGCACTGCTGTTTCGTTACTCTTCGTTGGCGGCCTTAGCGGCGGCGGTGGCCGCGCCGTTTTTGCTAGTGGCCGTTGTGCCAAGCCACCGGCTGCTCTTCTTTGTCACGACCCTCGCCATGAGTCTGCTTCTTTTGTGGCGGCATCGCCGCAATATCCAGAACTTGTTGGCGGGTAAGGAGACCAAGATCGGCGCTAAGGCGGAGAAAGCTCAGTGAGCGGCCAGCGCGCCCGAATCCCGAATCCCCCCGTGCCGTGTTGCCCGGCGGCGAGCCGCAGACCGCCCGCGTAGGCGATCATGGCCCCGTTGTCAGTGCAAAAAGCGGGGCGGGGGTAGTACAAGGCGACACCTAAGGCCTCCGTCTCTTCTGCCAAGCGTTGCCGCAGCAACTGATTTGCGCCTACACCTCCGGCAATGACGAGCCGTTGGTGGCCGCTGGCGAGTAGGGCCCGTCGGCACTTGATGGCAAGCGTATCTACTATGGCCTCTTGCAGGGCGCAGGCGAGATTCGCCCGCCTTCTGTCATCAAGTGGCTGTTCGCGGGACGCCTGAAGGAGCGCGGTTTTGAGGCCGCTAAAGCTAAAGTCGAGTCCCGGCCGATCGGTGAGGGGCCGAGGTAGTGAGATGCCGATGCTTGAGCCATGCTTCGCGGCATTACTGATCGCGGGGCCGCCCGGGTAGCCAAGCCCCAAGACCTTGGCGCTCTTATCGAAGGCCTCTCCGGCCGCATCGTCGCGCGATTCGCCGAGAATGGCATAACGGCCGAGGCCGCTGACATCGGCTAAGAGGGTGTGGCCGCCCGAGACGAGGAGGGCCAGAAACGGGAAGTCGGGTCCCCGGGCTTCAAGCTGTGGGGCCAGCAGATGTCCTTCGAGATGATGAATGCCGAGCGCCGGGATACCGAGCCCGAAGGCCAAAGATCGCCCCAGGGCGGCGCCTACGAGCAGCGCCCCAGCGAGCCCCGGGCCGGCCGTGTAGGCGATGCCGTCTAGGGCATCAAGGGCGACACCGGCCTCGGTCATCAGCGTATCGATCAGCGGGAGGAGTTTTTGTATGTGGTCGCGGGACGCCAGTTCGGGTACGACCCCCCCGAAAGCGGCATGGCCAAGCTGGCTGTAGAGCGCATGCGCAAGCAGGCCCCGATCGGTGTCGTAGAGGGCAACGCCGGTATCGTCGCATGAGGTCTCGATACCCAAGACGAGCATCAGTGGTCCTTAAAGTAGGGTGGGCGTCAAGCTTACCGTGTCGCATGCCACCGGCCAAGAAAGCGTGCGGCCGCTCAGTCACGTCCCTTCCGCGCCCAGGATGGGTGCGGTCGTCCCCGGCCGGGCGCGCATAGCAAGACCCAGACCGGGGAGGTCTCACGTAAGTGTGCGCACACTTTGTTGGGGCGAACGCTGGGCGTAGGGTGCCGGGGTCCCCCGTTCGAGGCTCAGGATACAGTGTACAAAGCGCCTTCAGCGCGCTAGAATCCGCCGTTTACCACGGGCCTTAGGGTCCCCCATGTCTAGTGAGGTGTGTTGCGTCTATGCCATCTGTGCGGGTCAAGGAGCATGAACCTTTCGAGGTTGCGCTTCGTCGTTTTCGCAGGTCTTGTGAGAAGGCCGGGGTATTTGCAGAAGTGCGGCGTCGTGAGTTTTATGAAAAGCCGACGGCTGTTCGCAAACGCAAGGCGGCCGCGGCCCGTAAGCGCGAACTGAAGAAAATCGCCCGCGTAGCCCTGCGCACCAATAGACCGTTTTAAAGACGCATGGATCTCAAGGAGCGGATCGCTGACGATATGAAGGCGGCGATGCGCGCTAAGGACACTGCGCGGCTTGAGGCGATCCGTATGCTGAGAGCCGCGATCCAGCGGCGCGAGGTGGACGAGCGCATCGCCTTGGACGATGGGGCGGTGCTCAACGTGATCGAGAAGCTCGTTCGCCAAGGGCAGGAGTCGATTCAGCAATTCGAGGCGGCTGGCCGGGCCGACCTCGTGGCCAAAGAGCAGGCGTCGCTCGCGGTTTTCGCGGCGTATCGCCCGACCCCTTTGTCCCCCGAGGAGTTGGAGGCCCTGATTCAGAAGGCCTTGACGGAAACGGGCGCCACTTCCCTTAGGGAGATGGGCAAGGTGGTGGCGCTCTTGAAGCCGCAGCTTCAGGGACGGGCCGATATGGCGGCGGTCAGTGCGCGTATTAAGGAGCGGTTGACTTAAAAGACAAGGGCGTCAGCCTTCC
>JAJYQN010000138.1 GCA_021794595.1 Pseudomonadota bacterium
CTCCAGCGCCGAGCGCTGGATCTGATCGGTCAGTTGGTGGTGTAGTCAGAACACGACCACCGGATTTCCACGAAAAGGCTTGAATGCCAAGGGAAATCTCTTCGGAACGGATAGCAACTTCAGCTTAGCCGAAACTCAGGGCATGGCCATGATCGAGTCCGTAGCGGCAGGGTGCGTCACTATTAGTTCCCGTGTGGGAGGAATCAGCGAAACGATCGATGATGGCGTCACAGGTTTCCTGGTGGACGATCCTCATGATGGCGACCTCCTGTATGCCCGCACTGCATTTGTATTGGATAATCTCGAGGCACTCGCACCCTTACGCATGGCCGCACGCTCGTACGCTGTTCAAAACCTTGATTGGTCGATAAGCGCACAACGCCTTGAGGCGCTCTATGAGCAGATCCTGGCCTGAGCGCCGCCGCTCCTCAGAAAAACCAATCTCGAACTGTGCTCCTTCCGAAATTCCGGCTCACGAACCATGGCGTTGTGTGCCATAACGCAATACCCCTTGCCCACTGATGCCCCGTTCGTCCTGCGAGACCCCTTCCGCTTCGCGCAATGAATAGAGCCATCAAATATCGCCATTGCGATTCATAAGCTGCTACGCTATAACGCATAGGCTTTACTAAGCAATGTATCGGTAATCGCGGCTTCTTAGCAAAATCCCCTCCGCATCCCGGATAATCTGCCTAGCTCTATCCGCGTAAGTAGGCAATCGTTGTACCCTTTCATAACCTCTTTGCGCCATTCGAGCCGCCTTGAGCAATCTCTTGTCATAGTAACGAAGCTTGTCGCGCATCTCGCAAGGTTCGACGAAGCTCTCGGCCTCCACGCCTAGCCTATAGTATTCCGCGAGCTCATCGCTGTGTTCGGACATAAGAAGCGCGCCGCATGCCGGAATGTCCATGACCCGAAGGTTGCAGCACGGATCGATAACAGGGTCCCATCCCTGAATGTTTAGCCCAATCCTCGCCCTATTGTAGACATCAACGAGGTTGGTCCCCCACGCACCATTCTTATGAAGCCGTGTGTAAAATGACCTGTCTGAAACCCTTGTCTTTCGCCAGTCACCGTAAACGGATACTCTCGAGCGCGCCAAATCATCCACCCACAAGTCGCGCCTCGTATTCCATCCAGACACCAGAACGCTGCGCTCGCTGCGCGATGTAAACGATGAGTTGAAGCGAAAGTATCGCGAGGAATCCACAGCCGCCAAAGGCAGCCGCGTTACGCTGGCCGACCTGCTCCCCACCTTGTGAATGGCATAATAAAGATCATACATCTCCGCCTCGCGATCCAGGTCAAACTTCACGTTAGGACCATCGACACTCCAGCCCGCCACCACCCTTATCCCGAAGTCACGCCTCATCCTCTCTATATCGCAGGCCCGGAGGAATTCGTGCGCCTTTATCACCAGAACAACATCCGGTTTGCTTTCGGTTAATGCGCGAAAGAACCGCTCCCTTTTGTAGCCCTTGTCGCCGTAGCGGCTCTCGCCCGCCACCCCCCATAGTCCCAGACCTTTCACTAAAGCCCTGAACGGTTTTGCACCGTAATGCCATAAGGGGTGTTCCGCAAAGCAGTTGAAACGTACAACCTCCCAGCCGTTGGCGGCAAAACCATCTGCCAACGAAAATCCCGCGGGTATGTAATGTTCGTCGAAGAAGTAAGATATGAGTATTCGCACGGTCCCCCGCTACCCAACCACAGATAGCACCCCGGTCGTGTTGCGGCCCATTAGGCCCACATATGCCGCCAATCCACCATAAATAGACTGGCTTAGACGGATGTCATTGTATGTTTGGTGAATTGTAGCGCCCCTTGCGCTGGTTGCACAACGTTGACATCTTGCCGGTGCGAGGCGAGCATCGGGGATAAGGAGAATCCGGATGGACTTTTTTGACGGGGCACGACCAGATATGCCCCGCACGCGGACTTCTCGGCTTATACCCATACCTCGCAGCCCGGGACAAGTGCCCTCACGGCTTCCAAAACCCGTTCTACAGTGAGGTCTCTGACGTTCCGAGTTTCGGGCTGGAGGGCGATATGACGGCACTGCCATGGGTGCCAGCGCGCGGCATCGCTGTTTCCGAAGAAGCAGACCAGGGGTTTTTGCAGGGCTGCGGCAACATGCATCGCGCCGCCGTCGCTCATTATGGCCCCTCGGCATGCATCGAGGGCCGCGATCAAGGTGCCAAGGTCGCGTGTCGGGAGCGCCAGTAGGGAGCCGCTTCCCACCGTCTGTGTGATGCGCTGTGCAAGCGCGTCGTCGCCGGGATGCGTTGGGTCATTTACCTCGCCCGGGGACCACAAAAGCAGGATCTTATGTCCCTGGTTCGTAAGCGTGCGAATGAGCGCTTCGTAGCCTTCGGCGTGCCACCGGTTGGTTGGATGGCGGGCGCTTATGTGCACGGCAAGGGGCGCTATGGGACCAAAAGCGGCCCGCACCTGGGATTGCACGGGGGTGGAGTAGACGGGTTCCGGGGTGATGCGAGTGGCGGGAGGGCAGCCTGTCACGCCCAGCGGTTCGAGCAGCCGGAACAAGTCCTCCACTTCGTGGCGGGGCTTCTGATCGCGCCCCAGGGCGATATCGATCCCGTCGTGCCGACCGCTGTCCGATGCGAACCCTACGACCCGCGCGCCGGGCAGCCAGCGTGCAAACTCGAGCCCCCGCGCATAGTAGCTCGCCGCCGCCAGCACCACGTAATCGAAGTGCGCCGCGCGCAGTTCCCTCACCAGCTGTATCCGTGCCCAGTACGCACCGGGCCTTTGCATTGGCGGCAAATGTTTGGCTTTGGCGTAGATGTAGATGTGGTCGAGGTCCGGATTGCCGGCAACGATCGGGGCGCAATAGGTGTTCGCGAGCAATGCGATATAGGCCTTGGGGTAGCGCGCCCGTAGCGCCGCGAAGAGCGGCGTCGTGCATACGAGGTCGCCAATGTTGTCTCGACGGATAAACAAAATGCGTCTCGGCTCGCTCACGCCGCTCCCCCGTGTTCGATGGCGGCCAGGACGGCATCAACCGGGATGTGATCGACGCGCGCCGCCTGCAGGACAGTATGACCCGCACCCCAGGGACGCCATTGAATGACCTTGTGGTTGCAGTAAAGGCCGATTACTGGCGTCCCTGCGGCCGCGGCGATATGGACATGGCCCCCGTCGGACCCCACAAGCGCGCCGACGGCGGCAAGGCCCGCCGCAAGCGCCAAGAGGTCGGGCGTGGGGTAGCCCAGCACCGGTAGGTCTCGGCATCGAACGAGCAGTTCCTGGGCCCGTTCGTCGTCGCCTGGGTGTTCGGGTCGGGATGCCTCCCCCGGCGACCAGAACAGTACGAAGCGGTGTCCACGCTCGGCACCTTTGCGCATCAGGGCCGCGAAACTCTCAAGCGGCCAGCGGTTCTCGCTTTCCCGAGCGCTGATGTGGAGGCCAATCGCCTGCCCATAGCCGCGGCCCGCCAGGGCATCGCGCGCACCCGCGAGCGCTTGCGCAGCCAATGTCAGGCGCGGCGCGGGCGGTGGGCCGGGGATGTCCAGCGCGCGAAGCAGCTCGTAGACCCTTTCGACCTCATGGAGCGGCCGGTTGGCGTTTTGATCCACGATCTGTTCGGTGATGCCGGCCAGGCGCGTAAGGTTGCGCATCTCGGAGCGCGGGCGGCTGCCGGCATGCAGGACTATCTGGTAGCGCTCCTTGCGCAGGCCAGCGACGAGCTTGAATCGGTCGCGCACGAGCGCCAGTACTCCCGCATCCGGCCTATGCTTGGATTTGACATAGACGTGGACGCGATCGAGATAGGGGTTGCCGTCGAGCAGCGGGGCATTGTAGGAGTTGACGAGCGCACCGATATGGGCCCCCGGGTAGCGATGGCGGATTCCCTCGAATACGGGCAA
>JAJYQN010000052.1 GCA_021794595.1 Pseudomonadota bacterium
GTGCGGCGATGCGCTGGGTCCGTGACCCGGCGAGGCCCTGGCTTATGAACCTTGCCTCTGTGGCCCCGATCCATCGGTTTTTTCCGTCTCGATTTGGGCGATGGCGGTCAGCATGCGGCCGGCGGCCGGCAAAAGAAGGTAGGCCGGCAGGGCGAGGAAGAAGGTCAGAAAGAAGTACTCCGCGTAGCCCAAGTCTTGGGCTCCAAAACCGCTCGCAAAGCCCGCAAGACGTAGGCTCACGGCAAAGAGCGACGAGAGCAGGGCGTATTCCGTGGCCGCTCGTTCCTTACGCACGATCGCCATCAAGAAGGCGAGGAACGCCGCCGTGCCCAGGCCGCCCGCGAACGATTCCAGGGCGCTTACCGAGTAGAGAAGGAGCTCGTGGGAGAGGGGCAAAGGCGTGCCGGGGGCTGCGCGCGGCAGGAGATGGGCGCACAAGGCGTAGCCGAGATTGGGGAGTACCTGCACCAACCCGAGCGCCCACAGGGCCTTATAGATGCCGATCCGGTCGGTGATGTAACCCCCCAAGAGGCCGCCCAGGATAGAGAGGCCGATACCGGCCATGACCGAGACCAAGCCGATTTGGGCGGCGCTAAAGCCCCGATCGACCCAGAACGGTTTGATCATAAAGCCGATCGCGCTGTCACCCAGCTTGTAGAGCAAAATAAACACAAATACCGGCCAAATCCCGGGGCGGCCGGTCATTTCCAGTAGGGCGCCAAAGAGCGGGCCGTCGGTGGCCGAGGCCTGGGGTGGCGCGCGGCGGATAAAGCTTGAGATCCAGAGCGCTAGCGCGGCCCCTCCGGCATAAAGAAAGAGGTGGGGCAGGGAGCGCGAGAACCGGAGTGCGCCATTGGCCAGCCACAAGGCCCCGAGCAGTAAGGTGAGAACGAGGGCCAGCGCGCGCGGCCGATGCATGAGGGACGCCAGTTCGTGGCCGACCGACTGCCGATCCACCTGGGCGCGGTCCCGTTCCTTGGGGGCTCGTAGACACATGAGTCCGTCTAGGACCAGGAGCGCTGCCGCCAGGACATAGGCGGCCCGCCAACCCCAGTAGGTGCTGGCAATGAGGACAAGTCCCGCCGCGAGCATGCCGGCGCGGTAGAAGCCGATACGCAGCCCGTTACCGATACCCATCTCGCCGACGTCCAGGAGTTCGAGCGTATAGCCATCGATGGCGATGTCGTTAGTCGACGAGAGCAGGGTAAAAAAGCCAATGGCGAGCAGAGCCATATGGCCGACCCCGTAGGCCCAGGCCAGGCGGCTTAGGGCTAGCGCCATGAGGGCATCGGCGCCGAGCATCCATAAGCGGTGGTGGCGAAAGTGGTCGACTGCCGGGGCCCAGAGGAATTTGAGGGTCCATGGGAGCCCTAAGAGGCTTATGACGCCGATCTCGGACAGCGAGGCGTGATGCTGCCGAAAGGCGACCGGAAAAACGTCGGAAAAGAGGCCGAACGGGAGCCCCTCGGCGATATACAAGACCGCGACCCAAAAGAGTCGCGTACGTACGTCCTTGCGCCTAAGGTAGGGCGGCACGCCGGAACCTGTAGAGCGCGATCTCACCTAGCATATTGGGAAACAGGCGAAAGCCGAGTCGTTGTCTGTGTGCATGGTCGACGACCTGGGACTCCAGGACCTCTATGTTTTCATCGCGACAGAGCTTCGCGAAGTCGCGCAGCGTGCAGAGATGAATATTGGGCGTGTTGTACCACTCGTGGGGCAAGGCGGGCGATATCGGCATGCGTCCTAGGAGTCCCAACTGCCAGCGGGTGCGCCAATGGCCGAAGTTGGGGAAGGTGACGATCCCCTCGGTGCCGACCCGCAACATCTCCCGGAGCAGGCGATCCGGATACTTCACGGCCTGGAGCGTGAGCGACAGAATCACGAAGTCGAAGGATCGTTCGTCGAACTCCGACAGGCCGGCATCGAGATCGGTTTGGATGACATTGACCCCCCGCTTGATGCATGTCCCTACGTGGGCATCGTCGATCTCCAGCCCATAGCCGCTAACCCCCTTGCTGCGGGCGAGATAGTCCAAGAGGGATCCGTCGCCGCATCCGAGATCGAGCACTCGGCTTTGCGGTCGGATCCAGTCCGCGATGATGCGAAAGTCGATGCGTGACGGCGTCATGCCCGGGCCCCGAAGGCGACGCGATCCATGTAGGCGGTCAGGATGTCGACGTAACGGGGAATGCGCATGAGAAAGGCGTCATGGCCGTGCGAGGCGGTGATCTCAGCGTAGCTCACATTGAGGTCGTTGTCGTGCAAGGCCTTTACGATCTCGCGCGAGCGAGCCGGCGCGAATCGCCAGTCGCTGGTGAAGGACAGCACCAAGGTGTCGGCTTTGATGCCGCGCAAGGCACGCGCGAGGTCGCCCTCGGTCTCGCCGGCCGGGTCGAAATAGTCAAGCGCCTTGGTCATGAGCAGGTAGGTATTGGCATCGAAGCGCCCGACAAAGCTATCGGCCTGGTGGCGTAGATAGCTTTCGATTTCGAAGGCCACCTGGTAGTCGAAATTGAGCTTGCCGCCACGCAGGTCCCGGCCGAACTTCTCGCGCATGATGTCGTCCGAGAGATAGGTGATATGTCCTAACATGCGCGCCAATCTGAGACCGCGTCGCGGCTCGGTGCTGTGATCATAAAAGCGACCCCCGTGAAAGTCGGGGTCGGTCAGGATCGCTTGGCGAGCGACCTCATTGAAGGCGATGTTTTGGGCGGTCAGCTTAGGGGCTGCGGCAATGATGACGGCGTGCTGGACGCGGTCTGGGTAGTCGATCGCCCATTGCAGGGCTTGCATGCCGCCGAGGCTCCCGCCGATGACCGCGGCCCAACGACGTATTCCCAGGCGATCGGCGAGCCGGGCCTGGCTTTCTACCCAATCCCGGACCGTGACCATGGGGAAATCCGGACCGTAGGGTCGGCCGGTGGCGGGGTTTTGCGAGGCCGGCCCCGTCGACCCAAAGCAACTCCCGAGGTTGTTGCAGGCGACGATGAAAAACCGCCGGCTGTCGATGCTCTTGCCTGGCCCCACATGCTGTTCCCACCAGCCGGGTTTGCTGTCCTCGGGGCTGTGGTAGCCGGCCACATGGTGGCTGCCGCTCAAGGCATGGCATACCAACACGGCGTTGCTGGCCTCGGCGTTCAGCGCCCCGTAGGTCTCATAAACGAGGTCGTAGGCCGTAAGGACGCCCCCGCTGCTTAAGGCAAGCGGTTCGCTGAACTGCAAACGAGCCGGAGTGACCAGCCCCACAGAGTCTGGCGGAATGGCCTTCACGAATCCTGGAGATCCCGGAAAGCCCGCAGTTTACTGGCTGGTCGATGAGCCTGCAATGATCTAGTGGTGGTGGTCTGCGTCGCCGTGATCATGATCACAACAATCGTGGTCATGATCGGCTGTCTGTTCTGCGACCTCGCGTCGGACCTCATCCATGTCGACGGCCCGGACCTGCTCGATGACCTCTTCCAACGCCTTGCGCGGCAGACTCCCGGGCTGGGCGAATAAAATGATCTGATCGCGGAAGACCATGAGGGTCGGTATCGAACGGACCTGGAAGTGGGCGGCGAGCTCGGTTTCGACCTCGGTATTGATTTTCGCAAACACGATGTCTTTATGTTGCTCCGAGACCTCTTCGAAGATGGGTCCGAAGGCGCGGCAAGGGGCGCACCAGGGAGCCCAGAAGTCCACGATCACGAAGGAGCT
>JAJYQN010000014.1 GCA_021794595.1 Pseudomonadota bacterium
AAAATTATGCGGAGTTACAACGAGGTTACAACAAAGTCGGGTTTTGTTAGTATCTACTTACTCGTAAGTCCTTAATTTTATGGTGGGCGATAGTGGGTTTGAACCACTGACCCCTGCCGTGTGAAGCCATAAAACGGCCTTTATGGATCAATTGCTTGCGCCAATTCCCTTTTACAGTCAATCGTTTAAGCGGACACCAGAGGACACCCAAGGGCACCATTCGGCACTAAAATGTCGCAGGATTGTCGCAGAAAATAAGACCAAAAACGACTTCCGACATTCATGTCAAAAGTCCAGTGGTCGCCGGAAACACCCCGCAACCCCCACAGATTAACCCAAAACCCACGCCGATCAGACCCCATCTGACGAACGGTCGTATACGCAAAACGCCTATTTTATAGCGGTTTTCGCGCGAAACCCGCGACAGACGAGCGGCGAGTGTGTTAATGCAATGCGTTAACACACACGGTTCTGGAAGCGTTGTGGCATTCCGCCAGGCATGGTCTAGCCTTATTTCATAGGCAAAAACGGAGGATTTAGCATGGTAGCAATCACGGCTTCCGTGGAGGACACGGACGAGATCACGCAGATACGAAAAGGAATCGCCGGATACGTCTACGCAAGAACCGGCGCGCACATCAGCGACGCCACGGTCGGCTGCGTCATCGATGAGGCGCGAGTCCATGCCATACAGCGCGGGGTAGGGCTGGTCGATGCGGCGCGCGACTTATGCCGGATCACCAGCGAGCACCTACACAAACATAACAGCGATGCGGGCGCCGCGCTCACAACTGTCGATGCGGCAATCGGGATCGACGGGGTAGCACTGTTGGTCCTGATCATCGCCCAAAAACGCATACATACGAGGGAGGGAACTATATGAGTCGGAACACAGTGTTTCTAGAGGACACGTTCGGGGCCGGGTGGCGGCATGAGATCAGCGAAGACATGCGCATGCCTCCGCCTATCTTAGATGTCGTGAGGGGATTGACGCCAGGACGATACCTACAGCTCTGGCAACTCTTCCCAGACGAGCCAAACACCGACGTCTTACTCTGCCTCTCGCAAGGGTTCGATATCGCGAGAACGTCTGAGATGGTGGGCTTATCCAAAAGACAGGTCAAAAACGCCATTGCGGGCTTCCTTGACATGGCCCGCGCGGCCTTCGGGCAACCGAGCTTCCTGCCCCCCGCTACCGTTACGGAGGCCAGGATACCAATGAAGCGCACCCGATCGCGTCGAGGGCGGCCACCCAAGAGAGGGAAGGCGCTACCGGCGATCACATCAATGCAAGTGCCGCTCCCATTCTGACTGTGTGTTAAGCGGGATAGAAAAGCACATTTAGAAGGGAACGCTTCACGATACTGAAAAGACGTCTACACTAGCAAACACGACAAACAAGGAGAACTAGACCATGACCACAAACACGCGCTTCGCACAACTCTGTAAAAATATCCAAAAACACCTGGAATCCGACCGGGCCGTCGCGATCGATATGATCACGCATAAACCCATCATGGCCCCCCGAGGCACAAGCCGACGCGTGGCAATGTTGCGGAGCATTCCGCGTGTGAAAATTGCACCACACGCGAATCGGCACACGGACCCTGCAACGGCTGCCGAGGCCGCGGATGCGGGTGGCGATGAAGGCGGAGACCCAGATCCCGACCCGGAACGAGCGCAAACCAACCCCGCAGTCAAAGGGGGTGTCTAATGGACGCCCCACAGACCCCGCAAATCACACAGAAAATTTCGGCCAAGTCTTTAGATTGGCGCCGCTTAAATATCCGCATGGCGGCCACACAGACGCCGCCACCACGCTCGTACATAGTAGGCCACCTACCCGAACGGCGCGGCATATACGGCATGCTGATCGGGCCCGACGGATCACGTAAAAGCTGGCTGGCCTTGCACATAGCCGTAGCAGTCGCATCCGGTAGGCAGGTTGCGGGAGGGTTGTGGCCAGCACCGGCGCGAGGCCGGGTCGTCTTCTTTACCGGAGAAGATGTAGCGCAAGAGATGTGGCACCGCATCCACGCCGTTGCGCAAAACGAGGATGATGCGTCTTGGCTTGCGGACTGTGATGAGAACCTGGACATCATCCCACTGGCGGACGGCAATGACGGGCTCACATTAATCTGCCCATCTGACGAAAAAGCCGGATTCGCACAGCACCCCAACGTGGCGGCGCTGATCGAATACTGCAAGGGCGCCAGACTCATCATCATCGATCCGCTAGCAGATATGGTCGACGCGTCGGAAAACGACGATGTAGCCGCCCGTTTGCTTGTCCAGACTCTCAGGTCGATCAGTCGGGAGACTGGCGCTGGAGTTCTGGTCTCCCATCACCAAAACAAGGCGGCGATGGGATCTGGCGACAAAAGCAACCAGACGGCCCGCGGGTCCAGCAAGGTCCCCGCTGGGGCGCGATGGTCTGTGACCCTGCAACCGCTCTCTGATAAAGAAGCCAAGGATCGGGAGATATTCGATCCAGAGTTCTGGACAAAAATCCATGAAGGGAAAGCGTCATATTCGGCCAGAACGAACAGCAATGACCTTGCCCTTTATCACTATCCAGAGACAACGGACGCGCACGGCAAGACCGTAGGCGGGGTGCCGTTGGTGCGGATGCTTCCGGTCAAGGAAGGAGGAGACGATGCGCCAAAACCGCGAACGGGGCGCAAGCGCACCAGCACCAACGGTGCCGCCACACGCCCCAATCGAGGGCTGGGAAATGTGATGGGAGCCGGAGCCGACGAATTCGACGCCAGGTTCGCCGACATGCCGCTACCAAACATTCCGACCACGCAGGAGGATGGCGATGACTGTCCCTTCTAAGATCACATCATACCTCCCAACCACGAGCGCGTACGCATCTCGCCTGCTTATCTATCAAGCGACGCGGGAGCCGGTCAAGATGACCGGTGAATGGATCACGACACCGTGGGGTAGAGTGCGTATCAAAGGGGCGTTGGGCCAGAGGCATGCGGACGTCATGGAAATCATGCAAAGGACCACCCTGCAGGTGCACCGCAAAAAAGACGGACGCGTAGATCTACTGATCGACCCGTATGTCGTTCGGCGCGCGATGGCGTCACCACACCAGAAGCCTCAATCAAAAAAACGATCACCCACGGGATCAGCTGTGGCGCTCTATAGCGGGCGCGGTCTCGATATACTGATCGATGGACTTCGGGATGCGGACGTTGAATGGGAGATGAAAGGCGGAGAAAGGGGTGGCGTCACGAAGATCGTGCATGCCAAGGAGTGGGCTAAGGTCCGTGCACATGATCCGCTCCGCCCTGACGATGACCGGGTGTTGTGGCGGATCACTCTATCGGCGCAATGGGTCGCACTGATGGGTGACCTCGGGCTCTGGCACGACCCGTGCGGGATCGTCCACATGACCTACGCCGTGTCCCAAGCGGTGGCGCGGCTTCTGCTAGGCCATGATCGCAAAAAATGGCACCGACATAGGTACCCCCTCAAGTCGATCTTTGACCACCTACAGATCCCCAAAGGTCAACCACGATGGGACGCAAAACGCCGGATTCGCCAAGATGCCGAGCGATTCGCTGAGTACGGGCTTGGGATCGACGGTGACCAGATCGTAGACACATCCGATTCCGGTGCAAGCGTCTGATGCGGGGCTGGACCCTGGCACCGACGCCTGGAGTCCTGGCGTCCACGCCTGGAGTCCTGGCACCGACGCCTGGACCCTGGCACCGACGCCTGGAGCCTATAGGTTTCTATAGGACCTTATAGGTCCTATATAGGAAAACCGAGAAGAGGCTCATTAGGTAGGGATCGGCCCTGGAGGGCCGACCCTCCTAATGAGAGGGAGATCGGGGAGTTGGATACAGGAAAGACGCAAGCGCACACGCCCCCCCGCCGGGGAAGGGCAAACCGGAGGTGACGGCATGGAACAGATTACAGGTCTTAAGCCGTATCAGAGGTCCATATCTAGCGCACTGGACTGGTTTGAGTCCGTTGGAGTTGATCGATGGAATTTTTGCGTCTTGACGGCTCGGGGCATGCTTGGCCAAGACCGTGGACGCGATCTTGACGAGGTGATGAAATCGACGGGGTGGGGATGGGTGAAGAACAATGAAGGGTGCAACATTTATATGCGCCCGGCCCGGGGAGGCGGCTGGCCGATCATCTTCCTCGACGACCTGCCGTCCCGAAAGACTTTGGGAATCTCACACAAATACTCGGCCCTGGTCGTTGAGACAAGCCGTGACAATTGCCAGGTTTGGATCAAATGCAATCTGGTTATGAATGAAGATGAGCGATCGTCTGTCCAGGTATCCCTGTCTAAGATGATCGGTTCAGATCCGGGAAGCACATCCGGCGAACACTTTGGCCGGGCGCCAGGGTTTCGGAATCGCAAGGCAGGGCGTGACAATTTTATGGTCCGGGTTTTGGCGGCAACGTCCTGTGGCGACTTGGATGTTACTCCCTATGTTGCGTCCGAACCCGTCGCGCCCTGCCCTTCCCCGGCGGGGGGGCGTGTGCGTTCAGTGCCGCATTTTGTTTCTTCCGGCACTTCCTCCGGAGACTCCTCAGAATCCGCCGCCGAATACAGATTCTGCCTCGCCCGGTTCCGGTGGAGTCTTGAAAAAGGTCGCGACCCCACTGGCGAGGTTGCGTTTTTGACACAGAATCTTCTTGAACGTGCGATCGCGCGCGGGAAACGATCCCCCGACGCTTATGCGTCTACCACAGTCTCTAAAGCCCTTGCATCAGTTCTGCGCAGACCCCCTTCCCTTTGATCCGGTTCGGGCCCCAAGCCCGATCCCGGATCAAAGAGGCCGTTTCCGAAAAGTGTTTTCGCTGACCCTACATGGGATAGCGAGGGACGCCGGCAGGACAATGTGCCCGAAGCGCGGGCCTCTCTTGCCATCTGGTTCGATTTCTATAATCATGACGGACGTCATTAAGCCCCGATTCCGAGGTGGCAACATATGTCCACACTTGTAGGAAAATCCTACCACCCAATCAATGGCGCTGCAGAGCAGATATGGGAAGGGTTCTCGTGGCCGTGCTTACTTTTTGGCTGTGTATGGTATGGCTACAAGGGAATGTGGGGGTGGGCGTTTATTGCCCTTATCCTAGCGGTCGCCACCGCTGGTGTTTCGTGGCTTATTCTCCCATTCTTTGCCAACGAGCAATATGCTAAGCATCTCCTTGGCCGAGGCTATCTTAACGAAGAGCAGTGGAGAGAGCGAACGAGCATCTCCGTGTCCGGCACGGGCGGCGCCGGGCCCAATGTTAATATATCGACTGCGTCTGAACTGGAAAAACTGGTCTCCCTGAAAGAGAAGGGCGCATTGACTGACCAGGAATTTTTGCAACTGAAGGATAAGCTTCTTAAAACGTGAGGTGCATCGAGATGGGCGAGATTGAGTATGACGACTCTGGTAATTGGACGGCTGAAGAACGGGCGTATATAGAACGCTTTGTGCAAACAAGGGTGAGCGACCCGAGCCATCTTAAAGTAGGTCGCATCAAGGTAAGCCGAAACAATGTGGGTGGATTCGATATCCTTTTTTCTGGTGTCGGCCCCATTTATAATCCAAGGCCCATAAAACCCGGCCAAACGGAATAACACATAACAGCGGCAAAAAAGCCCCGGTCGCCCGGGGCCAGTAGCGTTCCGTAATGACTACTCCGGTTCCGTTGGTGGCGCTAGGTTGCCACCACCCGCAACGTCGTTTCCTGCCGTGCCGTTATTCCCGGCACCATCCGCCTCATCACCCTCTCCCGCATCCGGCGCACGCTTCCCCCTCCCAACCCCACCACGCGCGCCGCCGCCCTTCTTTTGTTGTGGCCCCGCCCCTTTCTGCGCGACCCCCACGGCCCCGGCAAACATCTGCCGCGTCTGCTGCTCATCGTGCCCTTCGCCCAATTGCGGTCCCTGCCCACCCACCCAACGCAGCACATTGTCGGGCACCCAAAGGATCAGCCCAAACAGGCGATGCACGAGAACGACCGTTATGATTGAGATGATCACCGCCGAGGCGATCCACGTGATCGGATTCCACTCCATGGCGCCATTCATGCTGCCCATAAACACGGTCACCGAGTCGCCTACCCAGTTTCCCAAGACGCCCATGAGCAGGAACGACGCGAAGAACCCGATCACCATCAGCGCGGGCCGGAACATGACATTTATGAACAGCATGACGCCTTGATCACCGCGGGGGCCGAAGATGCCCTCACCCTCTGGGAGCGCAATACCGGCGGCCCAGATCACCGATCCCACCAAGGCCTCCACGATAAAAATGAGCCAGCCTATGATCGCCATGGTCCAGATGATGAACGGAACACTCGGGATGTAGTACGCCCACACGACGCCGATCGCGAAGATCCCGACGACGAGCGCCACGATATAGGGACTCAACGCCTTGACGGTCGACGACAGAACTCCGGTTGCGGCACCGACGAACGGCAAATTGTTAAATATCCCGGCGCCTCGTTTGACCGCGCCTGCCGCGGCGCGCGTGATCGCCACTGTCCCGATCACGGCTGGCACCTCCGCGTTTACGATCCATTCACCAGCCCGCTGCAGGTTCGCTAAGGGGTTGCCGTCGAGCAAGAGTTTTGCGGGCGCGGCGGCCGCATATAGCGACCCTTCCGACCCGAATACGGTATCGATGCTCGCATTCGATTTTTGCGCTGCTTGGGGCGTCTGGGTGGCGAGTACGGCCCCCGTCGCCGTGTTAATGAGGGACGCCAGCCTCTTAGTGTCGGTCGACCCAAGTTCCTTAGTGATCGCGCTCGAATCGTATCCGCGCCAGTGCGCTGCTTGATCGATGCGTGATTGCACCTTTTGGTTCACCGCCGCAATGTCCCAATAGAAGGTTCCCAACGAGAACCACCCGTAGTGTGTGACGTTTTGGTTGAGGGTCGTCAGTTCCTTTTGGAGCGCCGGGTTGCTCAGCGCGATCTCTTGAGGGACTGCCCCCGCCTCTGCGGAGTCGTAAACCTGGGCCGCCTGCGCGACGACGGGATCCGTCGGTGAGGGTGCGGAGGCCGCGGACTTGATCGATGGCGCAATCGACGACGATCCGGACGCCGCTTGTGATGAGTCGACCAGCTGTTGCGCGTACTTGTATTCCGTACTAATCATCTGGCTCACCGCATCCTTGCGGGCGGTGCACATGGGGCCGCCCTGCGAGAAACAGGGAACGGTGATCGCCCCTAACTCTCCCGGCGCCAGTCCGGTAGTGAACCACCCGCCGCGCGCGGACGACGGGATGTTAAACGTGAACGTCCAGGCTCCGTATGTGCCCGTCTCGATAACCGGGGGCGTCCAGGTCACCGTGTCGAGCGCCGCAGGTCGGGGCGTTTCCTCCTTGTAATTCTCGATATACTGCGATGTGATCTCGGATTGCAGGATGTCTTGCGCGAGTTTAGTGCCGCCGGTTGGCGTGATCCCGGAGATCGCGCCACCCTGTTTTACCATGAACTGGGTCGCTTGCGTGGCTAGGTAGTTCGCGCCTCCGATGCTGAACCAAACCATTAACAGCAGGGCTCCCTGGATGAGGGATAGCCCGATGCCTGGGATCGGGGCGAGAAGGATCATGGCGAAGGCCGACCGCAATGGCGTCCACAACGCATGGTAGCGCGACCCAAATGCCTTACCCTCGTGTGCGGTATTGGCCGCGCCGATGCCCATCGTGATAAAGGTCATAATCGTCACGAAGGCGAGAACGACGAGATCGAGATCCTGCAGAAGGTGGAAAAACAGGCTCCCTTGCCCCACACCGCCGATGGTCTGGTAGTAAAGGCTATGCCAGTCGCCGTTCTGGATCCCAAAAAGATGGTTCAGGATGCCGACGCTTTGGTCGGACTGGGACGGCGTCAGCAGGGACTGCGCCTGCGAGACCGACGGGAGCGTGGTGTTGAGCGGCATTGTGGCACTCCTAAAATGTGGGGCTCTCTATAGAGAGCCCCTGAATGGAAATTCCGTTACTGAACCGGTGTGACTTGCAAGCAGATGTGTCCCGAGATCCGGCACGGCACAAAACGAAGTTTTGCGACGGGAGGCGGGCTGAAATAGAGAATGTATCCGCCGCCGGGTTGACGGAAGACCTCTAGTCCCGCCGGTGTAAGGTTATGGCCATGCGCATATCGGTACCCAAACCAGCCGTTTGCTGCTCCAAACAGTAGAGATCCGAAGATCGCCGCTAAGATGATTCCCCACCGGACCGCTCCCGTGAAAGATGATCGCCGCTCCGCTTCCTGCCGTGCGGCCTTCGCAAGATGACCTTTGTATTCCTGGACCATCGCGGACATCTTGTCGTGCGCAGATTGATCTAGTTCGCTCGCCGCGTTTATGATCTTCTCAGCCCCGCGCTGCGTGACGATGTCGATGGCGTTGCCGATCTTTTTCCCGATGTTGAGAGTCGTTTCGCGGATGCCTGATGACACAAGGCCTTTAAGGTCTTCCCCTGCGCGATGCGTCTGGTCGAATATCGTTTTGGCGACATCCTTTGTCGCCGCCTCGATGCGGTCGGCAGCACGGCTTGCAGACGATGCCGCGTCGGTCGCATCTCGCAGTTTGCGAAAAAGCATCCAGGATGCGTCATTCCGGTCTCTAGTCCCCAGATCCGACGCCTCCAATATGACCGCGCTTCTTGTCTCCGGATCGAGCCCTTCTAGTGCCCGGTCCCTGAGTGAAACGGGGGCGCTCTCGGGAATGGGAGCGCCCCCCGGAGGGGGCGCCGGTGCGGCGTCTTGTGTGTCCGTGCCCGTATCCGTATCCGTCGCTGGTGGCAACGTGGGCATGTCGTCGTCAAAGTCTTCTGCCATGGGTTAGTCCTCGATGTCTAAGATAGGCTCAACCGCTGCAACGGCAGATTTCAACCACCGAGCCAGGTTGAATTTGTCGACCACCATCCACCCCTCGGCGGGCACCTTCGCGAGATGCGCGAGGCGACCAGGGGTGCTCAGCATTAACCGGACGCAATCCCTGTTGTCCAGGAACGGCATGACGATCTCCCGGCCACCGAAGGTCTTGCGGGCTGGATGATCGAACCATACAAAGTCGTGCGGGTCTCCCTGAAAGGCCGGGTAGACGATGATCCGACGAGGCTCATCGACTTGAGACAGCAATCCAGATTCTAAGGACTTGACCAACCCAGCCGTTGGCGTGTCTCCCTTGCCGAGGTTGTAGAGCCCGACGATCTTGTACCCGAACTCATCGGCGACCATGCGGATTAAGTCTGCATGAGCCGCCAGCGTCTTAGCGGCACCAGCCGGCAAGTTGATGACCACCCTGTCGGGTTGGTGGGTCTCAAGCCACGCGGCAAATTTGGAGACCGCACGGTTGGCATCGCCGGCCTCGTTTAGAGGCAGGACGCCCAGCAGCACGTCGGGGTCGTTCTGGTACCTGAGCGCGAGGTCTGGTTGGGAGTCGTCGCCCTCAACTAGGGCGATTTTGCCGTGCCTCTCAAGGTTCGCCTCGCAGACGGCAGCCGAACCGAAAGACTTGCCGACCCCGCCCTTGTCGCCGTCGTTAATGTAGATGTATTTCTGTGCCATGGTGTCACCTCACTTGATTAAGTGTTGGTTGATTACAGACTCGATGTCCGATCTTGCTGCTGTGGGCATTGGGGCGCCCTGGGGCCGGGCAGGGGTTGATGGCTTTGCCGCCTGTGGTTCCGGGAGAGGTATCTGGTCAGTCTTGTATTTGCATATCCTGACCGCGCGCCGCACGGTCTCCCCATCGTTCGCGCCGATGGTGCGGGCGATGTCTGCCCATGTGAAACCGGCGGCTCGCGCCTTATCAATAGCTTCGAGATAGGGTGCCACCCTAGCCGTCATTCGCGTCGCTTTATCTAGCATTTTTGCCTCCGATAGATGTCGGTCCTTCACCAAGCGGGCCGTCGCGGAAATTCGTCACGCCTTCGCTTATTCCCGGACACGACCGCACAAAATCGTCTTACTGCGAACCATAGCCGTACATATCCGTTCGACAAGTAGCCTAGAGTCGTTTGTTTGTCCGGTTTTGTACTGGTTGCTGATACCTCTGAACGAATTAAGCCGATTCAAGACCGAAGTTTGACGGTCACTCTGCGAGCGACCTACAACACACCGTCGCACCACTTCGTGGCTGCCGGTGTCCGGCTTCGTCGGCGACGGTTTCCCGTCTACAAACCCAATCCCAGACCTCCCGCAAACCTAAAAACGTACACATTTTTGCGGGAGGGTGTGGTGCGCGCTTCGCGTGAATTTCCATTCCAGGACACTTAGTGGGAGTCCTTATATATATGGAGTGCACGCAATGATGACCTTGAAGAGCCTTTCCGGCGGACCCGGCGCCGCCCGTAACGTCGTTTCGTACTGTCAGCACGAACTGGGCGACAGCCGCCGTGGCGACGGGTATTACTCGAAGGGTGCGACCCCCAGCATGTGGGGCGGTACCCTTGCTGCGGAACTGGGTCTCGCCGGGCCCGTCGACGGAAAGGTCCTGCAGGGGCTCCTAGAAGGCCGGTTGCCGGACGGCCGGACCTTCGGTACTGATGGCGTCGAGAAAGATGGCCATCGCAGGATGGGCGTCGACATGACGTTTTCGGCCCCTAAGAGCGTGTCCGAGTTTGCCCTTTGCAAAGCCAGTCCCGAGATGCGTGAGCGCATCTTGGCTGCCCACGACCGTGCGGTGGCCAAGGCCATGGCGTTGGCCGAACGGGAGTTCGTGTGTGCTCGGTACGGAAGTGGCGGCGCCGAGTCCGTCAAAACGGGGGCCATGTTGTGGTCTGCCTTTCGGCATGAGGACGCGCGGCCGGTCAATGGCAAAGTCGCCCCGCAGATCCACAGTCATGCGGTCACCTTAAATATGACGAAGGGGAGGGACGGCGAGATCCGGGCGCTGAATCTCCAATTCGGGAACGACGGCATCAAGCTGGCAGGCGCAACCTATAGAGCCGAACTGGGCGCTGAACTGCGCGCTCTCGGTTTTGGTCTCCGTAAGACTGGGGAGGGGTATGAACTAGAGGGCGTGTCAGATGCACAGATCGAGGCCGGGAGCCCGAGGCGACAGCAGATCGACTCGGACCTCGAAAGCAAAGGCCTGAGTCGTGAGAACTCGACCGGCGCCCAACGGACCGCCAGCAACCTCGCCACGCGCGAATCCAAACGCCAGATGTCCCAGGACGAGCAACGGTGGGAATGGAGAGAGTTGGGTCGAGAGATAGGGCTTGACCTGCCCGACCCGACGCCACCCCAAGAGCCCCTGCCCAAGCCGGACGCCGCCGAGGCCCTGGCGTTCGCTACCGCGCACCTGTCGGAGCGCGAATCCGTAATCAGCACCCAATCGACCCGCCTCCAGGCGCTACTGCACGGGATGCACTAGGGCTTGACCCTCGACCAGATCGACAAGGAGATCGAGGCGGGGCGGGGGGTCGGTAATCTCATCGATGCTGGCGATCAAAAGATCGTCACCCGCGAAACCCTCGCCCGCGAGGCCGCGAACCTCCAAACCGTATCCGCCGGTCGCGTCACCCAAGCGCCACTCACCGACGAGGCGGGCGCCCTGGCGCGCATATCCGCGCGGGAGGCCGTCAACGGTTTCACATTCAGCGCTGGCCAGCGCCAAGCCGTTGTCGATGCCCTCACGACCCCTGACCAGTTCTGGGGTATCCGAGGCGCTGCGGGTGCCGGGAAATCGACCGCGTTGGCGGCCCTCGCCGACGAGGCTAAGTCTAAAGGCTTTCGCGTCATCGGCACCGGACCCAGCCAGACCGCAGTGGACGGCACAGCGGATGCCGCGCCCGACGATATGCGCGTCCTCGCTTCGTTCGTGATGCGCGAGGATAAGGACGAGACGCCAAAACTCATTCTCATGGATGAGGCTGGTATGGTCTCCAGTCGCGACATGGAGTCCTTCCTACAGAAGGTTCGGCCAGTCGACAAGGTCGTGTTCATCGGCGATCCGCTCCAGTTAGCCGCCGTCGAGGCCGGGTCGCCCTTCGCGCAAATGATGAAAGAGAAGGTGATCGGGTTCTCGGAGATCACTGAGATCAACCGACAGCGCGAGGCTCCCGAACTGCTCGCCGTCGCGCAGGCTTTTGCGGATGGACGTAATCAGGATGCCGTAAAGTTGGCCGAGCCGTTCATGAAAACCGTGACAGTAACCGACGCCGACTACGAGGCGGCCGAGGCCTCTAAGGACGACGCTAAGCCCGTCGGCGGTCCCCTGCCCGACGCAACGCGCGGCATGCTCGACCTTGTCAAGGCTCTGCGCAAGAAGCATAAAGACCTCCCCGCGCCATCCGCCCACGATTGTAAAACGGTTAGGCAATGGCTTGATACACACTCAAAGACGGAGCTTGGTTTCGAGGCTAAGGTGCTCGCCCAGCAAAACGTCCGCCTTCAGGCCATCGCCAGGGAGACGGCTCAAGCGTATCTCGCATTGTCGCAAGATGAGCGCGACAAAACTCTTGTGTTGGCTGCTACCAACGAAATGAGGCGGGCGATCAATACCCGCGTGAAAGAGGGTCTGCAAGAGCAGGTTCCGGAAGGTGCCGATGTTGCATCCGTGACAGTCACGGCACTGGATAAGAGCCAATGCACCCGCGCGCAATTGCGCGAGGCGATCAACTATCAGAAGGATATGATCCTGCGCGTGCCGGAAGGGCGGGGGCGGAACCGGCGGGTCGTAGATTGGACCATTGCGGCCAGCGATCCGACGCGCAATGTCGTGACGGCTCGCAACCGCGACGGCGAAGAAAAGACGTTCAAGCCGAAGGACTTGAATCCAAAAGAATGCGGCCTTTATACGCCTCGCAAACTCGACCTTGCGGTCGGCGATCGTGTCGTTTTCACAGAGAACCGACGGGCCGATAACTATCAAAACAACGAGACAGGGACCGTTGTCTCTGTGGAGGCCGATAAGGTGGTGATCCGAAAGGATAACGGCAAGGAGGTTGAGATCGGCACAGACCAGATGCATAACCTCGATCACGGCTGGGCCGTGACGGTCCACAGGTCGCAGGGTAGAACCGTGGACCGCGCATTCGTCGCGGGCATGGCCTCCAAGATGGCGACGGCGGCGCTGGCGTATGTGGCCTGCTCGCGTGAGCGGTGGCACCTGAGAATCTTCACCGACCATGTGAAATCTCTACAAAAGGCATGGGCCAGGGTTGCCGAGAGGGAGACGGCCAAGGATGCGGTGCAGAAGGCAGAGCAGGCCAAGGAGCAGGCGCCCCTTGAGTCCGCCCGGGAGGCCGTAAGGACGGAGGTTCAGGAGCAGCAAGAGAGGGCCCGGCAGGAGCAGTCCGCCGGACAGGAATCGGAGGCCAAGCCCGAACCGCCGCGCGAACAAGAACGGGAACGGGAACTCGGTGACAGCTTCGGCTGGTGAATTTCCAGTCGGGGTCATTAGTGAAGATACACATAACGCAACGGAGGTAGTCATGTCCAAGAATGTCAATTTCGATTACTGGGAGCAGTTGCCAGGTTTTTGCGGCCCGCGCATTCCGCCGGGGTTGCGCGTTCGCAGGATCGTCGACGAGAAAAGCCGCATCGACGAGGCAGCGCGGCGCGACGAGGGCGCGCGATGGGTCCAGTCATGGCGCGCGGCATGCGAAGCCGCCGGTGGCAATCCGCAACCCCGCGCGACGGCAGTTGTCCGGAAAGCGCGCACGGATGCGTACATAGATCAGCTGATCGCTCAGTATGGGGCAAAACGATGCGCAGGTTTTGGGATACGTCGGGAGGACCAAAAATGGCTACCGTAAATATGGCGACATTGAAACAGGTGCGTAAAGATCGGGTCCGGTTAGAGCGCCAGTCCTGCACGTTGTTTCGGGCACTACTGAAGGCTGAACGCGGACGCGCCGGCCCCTCCGCGCACCTCACGTCACCCAAAGAGCGCGAGGCAATTGCACGTCGTGTCCGGGTGATCGAGTCCGAGATCCTAAAGATCCGTCGGGCACTTCGCAAGATCGGGGCGGGCCGGTGATGGCCGCCCAGGCGCAGATTGTGCCTGTGGACCACGACGCGGTGCAGGCTGCCGCGTCGCGGTTTTACCGGCATATCCGGCGATGCGGGCAATGCCATCTTCTGTCCGAGCGTCTATGCAAAACCGGAAGAGCCCTACGGGATGAGAAGTATCAGGCAGTCGCACAAAAATGGAGGCGATGAGATGGACGATCAAAACGTGGTGAGCGGTTCGGACATCAACTGGTCCAGTTCAGAGCGCCCGGTCGTGTCCGGTTTGTGCGCCGTTATCGGTGTTGCGGCTGGGTATGTAGCGGGGCTGGAGGGGCTGATGTGGTATGCGAGGCAGCCCCTTACGCCTGTGCGCGAGATCGTGCCGTGGATCTGGCACATCGTTCGTACTTATGGCGTCGTTCCGCCGGTCGTTGGTGGCTGGATCCCGGCGGCCCTGGCCGTCGGGCTCGGGATCGCCTGCGGTGTGGGTGGCTGGCGGCTGGCCACGCGCTCAAATGTCCGGCATATCCGTGGGTTCATTTTACACAGAGACCCGCGCGCGGTTGCGCGGGCCTTGCGCCCTGGCCGGGATGAGGTTCCCGGTATTCGTATCCACCCCGAAATCCAGATTTCGGCACGGCAGGAGACCCACCATTTTATGGTGGTCGGTGGGACGGGCGCGGGAAAGACGACCGTTCTCTGGCCATGGATTCAGCAGGCGATCGCCCGGCACGATCGTGTGCTTATTTTTGATAGTAAAGGGGACTTCACACAAAAGGTCTCCGAGCCGTTCACGCTTCTGTCTCCGACTGACGGGCGATCCGCGCGCTGGATCCTGGGACACGACATCCGCACAAAACTTGAGGCGCAGGCGCTGGCCACAACACTCATCCAAGAGCCGCCGGGTGGATCGAAATCCGACCCGATGTGGATCCAGGGGAGCCGGGCGTTGCTCGCCGGCCTTATAACGGATCTGCAGGCGCGGTTCGGGGAAAAATGGGACTTTTCCCACCTGGCTTACGAGTCCGCGGCGGCGCTGGCGGATTACAAACGGCTGAAAGCCATCATTGCGCGCGAGGCCCCGCTATGTCTGGCCTTGCTAGGTGGTGAGGATGCGAAGGAGGCCAACCGCACAACGATGGGGTTTTTGATGCAGATCGTCAGTAGCCTGACAAACGTCATCCACATCGGCGTCGCCACGCACGATCACAGATCTAATCCTGGGTGGAGTGTGCGAGGGTGGCTGGCTGGCAAGACCCCGCCCACGGTCGTGCTGGGGTTCCGTGGCGAGCAGTCCAAGGAATTGAGCCAAGCTTTTGTGGCATCAGTAATAGAGCGAGCCGTGCGGCAAATCGGAGGGATGCCTGATGCGGCGCCAGAGAAGAGAAGGATATGGCTATGCATCGACGAAGCGCCGGAGGCGGGACGCATACCATCAATAACGACATCGCTAACAACGCTGCGCAGTAAAGGAACTCGGACCTTGCTTGGATTCCAGACCCTCGCTGGCGTCAGGGAAGTCCATGGGCGAGATGCGGCGCAGATCTGGGAGGGGCAAGTCGACATCAAAATTATCGGGAAGCTGGGGGCGACACCGGATCAGGAGTGGGCATCGAAGCTGCTGGGTGACCGGGAAGTTGAGCGGTATACGCACCAAACAACCCAGTCTAACGGCGTTGTGTCGAGGTCCGGATCGTGGCAACGCATGCGTGAGCCTCTTCTGATGCCATCGGCCTTTGGTCAAGAATTGGGCATGCAGAAAGATCGGCGCGGGCGACTGCAAGGCCCACGCGCTCTTGTGATCGCGGGAGGGCAGGCCGCTGTCCTCGACTGGCCCCTCACTCCGCGTACCGTTTTGCGGGATCCCGTTATCGACGCGCGCTGGATTCAACCGGGTTACAAAGCGCCCGCCTGGGGCAAGGACCCACCGGCCGTAGCTCCGGAGATCGCTGGATCGCTTCCCCAAAAGTCCGAAGACCCAAAAGGCCCAAAAAGGGAGAAGGATGGGGACGGTAAGGCGAAGCCATCACCAAACATGATGCCGACGTCCGAAGCTAACAAGCCCGCACAGAATGTCGGTACGAAAAAGCCCGACCCAGATCCTTTCGGTGATCTGGTGGGCGGCATCTTGGCCGACACTCTCTTGCCGGGTGCGTCAGTTATAATGGACGCTGCGAACACGGCAGGCGATGCGACGACCGCGCCCGCCCCCGGCGACACCTTACCACCGACGCCGGGAATATCGGAACCGGAGGGCGACGAGGCCGGGCATCAAGAACCAGAACCTGGAGACTGAGACATGCCGAATCGCGAACCCAACGCAGCATCGATGACGCAACCCCTCGGCCCCATCTGTAAAGTCATCCTCGCCGGTGACGTCCTAGCGGTCTCGCCGGATGTCCGACGCAAGAACCGTCGGACGACGCCCTGGACGATCATCGTATCTGGAGAGGCAGGACCGTACTCGATCTCAGTCACGGACGACTCAGGCATCCGTGTCGCCAAAAGGCTCCACGTCGGCGACTTTGTTGTCGCCGAGGC
>JAJYQN010000093.1 GCA_021794595.1 Pseudomonadota bacterium
CATGGCGATGTTCACCACCTCTCAACACGCCGAGCCCGAGCCGGAGAAGAACTTTGGCGCAGACATTTCAACACTGACCAAGCTCATCGAGGAAGGCAAGCTCTGAGTCTTCCTCCACAGCCAAATCCGGATACCCGTATTTTCAAGCTCGACGCATTCTCGCCTGGGTCAAGGCCAATCTCTGCTGTAAATTCGATCCGGTAATGACTGGGGTATGGTGATCGTCAGCGTGGCTTGATCGAATACAGCAGAGACTCATGCCGCCGACTGAATGAAAGCGTGTTGCACCGCTCATGGCGCATACCGATCCCTGGCATGTGAGCGCCAAGCACCAATCCTTGCACCATATGGTGGCCAAGTCGGACTGGTCGGATGAGGCGGTGCTTGAGGGGGGTACGGGAATGGGTGGCTCCCGCCTTGGGGCTCGAGAAGGGAGGCTACTGGATCGTCGATGACACGGGGTTTCCACAGAATGGTCGGCATTCCTTGGGGGGGACACGCCAATACTGCGGGCAGTTGGGCAAACAAGATAACTGCCAGGTCGTGGCCAGTCTGTCGCTCGCATCCCCGGAAGGCCGCTTGCCGATTGCCTTTCGGCTCTATCTGCCCGAAGAATGGGCCACCGACAAAGCCCGCCGCCAGAAGACGGGTGTGCCCGAGGACATCCGTTTTGCTACGAAACCCGATATCGCACTCGCACAGATCTGAACAGCGCAAGCCATGGGCGTCCTAGCGGGCATTGTGTTGGCGGATGCCGGTTATGGCCATAGCATCGATTTCCGAGAAGGCTTAACCGCCCTCGGTCTTTCATACTGCGGGGGCGCGCAGCCGAACACCGGCGTAGGGACAAAAGAGCGCATGCCCCTGTCTTTGAAACCAAGGACCAGCATGCGGGGCCGGAAGGCCACGCGAGTGCGCCCGGCCCCTGGACGCTCGCCTTTGTCCGTGAATCCGCGAGGCAATTTATGACACAGTAAGACGAATTCAGTGTCCAAGAATGGGGGCCCATTTTCGTTTCTCACGCACGCCCTGAGTTGCTAGCCGATTCGCAATAATCCAGGCCATGATCATCGACTCGATAAGTGTCCTTACTTGTGTCGCCGCGGACGGCGTAAGGTCATGGTATCGGGCCAAAATATAATCGCCGTGGCCGTAAGATACCCAAGAAAGAGAGCATCCAGTAACCAGTCTGCACTGGCAGGAAGCGGGCTATGGCTTATCCGTTGAAACGTGCGCGGAAACCACTCTAGGATGGCAAGGCCTAGCATGAGGACCGCAACACGGAGGGAACGGCGCCGTCCTGTCCACTGATGGACGAGTCGGCGGCGCCGCACAGACAGACCGATCAATACACCCAAACCAAGGCCGACGGTAACGGACCCCGTCAACCATAGTAGCGGACAGGCGCATCCCGATATAGGCATAAGCATGGTTTCCTTCATGCCTCGGTCAAACAGCGACCGGGCTCACTTTGTTTGCTGGGACCTCGCTCGCTCAGGAGCCCTGTTTGGCAACGCGAGTCACAGTCCCCGTCGCTGTTCGGGTCGGAGCATTCGTACTGCTTATAAACATGCAGTCCCCACCAAGTCAACCCGGTGGCCACTCCCACAAGAATCAAAGTGCCCTCATATCGCGGGTATAAGAATGCGGCACCGGGGACGAGTATCGTGACGAGAAGAAGCACATCGGATACGACTTGAAGAATCGGCGGGTCCATTTGATGCCCCAACTCAAGCGCGATCCGCTTCGAGGGCGGTATGAAGCCAACGACCGTCGTCGTCTCCTCTCTATGGGAGCGACGTGTTACACCCTTCACTTCTCGACACCTGATGCGGGTTAGGGGGCGACTATCCCATTATTTCCTATTGGAGACACAGCTCGTCCTTCAGGCACATTCCCTATCGGACAAGGCCGCGAGTTGCTTTGACCGGGGCTTCCAGTCATAATGGCCGCCCAGGATGGCTAATGTCTGTAGCGTCGTCGATACCTAGACGGTATCCAATTTTCTCCGACCCCTGTCAGTCGTTACCCTTATCCCATAATGACCGCGATGGCGTTCGCTCTTGGGCGCGCGTACTAGCGGTGTGCGGCTTTTTAGCTGCTTCTCTCGAGTATTGCCCCAGGAGTATACATGTCTTTTGCATCACTGAATTTGATTCCGCCCTTATTGCAAGCCTTGACCGATGCCGGATATGAGCACCCGACCGCCATTCAAACGAGCGCGATTCCGCTCGTTTTGGCCGGCCACGATCTCATGGCCTCAGCTCAGACCGGGACCGGTAAGACCGCCGCGTTCCTCTTACCAGCCCTGCAGCGTCTGCAGACCCCGAGCACCGTTTCCGGTCGCGGTCCGCGGGTTTTGGTTTTAACGCCTACCCGCGAACTCGCAGCGCAAGTCAAGGACGCGGCTAGTACCTATGCTCGCCATCTGGCCCATATGCGCCTTGGTGTGATCGTAGGTGGCGTCCCGTATCCGGCGCAACAGAAGCTCCTGATGCGTCCGCTTGACGTCTTGGTGGCTACTCCCGGACGTTTCTTGGATCACGTCGAGCGCGGGCGCGTCGATTTTTCGCGTCTTGAGATCGTGATCTTGGATGAGGCCGACCGCATGCTCGATATGGGCTTCCTGCAGGATGTCGAGCGCATTATCGCAGCGACCCCGGCCACCCGTCAGACCGTGATGTTTTCGGCGACCTTCGAGGGGACTATTGCGACCTTTGCCCAACGGTTATTGAAGAACCCGCAGCGCATTCGCATCGCGCCGGGCGAGGCTCAGAGCGTGCAGATCGCGCAGCACGTGCACTACGTGAACGACGTCTCGCAAAAGAAGGCCATGCTGTTGGCGCTTTTAAAGGAGACCACGGTCGGTCAAGCCATCGTATTCACCGGCACAAAACACGGCGCCGATAAATTGGCTTTGGCCATAGGTGGCTGCGGACATGCGGCCGCCGCATTGCATGGCGACATGCGCCAGGGCGTGCGCAATCGTACCTTAGCGCAATTCCGTGCCGGGACGGTGCGGGTATTGGTCGCGACCGACGTTGCCGCACGCGGCATTGATGTGGCGTCGATTTCGCATGTGTTTAATTACGATCTGCCCCGTTCTGTTGAGGATTATGTCCACCGTATAGGTCGCACGGGTCGCGCCGGACAGACCGGCGCTGCGGTGTCGTTTGCGACCCGCGCCGAGCGGGGAACGTTAAAGCGCATTGAGCGTTTTATCGGTCAACCGATACCGACAGCTGCGGTTCCGGGGTTTACGGTCAGTGAGGCCCAGGGCCACACGGCTGAGGAGGCGCCGTCTCGGCCCATGCGTCCGCGGACGGCTACGACTCGGCGCCCGGCGGCGCGTTCAGGTGCCGCTCGTCCGGGTGCGGAACGTCACGGTGCCGGGCGACCAGCCTCCGGGCGTCCAGCCTCCGGGGCCCCTCGCGAAGGAGTGCGTCGCAGTCGTCCGGTGAACGGGAATGACCGGGGACCGCGGTCGGCGGCTGCCGGCGGGGAGGCCGCCCGCACGGGCCATGAACCGAGCCGCAGAAAGAAGGTGATGTCGTTCTTGTTCGGTTAGTCCGAAGGGAACGCCAAAGGGGCCCGCAAGGGCCCCTTTTTTTGTGGGCGGCTAAGCAACACGGGCCGATTGAGTGGGGAAAAGTTCATTATTTTCCGCTTTTCGGGAGAGGCAACCGGCACGGGTTTTCCAAGCGACCCGAAGGGAGAAGAGGGGGCGGAGAGCGGGAGGCGGTGAGGCGCGGTAGCTTTGGGCTAAGAGAGATGGCTTGACAGGAGAGTTATCGATCGATAACTATAGGGCTCATGGGTATCGATGCTCCTCTCAGTTTCTTGGTCTCGCCGGATGACCCGCCTTCTAGGCGGGAAGTCGTACGCGTCGCGTTGGACCTTTTTGTGCGCGACGGTTTGTGTGCGACCAGTTTGCGCGATATTGCCGTGGCGAGCGGCTATAGCAGTACCGTGCTGTATAAGTTTTTCGACAGTAAGGACGCGTTGGCCGCTGACGTCTTCGAACGCTGTTATCGGTTTCTCGCTTTTAGGCTTCGAGCCGGCATCGATCCGGCGCTTTCATTTGATGTGAACCTGCGTGGATTGATCGTGTCTGTGGCGGAGGTTTTGGCGTTGCAGCCACAGACTGTTCTCTATGTGAGCGAACATATTCGCTTGATGTGGCCCTCGATGTCGGCGCAGTGGAGGCAGGAGTCCATTGTGCGGATATTGACGGAGCTCTTTACGCAGGGGGTGCGGGAGGGGGCTATCGACCACGAGGAGGAGGTTCCCTATCTGGTAACCGTTTTCATGGGCACCTTTAGTCAATATGCCAAACTGTCATATTTCAAGGAATTCCCGGCCGTGCCGGAAAAGGGCATGCACATAATATCCTCGATCCTCGAGCGGCTGTTTCAAAAAAGCGCTCATGAGTGAGTTGATGGGGAGAGGAGGATGGGTGGCTGTTTGGGCGAACCTACGACCCCCGACTGAGTGCTTGGGAAGGTCATGGTGGACGGTGGTCGTGCGTGTGAGTCAGGAGCGGTAAAAAAATTTGCCGCGAAAGTAAGTGATCGATAACTCTTGTGGCAAGAGGGGATTACAGGATGTCTACCGAGTATCCTAAGAGGATTGACGATGACTATTCGCATTGATGCGATACGAACAGGTTCTGTGCGTATCAAGAGCGCTCAAGTGGCGCGTAAGGCGCTAGGCCCCCTACGCGTTATGGATGACCCCCGTTGGAGCGACTGGTTACCCATATACGCATGGCTTATCCACCATCCGGAAGGACCGATTCTTGTCGATACGGGGGAGACCTGCCGTGCTTGTGCGCTGGGATATTTCCCGCGCTGGCATCCTTACTATCGGTTGGCCGTTGAGTTTGATGTTCGCCAGGAACAAGAAGTGGGCCCGGCACTTTGGGAGGCGGGGCTAAAGCCCAAAGACATTCGGACGGTGATTTTGACGCATCTCCACACAGACCATGCCGGCGGACTTCACCATTTTCCTCATAGCACGATCTGGCTTTCGGCAAGAGAATGGTGCGACGCCAGAGGGGTCGGAGGCAAGATCCGAGGTTACGTTCAGAATCGTTGGCCGAAATGGTTCGCGCCGCAACTCTTCACTTTTGCCGAATCGATTGTGGAGCCATTTCTTGGAACGGTGGCTGTGACCGCAGCGGAGGATGTCTTGATAGTGGCGACGCCGGGTCATACTCCAGGGCATGTATCCGTGCTCGTACGAACTGGGGGCCTAAGTTATTTTCTGGCTGGCGACGCGAGTTACACAGAGAAAACGCTGCTCGCGCGGATCCCGGATGGGGTGACATTGTTCCCAGGCACCGCCGTCAAGACGCTCACGAATATCCTGAGCTACGCCCAAAGGGAGCAGACGGTCTATCTGCCCTCCCATGACCCCGAAGCGGAGCGGCGTCTTAGAGAAAACCAGATCGTGCGGGTGTCGCAAGACGGTCTTTCTGAGGTGTCGCGGCTAAGGAGATGGGTATGAGGGAGGTCATAACGTCTGTTGAGATCCGGGCTAAGAAAGAGGCCGTGTGGAGCACCCTTATGGACTTTCCGGCGTACCCGGAATGGAATCCCTTTATTAAGCAGATAGCGGGCCGGGTGGCGGTCGGTCACCGCCTTCAGGTGCATATGACGCTCCATAAGGGCCATGTATCCGTATTTTCCCCCATCATCGATCTTGTCGTGCCGTTCGGCGAGCTATCGTGGAGTGGTCATTTGTGGGTACCGGGCCTCTTTGATGGGGAGCATCGATTTGTGCTGGAGTCGGCGGGTGACGGCGTCACCCGCTTTGTTCAAAGTGAGCGCTTCTCGGGTTTATTGGCGGCGTTATGGGGCTGGACCTTGAGAAGCCAGGTGTGTGCCGGTTTTGAGAGCATGAATCAGGCCTTGCGCGAGCGCGTGGAGGGCCGCTAGGGGTCGGTCCGAGTCATATTGTTTCGTAGGGAGCGGAAGTAAATAGGGGCTTTGTGCAATAAAATGCCGTCGAGATCGCGGCTTACTAATCAGTGCATATGTTAGAGACTATGACTACGCCGCGTAGCGCGTCTCCGGATGCTGAAAGAATGATCGCACCATCTTCGGTGTCTTTTGCAGATGGCGGAGCCGGCTTATGACCGCGCGCAGGAGGTCTCTCGGGCCGTGCACGAGCGTACGGCCCACGCCGTTGTTCTTCACGTCATTCCAGACAAGCTCATCCGGATTGAGTTCGGGGGAATAGGGTGGCAGGAAGAACAATCGGAGTTTTCCTTTGAGCGACTGAACAAACGTTGTGACCTTCTTGGCACGGTGCGAAGGATGGCCGTCACAGACGAGGAAGATCTTGCGCGGGCTGCCCTGCACGAGGCGCTTTAAGAACTCGATGAACACGCTGGCACCCACACCCCCGCGCGCCACCATAAAGCGCAGCTCTCCGCGCGGTGAGACGGCTGAGATCATGTTCAAGGAGAAGCGCGCCCCGGTGACCCGTACCACCGGCGTTTCGCCCTTCTTCGCCCAGGTGGTGCCGCTGTGGAAGTCCGACCTGACCCCGGACTCGTCCTCGAAGAAGATCTCGGCCTTCTCGCGCCGGGCTTGAGCCCGGATCTTCGGGTACTCCTCTTTGAGCCAACGTTCCACCAGGGAAGCATCCTGCTGGTAGGCGCGAAAGAGCGGCTTCTGGCAGGTAAGCCCGAGTTGCGCCAAAAGCCGTCCTACCGACACCAAGGAGAGCTTCACTCCGAACTTCCGCTGGATCAGGGAGCGGATCTGGGCACGCGTCCACAGCGCAAAGGGGAGCTTCATCTGCAGGGGATTTTTCAGGGTCACGGTGTCGTAGACCCAGCGGATCTCTTTGGCATCCAGGCGCTTGGGGCGCCCCATCGCCCTTTTTGAGCGCAACGCATCCCATCCTCCACTGCGATACGCCGCGAGCCAGATGAAGATCCGGTTCGTATAGAGCCCCATGCCCCGCGCGACGGTCGTAGGCGCCTCGCCTGCCTGAACCCTTCTCACCGCCTCGAAACGGATCTCTTCGAGCTTGGCGTGATCAATCTTTCTTCCGTCGACTCGCATGCGATAATCATATCATATAGTCTCTAATATATGTACTGCTTAGTAAGTGGGGTATGGCCGAGATACAAGCGACTCGAACCTCGATAGGTCATGTTGTTTCGCGTCTGATGCAGGACTTCGTCCCAGAAGGCCACCTAGCCTACTTTATTCCAAAATCTGGTCTTCCAGTATCCTCGGGATCTGTTTGGCCTGCGCGCGCGGAGCGTGTGTTAGCGAATCCCGGCCGAGCGCAGACCGTATGACTCTCAGCGGTTTTGATAGGCGCGAAGCGCATATTGGGAGGCGCCCCTATCTCACAGATTGCATCGGTGCCATATCGTTGTGCGTATCGTGCCCCGGTCTTTCACGGCGACTTTGTGAGAGAGGTTACGCGCCGGTACTAGGCGGCATGACGAGCGTCACCAGACCATGGGCTATCGCATTGGTTGCGAGAATCTTGTCGAGCGTCGCAAAATGGGTAACATCCCAGCGCAAGGCCATGGCAAGGTGTAGGGCATCTCCCGCACGAAGTCCGGATGCGGCATGACGGCAGAGCGTGCGGGCACGCCGATAATCGTCTTCCGCTGGCACTATGAAAGGTGCGAAACATGTCGCGAATGCGTTGATATCGGCTATCGCCGTCGCCTGTCCATCGGCATCCATTTCACCGCGCCGCCGCTTGATCGCCACGGCGCTGTCGCACTCCACCAGCGCCCACGTGGAGAGGATTAGGCCCCCGCCGCTCTGGGCGACAAGCCACGCCTGGGCAAGGTCGGTGTGTGGTTCACGCGTGTGGGCGGCCACCAGGACGCTGGTGTCCACGTAGATGCGCATGGTCTCAGTATCTTTCTTCTGTACGCAGCAGTTGCGAGGCTGGTGTGGTCATCGCCTCCTCCACCAGATGCGCGTTGACGTCGACGAAATGGCGTTGCAACCATTCCGTACGTGTCTTTTTGCTCGCAGGGATGAGTTCGAGTGTGCCAGAAGGCGTCGTCGTGCAATCGACCACCGCGCCTTCTTCGAGGGCTAAGGCACGGGCCACTTCGGCCGGGATGCGCACGGCCAAGCTGTTGCCCCATTTGGAAACGGTCAGTTGCATAATGACCTCTTTATGGATAGACATTATCTTCACATTGTATATCCATATTATCGACCCTGCAAGACGAATGACAATGATCAACCAAGGCGCATGCCCCACGACGCCAGATCTTGGCGCTCGCCGCAAGATAACCCGAGAGCCATCTGATGCCGGACTGATTGTGCCTACTTGTAGGCTACCGAAAACCATGGGGTTGAGGAACGCTGTCACCCCGCCTTTCTTCGGGGATATGCGTACCTTGTTCGCACACACCCGCAATTGCGTCAAAGGGGCCCGCGCAGACGACCACGACAGCCATGTCTCCGGCCGGCGCCCCGCGCGCTCTGCGCCGGATTTTGACCATTGGGACGGCGGCCACGATCGCCTAGGTGGTGAGCGTCAAGAAAATCTCCGGAAGTCTCTCGGGCAGGCGTTCGATCCGGTCTATAATACTGAAGTGTTGGCCGAAAATTCGTCGAACGTAGTCGTCAGTGTGGGCATTAAGACTGAGGCAGTGACAGTAAATCCCTTTACGCTCCAGTTCCCGCACGGCTTGCTGCGTATCGGCAATAAGAAACTCCGGATCGCTCACGTCGATGTCGGCGGGTTGGCCATCGGTTAGGATGAGCAGCAGGCGCTTGTCCTTTCGAGATTGTGATAGATAGTGCCCGGCTGGCCGCATGGCGATGCCCATGCGCGTGGAGTAGCCGGCCTGCAAGGCTGCGAGTCGACCACGGACGTCGTCATGCCAAGCCTCGGAAAATCCCTTGATATGCCAGAATCGGGCTTCATGGCGGGTATTGGAATGGAATCCGGCTATGGCAAATGGGTCGCCCAACCGGTCGATGGTCCACGCCAGCAGGGTTACAGCTTCCTGTGCCAGGGAGAGAACGGTCTGATCGGCGCTGCCGCCGCGGATGGGGTCTTGGAGAGAGACCGAAAGGTCGAGAAGCAGGCTGACTGCGATATCGCGTCTGGCATGGCGAAACTCCTGATTGATACGCGGGTCGACGTGACCTTGCCCCGGTTTCGTGGACACCTCGCATTCAGGAGATGGTAGCCTCAAACGTCATAGGGCTCATATATCCCAATGTCGAATGGCGGCGTTGACGATTATAGAGCCTCTTTAGTCGATTGCTCCATTCATGGGATTTTGTCCCGAACCGCAGGACACCCAAGCCGGCCGGATCGGCGCATACGGCCCGATGACCGGATCCACGCAACGTGTCGTGACGTGAGTAATCCCGCACCTGGCACGCTCTATGCACCCTCTATTGTTCAGACGGGATGCAGAGGGACTCACCATGAAAGAGATTCGAGGACGGAACGAGTTCATCGTAGCGTTAGGGGAGGTGCCCGCCTCGCGCCTTGTGTGGCTTCTTGCAGGTTTGGTACTCACGATCTTTGTCGCCGTCACAGTCTGGGTGATACCGATTGCCAAAGAGCGGGTCGCTATTATGGGAGGGTTTCTACCCGCTCTTGTGGCAGTCGTCGTGGTCGCTGATATTTTAACCGCTTATCTCCTCTGGGGTCAGGCACGCGCGGGACGCGATTCGGGAGTAGCCGCGCTTGCGCTGACCTATAGTGGCACCGGTTTCCTGATCGCTGCCAATGCCTGGGATTTCCCGGCCGCGTTTTTGGTCTCAAGTGCCCGGCCGGGGAACAATGCAGTCTGGTTATGGCTGTTCTCACACCTGTTTTTTGCCGGTGGGGCCTTGCTGTACGCGCTCCAGCCGCGCGCCGTAGCACTTGATGATGCCCGGTTTCTCCGCTCTCGCCGGCGCGCGCTCCTTGTCACTGTAGCCTTACTGGGAGGCCTCTATGTGCTTGCCAATGGAGACCTTTTGTCATCTTTAGGTGGGCACGGGTCGCATTTTCATGCCCCGCTTTGGCTGCGAGTCGGAGTCTTGGGTTTTATGGTCACCGCGGTAGCTTGCTTGGCTTGGTATCGTCGTGCCAATACTGTTCTTGATACGTGGCTCCTTGTGGCGGTATGCGCTGCGGCGCTGGATATGAGCCTCACCATGTTTGGTGATTCCCGCTTTTGTGTTGCCTGGTATGTGGCACGCTTCGTAAGCCTTGTGGGCGCTTTGTCAGTACTTGGTGCCTGTCTTTTCGAGATCAATCGTCTTTACAGCAAACTTGTGCTAAACCGCGAACAGATCACCGGCGTCAACGCAGGTTTACGTGCCGCTAATAGTGAGCTTTCGGTCATAGCCGAACGCGACGAGCTGACCGGCCTTCTGAATAGGCGCGCCATCATTAGTCGTTGCGGGCAGGCTTTCGATGATTATTTGAGGACCGGTATGATTTTTAGCGTCCTTATGGTCGACCTGGATCACTTCAAGGCCATAAACGACCAACTGGGGCACTTGGGGGGTGACCAAGTGTTGGCCCAAGTCGCGGTGTGTCTCAAAGACACCGTCCGAGCTTCGGATGCTGTCGGACGCTACGGCGGCGAGGAGTTTCTCGTGTTTTTGCAAAATACGACATCGGCTCAGGGTGGGATCGTGGCCGAGAAACTCTTGAATGCCGTCCGCGCCAAAAATTTTCGCTTTCAGGGGCGCACAGTTCCTGTGACCGTCAGTATTGGGGTTGCTACGATCTGTGTCGGCGACCGGACGTTAGAGGGGCTGATCGGTCGTGCCGATAAGGCGCTTTACGCCGCCAAGCGCCACGGGCGCGACCGCCAAGTGGCGGCCGAGGGACCAAGGGAAAGGGTCTAGCTTTCCCGATGACTATCTGAACGGCTGTCGGAGAAAAAGCCAAGAGAAGTGTAGGATTTTGGACGCACGTGGGCCGTGGGTGTCATCATGGGTGCGGGACGCGTCGACGACTCGCAGAACAAACCGGTTCTTTGCCGAGTTGTGGAGGATGCCACTGTGACACCACATCATGCTATCTGACGCCCGATCCGTAGTCGGCGCCGATGCAGTGCTTGCCCTGCACGCGCTCTACGTGGCCTTTGTGGCCACAGGCTTTGTGATCATTCCTCTGGGTGTGTGGCGTCATTGGCGCTGGACGCAGACCATCTCCTATCGTCTATCGCACTCATTGGCTATCGCGTATGTCGCGTTTGAGCAACTGTTTCATATCCCGTGTCCCTTGACGGTGTGGGAGTATCGCTTGCGCGGGGGGCGCGGACCGGCTCGGGCGTTTGTACCAAAACTCATCCACACCTTGATTTTTCACCGCTGGCCCGGTGTCGTGTTTACCGGCCTCTACGTCGGTCTGACGGTGCTGGTCTTGCTCTTTTGGTGGGTGTTCCCGCCCCGCGCTCGCTTCGACAAAACCTAAGGGGGCGCGCATTGAGAGTCGTAACTAAACGTTGGCTCGCGTTTCGTCGCGCTTAACGCGCCCTCATGAATAGCGAACCCGTTTTAGGCTTGAACCTCCGATGTCTGTCTTCGCAGAGTCTGACGAACGGCGGGCTTGCCTTGGCGGCCTCGTGCTCATCCTTTATACTCGGCCAACGATATCAAGGAGGACGGAATGCGGCTTGGGCAGATGTTGGTGTTGGCGGTATTACAGGGTGTTACCGAGCTTTTTCCCATCAGCAGTCTCGGGCATAGCGTTCTCGTGCGCACCATCCTCGCTTGGCACATTCCCAAGGCGAGCCCTGATTTTTTACCGTTTCTTGTGGTCTTGCACGTCGGCACGGCGACCGCCCTTCTTCTGTATTTTTGGCGCGACTGGAGGGATATTTTCGCGGGACTGTGGAAGGCCCGCGGGCGCGCGAGCAACCCCGAGGCGCGGCTTTTCTGGTTGCTGGTAGTGGCCTCCATTCCTGCGGGCCTGATAGGTCTTGTGTTCGAAAAAAAGATCAAGCTCTTGTTTGCCAATCTCCTGGTGGCGGCCACCTTCTTGATCGTAAACGGCGTGGTCTTGCTGATCGGCGATCGGCTGAAGAAGCGCCGCTCGGACCATAGCCTTGAGCAAATGACTTGGGGTAAGGCCTTGACGGTGGGCGTGGCCCAAGCCTTCGCCCTGATACCCGGTATGTCGCGGTCCGGGGTCACGGTGGTAGCCGGACTTGGGCGGGGGCTCGATTACGCCGCCGCCGCGCGGTTCTCGTTTTTGATGGCCACCCCGATCATTGGTGCGGCCGCGGTGCTCGAGATTCCGAAGCTCTTTTTCATCAAGGGCCATGTGGATTTGGGGGCCATCTTTTTGTCCGGGGTGGTGGCCGGCGGCTTCGCCTATCTTAGCGCCTGGATCCTGATGCGCTACTTCAATAAGCAGGAGGTCCAGGCCTTGCGCCCCTTTGGTTATTATTGCCTGGCCGCCGGCGGCTCGGCCCTTTTGTGGTATTTCCTCTGAGGATCGAACGATCCGAGGCCCGGCTTACGGGTCTTATGCCCGATCACGGTCCGGCTTAATCCCAGGAGCCGCCTGGGGTTTCGAGAGCCATCGCATAATGGGGCGGTGTGAGGACGGTATCGCGGATGGCATGGACGGTGTCCAGTTCCGGGTAGTCGCGCGAATAATGAAGGCCGCGGCTTTCGGTACGAAGTTGCGCCGAGCGGATGATGAGCTCGGCCACCTGGACTAGGTTGCGCAGTTCGATCAGGTCGTTCGAGACCCGGAAGTGGGCGTAGTATTCGAGAATCTCCTCGTGCAGCAACCTCACCCGATGACGCGCGCGCTCCAGGCGCTTATTCGTGCGTACGATACCTACATAGTCCCACATGAAGCGCCGCAACTCTTCCCAGTTGTGCGAGACCACCACCCCTTCGTCGGCGTCCGTGACACGACTCTCGTCCCAGGGCGGCAGCGGCGCGGGGCAAGGCGCACCGGCGAGCCTTTGGGCGGCGTCGTCGGCCGCGGCTTGCCCTAAGACTAGGCACTCGAGGAGCGAGTTGCTGGCCAAGCGGTTGGCGCCGTGGAGCCCGGTGAAGGCGCATTCGCCGACCGCGTAGAGACCCATCAGATCGGTGCGCCCCTTGAGGTCGGTCATGATGCCCCCGCAGGTGTAATGGGCGGCCGGTACGACCGGGATCGGGGCCTTCGCCATGTCGTAACCAAAACCGAGGCAGCGTTCGTAGATGTTAGGGAAGTGCTCGGCGATGAAGCCTCGTCCCTTGTGACTGATGTCCAGGCCCACGGCGTCCAGGCCATGGCGTTTCATCTCATTGTCGATGGCGCGGGCCACGATATCGCGCGGGGCAAGTTCGGCACGCGGGTCGTAGTGCGGCATAAATCGGGTGCCATCGGGGAGCAGCAAGTGGCCGCCCTCCCCACGGACCGCCTCGGAGATCAAAAACGACTTTGCTTGCGGGTGGTAGAGGCAGGTCGGATGAAACTGCACGAATTCGAGATTGGCCACCCGGCAGCCAGCGCGCCAGGCCATCGCGATACCATCGCCCGTTGAGGTATCGGGATTGCTGCTGTAGAGGTAGGCCTTGGAGGCGCCGCCGGTCGCAAGCGCGGTCAGGCGCGCGGGGTAGGGGACGACATGGCCCGTGGTTTTGCTGTAGACGTAGAGGCCGAGGCAGCGGTTTGGTCCGGTGCGCCCAAGCTTATGGGCCGTGACCAGGTCGACTGCGATGTGGTCTTCCCAGATCTCGATGCGGGGATGGGCTCGGGCCAAGGCCGCAAGCGTGGTCTCCACGGCTCGCCCGGTCGCGTCGGCTGTGTGGATGACCCGCCTATGGCTGTGTCCACCCTCGCGCGTCAGATGGTAGTGGCCGTTCTCGGCGGTGAACGGCACACCGCGTTCGATGAGCCACTGGATGGCGACCGGGGCTTGTTCTACCACGAACTGGACCGCGTCTTCGTGGCATAAACCGGCTCCCGCCGCCAAGGTGTCCTGGATGTGCGCGGCAAAGGAATCCTCGCCCTCGAGCACGGCGGCGATTCCCCCCTGGGCGTAGAAGCTTGAGCCGTGCGTCAAGGGGCCCTTGGCAAAGAGTGCGACTCGGCCGTGCTCGGCCAGTCGTAACGCCAGGGTAAGACCCGCAAGGCCGGCACCGACGATCGCGAAATCGACGACCGGTGGGTGAGAGGAATGGGGTTTTGTCATAGCGTGGGGCGCGGCCGCGTGTTTTGCGCTATCATAGTGGCTTTGTTCTCGATTGCAAAACAATTGCTCATGCCCGCCTATGCCAACAGTCGTTAATCCGCAGCATTTTTTGCGCGACAGCGAACCTTTTTCCATTGCCGTGGTCACTTACGGGTGGTAGGAGATCCTGTGGGTGGTGGCGTCGACCAGAACCTCGACCAGGATCTCGTGGCGCGCGTCAAGCGCGGCGACCGCGGTGCCTTCGATCTCTTGGTGCTGAAGTACCAGCACAAGATCGCGAAGCTTGTGACCCGTTACGTCTACGATCGCGCCGAGGTAGAGGATGTCACGCAGGAGGTCTTTATCAAGGCCTACCGCGCCTTGGCGGGGTTTCGCGGCGAGAGCGCCTTTTATACATGGCTTTATCGGATCGCCATCAATACCGCCAAGAACCACCTCGTGTTTCAAGGGCGGCGCTTACCATCCACGGACAAGGAGGCCGAGGAGGTCGAATTGACCGACGAGGGCGCGGTCCTGCGCGAGATTTCGACGCCCGAACATAGCGTCCTCACAGACGAAATTGCCCGAACCGTCACCCGGGCGCTGAATGCCCTGCCAGAGGATCTGCGCATCGCTATTACGTTAAGGGAGATAGAGGGGTTAAGCTACGAGGAGATTGCGGCGATTATGGAGTGCCCGATTGGCACCGTCCGGTCCCGGATATTTAGGGCCCGCGAGGCGATCGACAAAGAGCTGAAGCCGTTGCTAGAGCTATAGGCCTTCGTAGGCGGAGAGCGAGTATGAAAGAAGCACTATCGGCGTTAGTGGATGCGGAACTGAAGGCGAAGGAGCGCGAAAAGGCCCTTGACGCGGTCTTGCAGGATGTCGAGATGCGCTCGGCGTGGGGCCGTTATCATGTCACTCGAGCGGTGTTGCGTAAGGAGTGGGAAGGGGACATCGGCGCCCGCTTAAGCGCACGGATCATGGCGGCCATTGCCGAGGAGCCCATCGTCGGCGTGCTCCCCGCGGCGCGATTTTTTAAGATAAAGGGCCGCCCCGGGACGCGCCAGGCACTGGGTTTTGCCTTGGCGGCGTCGTTGACGGCGGTCGTGGCCCTATTCGGTTTGCGTATGGTGGCCTCGGGAGAACCGGCCGCGGTCGCGCCGCTGAAGACCGCCTTGACCGCCCCTCTGGCTCTTCCGCACCGCTACGTCGAAAGGGCTCATTGGCAGGGTTCGCGCTGGCGCAATCGACTCAATGCTTTCTTACTTGAGCATGCCGCGGTGGCGCCGCTTGCCGGTATGAACGGGCTTTCTTATGTCCATCTCGCGGCCTATAACGGCCCCAGCCGGGGGGCGCGGAACAAACCATGATGAGGCGGCCGCTCCTTACGGCGACCCTTGTTCTGGTAAGCGGTGTGGCTTGCGCGGCTACAGCTCGCGGGTGGCTGCAGCGCATGGAGCGGGCCGCGCGCACCCTGAACTATACGGGGACCTTCGTCTACCGCCACGGGGCTACGCTCGCCACCATGCGCATCGTCCATCGGGTCGCCAATGGCCAGGTCACCGAGCGGTTGATGGCCCTTGATGGCCACCGTCAGGTGATCATCCGCGGCCAAGGGCGGGTCGCCTGCTATTTGCCCCATGAGCATGTGGTGTTTATTGAGCGCCGCGTTATGGTTTTAAAAACCTTTCCGGCGCTGGTTCCGACGCATCTGCGGCCGTTGCGCCGCTATTACGCGATTAGCTTAGGCGGGCTTACGCGTATCGCCGGTTTTGGCGCCCGGGCCGTGGTCATAAAGCCACGTGATGCCTACCGGTATGGCTATCGTCTCTGGGCTGCGCGTAGGACCGGCCTTTTGCTCAAGGCCTCAGTGATCAACGAAAGCGGCCGCACCATCGAGCAATTCCTGTTCACGCGCTTGCGAGTAAAGCCCCACATTCCTGCCTCGGCCGTTGGACCTATTGGCGTCGGCCGCGTTAAAACCTATAAAGAGGAGCGAGGCGAGCTGTTTCCCGACCCGAAGCCCAGCTGGACTGTAAAAGACAAGCCCGCTGGTTTTCGTTTGGCCATGCATCTTATGCGCCGCATAGCCGGCCATAAGGGCGTGGTTCAGCACCTCGTGTATTCCGATGGTTTGGCCGGTGTATCGGTATTTATCGGTCGGCGACCGATGGTCCAGGGGGTTCGCGCCCAGCTGTTTCGGCTTGGAGCCTTGCATGTATTTCGATCGGTGGTCGATCACAGGATGGTCACGGTGCTAGGCGATGTGCCGACCCTGACCGTAGAGACCATGGCGCTGTCGGTGCGCCCCTTGCCGGAGCGGCCGGCCGCTCGCTTGCCCTGAATACAGAAATAAAAACGAACGGGATTTTCCACAAAAGGACAGTTTATGAGCGCGCAAAGGATTCTGTTTACGGTCTGGCTTCTGATGGTGTCGGCCGTAGCCTATGCGGACAGCCCGCAATTTCCGGACTTTGCCCGCATCGTGAGCGCGAATCGTCGCGCGGTCGTCAATATCAGCAGTACCGAAGTCATAAAGCGGGTGACGCCGAACTTCGGGTTCGGGGCCCCGAGCATTCCTGGCAGCCCGCTCAATAAGTTCTTCCATAAGCTGCCGGGTCAAAGCGACAACGTCCCCCACAGGTTCGTCAGTAAGTCGCTAGGGTCTGGATTTATTATTGCGTCCGATGGCTATATCTTGACCTGTGCGCACGTGATTAACCACGCCAAACGCGTGATCGTGAAACTGACCAACCATCACGATTATGTGGCCCATATCGTGGGACTTGATACCAAGAGCGATGTCGCACTGCTAAAGATCGATGCGCGTGGCTTACCAACCGTGAAGATCGGCCACCCGTCCGACACCCATGTAGGGGATTGGGTGCTGGCGATCGGCGCGCCCTTCGGCTTCGAGAACTCGGCTACGGCCGGCATCGTGTCGGCAGTCGGGCGCAACCTTCCGGGCTCCGATTACGTCCCCTTCATCCAGACCGATGTCCCGATCAATCCGGGCAATTCGGGCGGCCCACTCTTTAATATTCACGGCCAGGTGGTTGGCATTAACTCGCAGATCTACAGCCGTACCGGGGGTTTCATGGGACTCTCGTTTGCCATCCCGATCAATTTGGCGATGCGGATCGGCCATGAGTTACGCACCACGGGTCGCGTCCAGTGGGCGTGGTTGGGGGTCACCATCCAAGACGTGTCCCGCAAGCTTGCCGAGTCCTTCCAATTGCGTAAGCCGTACGGCGCCCTGGTCTCCGAGGTTCTCCCCAATAGTCCTGCGGCTCACTCAGCGCTCGAGGTCGGCGATGTCATCGTGCGCTACGACGGTCATCCCATAGCCCACTCCTCGGACCTCCCGCCGCTTGTGGGCCTTACGCCGGTCGGCACCCGGGCACGCCTTAAGGTGATGCGTGACGGTCGCGCACACACGGTGTTTGTGACCGTAGGGGCCCTGCCCCAGGTCCTGCCGGCGACTTTCTCCAAGGCGCCATCCAAACCGCGGAACGCGGCGAGCCTCGGGCTTGCCTTGCGCAACCTGAGCGATCGCCAAAAAAGTGAGCTCGGTGTGCCGGCCGGGGTCTTTGTCGAGGGCGTAAGTTCGGGTCCGGGCGCGAAGGCCGGTATAAGCCCGGGTGACGTGATCCTAGAGCTTGCCGGCCACCCGGTCGATAGTGTGCATTCCTTCATGACTATTTTGGCGGCGCTTCCGGCCACGCCGGTGCCGGTACTTATCCACAGAGGCGGAGCGGCGGTCTTTTTGGCCTTAACCAAATAGTTGGTCCGCCTTCGGAAACCCGGTATGATGCCGCCTCACCTATCGGACCGGTTTTCGGGGGAAGCGTCAGCGCTCCAAGGCCCAGCTTGCAAGATCGCATTCGGAATTTCTCTATCATTGCCCATATTGACCACGGGAAGTCGACGCTGGCCGATCGGTTCATCGAGTTTTGCGGGGGGCTCACTGCCCGCGAGATGGAGAGCCAGGTTCTCGATTCCATGGATCTCGAGCGCGAGCGCGGAATCACCATCAAGGCCCAAAGCGTCACCCTGCAATACCTAGCCTTGGATGGCCTTACCTACGAGCTCAATCTCATCGACACCCCCGGACACGTGGACTTTTCCTACGAGGTCTCGCGCTCGCTGACGGCCTGCGAGGGGGCACTTTTGGTCGTCGACGCCGCGCAAGGCGTCCAGGCGCAAAGCGTGGCCAATTGCTATACCGCGGCCGAACTGAATTTGGAGATCGTGCCGGTCCTCAATAAGATCGATTTGCCGGCCGCCGATCCGGAGCGGGTGGCGCGCGAGATAGAGGACATCATTGGTGTCCCCGCGACCGATGCGATTCGAGTGAGCGCGAAGACCGGAGAAGGTATCCGCGACATACTCGAGGCGCTCGTGGCGCTCGTCCCTCCGCCACAGGGCCAGAGTGAGGAACCGCTGAAGGCGCTGATCGTCGATTCCTGGTTTGATACCTATCTTGGCACGGTGGCCCTGGTGCGGGTCGTCGATGGCGTGTTGCGCCGCGGCAGCCGTGTGCGCATGATGGCGACCGGTCGCGATTATGACGTCGAGCAGGTGGGTATTTTTACCCCGAAGCGTCACCCGGTCGAAGAGCTTAAGACCGGGGAAGTCGGCTACGTCGTAGCTGGCGTCAAGGACGTCAAAGGGGCCCGTGTCGGAGACACTATCACCGAGGCTCGCCGCCCCGCCGCCTTGGCGCTGCCAGGCTTTAAGGAGATCAAACCGCGCGTCTTCGCCGGTCTTTATCCCATCGAGGCCGGGGATTATGACAGTTTCCGTGAGGCCTTGGAGAAGCTAAAGCTGAACGATGCCTCGCTGCATTTCGAGCCGGAGACCTCGGAGGCTCTGGGTTTCGGGTTTCGTTGCGGTTTCCTTGGCATGCTGCATATGGAGATCGTGCAAGAGCGGCTCGAACGGGAATACGGCCTCAGTCTCATCACCACGGCACCGACCGTCATTTACGAGGTCGAAACCACGAAGGGCGAGCGCCTGCGGGTTGATAACCCGGCGCGGCTTCCCGATCCCGGCCAGATCCGCGAGGTTCGCGAACCGATCATTTTGTGTAATATTCTGGTGCCCCAGGAGTATCTGGGCCCGGTGATCCAGCTCTGTGTCGAGAAGCGCGGCACGCAAAAGGATCTGCGCTTCCTCGGTCGCCAAGCGATGCTGTCTTACGAGATTCCGTTAAATGAGGTTGTTATCGACTTCTTTGATAGACTGAAGTCGCTGAGCCGGGGCTACGCGTCCTTTGATTATGAGTTCCATGAGTTTCGGCCGGCTGACTTAGTGCGGGTCGATATTTTGATCAACGGTGATCGGGTGGATGCGCTTTCGGTGATTACCCACCGGACGCAGAGCCAATACCGGGGCCGCGAACTGATACGCCGATTGCGGGAATTGATACCGCGCCAGATGTTCGATGTCGCAATTCAGGCCGCGATCGGGGTGCATGTCATTTCGCGCGAGACGGTGAAGGCCTTGCGCAAGAACGTCACGGCTAAGTGCTATGGCGGGGACGTGAGCCGAAAACGCAAACTTCTCGAACGTCAAAAGGAAGGAAAGAAGCGTATGAAGCAGCTGGGATCTGTCGAAATTCCCCAAGAGGCCTTCCTGGCCGTTCTGCGGGTTGAGAAATAACCATGTCCTTGAACGATTTCTCCGCATGGCTCGTCGGCCTATTGCTGCTGACCGGGATACTCTGGCTAGTCGATGCCGTGGTGCGTCGCAACAAGAATAGCAAGCCGCCGCTCTACGCCGAATATGCACGCTCGTTCTTTCCCGTCATCTTGGTCGTGCTCTTGATCCGGTCGTTTGTGGTCGAGCCGTTTCGCATCCCATCGGGCTCGATGATTCCCACGCTGCACGTAGGCGACTTCATCTTGGTGAACAAGTTTGACTACGGCCTGCGTCTACCGATCCTGCACACCAAGATCGTGTCGGTGGGTGAGCCCAAACGTGGACAAGTGGTGGTTTTTCGTTATCCGCGCGATCCGGCTGTGGATTATATCAAGCGCATCGTGGGGCTTCCTGGTGATCATATCGCCTATATCAATAAGCAGCTCTATATCAACGGCAAGCTGATCCCCCATTACCATAAGCGCCCCTATTTGTATGCCGAACAGAGCGGCCGTTTCCTCGAGGCCTACCGCTATACTGAGAAGCTCGGCAAGATTCGCCACCACATTATTTTAATACCGGGCATCACCCAGCCGCCTATGCATTTCGTAGTGCCACCTCACGAATACTTCGTGCTTGGGGATAATCGCGATTTGAGCGACGATAGCCGGTACTGGGGCTATGTGCCACAGAAGAATCTGGTTGGGCGCGCATTCCTGATCTGGTTTAGCTGGAATACGGCCCATGGCGGCGGCGTGGATTTCAAACGAATAGGGCGGGTTATCCCCTAAAGCGCAAGGGAGGGAGGTCATATGTCCGGGAATCGTGAGCGTGGGGCGACGTTTTGGAGCATACTGTTCGTCGTTATCTTAGTGGGGTTTTTCGTATTTCTGGCCTTCGAGATCTTTCCACCTTATCTCGATAACTGGCAGATCGCCCATGCCTTGGGGAGCGTTGCGAAGCGGCCCGAGGTCAATACGATGAGCAACAGCGATATTCGGTCGGCGGTACGCCGGGAGTTCAACGTAGGCTATGTCAGCGGCGTGAGCGTTGCGAACGATTTGCAGATCTTGCCGACCCGCGCAGGGGGGAGGATGTTGGTTTTTACCTACAACGTCCGGGTTCCGATCATTTACAACATTACCGCCGTCATCCACTTTGTGGATCGTCGTAAGGTGCGTGGCTCTTGACAGATAAGGAAGTCGCGCTGCTGCGGCGCTTGGGGCTTGCCTTTCGCAATCCCGATTTATTGACGCAGGCCCTGACCCATAGGAGCTGCGGGGCTCGCAACAACGAGCGGCTCGAGTTCTTGGGCGATGCGGTCGTGAACCTTGTCATGGCCGATGCGCTTTATCTGCGGTTTCCAGAGCTGTCGGAGGGCGAGCTCACCCGGCTCAGGGTACGGCTGGTGCGCGCCGAGACTTTGGCCGATGTTGCGCGCGAGATCGGCCTGGGTGAGGTCTTACGGCTCGGTCCGGGGGAGTTAAAGAGTGGCGGTTTCGACCGCGACTCGATCCTGGCCGATGGCTTCGAGGCGGTGGTCGGCGCCCTGTACCAGGACGGCGGCTATGACGAGGTGCGCCGGGTTTTGATGGAGCTCTTTGCATCGCGGCTCGTCGGCATCGATGCCCATGCCCAAGCGAAGGACGCCAAGACCCTTTTGCAGGAGTTCCTGCAAGGCCGCGGCCTGGAATTGCCCCAGTACGAACTCCTCAGCATCACAGGACAGGATCATGAACAACACTTCAAGGTTGCCTGCCGGGTGTCCGGTTTGAGGGCGGCGACGCACGGCGAGGGGTCGACGCGCCGCTACGCCGAGCAAGAGGCGGCGCGCCTGGCTTTGCGTCGCTTAAGCCAGTCATGAACCCCTTTCGCAGCGGCTCTATCGCGATCTTCGGCCGACCCAATGTCGGGAAGTCGACTTTGATCAATCGGCTTCTGGGGCACAAGCTTGTTATTACCTCACCCAAGCCCCAGACGACCCGCCATCGCATCCTTGGGATTAAGACCACCGAGGACGCCCAGTTTCTGTACCTCGATACCCCGGGGCTCGTCTGGGGCGGTAAGGGGGCTCTGGCCCAACATATGGATCGGGCGGTGGCCCAGGGAGTGGAGGAGGCGGATTGCCTGGTGTTCGTAGCCGCCTGTCCGCGCTTTCAGGAAGACGACGAGCGAGTCCTTACGTTCATCACTGACCATCTCCACGGCCGGCCCGTGATCCTGGCGCTTAATAAGGTGGATCGCCTCGCGCAAAAAGACGCCTTGCTGCCGCTGATAGCAACGCTCGCGGCCCGTGGCGTATTCGCCGAGATCGTGCCCTTGTCGGCGCGTGATGGGACAAATATTGAGGCGCTGGAGAGGATTATCGCAAGTCGGCTCCCGGAGCGCTCGGCGCTCTATCCGAGCGATCAGTTGAGCGATCGCAGCGATCGCTTTTTGATCGGTGAGTTTGTCCGTGAGCAGGTCTGTCGGCGGTTTTCGCAAGAGATCCCCTATGTGACCACAGTCGATATCGAGACCTTCAAGGTCGACAAGAAGGTTATCCGGATCGAGGGTGTCATTTACGTGGAGAAGGAGGGCCAGAAGGCCATCCTGGTGGGCCAAGGCGGGGCCGGGCTTAAGGCCGTCGGGACTGCCGCGCGCCGCGAGATAGAACGCCACCTAGGCCAGAAGATCTATCTCGGCTTGTGGGTTAAGGTACGAAGCGGATGGTCTGATGACCTGCGGGCCTTGCGAAGCTTGGGGTACGCGGGCGACAATTAGTCGATGCGGACCGAAGACGAGCGCGGATATGTCCTGCATCGTTACCCCTACGGCGAGACCAGCGTTCTGCTCGAGGTCTTCTCATTCGCCTTTGGACGTGTGGGGCTCGTCGCGCGCGGCGCCCGTTCTCCCGGCAAGGGTTTCGCGGGTGCCCATCTAAGACCGTTTCAGCCCTTGCGTCTGGGGTGGTCTTCGCGGGGCGAGCTCGGCACTCTGACGCAGGCCGAGGCCCTCGAGGGTGCGATCGATCTGCGCGGTGATGCGGTGTGGTGCGGGTTTTACGTGAACGAGCTGGTGTTGCGGCTGCTCCACCGCCACGATGCCCATGCCGAGCTCTATGAGGCCTATGAGTCGGTGTTGCGGGCGCTGGCGGTGGGCGGTTGCCAAGAGGCGCCGCTGCGGATATTCGAAAAGCGGCTGCTCGCGTCCCTGGGTTACGGTCTGGGACTGAGTCATGATGCACAAAGCGGGGAGCCGATACGGCCGACGGGTTGCTATCGCTACGTTTTGGAAGAAGGTGCGATCGAGGGCGCATCGCTCAATGAGGGCCTAGGCGTGATGGGAAGTACCTTGATAGCGCTTGCCAAAGAAGACCTCCGTGATCCCGATCAGCTACGAGAAGCGAAGGGGCTTTTGCGGAGCGTTCTGACGCGACTCCTGGGTGGCAAGCCCCTGCATACCCGTAAGCTGTTTCGCAGCATGCGCGAGATCGCATGAAGCTCGGCGTCAACATCGATCACGTGGCGACTTTGCGGGCCGCCCGCGCTACTCGTTATCCCGATCCCATTCAAGCGGCCTTGGTGGCCGAACAAGCCGGGGCCGACGCCATTACCCTCCATTTGCGCGAGGATCGGCGGCACATAAAAGAGCGGGATGTGGCCTTATTGCGCGACATGCTGACGGTCCCCATGAACCTCGAGATGGCGGTCACAGACGAGATGATCGCGATCGCCGTCCGGTATCAGCCGGCCGATTGCTGCCTGGTGCCCGAGCGCCGTCAGGAGCTCACGACGGAAGGAGGGCTTGATGTTGTGGCCCACGAGGTACAGGTGGCGGCCGCGTGTCGGGCGCTCGCGGCGGCCGCGGTGCGGGTATCGCTTTTTATCGACCCGGATCCGCGCCAAATAGAGGCGGCATGCCGGACCGGCGCGCCGGTTGTTGAGCTTCATACCGGCACCTATGCCGATGCCGAGGGGCCGGCGCAGGAGCGCGAGTATGCCCGGATAGTCGAGGGCGTGAGGCATGCCCAGGCACTGGGTTTGCGAGTGCACGCGGGCCACGGCCTCCATTACCACAACGTCTCAAGGATCGCCGCGATTCCGGGCGTGCGTGAACTGAATATCGGGCACGCGATCGTCGCGCGCGCGGTGTTTACCGGATTGGGCCCGGCGGTCACCGAGATGAGGCGCCTGATTGTGGCGGCGGAACGCTCGTGATCGTCGGTATCGGGACGGACATCGTGCGGGTCGCACGTCTCAGCGCCGGCTTGAGCCGGTTCGGCAGCCGCTATGCGACACGGATCTTGAGCGCAGACGAGTACCGGGAGTTTGCGACCACGGCCCGCGCCGCGCATTTTCTGGCCAAGCGCTTTGCCGCCAAGGAGGCCACCGCCAAGGCCCTGGGTACGGGTTTCCGCGGCGCCTTCGCCCTGCGCGACATCATGGTCACCCACACATCCTTGGGTCAGCCGCAGCTGGTGCTGACCGGCGGCGCCGAGGCCCACGCCCGCGACCTCAAGGTCGGGGCGATACACCTAACGCTCAGCGACGAAGAGGACTATGCCGTGGCCTTTGTCGTGCTTGAGCGCGCCTAGTCCCTCACGCACGCCGCCACCGGCCCCAACGGCGCTGGTCTTTGGTATCCGGAGGCGATTCCGAGGATCCCATGGGGTCTCGATAAGGGGCGTTTAGGGCGGCAAGACGGACGACCTCGTGACCCCTACTTCTTGCTCCCGGCGGCCTTCAAGGTCGGGGCCTGCCCCTCAAAAAAGAAGGCGCGCATCATGCCTTCTATGTCGCCGAGCGCCGAAGGGTCGGCGGTGTTCAGGTGGTGGTCGTTCATGAGCACCGAGAGCTGATCGAGCCACTGGAGCCACGCCTCCCTTGAGACCTCTTCATAGATGCGTTGCCCGAGTTCGCCCGGGTAAGGGGGACGATCGAGACCGGGGGCGCTGCGCTTTAGTACCCGACATTGAACCATGCGCAAGATCGTTCTCCTACAAGTCAAAGTCGCCAGTATAAGGGAGCCTGGGGCTCTTAAGGAAGGCGCCTTACGTTAGGCGGGCGATCAGGCTATACTGCGGTTTTCGTCCGGAGGTACCTATGCCCCAAGAGATGAGAGTAGATAACACGCAGCCCAGCTTCCCGGTCCTACTGGCAGATGAGATCCGTGTGACCGAGCCCGCGCGCGCCAAGCTGACCGAGATCGTTTCCCAGGCGGCGGCTGATGGGGTCGTAGGGGTGCGGGTTTACGTCTCGGGCGGCGGTTGTAGCGGACTGACCTATGGCATGGTGATGGCCGAAAGCCAAGGCGATCGCGATGCCGTCTGGCAGGCTGAGGGCCTGCGGATTTTTGTGGACGCCGTGGCCTTGAACTATCTCGACGGTGCGGAAATCGATTACAGCGAGGACGGCGAGGCGCGGTTCGTGTTTCGCAATGTGTTCGCGCGTTCCGGCGGCGGCGGCGCCTGTGGGGGTTGTGGCGGCGGCGGGTGCGGCTCCCACTAGCCAGACCTCGGCTTCTGATCATGGCACCGTTCGGTAGTTACCGGACGGTGCCCTTCCTCCTCGCCGCGCAAAGACAGGCCGATGTGGTCTTAGCGAGCGATGGCTCCTCGAATCTCGTGAGTTCCGGGCTGCCAGGGCTGCGGCTTCCGTTCCACGATCTGGCCGCTTGTTGGGAGCGGCTGCAAGAAGAGGTGGCCCGCGGCGGGCCCTTTCAGGCACTTCTCGGGCTCGACGATAAGGGCGCTCAGATCGCCGGTGCACTGGCGCCGCTCTTGGGTTTGCCCGGCAACCCCCCGCTCGCTCTTGAGATCGCGCGACGCAAGGATTGGGCACGCGCAGCCCTTGCCCAGGCCGAGGTTCGGGTCCCTTGGCACCGGGTGCTGAAGCTCAATGAGACGCTGCCGGCGGTGTCCGATCTCCCTTATCCCTTGGTACTAAAGCCCGTGGCCCTATCCGGCAGTCGCGGAGTCATGCGGGTCGACGATGAGTCGGCATTACGGCAAGCGCTGACGCGGCTGCGCGGGATCCTGGCACATGCCGAGCAAGGCGTGGGCCACTTGGCCTTGGTGGAGCAGTTCATTGTCGGCTCCGAGGTGGCGCTTGAGGGCCTTCTGGTCGGCGGGGTGCTGCAAACCTTGGCGATCTTCGATAAGCCAGAGCCCCTGAACGGACCGTTTTTCGAAGAGACCTATTACGTTACCCCCTCTCGGCTCGATCCAACCCGTGCGGAGGCCGTGCGCCGCGAGGTCGAACGCGGGGCGCGGGCCTACGGGCTCGCGGAAGGCCCGATCCATGCTGAGTGCCGACTGAACGCCGAGGGGGTCTGGATCATCGAGATCGCCGCCCGCACCATTGGCGGCTTGTGCGGCCGCTTACTCCGATTCGGGACCGGCTATTCCCTGGAGGATGTGGTCATAAGTCATGCCCTCGGGGAGCCCGTGGAGACTAAGGCGCCAGAGGGGGCGGCGGGCGTTCTCATGATTCCCATTCCAGGCCTGGGTCTTTTGAAAAGGGTCGAGGGTCTCATGGAGGCCGATCGGGTCCCGGGGATAGTCGAGATCGTGATTGATGCCCGCGAGGGGCAAGAACTGGTGCCGCTGCCCGAAGGGGCGAGCTACTTAGGGTTTATATTCGCACGCGGCCCGGATCCCGAATCCGTTTATCACGCGCTAAAGACGGCCCACGGCCACTTGCGATTCGTATTGGCGCCGGTGTGGCGCGCCGCCGTCAGGCATTAGGGCGGATCGGGGGCTCGCGAAACCAGGATTGCCAAAGCGAGGTCGCGAGCATCAATAGGAGGGGGCCCGCTATCACCCCGACCAGACCGAAGACCTTAGCGCCGCCAAGAATACTTAACAACAGAGCAATAAAGGGGACTGCGCTTTCTTTCCCGGTGACCAGGGGCCGGAGAATGAGGTCGGCGGCGGTAATGATGCTCGTGCCCCAGATCGCGGTCAGCACCCCTGCCAAAACGTGGCCCGTCACCATGAGCCAGCCGCATACAATGGCCAGGATCGCCCCGGCCCCAAAGGGGATGGCCGACAGCAGGATCGTGGCCACAAGCCAGCTAGGCCAGACCGGCATGCCGGCGATGCCATAGCTCGCCCCGATCAAGAGTCCCTCGGCTAGCCCCACGCCTATGATGCCAAACATAACCGCGCGGGCCGATTGGGCGGCAAGCGTCAAGACCTGTTGGCCCCGTGGTCCCCACAGGGATTGGGCGATCCATCTCAGTTCCGATGCGACTTTTTCCCCGCGTAAGGCAAACGAGAAGACTACGAGCGAGGCGATCAGGGTATGGAGAAGAAAGACCCAGACATGGCCGAGACTTGCCCTGATTAGGTCGGAATGGTGACCTAGGTAATGGAGGAGGACCTTGGCGTTCAGCCGATGGAGACGATTGGCAAGCCAGGGACCGACAAAGCGGGTGTGGGCGAGTTGCGGGGGCACGTTTACCAAGGGGCCGCCGCTACGCCAGCGGGCAATGAGCGGCTGAAGACTGCTGGCAAGCGTTCCGATAATGAGCCAGGTGGGTAGGGCGATCACCGCAAGCCAGGTCAAGGCATGGAGCATGGCGCCCACGACGCGCGGAAGGCGGAACGCGGTTTCCGCCGCGATCTGGGCGCGCCAGCCCACGCTACACAGGACCGCGCCTATGAATATCGGGACCGTATAAGGGCTTAAGGGGTAGAGCGCGAGAACAAATAAGATCGCGAGCGCCGCCCGGCCGTAACGACTGCCGCGCGTCATGGGACACTGACTCGCGGACCCTTGGGAAGCAAGGATCGGGTGGGCGACAAGGGGGGTGTGTGTCCCAAATGGCTCAGCATGGCGGCATCATTAGGTCTTTAGAACCGGAAGTCAATCGGTCCGCGCCACGCCCCGGCGCTCGCTTTTGGCCCAGTGCTGGGCTAGGCTTAAAAGCGCGCCCCTGGCTTGTCGGACCGCGTGTCGAGTAGGGCCGGGCGCGACTTACGCGAAGGAGGCGCGTTCACGACGCAAGGAGGCTTTTTGGGAGGTCTCCCGATCGATGAGAGCTGCGATTTTGGTGCGCCCTGGCGATATTCTCGCGCGCGATAAGGGCCTACATGAACATCTGGGCGTTGCCTGGTTCGACGGGCGCGTCTTACACAATTCCCCGCGTTACGGCGAGCACCTGTCGAGTTGGGAGGAGTTCGCGGCCGGTAAACCGGTTCGGGTGCGCCCGGAGGTTGCCTGCGACCGTGGTCAGCTGCTCGCGAACGGGCAGGCGGTTTTGCAGGCCCCGCGCGGCTACCACGTGTTGCGCAATAATTGCGAACATACCGCGCACTACGTTGTAGACGGGCGCGCGCGTAGTCCCCAGCTCGTCCGTTGGGCGCTCGTCGGCCTGCTCGGCGCCCTCATCGTTTTCGCGTAACAAAAATATACAGCTAGGTGATTTTTATTGGCCGCGGATGGGCTATCCTAGGACCGGCCTTGTGTTCCATGAGAGGACTGATGACATGAAGGGCGCTTTGATCACTGCGGTGGTTTTGGCCACAAGCTTGTCTTTGCTCACAGTACGCACGGCGCAAGCCGCCCAAGGTCTGCCGTATGTCCATACCCACGCCGTACGCGTGGATGACGACGAGGGAGACGATGAGGGCGGCGACGGCTGGTTCCCGCTTTGGTTTGGGTTTCGTGCCTATGCCCCGCGCCGGCGGGTCATTATTCAAAGGAATTATTACCCGCCACCGCCCCCGCCGGAGCCAAGCTATTACTACTATTGTCGCGATCCCCAGGGGTATTATCCCCAGGTTCCCAATTGCCCGAGTGGTTGGATGAGGGTGTTACCGCCCAACGGAGGGGACAATGGACCTCCTTAGGCAGCAATCGGCGCCGGTGAGCAAAGAGCGGGCCCCGCTGCGCATCACCTTGTCAGGCTCCGCGCGTCGGGCCCTCGATGCCCGGAGCGCACCCTTGGTTGTGGAAATGGAGCTCTTTTTCAGCTGCCTCGTTCGCAAGCGTTTGCGTTGGGATACGGCGGCTCTGGATGGGACCTTTTTGCCGACCGGCCCAGGCCATGACAAGTTGCGCGTCTGGTTCCACCCCGTCGTGTCGCAGCACTGTGCGCTCCCGGCCGGCGACGATCTCGACGCCTTGCCGCTTCAGGATTTTCCATTGATGCGTAAAGAGGCGTTTACGCCCCGTTGGCTAAGGCTGGATTACCGAGGCGGCGTCTTCGTGGGCGATTTCGGCTGGTAGTTGAGGCGGACCCTTTGCAGAACGAGGGCCGGCCGGCGGGGAGCGATCTCCTTCCGGTCGGTGCGGGTCTAGAGGCAGAGCCAGATGCGTTCGCTGGCGCGGGTCACGGCGACATAGAAGGCGCGGTGATATTCGTCGGCGCCGGCGATCTCCACCATGCCATACAAATCCGCGAGATCCACTAGCGCATAATGAAAGGTGCTGCCCTGGGCCTTGTGGGCGGTGATGGCGTAGGCGTGGGTGACCGGGGCGCAGGCGCGGGTCATGGCCCAGGCCCGACGAAAGCCCTCGGCGCTGCGATTGGCTGCGGTCCGATACTGGTCCCGCGTTTGGCGTATCAGCCGTTGATGTTCGCGGATATCGGCGGCGACAAAGAAGTCCACGGTGTCTCCGCCTACGATTTGCGCGCAAATATGCCAACTCGGGATGGCCAAGTAGGGGTGGGCCATGGGCAGGCAGTGTTGGACTATCATCTCGGTGTTGTTGGGGATCAAGTCGGCAAGCCCGTCGCGACGGCCACCGCCCGAACTCTGGGCGTTCTTCGCCGGAGCCAAGGCCCGCTCCCAGGTTTCGGCGCTCTGGTCCTCGATGCGGACTAGGGAGCGAAAGCCGTAGACGGCCTCGCGCGCGACCAGCGTCTCCCCGGGCCAAAACGGCGGGATCGGCGCCTGATCCTCGGTCTGCGCCCCGTAGGCCGCGGCCAAGGCGTGGTGGATGACGCGGTTGCGCTCATCGACCACGCGGTTACGCCAGGCGAGCACCCGGATGTCCTTTCCGGGACGGCGTTGACGGAGGCTTACGCAACCCTCGGCGATGCGGGCCGCGGAGGCGAGTTGCACAGCGCCCCCCAGATCCTGGGCGTGGTCCGCGAGATAGCGCCGAACGGCGTCCGGATCAAAGACCCCGCTGACCTCCCCTTCGATATAGCGGCGCAGCTCTTGCGCGAATTGCACGATCGGATGGGCCCGTCCCGTGATCTTTTGGCGCACGATCTCGGTCAGCACGTGATGATGTGGGACCAGGGTAAAGACCGGCGGCCGCACGGGTCCGGGCTCGGGGGGCTCGTCTAACTGCCCTTGGCGCTCGTCTGTGACATCGCGCGCGCTAACCGGCAGGAGTTGGCCCGGATCGCCTATGTACAAGACCCGAGGCGCGGCCTTTCTGGCAAACCGCTCGATATATGACAAGAGCAGAGGCCCGACCATGCTCGCCTCGTCGATAAAGACGACATCGAAGCTCTCAAAGTAGGTGCCGCGCGGGTGGCGATCCAGTTCGATCGAGAGAAGGCCGTCCTGGGTCTCTTTCAGTTTGAGTCCGAGGAGCGCATGCAAGGTGCCGGTCCAGACTTGGTTGTGGAGGCTCGGATCGAGTTTGGTGAGGATCACCGAGACCGCTTTGTGCGTCGGGGCGCAGATCGCGACCCGGAGTTTCGCCGCACAGGCGGCGGCCATGAGATGGGCGGCAAGCCAGGTTTTGCCAGTGCCGGCATAGCCGGCCAGCACCCGCACCGAGTGCGGGGTAGCAAGCCCGGTACAAAAGGCCGTCAGTTCGGCATAGGCCGCCTGTTGGCTTTGTGTCGCCTCGGGCGGTAGGCCCTTATGATGGGCGCGCTTGGGTTTTTTGCGGGGCATCGTAGCCGGCGGTCTGGGTATAAAGGCTGTGGGGTGGGCGCGGGCTTAAGGGGCGGGACCACCCGGAAAGCGCCGGGTGTGTCAGAAGCCGCAAGACAAGCGGGGTCTTGGTCCACGGCGCGCATGGCGCTCTTTTGGCGTAGCTCCTTGGAGAACCCATCCCGGACCGATCCAACAGACCGTTGCCTTTATCTCTCGCGCTGGTGTGTCGGTGTCGCATGGCGGCCGGTTTAAGCGCCCGGCCGCGGTGGGGTCTCGAGTGCTTCCCAGCGGGCATAGCAGGCGGCGAGGGCCGTTTCGATCTCTTTTAGGCGCTCGAGTGTCGCGGCGATTTGCGGCTTCTCTTGCTCGTAAAAGCCGGGCGCGCTGATCGTGGCTTCGAGCGCCCCTTGCTCGCGCTCCAGGGACTCGATGCGCATTGGGAGCTCGTCGATTTCGCGTTGTTCCTTGTAGGGGCGTTTGCTGGCCCGGGCCGCGGGGGGTGAGGCCTGTGAACTCGCCTTGCGGGCAGTCTCTTTGGACGTCCTTTCCGGGACAGGTGGCTCGGGGGATCCAAGCCCGGCCTCGACATGGGCCCGCCAATCGCTGTAGCCCCCTACGTACTCATGAACCGAGCCGCGGCCATCGAAGACCCAGGTGCTGGTCGCGACGTTGTCGACGAACGCCCGGTCGTGGCTCACCAATAACAGCGTGCCGGAAAATTCCATCAGTGTCTCTTCAAGCAATTCCAAGGTTTCGGCGTCCAGGTCGTTGGTGGGCTCATCGAGAACCAAGAGATTCGCAGGTTGCGCAAAGAGTCGGGCGAGCAGCAAGCGGTTGCGTTCGCCGCCCGAGAGCATGCTGACGGGCGACCGCAGTCGCTCCGGAGGAAACAGGAATTTGCGCAGATAGCCGGCCACGTGCTGGGTTTGTCCACCGACTGTGACGGTCAGCTTGCCGCCGCCCACGCTTTCCATCACCGTGGCTTGGGGGTCCAGTTGTTCGCGTTGCTGGTCGAAATATGCGACCTCGAGTTTGGTGCCGCGCTTTAAGGTCCCGCCGCTTGGCGGCAGATCCGCAAGCAGGGCGCGTAAAAGCGTGGATTTGCCGACGCCGTTTGGGCCTATGAGGGCAATGCGTTCGCCGCGCAGCACGGTCGCGGAAAAATCGCGGATAATTGGCGTGTCGCCGTAGGAGAGGTCGAGATGTTCGGCCTCGAAGACCAATTTCCCGGAGGCATCGGCGGTGCCTAAGCGCATATCGACCCGGCCCACCCGTTCGCGGCGTTCGCGGCGTTCGCGGCGCATGGCCTCAAGGGCCCGCACCCGTCCTTCATTACGCGTGCGGCGCGCCTTTATGCCCTGCCGTATCCAGGTCTCTTCCTCAGAAAGCCGTTTGTCGAACAAGGCGTTACGGGTTTCTTCCGCCGCCAATTCGTCGGCCTTACGGCGGAGGTAATCGTCGTAGCTGCCGGGCCAAGAGTTGAGGGTCCCACGGTCGAGTTCGATGATGCGGGTGGCGAGCCTGCGCAAAAACGCCCGATCGTGACTGACAAAAAGCACGGCGCCTGTGTAGCTTGTGAGAAAGTTCTCGAGCCACAAGATGGCCTCAATATCGAGATGATTGGTGGGTTCATCTAACAGCAAGAGGCCGGGATCCGATACCAGGGCGCGGGCCAACATGACGCGCCGGCGCCAGCCGCCGGAGAGCGCCTTCATGCGCGCGTGGGCATCGAGCTTTAGTTCGGTGAGCACGGTGTGGACGCGCTGCTGGAGGCGCCAGCCGTCGTGGCTGTCGAGCTCCTGTTGTACAACGCCCATCTGTTCTATGATCTCGGGATCTGGGGTTGCGGTGAGGAGCGCGGTGAGCCGCTCGTATTCGGCGAGCGCGCGGCCGAGACTTGCGAGGCCACTTGCAACCACCTCGTAAACGGTTTCATCGTCGCGAGCCTCGACCTCTTGATCGAGGGTCGCGATCCGCAATCCGGATTCCACGACGCGCTGTCCGTGGTCGGGCTTTATGGTGCCGCTGATGATCCGTAAGAGCGAAGATTTGCCTTCGCCATTACGGCCGATCAGGCAGATTCGTTCGCCGCTCTCGATCGTGAGGCTCGTATGGTCTAGTAAGGGGTGATGGCCATAGGCCAAGCCTATGTCGTCTAAGCGCAGCAAAGGCATGAATTAGGGTCTACGCGCGGCGGGCAAGTGGGTCACGGTGCTATGATCGCAGGTCCCATAGCTCAGGGCAATCGGGGTGTCGAGGGACACTCTAGGAGGACTGATGTTCGATCTCTACTACTGGCCGACACCCAATGGCCACAAAATCACGATCTTTATGGAGGAGGCGTCTCTTCCTTACCGTATTCTACCGGTCAATATCGGCCGTGGGGACCAGTTTAAGCCCGATTTCCTCGCTATCGCCCCGAATAATCGCATGCCAGCGCTTGTCGACCCGGAGGCTGAGGGCGGTCCTTTAAGCCTCTTTGAATCGGGGGCGATTTTGCAATATCTCGCCGAAAAGACCGGGCGTTTTCTCCCCCGGGATACGCCGGGCCGCTACCGCACCTTGCAATGGTTGTACTGGCAGATGGCGGGCCTCGGTCCTATGGCGGGACAAAATCATCATTTTGCCCGCTACGCGCCGGAGCGTATCCCTTATGCCATCGATCGCTATGTGCGCGAGACCGCACGACTCTACGGCGTTCTCGACCGGCGCCTTAGTGTGTGCGAATTTCTGAATGGCGAGGGCTACTCGATTGCCGACATGGCGTGCTATCCCTGGATAGTCCCGTATCGGGATCAGCAGCAGGACTTGGCGGACTTCCCGCACGTCAAGCGGTGGTTTGATGTGCTCGCGGCCCGGCCGGCCGTGCAACGGGCGTACGCCCTCGGATCCCAGGTCAATGCCGGCGGTCCCCTCGACGAAGAGGCGCGCCGGCACCTCTTTGGGGCGAGCGCGCCTCGTTAAAAGTGTGCATCCAGTCTATCATACGGTCCCGCGCTCATCTGGGCGCACGGGAGGAGAGGGTGTTGACCCGTATAGGGAATGTGCTGTGGTTTATCTTCGGCGGGGCGGTGATGGGGCTCGCCTGGTGGCTCGTGGGACTTTTGGCCTTGGTGTCCGTAGTCGGCATCCCCTGGGCGCGCGCGTGCTTTGTGATCGGCGAGTTTACCTTCTTTCCGTTCGGGAAAGAGGCCGTGAGCCGCCGCAGCCTCGGGCGGCCGGACATCGGTACCGGGTTTTGGGGATTTGTCGGGAATGTGATCTGGTTTGTGGTGGCGGGATTTTGGTTGGCACTTGGCCATGTCGTGGCCGCCTTGGCGAACTTTATAACGGTCATTGGAATCCCGTTTGGTATTCAGCACCTAAAATTGGCAGGCCTAGCGCTAGCGCCGATCGGGCTTACGGTGGTTGCGAAGCGCTAGTACCCGTCCCGTTGTCATCATGAGCGGCCCGTCACGGCCGACGATCGGCTCTATCTGTGGTAGGCGTTGCTGATGCTCTCGTTTAAGCTTGCGGCCGTTGCGGACGATGTATAGGGAGGCTTGCGGCGAGACGAGGCCGCAAGCCACGGTCGGATGATGGAGCGAGGGTCTAGGATGGTCAGTCACGGATTGGTGGCGCAATCGCCAGAACGCGTCTTGTATTTTGTGCTTTTGGAACTGGTTGCGATTATCGGCAGTGCCCGAGTCTTGGGCGCTGTCGCACGGTGGCTTGGCCAGCCTAGGTCGGTAGGCGAGATCATGGCCGGCCTCTGTCTTGGACCGTCCTTGCTCGGACATATAGCGCCGCATTTTTCGTTCTACGTCTTTGGCAGTGCCTCGCATCTGCCGCTTGTGATCATGAGTCAGATTGGTCTGACCTTGCTTATGTTCCAGATCGGTATGGGCTTTGATTTCTCGCACGTTCGGGAAATCGTGAATCGCCAGGCGGTTCTCTCGATTTCTATCGGTGCGATCGTGCTCCCGTTTGGGGCGGGGCTTGCCTTGGGCTTCGTGTCCCAGCCCTATTTGGCGCCCCATATCGCGATTTGGCCCTATAGCCTTTTTATCGCGACAGCACTGGCTATTACGGCGGTTCCCATCCTTGGACGCATCCTTATGGAGTATGGTTTGACGCGTACCCGCTTGGGCGCGATTGCGATCAGCGCCGCGGCGATTAACGATGTCGTGGGATGGCTTTTATTGCTCGTCGTAGCCTCGCTTGCGACCGCCCATTTTTCCCTTGTGGGGATGGCGCTACGCCTCGTCAGTCTTGGACTCTACCTTGCGATCTGTTTTTTTGTATTGCGGCCTATGATTCGCTTTGCCCTGGGCCTGGTCTCCTGGCCGGATTCGGAAGGGCTGCCGCCCGATGTCTTGGCGGTTACCTTGCTCCTGGTCTTTGTCTCGGGCATGGTGACCTACGAGATCGGCATATTTACCATATTCGGCGGATTCATGATGGGTATCATGGTGCACGAACATAGCGATTTCGTGAGCCGATTTTCTCGGACGGTAGGGGACTTTGTCATGGTCTTCTTCTTGCCGATATTTTTTACCTATGCCGGCTTACGCACGGATTTGACCGGCCTCAATAGCGTTGATCTCTGGCTCTGGTGTGGGATGGTCATGGCAGTGGCCACCTTGAGTAAGGGCGGCGGCGCCTATATGGGGGCGCGGGCGAGCGGCTTCGATCATGAGGCCTCGGGAATCCTGGGGGCGCTCCTGAATACCCGGGCGTTGATGGAGCTTATTGTGATCAATATCGGTTATAGCGCGGGCTTTATTCCGCAAAAGGTGTATACGATGTTGGTGGTTATGGCAATTGCAACGACGGTTATGACAGGGCCTCTTTTGCGTCGCCTCCTGCCGCGCATAGGCCATCAGATTCCAGAGGGCCTGGATGCTTGATAAGCGCGGGTAAAAGAGAGCGCTGCTGGAATTCAAGCCCTCGTCTAGCGCACCAGGACATCACACCGCCATTTCATGAAGGAGCCTTGTTTATGAGTGACACGTCCAGCCAACCAGAACCGACGACCCCGGAGTATGGTCGCAACATCAGTTTGCGCGAGGCCAAGATCGTGATGGCGGCGGCCGAGGCGCAGGCCGTCAAGAACGGTTGGTCGGTGGTCATTGTGATCGTCGATACCGGCGCCCGGTCCGTCATGCTGCAAAGGCTTGATCAGGCCCAGATCGGATCGCTCGTCATAGCCCAAGGGAAGGCCGAGACCGCGGTGAGCTTTAAGCGGCCGACGAAGGTATTCGAGGATGGCTTGGCCCAAGGCGGAGTGCGACTCCGGACTCTGGGGATGACGAACGTCATGGCGGTTGAGGGCGGCTTACCGCTCTTTGTGGACGGCAAGATCGTCGGCGCAATCGGCGTGTCCGGTGTGCAGTCGCAACAGGATGCCGAGGTTGCGGAGGCCGGAGCGCAGGCCTTGCGGGCGGCGGCGTCCTGAGGCTATTCGTAGCGATCATTGGCGCAATGACACAGAAGGTACCCTGCCTCATGAGCGGGCTTTGCGTGGCGATGCCCGCCTTGTTCCCAGAGCTGTGATGCTTTAGTCGCAGTTCGCGCTTAATGTCTCTTAGCCTGAATACCAGAGGTTCCCGGGGCGCTTAAAGAGGGCGGGGGGGGCGGTCTTTGAGCCGGGGCGCGGGGTTCCTAGGGCTCGCAGGTGCGGCCCCGCTCAGTTCAGGCGAACCGGGCGCGCCTTACCCGTAGGCTATTGATTGCGTAGCCGGCATCTCCGCGTTCCCCGGCCGCTCGTCTGGCGCCGTTGGTCGGCCGGGAGCGGACGGCCTCGCCGGGCCGGTTTCGCGCCCAGTGGCCGGCGGGAACCCCAATTCCTTTTGGCCGCACGCCTTTGTACGCTGGTCGCTCTGCGCGCAAGGCGACAACCATGACCATGCCCACAGCGGCATCCGTTATGTGAATCCGGCGCAACGCCATGCCGGAGAAGACACAGCCATCCTGGCTACCCGTCCTGCCCTGTACCAGGAGGCCAAGGCGCAACACTCCCGTCGCTGGTCAGGACCGACCGCAACGGGTCGCCGATCGCAGTGGTCACCTTGAATCCGGAGCGAGACGCCGCGATCAAAGTCGCTCTCGATCCCTCAACCGAAAAACGCAGGAGTGCATGACTCAGGCGGCAACTACCTTGACGCGCACCGGCCCCCATCGGGGATTGCCCACGTTTTCTTGCCGTTTCCCATGCGGTTGCTAGAGGCTGCCCTGGCCTTATGCGGCATCGCGAAAGAGGTATGCCGGCCGTGCGCCTAACATACTTAATTAATGTAAATAGTAATAATCGGAAATATTAAGTTCTATTTATTACCTCTCCGGCACTACAGTGAGCGCGTATCAAGCGATGGGTCATGCGCGTTTGTCGCGATGGCGCAGGGCTGGCACGGGACTTGTGCGCCGATACCACCCGATTGAGTGATGGGGCTTCAAAGGTCGGCGCATGGGGGAATCACAGCGAAATAGAGGGGGAACGGGCTATGGCAATTGTTACCGTACGTGAGTTAGCAAAGGGGGTCTCGTCATGATAAACCATATGGTATCAATGCTCATGTTGTTAGCGCCTTGGCCGCTTCTTGCCGCGGGTGTCGTGATAGGGGCCGGTGCCGACCATTACCCGCGGTTCATGAGAAGCGTGACCAGCGGTGCCGCTTGGTTTGCTCTTATTTTTGCGCTCATGGCCGCGGTCGGATATGCGTTGGGAGAGACCCAGTCTACGACCTATGTGAGCGTCTCTTTGCCCCTGCACCTAGGGCGGCTTGCGATCAGCGTAGATGTCAATGTGCTGACTGTCATCATGCTGACGTTGGTGGCCTTCGTCGGCATGATCGTGTCTCGTTACTCAAAGACCTATATGGATGGCGATGCCCGAGAGGGACAGTTCCATCGCTGGCTGGCGCTGACCTTGGGGTCATTCTTCACGCTGATCGTGGCCGGAAATATCTGGGGTTTTTGGATCTCGTGGGTGGTGACTAGCCTATGCCTGCACGAACTCCTAGCCTTCTATCGTGACCGACCCGGCGCGGTGCTCGCCGCGCGCAAGAAGTATGTGCTCCATCGCATCGCGGACATTTCCCTCTTTGTCGCGTTCGCGCTCATCGCGCGCGCACTCCATACCGCGCAATGGGCGGGTATTGCCCGGGCCCTGGCTCACGCCCCGGGCGCGCTGCCGGAGGGCTTGGTGGTGGCCGCCGCCCTCATCGTCGTGAGCGCCATCCTAAAGAGCGCGCAGTTCCCGACCCATGGCTGGCTTATCCAGGTCATGGAGGCACCGACCCCGGTGTCGGCCCTGCTGCATGCCGGCATCATCTATACCGGGGCGTTTCTGGTGCTGCGTGCAAGCCCGCTCATGGCCCATGTCGACTGGGCCGGCGATGTCCTCGCGGGGGTCGGTCTCGTATCCATCGTGGTGGCCTCGCTCACCATGATGACCATGACCAACATCAAGGGCGCGCTCGCCTACTCCACGTGCGCGCAAATGGGGTTCATGTTGATGGAGTGCGGCCTCGGGCTCTACAGCATCGCGGTCCTGCACATCATCGCGCACTCGGTCTACAAGGCCCATGCCTTCCTGTCGTCGGGGAGCGTCGTTGAACACTTTCGGGCACCTAAGCCCGTGGTGTCGGCCACCGCGACCGCGGGACGGGCGTTGCTCGGGCTTGCGATCGCGGTGGTCATGGTCCTCGGCATCGGTCACGTGTTCGGTGTCGGGCTTGTGCGTCAACCCGCGTTGATCGTCATGGCGGCGATCCTGGCGGTGGGCATGACCCAGCTCCTGGTGCAGGCCTTGAACACCCGCGCAGGCGCCATGGGTGGCCTGCTCGTGCGCATGACGGGCTTGAGCATGTTGGTTTCTGTCGCCTACTTCGCGCTCCACATGGGCTTTGTCGCCCTCCTGGGCGCAAGCGTGCCGGCTGACCCCGTGCAGGTCGGTCTCGCGCAGAAGGTCTTGCTGGGGGTGATCGGCGTGGCATTCCTGGCCCTACTTTTCATCCAGCAGTTGTTGCCGCGCCTATCGCAGACGGCCTTGGGACGTGCCGCCTACGTCCACTTCTATGGCGGTCTCTATGCCGACAGCATGTTGACCGAGCTTGTTCGTGGCTTCGGGCCGACGCCGGGCGGGGTTGCCGGACGCCGACTTCTGAATGCGGATTCTTCACATGAGGTGCAATCATGATCGCGATCACGGATATCGATAAGGAGTTGAAGGCCCGGATCGACAAGGCCTGTGGACGCATCGCGCCGCTGTGGCCGCTGAAAAGCTTCGTGGCGGTCAACCCGTACTTCGGGCTTGCCGATCAGCCATTCTGGCAGGCCGATGTGACGATGAAGCGGGTCGCAGGCCAGGGGCTTACTATGCCGCGGGCGTTTTACAAAAAACGCATCGACAGCGGACGCATCACGCGCGCGGACTTGGCCTCGGCGCTGCGCGAGTCCGGGAGTACTTGGGATGTGGCGACCCTTGAAGAGGCGGTTGCCCGCCCATCACAGGCCGCATTCGCGCCACTTACGCTCGTGACCGACATCCTGGGCGAGCTCGACCGTCAGGAATGGCCGGGTTTCGTCCTGGAGCGCATCAGCCAGTACTGCGCGGGTTATTTCGACGAGGGTCAGGCCTTGTGGGCGATGCCGTGGCGGGAGCAGGGTCTCTATGCGGGCTGGCGCGAGTTCGTGCGCCTCGACCGCAATCCGCGGACGGTCGGCCTGCGCGGCATGTACGAGGCCGTGGGTGACCTCCCAGACCAGGCGCCGCGTGCTATCGGTTGGGCGCTGCGCCAGCTTGCGGTGCCGGAGGCGGCTATTGACGACTATCTGCATGCCGCGCTCTTGAGCGTGGGGGGATGGGCGGGGTGGGCGCGTTATAAGCGTTGGCAGGCCGAGCTTGCCGGCGGTCAGGACGACACCATACGTGATCTGCTCGCGATCCGCGTGTGTTGGGATGCGCTCCTCTACAAGCTACGGTTCAGCGAGCGCCTGAAGGCGCGCTGGTACCAGGCCATGATTGCGGATGCGGGCACGGCCGCGAAGGCCGAGGCGCAGCCACAGATCTCCGCCAAGGAGACCGATGCCCTGCTGCAGACGGCCTTCGAGATCGGCTACCAGCGGGAACTCATCACCGCGCTTACGGCGGCGCCTGCGGTGTTGGCGCGCAAGGAGCGCGCCCCCGTGCATGCGGTCTTTTGCATCGATGTGCGCTCTGAGATCTATAGGCGCGCCTTCGAGACCGTGGCCCCAACGGCACGCACCGGCGGATTCGCCGGATTCTTTGGGGTCCTGATGGAGTACTTGCCCCTGGGCGCATCGCAGGCCAAGGGGCATCTCCCGATCCTTTTCAATCCCGCGTATCGCATCTGTGAACATGTCGCCGGTGCTGACCAGGAGCAGACCAAGGCGCTCATCGCCAAGCGTCATGGGCGGTTGCGCGTGGCCGATGCCTGGAAGACCTTCAAAACCTCGGCCTCATCGTGCTTTACGTTCGTCGAGGCCGCGGGGCTGCTCTATGCCCCGAAGATGTTCGGCGACAGCATGGGCTGGACGCGCACCGTTTCGCACCCCGACGCCAAGGGGCTGGATGACGGGGCCCGCGACCGCCTGGGGCCGAAGCTCATCGGTGATCATGACCGGGGAGAGTGTGCGGCGGGCGGAATTCCGGCCGCCGATCGGCCGGGTGCCGCCGAGTTTGCGTTGCGCAACATGGGCATAATCCGCGATTTCGCAAGGCTCGTCGTCTTGGTGGGGCATGGCAGCACGACCGTCAACAACCCACAGGCTACGGCGCTCGATTGCGGGGCATGCGCCGGCCAGACGGGAGAGGCCAGCGCGCGTATTGCGGTGGCGTTGCTGAACGATCCGACGACGCGCCAGGGCCTAGCCGAAAAGGGCATCAGCATCCCGGCCGACACGGTGTTCGTGGCCGGCTTGCATGATACGACCACCGATGAGGTGACACTGTTTGATACCGCCGCCATACCGTCTACGCATACCGCCGATCTGCGACAATTGCGCGAGTGGTTCAAGGCTGCGGGTCAGCTCACGCGCATGGAGCGTTCCGCGTTTCTCGGGATCGGAGGGCTGCCGGAGGCGCGTGTGGACGCGGACATTAAGCGGCGTACGCGTGATTGGGCGGAGGTGCGGCCCGAATGGGCTCTTGCCAACAATGCCGCCTTCATCGCCGCGCCGCGCTCCCGCACGGCGCATTGCGACCTCGGGGGGCGGGTCTTTCTGCATGACTACACGTGGGGCAACGATGTCGACTTCAAGACCCTGACCCTCATCATGAGCGCGCCGATGGTGGTCGGCAACTGGATCAACATGCAGTACTACGGATCGGTCGTCGACAACGCCCGGTTTGGCAGCGGTAATAAGGTCCTGCATAACGTAGTCGGCGGATCGATCGGGGTGCTAGAGGGCAATGGCGGTGACCTGCGGGTGGGGCTTGCCATACAGTCGCTGCATAACGGTCATCACTGGATGCACGAACCGATGCGCCTCAATGTCTTCATTGAGGCCCCGCAAGCCGCGATGGACGAGGTTATAGCGGGGAATGCCCTGGTACGGAATCTGGTCGAGAATGCGTGGCTGCATCTCTTTCAGATCGACGATGAGGGCCATATCTACCGTCGTGGTCTCGACCGGCAATGGCGCGCCGTATCCTTAAATTAAGCGGAGCTCAGACCAATCTGGGGTTCAAAAACACCGAGGCCCGGTTTGGCGGATACGGAACCGGACAGGGCGATGGCGCCCTGTCCGACTGCCGACCGGAAACGACGAGAGCGGTCCAAGGCATCCGGTTTACCGTTTTACAAAGATTCCCTTGTATCAACCGACAAAAAGGCGCGACAGACATGCATAAAAGACATAAGGCCGGTGCGCGGTTTTCGGGGCGTTATGGATAGGTGTGGCGCAGGGATACGGGAAATAGGGGTACTGATAAGCGCCACCGGCGGCGCGGCCCGCTCGCGCCTAAAGTGGCGAGCGCCTGTCTTGGCAAGGCCGCCGCTTGGCGCCGTAGGGCTTGCTGCGATAAACGGCGGACGTTCAGGGCGCGTCCGCTCTTTCTGAAAGAGGGGGTTGGCGAAGACGCTTTGCATCTTCGCCATGACGGCGTGAAATGTCTCTTTATCCGGATATCGGCTTCTGTTCGTCCCGGTAATAAGTGGGCGCATGGACCGTTATTGTGAGAGAATCGAACTATTGGCGCGGCGGTTGGTTATCGCCGTTCGTTTTTCCACAAAAGGAGTGGGATAGCGTGATGGCATCACAGGAATCATTGTTTGGGACTGTTGCGCAGCAGCGGGAGATGCTGACAAAGGTGCTCTATAAGCCCTTACGGGCGGTGGGTGACCAGTGCGCTCGGGCGTGGGGCGACCGCGATGCCCTGGAGGCGGCTTTGAAGGCCGCGTTTCTCTCCATTCCGTATTGTAAGTTTCTCTATGTGCTAGATGGTAACGGAAGGCAAATCACCGCCAATATGAGCCGAGACGGGCTACTCGCGGAGCATTTCGGGCGGGACCGCTCCGATCGACCGTATGTCCGGGAGGCGATGTTCGAGCGAGATGCGCTCACGAATAGCCGTGGACAGCACTACCAGCATTGGGGGGACCTCGGGGATGGCGGACAGGCGACGGATTTCGTGCTGTCGGCCGCCTACATCAGTCTGCGCGCGCTGCGCCCGTCTTTGACCGCCATGCAGTTTGTGCGCGGGCCGGGTGGCGAGGTTCTGGGTTTCGTGGGCGCCGACTTTGCCTTGCGTGAGCTCCCGCAGGCGCAGGCGCTCTACGAGGATCCGCGGCGCCCTCGGCGCGTCGATGCCGATTATCCACGGCCGGACGCGCCATCGGGGGATACTCGGCTCGCGAGCAAGATGGACGGCCAGATCGACACCGTGATCCGCGTCATGGAGGAGTTGATCCTCGTCCATGGCATTTATCATGTTATGCTGCATTTCTCGAGTAGCCAGGCGGTCGTATGGGTGGTCGATGACCCCTTCCGGTATCGCCTACTCGCCATCAACGATCTCACCAACCCCGACATCTGTTTCGCCTACCCGAAATGCTCCTACCCGGGCAATGCGCTGGTCCCGGCCGAGCGCGTCCGTGAGATCCTGGATAACATGAGGACGCTGCGCTCGATGCAGGGCCGGTTCTATTTGCGCACGGGCACCGTCAACATCTTCAACGGTATGGTCAGTTTGAGTTTCTCGTCGGACTCTTCCCATTATGTGCCGTATGAGGAGTTCCTCAAAATGGACTACTCGTTTTGGATAGATGGTTGAGGAGGGGGTGGGGAACGCTCCCTGGTCCGCAGTCGGTCGCGTGCGGTGCCGCCGGTAGCTTCCCTTCCCGGCAGGTCCGAGCGCGGGTGGATGCGGGGGCGCATGAGTCATTTTCGTGCCTCTCGGGGACCGGTTTAGCGAGGCGGCTTCAGGCCGTCTGGCTTGTAGGACGGAGATACGCCCTCGGTTTCGGAGCAAGCCTCGCCCGTCCGTAGGTGTAAGCGTGTACACCACTCCAAATCTCGGGCGTAGGCGTATGTCGGGAGAGGTATAGCTCGATCTCAAATGCGCCCGATCCCGATTGTTACCGAAGGCGACATGAAGCCCTCCGCATGACGCGTGCGCGACAAACACACGGAAACTCACAGTGTGGCTGGCTTGCCTCACTTATCGCGTTTTTTCCGTGAAGGTTCTTTGTGCGGGGGGAGCGAGCGGTGCGCGTTTCCGGAATCCGCTACCCAGCCCTTGCGGATACCGAGACCCACCCCTTCTTTCACGAGGAAATCGAGGAAGACGCTCGCGGTCAGGCCGAGTCGCTTTCCCCGCAAATGGACCGCATACCACATTCGGTTTAAAGGGAATTCGGCCACGTCGAGAATGACGAGGCGCCCGGAGTCCAACTCCAATTCGAGGCTGCTCAAGGACAACACGGATATACCCAGATCGGCCATGATGGCCTGTTTTATAGCCTCGCTCGAACCAAGTTCCATATAGGGGGCGACGTGAAGCCCGTGTTCGGCAAATAATTGCGCGGCGGAGCTGCGGGTGCCTGAGCCTACCTCGCGCAGTAAGAAGCGTTCTTCGACGATCCGCTCCAGAGGAATGGCCTTTTTGCGTGCCAAGGGGTGGTTGGGGTGGGCCACAACGACGAGGGGGTTGTCCATGAACGGTCGGAGCGCAAGATCCATATCGCTGGGAATCTGGCCCATGATCACGAAGTCGTCTTTATTCTCGGACAAGCGTTCTAGTACGCGCGCCCGATTTGTGACGATCAGCTGGGGTGAGACTTCGGGATGTTCGTGCACGAAGATGCCCAAGAAATGCGGCATGAAGAATTTGGCGGAGGTGACCACCGCCATTTTGAGGGGGCCCGCGACCTTACCCTTCATATCGGCAATTGTTCCGGTCAGCGTTTTGAGTTGCGTCATCACCGCAAGCGTCGTGGCGTATACCTCCTCTCCGGCCCGCGTTAGTAGCAGTTTTTTCCCTACGCGCTCAATGAGCGGCAGGCCGACCGTTTCCTCGAGTCGCCGTACCTGAATATGCACAGCAGGTTGTGTCAAACAGAGCTCTTCTGCGGCACGCGTGTAGCTACGATGGCGGGCCACGGCCTCGAAGAGTCGGAGTTGTTGCAGGGTCCAATGGTTAATCATTAACTGATATAAAGTCTCATAGGGGTAAATATTCCGGAAGTTGTATATAGAGTCAACCGCGCCATACCCCCCGGGGCCGCCATCGGCCTCGAGAGGGCCGCTTTCCTTGGCCTCTCGCTCTGTCGATCTTGGCCGGTTGGTCTTGAGACGCTGGTCTTTAGGCCCTTCAAGGCCTGGTAAGAGAAACGGTGGTCTTTTTTCCCTTCAGGACGAGCACGGCGCTGAGACGCAGGGCGCCACTTTGCCCAGCAGTCACCCAGGTCCGGCATGATCGCGCGCAGGCATCATACCCGGCGGCTGCGTCAGGGGCTTGGTGGTTGACTCAGTCGGATCCTTAATTCTGGGAGCCAAAAGGCATTGGCGATGTCGCAGGGGCCTATGAGGCTGGATAAACCCAGGTGGGAGAGGCCGGGCCCATCCCGCTTGCGATGGTCTCTCCAAAAAGGCGATAGCCCGTGATGTACTCGGCATGGCTACCACTTTTGTCGGTTCTTGGTTCGGGGGCTGAACTCAACATAAGGACCTGACTCACTGAAGACTTTACATAGGTAAAGTCCTATCTGCATAAATATTAAGTCGTATGTATTGAAATAACATCCTAGCATCGGCTGGTACTGGCATCGGGCCGGTGTTTTGAAATGGATCATCGGGGCATAAGCGTTGTGATCCCTACCCCTCATGGGTCATCGCGGCAGGTTTGATGAAGACAGAACAGCAGCCAGTTGGGGCGGACGCGCCGCATAGGAGTCTTTATCGGGGACAAGGTGTCGCTCTTCTGACACAACATGGAAAAGAGCAAGTCATAGCGCCGGCGTTGGCCGCCGCGGTAGGCTGCCTGGTAGAACGGGTGGCCGGTTACGATACCGACCTCCTCGGCACGTTTACGCGCGACATCCCAAGGCCCGGTACGCCGCTTGAGGCGGCACGTGCAAAGGCGCGTATCGGCATGAATCTCTCGGGGCGGTCGCTGGGACTAGGGAGCGAGGGCTCGTTCGGTCTGGATCCCCATGTCGGGATGTTCCCCTGGAATGTCGAGGTTCTCCTCTTTATAGATGATTTGCGGGGTATCGAGGTGATAGGGGTCGCGCAGGGTAAGGCCAATAGCGCTCAGCTTCTCTCGACCGACCGGGCGGAAGTCGAAGCATTCGCCCGCGCCGTCGGTTTCCCAGAACACCATTTGGTATTGAGACCGGAGGGCCCAGCCGATACGCGGATCCGTAAAGGGATCTCCGACTGGCCCGGACTCAAGGACGCCTATGCCTGGGCTGTCTCGCAATCTGTCAGCGGGAAGGTATTCGCGGAGGTGGATCTTCGCGCGTACGCCAACCCCGTGCGCCTGACACATATTAGGCAGGCGGCGGAGGATCTTGGGAGGCGTCTTGGCTCTCTCTGTCCGATTTGTAATACCCCCGGGTTCTGGGTCGTCGAATCCCTGCCGGGTTTGCCGTGTGAGGCCTGTCGATCCCCTACGCGACAGATCCGCGCCGAGATCCATGGCTGCCTTAAGTGCCAACATCGGGTGACCCGCGAGTACATCGACCGTGAGTATGCAGATCCAGGCCAATGTGATGTGTGTAATCCGTGAGACTGGGACGATAAAAGCGCGCCCGGCAGGTCAAGGGATTCCGCTGCCTGGCCGCGAACTCCTGCTTTGTGTGTTCCGCCAGAGCGCCATGCGGAGGTATTCGAAAAGACCGGGGCTATAAAGAGGCGAGAACGGTTTGGGGGCTTTAATGGCCCTAAGTATGAGCGTTCACCACGCGATACATATCGCCCAATCCCGATGCTATGTCGGATTCATTGAGGAGCAAAGCATGCCAAGTAATCGTAACAGCCGCATTGTGACCGAGGGCCTGCAAAGGTCACCAAATCGCGCGCTTCTGCGGGCAGTCGGGTTCGGGGATCAAGATTTTGAAAAGCCCATTGTCGGGATCGCGAATTCCCATAGCACGATCACCCCTTGCAACATCGGTATCGGTGCGCTGGCTTCCCGCGCCGAGGCCGCCTTAAGAGACGCAGGGGCGATGCCACAAACATTCGGCACCATAACGATATCAGACGGAATCTCCATGGGAACCGAGGGAATGAAATATTCTCTGGTATCAAGAGAGGTCATTGCCGATTCTATAGAAACCGTTTGTAAAGGTCAGAGTATGGACGGCGTACTCGCTTTTGGCGGCTGCGATAAGAATATGCCGGGCGCCATGATTGCGATTGCGCGGATGAATATCCCGGCCGTGTTTGTTTATGGCGGCACGATAAAGCCCGGTCACTACCAAGGCCGAGATCTCACTATCGTCAGCGTTTTCGAAGCAGTCGGGGAACGTATCGCGGGCAAGATTAACGACCAAGACGTGTATGAGATAGAGCGGCGCGCGTGTCCTGGCGCCGGTTCTTGCGGTGGCATGTACACCGCTAATACTATGTCGTGTCTCTTCGAGGCCATGGGGATGAGCCTCCCTTATTCATCGACTATGGCGGCCGAGGATGCGGAGAAGGCCGACAGCACGGAACAGTCCGCGAAGACGCTAGTAGAGGCAATAAAGGCTCAGATCTTGCCGCGCACCATTCTTACGCGCAAAGCGTTTGAGAATGGTCTTGCGGTGTTGATGGCCTTGGGTGGTTCTACCAACGCCGTGATCCACATGCCCGCGATAGCGCATGCCGCCGGTGTCGAATTGTCTATGGACGATTTCAACGACTTTAGCGCGCGGGTGCCTGTATTGTGTGATCTCAAGCCGTCTGGGCGTTATGTGGCGACCGACCTCCATCGTGCTGGAGGTATACCGCAAGTCATGAAAATGCTGCTGACCAATGGCCTTTTGCACGGCGACGCGCTGACTGTAACCGGGCAGACACTGGCAGAAACCCTGGCGGCGGTACCGGATGAGCCGCGTCGCGATCAAGACGTTATCAGGCCTTGGGGTCGACCGGTCTACGCACACGGTCACTTGGCGATCCTGAAGGGTAATTTGGCCGAAGAGGGAGCGCTTGCGAAGACCAGCGGGGTTAAAGTTCCCAAGATCACGGGGCCTGCTCGGGTGTTTGAATCGGAAGAGGCCTGCATGGCCGCCATCCTGGAGCGTCGGGTTATGCCCGGTGACGTTGTGGTCATTCGCTATGAGGGTCCGCGCGGGGGCCCCGGTATGCGCGAAATGCTTTCGCCCACCGCAGCCCTTGTGGGCCAAGGCCTTGGCGATAGCGTCGGGCTTGTCACGGACGGGCGTTTTTCCGGCGGCACTTACGGTATGGTAGTGGGGCACGTGGCACCGGAGGCGGCGGTAGGCGGTACGATAGCGCTGGTTCACGAGGGGGACATGGTGACTATAGATGCTGAGCAGAGACGGTTGCATCTCGATATATCGGACGATGAGATTGCACGTCGCAGGCAGGCTTGGCGCCCGCCCGAGCCGCGCTATACTCGCGGCACTTTGGCTAAGTATGCGCGACTCGTATCATCGGCAAGCCGCGGCGCGGTTACGGATTAGGGCGGTGTAGCCAAGTGACTATTGGCGATTGGCCTTTAGAGACGCGCACCACGAGCCCTATTGCCCTTCATTAATAGGTCACGATTCGCCATGAATAAGACGGACCATCGCCCGGATGAGTTTTGGACGCAAGCCGTGGCTTTCGATCGCGTCCATCTTTGGCATCCCTATGCCTCGATGACGAATCCGCAGCCGCCTTGGCCGGTTGCGTCGGCGGCCGGGGTTCGTCTGACGCTCGGTGATGGCCGCGAGTTAATTGACGGTATGAGTTCGTGGTGGGCGGCGATACATGGCTACAATCACCCGGCCCTGACGCGGGCCGCACAGGACCAACTTCAGCGCATGGCGCATGTGATGTTTGGTGGTCTGACGCATGAGCCCGCGGTGGAGCTTGGCCGCCGACTCATTGCTCTTGCCCCTGCGCGTTTAGAAAAGATCTTTCTGAGCGACTCAGGTTCTGTGGCTGTGGAAGTCGCTATAAAGATGGCGATTCAGTATTGGCAGGCGCAAGGCCGGCCGGACAAGTGCCGTCTTCTGGCTTTGCGGGGCGGTTACCATGGCGACACATTGGCAGCGGCGTCTGTGTGCGATCCCGTTACGGGTATGCATCGCCTGTTCCCCGGGGTCATGCCGGAACAGGTATTTGCACCTCGGCCTCAGTGTCGGTTCGGATCGTCTTGGGATCCCGCCGATATGGTCGCCTTCAAGAACTTGATCGCGAGGCATCAAAACGAGTTGGCCGCGGTGATTTTGGAGCCCATTGCGCAGGGCGCAGGGGGTATGTGGTTCTATCATCCGGATTATTTGCGCGCGGTGCGCTCCTTGTGTGATGCCCATGATGTCCTTTTGATCGCCGACGAGATCGCCACCGGGTTTGGCCGTACCGGGCGGTTCTTTGCCTGTGAGCACGCGGACGTAGTCCCCGATATCCTGTGTTTGGGCAAAGCCCTGACCGGCGGTTACATGACCTTGGCCGCCACTATGACGACAGCGGAAATTGCCGAAACCATTTCCGGTGGGGAGGCCGGTTGCTTCATGCATGGGCCCACGTTTATGGCGAACCCACTTGCCTGCGCGGTCGCCGTGGCGAGCATCGATCAGCTTGTCAGTGGTGACTGGGAGGCACGAATACAGGGTATTGAAGACCAATTACGCACGGAGCTCGGCCCCTGTCGCGATTTTACGGCCGTGCGCGATGTGCGCGTACTAGGGGCAATCGGCGTGGTCGAGATGCAGGCCCCGGTTGATCTGCCGGCGCTCACGAGGCAATTCGTTGAGGCCGGCGTTTGGCTCCGCCCGTTTGGTCGTCTCGTCTATCTGATGCCCCCTTACGTCATAAATTCGGAGGATTTATCCGTATTGACGAGCGTCATAGGCAAGGTGCTGTCGAAGCTGTAAGCAAAAGACCATGGTGTGACGCGGTAAGTGGGGTAAAGGTGTTTTTAAGGAGCACAGGGCATGGGGACTCGTGCCCGCCAGGCCGAGTCCGCGTCGTAAGGCGCGTTTTTATCGTCGGTCTGGTCGCTACCCATGGGATGATTGGTCTGCTATGCGCAGGGACGGAGGGGGCGACGGTGATTGTCGAGGTGAGTCGCCTGGCTTCGGTTTTCGGGGCCGCGCCCATGGCGGTCGATCTTGGAAAGCTACACTGAATAGCGATACGCCGGGAGGACTGGTCGCGGCTCGCTCCCAGTCGCAGAATCTATTGAGATGAGAAATGTGCGTAAGACAGAAATTCTCCGTGCGGCCGAGGTGCTAAGGGGCGGTGGACTGGTCGCGTTCCCGACCGAGACGGTCTATGGCTTGGGAGCGGATGCCCTGAATGCGAGCGCGGTGACGCGCATCTTCGAGGCCAAGGGACGGCCGGCAGACCATCCGCTGATCGTGCACGTAAGCGATGCGGGCAAAATGCAGCGCTTTGCTCGGGATATCCCCGCTGTCGCATGGCGCTTGGCCGACCGGTTTTGGCCGGGGGCATTGACGCTGATTCTGCGGCGTTCGCCAGATGTACCCGATGTGGTGACCGGAGGCCAAGACACGGTGGGGCTTAGGGTTCCGGCGCATCCTGTGGCGGTTTCGCTCCTGAAGGCCTTTGGAGGCGGAGTGGCGGCGCCCTCGGCGAATCCGTTCGGAGGTGTGAGTCCGACTACGGCCGCGCATGTGCTAACCGGTGTAGGGTGGGCGGCCGACATCGTCATCGATGGGGGGCCGTGTACCCTGGGCCTAGAATCCACCATCCTTGATCTGAGTACCGACGTCCCGCGTATATTGCGCCCAGGTCCCGTAACCCGTGACGCCCTCGTGGAAGTGATGGGGGTTCCTCTTGCACGTCACGGGTCTGCCGCTCCGCGGGTTCCCGGAAGCCTCCTTTCTCACTACGCTCCCAAGACGGTGCTGCGACTTGTCGATGCGCCATTTTTGGAATGGGGCGAACTTCCACGGCCGCTGGCAGTGATGGCTTTGCGTCCCCCGCCCGAAAAGATGGCCTTATGCCATTGGGTGACCATGCCCAGGACGCCAGAGGCCTACGGGCGCGCTCTCTACGCGCGTTTGCGCGCCATGGATTCTTGGGCCTGCCGCCTCATCCTTGTTGAACGACCGCCTAGTACTCGGGAATGGGAGGCCGTGCATGACCGCTTGGCGCGTGCCGCGGGCCTTGGGCCCCCGCCCTAAATGGGGTCAGTTCCATGGATGGGCGCGGGATGGTCTCTCGGTCCTGTCCTAACGTTATCGTCTCTTGCCTCCGTCGGCGGCATCTTTCTCAGGGTGTCCGCAGGGGCCGTTGGCGACCTAGGGGGTGAAAGGGGCCATTTCTCAGGACGTGGGCCACGAGTCATGCTGTGCTAGGGGCTGACATCATCTCAGGAGAGCCGAGGTGTTTTTGGTGCGTGCTGCCTACAAAGAGGGCTAAAGACAAGGCCCGTTGGCCATGCGGGGGACTTCTAGAGTAAGCGCACCGTAAACCTTTCAATTACCCACAACTCTTTGCGTACTATCATAGAGTTCTCATAATATCTTGCGTTTCATTACGACCTCCGACCGCTGGCCGCCATCCGCAGCGGGGTTGCGGTGGCCATGACTCGCCACATCCTCACACACTGCGACCAGCCGACGGGTGGCCGGAAACTAAACCGCTGATCTCAGCGGTAGGGGCACAAGCGACCCGATGGATTCGGCAGAATGTGCGGAGAGATATGGAGGCAATGGCAGGTGCGAGAGTGCTGCTCAACGGAGATCGTGTGTTTATTCCCCCAAAACAGGGAGCGTAGCCCCCTTGCCCGCTGCGGTAGGAGTATTCCAGGAGACTCCTTCAGGGGTGTTCTGGAATAACGCAAAGGCCTGGGCTTTTACGGCCAGGCCTTTGCGTCCTTGTGTTCCCGCCCTTCTGGGCGGGAACAATCAAAAGACGACACCCACGCGAGAAGGAAAATTAGGGCTATACGGGCGCATACCGTATTGGTATACTCATGATCCATGCACATGATCGCCAAGCCTATCCTGATGGACTTTTGGACAAAGCATCCGGACGCCGAAGGCCCGTTGAGTGCTTGGTATCACGTCGTCAAAACGGAGGTGTTCACGGACTTCAGCGATCTGCGCAGGACGTTCGCAAGCGCGGATGTCGTGGACGGTCTTACGGTGTTCAATATCGGCGGGAACAAGTACCGGCTGATCGCGGCGATTCACTATAACCGACACAAGGTCTATATCCGGCACGTCTTGACCCATGCCGAATATGACCGAGGCGCGTGGAAACAGCCCAGGAGGCACTGATGACGCAAATGCATGATGTGATGCCCGAGGCGCAAGCCATTCTTCAGGCCTGGGAGCCCTTCAAGAAGCTGGTCGGCGTGACGGCCGTGCGTACCGAAGAGGACTACGCGCGGGCGCGAGCCGTCATTGACGTGTTGCTGGATGCCATCGGGGAGGACGAGAACCACCCGTTGGCCGACGTGCTCGACTATCTTGCCGACCAAATGGCGACCTACGAGGATGAACATGTCGTCATCCCCGAGGCGCAACCCAAAGAGATGCTCCGCTTCTTGATGGACCAGCATGCCCTAAAGCAGGGCGATCTCGCGGACTGTGCTCCGCAAGGGCGTATTTCCGATATCCTGAACGGCCGTCGGGCGATCAGCAAAGACATCGCCCGGAAGCTCGCGCGCCGCTTCCATGTGAGTCCGGCCGTTTTTTTGTAACGGTCAGCGACGGCGCAGATCCAAACAGCCATCTCCGGTGGGGCAGGACCTCGCGACCACAGCATTGCGAACAGGCTACAAAGGTTTATCCACATTTTTGTTTCGGAAATCGCCACACCGCGGCAGGTGGGGAGTCGGCGGACCAGGCCTGTGCCGAGAATGGTCGTAGCGCGCCTGCCGATCTCCCCCCCTTTTTTTGTCCTGGGCGATGACTGTAGAGCGCCTCGCTGTGCTCCGAACGCCGGTGCCAGACGCTCGCCCCCGCCGGGGCTATCCACGACACCTCAGGAAACGCTATTGCGGTCGCGACTTTACCGAGGCGGAACTCGAGGCCATTCGCCAACAGATCGCGCAATCGGCCGCGTTCACGCGGGCCGATCTGTCGCGGCTCACCTGCCGGCAACTGAGCTGGTTCAAGCTGGATGGGGGCTTAAAGGAGACGAGCTGTCGCGTCGCGATGCTGCGCATGCAAGAGATGGCGTGATACAGCTGCTCGCACCCCGCGCGACGAATTTAGGCCGTCGTTCGACGGCGCAGAGCCTGGCCACCGACCCGCACGGAACTGCTACAACCGGTCCACGAGTTGCCCGCGCGGGCGTTTCAGCCCGTCGTGTCGCGTAAGGACTCGCGCTCGTGGAATGAATACATCCAGCGTTACCACTACCTGGGTTTTACCCCACTGCCCGGGGCGCAAATCCGCTACTTCGTCACCACCCAGGAACGGCTGGTGGCGCTCTTGGGCTTCGGGGCCAGCGCTTGGCAAACAGCACCCCGTGATCGCTTCATCGGTTGGACTTCGCAGCAACGGCAAGACCGGCTCCACTTGACCGTGAACAACGCCCGCTTTTTGGTTCCTTTTCCGATCTTATGAATGACAGGGCCTTGTTACTGAACCCAACCTTCGGAGAGGCCTCGCGCTCAGTCGCCGGCGCTGATGCGGATCTTATCGTCGGCGACATGTTGGTGGACATCAAGACGACGAAGAACAATACGATTAAGACCGAGTATCTCAACCAGCTTCTTGGTTATTTTCTGCTGGCTCGCAAGCAAGGCGCTGTGGACCCCACGTTACCCATTATCCATAGGATCGGCATCTACTACTCTCGCTACGGTCATCTACACTCCGTCGAGGCGTCGTCCTGGACAAACCATCCCGCATTCCCTGAGACGGAGCACTGGTTCTTTGGGAAAATAGAGAAGCTGAACCCTCGCTTCACGCCGTAAAAGGAGTACATCTATGAACAGGTCGTGTTGCCGGTGTTGCGGGGCGCCCGTCGACTTAGCCGCATTCCGTTTTGCAAACGCGTTCCAAACCCCGGGCGCGAGGCGCGGCCCCGGGCGAAATACTCAATAGGGACCCGCAACTCGAGAGAAAGTCGTGGCTGGGTGAAGAAGCGGACCGCGTGATAGGCTATCCAACAAGCTATGCGGGGACATTCGACCAATTCGTGCACTCGGCGCTCATGACGCCGCTCTTTGGTCTCACAAACGATCCCGCCATCCCCAGAAGAGTCAGAGCAATATTTGATATTGCAACGAACCGTGTCCTTTACAGCTGGTTTGTGCGCAAATCCGTGGCGGTCGGCATCCTCATGGGCTATGTGGCCCCGGAGGCCGCGCTACGAGGCGCGGACCAAGAACGTAAGACGCTTGGTACGCTCGCGAAGGATCACGTTGATCATGAGGCTCTGACAAACGCCATCATGAGAGAAAGCGTTGCGCGGATTTTCGAAGATGAAAGCGGGAGCCTTGGAGAATACATGGGTTGGCTTGCTCAATATCGCCATGAGGCATGGCAACGGCAAGTCACTGAAGCCGCGCAACTTCGCAACGCCTTGGCCGCATGGGAACGAGCAGCTTTTGAGCGAAGCCGCCTGCGACCAAGCAGGCACGAGGCTCCAATTCATCGGGGAGGTGATCAATCGGGTCTGTGGAGGCGCGTATCTGAAACTTCAAACCCCGCCCGGGGCGGTGTGAACAAATTAGCGCTCAGGCGCCCCTCACCTCTATGAGAAGATCGGGGTGGCGGTCCAGCACCTTGAGAAGTTTCACAAGGGCCAGCGGCGGTCTCGTCTTGCCGGTCTCGTAGCGCGAGAAGGCGTTGACGCCGCCACCGAAGATCTCGGCGGCCTCGCGCTGATCGAGGGCGAGCTTCTTGCGCACATGGACAATGAAGGCGGGATCGACGACAGCGGCATTGACCTCCTTGGCAAACGCCTTCATCTCACGCATGACGCGATCCGATTCGCCGGATTCGAGAATCACCTCCCCGCACGCCGGGCAGAACTCACCCGAGACCGCCGGGATGGTGGTGATCTCCCCCTTGTAGGTGTAAGGCAGGTCGCGGGTGTCAGGGATCAGTTCCGCGCCACCGCATACGGGACATTTCATGATTAGAACTCCTTGAATGACACGATCAACACATCGTCGATCACGGTCAGCTTCAGATAGACATCACCCGCCGTCGTGCGGGGCCTGTTACACATCCTGCCAGACCCTATGATCGGCATGCGTGGTCATACTCTTATAAAAGTCTCCTGATTCCAGGGCCATCACGACCGCGACCATCCCCGCGAGATCAAAACCCAAGGCCACGGCACCAGCGCGCGCCGTCTGCGTCGTACGGATCATGCCGGCCTCGACCAAGGCCTTGACGACAGCCAAGGGGCAATGCTGGGTTCGTTTCTCCATGGCAACACAATAACCTGATTGGTTATTGATGTGCACCCCCGACCACCACGGCCCTCATCCGTATATTGTACATACCTACCAGGGCCATGGTGGTTCGCTCATCCCTTTCGCGTAGACCTTTCCAAACCCAAAACCTTCCTCCATAACCTGAAGTTGCTATCCCGTTCGAAGGGATTTCCCTTAGCATTCAAGCCTTTTCGTAGCAATCCGGTGGTCGCGTTCTGACTACACCACCAACTGGCCGATCAGATCCAGCGCTCGGCGCTGGAGTGGGTTCGATTGGGTCGTCACAGTAAAGGTCGGGTCATCGTGGGCGCAGGACGTGCAGCAGGTGTTGCGCACGATGGTGGCGAGCTCTGCAAGAAGCGTCTTAAAGCTATGGATGGGGGCGCCATCCTCGCGGTGTCGACGCCCGATCTTCGCTTTCGCCTCCGCGGAGCGTTGCGCTGGCGCTACCGGATCGCGGGTGGCCTTGATCACTTGATCTTCATCGGCGAAGAGCAACTCGCGCCAGGCCTCCTTCAGAACTACATCTGGGGCAACTTCAGTCTAGCGACAACAAGCGTGCGCCGGCTCTCGGTATGCGCGACGGGACGTCCAAGTCTCCCTCGCGTCCTCGATCTCGGCGCAACTCATGATCTCTTCGCTCCGCTACGAGATGCCGCGGCCGTCCTGCGGGCGAACCGTGCGCTTTTCTGGCGCACAACAGGCTCGCCCACAATAACTGGACGGCGTGTCGATGTCCTTGCAGGTGGCCTGCGGCCACCCGCCCGGACCTACGCCTCCCGCGGACTACGCGCCTCCGCTTCGCTCTCCCTGGCGCGCAGCGTAAGAAGGGTGATGACGGCATGGAATGGATGAAGACGATGGATGATGTTATTACCGGACTATGCGTGTTTTCTGGAGGGAGTTTTGTAGTCGAGGGGTTTTTGATTACCAGCGAGAGTATTTTTTCTGCGCATACACAACGTCTAGGGCGGCGACAGAGATATGGGTGGGGAGGACAGTTGCACATCAAGGAAGTGGACACAGGTGCGAGGGGATTTCCAGAGTTATTTCTGTCCCTATCGAGTAAAACGATAAAGTTTCACGGCGCGATCGGTATGGCGTTGCGTCGCTTTCGTTATGCATCCGAGAGGGAGCGCGAGGAAGACCGTCTGGTGGATCTTCTGATTGCCGCCGAATCACTGTTCCTACAAGACGAGGGGAAGGAGCTTAGTTATCGGCTCCGTCAACGCGTTGCCTTACTGCTTGGAACAACCTTTAAAGATCGCCTTGAAATATCCGACGATATAAAAATGGCATACGATTCCCGGAGCAAAGTCGTGCACGGCAGTGGTAAGGGCCATAAGGCGCCGCTTAGCGTGATAGTACCAAAGCTAGAGGGCTACTTGCGGGCTAGTCTACAGAAGGCTATTAGCTTGGCAAAAAGTAAGAATGGCAAGCCAGCAAAGGCTTGGATGGAGTGGGATGCGATGATTTATGACAAGTGAAGCGCATATCGCGATACCCACGAAACAACGAGCTCGTAGTCTTCAGGCTCGCTCGTTGTGACCACCCTAATTTGACGTTAAACTGTCGCCGTAACCATTAGGGGTGCATGAAGATGCGAGATGACGGACTGGCCGAGAGCTTGCCGCCCGCCCTGGGTCGGTCCATTGATGTGGCGCGGGCCGTGGCGACCCGCGAGCTCGACCCCTCCACGAGATCCCGGCTAGGTCAGTTCATGACTCCGACTGTCATTGCGGACTTTATGGCGTCGTTATTTACCCAATGGCCAGAAAAGGTTTATCTGCTCGATCCCGGTGCCGGGATTGGATCGCTTACGGAGGCGTTCGCTGAGCAAT
>JAJYQN010000006.1 GCA_021794595.1 Pseudomonadota bacterium
TTCGCCCGTGACGTGCTGTCGTTTCGGTGCGGGCTCGCCGTACCTCGTTACGACTCTTGTTCATCGCGATGGAGGCTCTGTGTTGCGAGAAGGGAATAGGCTTGTCCAGCGTGATGGCAAGTCAGCTCTACCCCTGAGAGGAGGATATATTTGACCGCACCGCCCGAAATCACTAGAATCGCCCGATTTAACGGGGCCGACAACGGCCTTTCAACGTAAGCGGTTTCGGGGAGTTTTTTATGTACGCGGTGATCGAGACGGGTGGCAAGCAGTATCGTGTGGCGGTCGGGGAGACCGTGAGGGTCGAAACGCTACCCGCTTTGGTGGGCGAAGACGTCACCTTGGATAAGGTGCTGCTGATCGCTGACGCGTCCGGCGTGCGGGTCGGGGCCCCGACTTTGGCGGAGACCGTGACCGCGCGTGTCGAGAACCATGGTCGCGGGGACAAGATCCGTATCTTTAAGATGCGTCGGCGCAAGCACTACCGCAAACATGCGGGTCACCGCCAGAACTATACCGAATTGAAGATCTTGGCCATTGCCGGCCAGAGCGAAGAAGCCGGGCAGGCGTAAGGAGCATCCATGGCACATAAGAAAGCAGGCGGCAGTTCTCGTAACGGTCGCGATTCCGAATCGAAGCGTCTGGGCGTCAAGTGCTTCGGCGGGGAAAAGGTTTTGCCGGGCAACATTATCATTCGGCAACGGGGCACGCGTTTTTATCCGGGTCGCAACGTTCGCATAGGCAAGGACGACACGCTTTTTGCCTGCGCCGAGGGGCATGTGGTGTTCGAGGTCAAAGGTCCCCAACGACGGAAGACTGTGAGCGTCGTTTCGGCTTCCTAGCGGTCAGTACTACGGCCCCGGTGTCCTAGAGGGGAGCTCCATGAAGTTTGTTGATGAGGCCACCATCCACGTGCAGGCGGGCGATGGCGGCAATGGGGCGCTAAGCTTCCGGCGCGAGAAATTCATCCCGCGCGGGGGCCCCGACGGCGGCGACGGCGGCGACGGCGGCGATATCTATTTCGAGGCCCGTACCGGGCTCAATACCCTAGCCGATTTCCGATACACCCGGCAGTTCCGGGCCCCTAACGGCCAGGGAGGCTCGGGGCGTCAGTGCTCGGGCGCCGCCGGCGGCGATCTCGTGATTCCGGTGCCGGTGGGGACTCTCGTTCAGGATACCGAGACCGGCGAGCTCCTGGGCGACCTCACCCACGACGGTGATCGGCTGCTCGTGGTCAAAGGGGGCCGCGGCGGTCTCGGCAATACCCATTTTAAGACCAGTACCAATCGCGCCCCGCGGAAGACGATTCCCGGTGGTACCGGCGAGGCGCGGGAATTAAAGCTCGAACTCCAGGTTCTGGCCGATGTGGGCCTCGTAGGCCTGCCGAACGCCGGCAAATCGACGCTCTTGCGTGCCGTTTCCCAAGCGCGCCCCAAGGTCGCCGATTACCCCTTCACCACCTTGCACCCCGAATTGGGCGTCGTGACCGTGGAGCGCCATCGCAGCTTCGTTATCGCCGACATCCCAGGACTCATAGCGGGCGCCCATGAAGGCGCGGGTTTAGGTATGCAGTTTTTGCGGCACCTCTCCCGGACCCGGCTCTTGTTGCATTTGGTTGACGTGGTCCCCGCCGACCCGGCCGAAGATCCGGTGGAAGGCGTGCGGGTGATCGAGGAGGAGCTCCGGCTCTTTCGCGACGACTTGGGCGGTAAGGAGCGTTGGCTTGTCTTCAATAAAGTTGATCTCCTGCCGGAATCCGAGCGCGAGAGCCATCTCCAGGCCCTGCTCCAGAGCTTGGCCTGGACCGGTCCCTATGCGGCGGTGTCGGCCATTAAGGGTTCGGGTTGTATGGAGCTCATGGGCCGCCTCATGCAGCGACTGGAGGCCTTGGCGGCCCTGCAGAAGGACCGCGAAACCGAAAAGGCCGTAACGCCTGAACTCCCCCCGGAACCATTCGATGCGTGAAACACTGGCGGGGACGCGGCGCCTGGTCGTTAAGATCGGGAGTAGTCTCCTCACAAACCAAGGGGCTGGACTGGATCGCGCGGCCTTGGGCGACTGGGTGGCCCAGCTTGCCGCTCTCGGAGACGAAGGCCGCGAGGTCGTTCTGGTGTCCTCGGGCGCGGTCGCCTGTGGTATGCAAAGGCTCCATGTCAAGCAACGACCCCGGGCGCTCTTTGAACTACAAGCCTTGGCGGCCGTGGGGCAAATGGGGCTGATCGAGGCCTACGAAACGGCCTTTGCCCGGCACGGCCGACAGGCCGCGCAGGTGCTTTTGACCCACGACGATCTGGTCGATAGGCGCCGTTATCTCAATGCCCGAAGCGCGCTCCGGGCGCTGTTATCGTTGTCTGTGGTTCCCATTGTTAATGAAAACGACACGGTGGCGACCGAGGAGATTCGTTTCGGGGACAACGACACCCTGGCGGCCCTGGTGGCCAACCTGATCGAGGCCGAGCTTTTGGTCATCCTGACCGACCAAGCGGGTCTTTACGAGGAGGACCCTCGGCAGAACCCCAAGGCGCGTCTGGTATCCGAGGCCCCGGCCGGAGATCCGACCTTCATCGCCATGGCCGGAGACCCCGGGGCCTGGGGGCGGGGCGGTATGCGCACCAAACTCACCGCGGCAGCGAAGGCGGCGCGCTCGGGGGCGGGGACTGTGATCGTTGCCGGACGCGAGCCGCGGGTGCTATCGCGAGTTCTGGCGGGCGAGACGCTCGGCACCTACCTCTATCCGGCAGCCAATCGCTTGGTCGCGCGCAAGCGGTGGTTGGCGGCGCACCTGTCGGTGCGCGGACGGCTCACCCTCGACGAAGGCGCGGTGCGGGTCTTGAGGGATGCGGGCTGCAGCCTCTTGCCGGTGGGCGTCCAAGCCGTCTCCGGTCAGTTTGCGCGGGGCGAGATGGTGGCCTGCCTGAACCGAGAGGGACAGGAGGTGGCGCGGGGACTAGTCAACTATAGCGATGCCGAGCTGCGCCTTATTATGGGCCACCCCAGCGAGGAGATTGAGCGATTATTGGGGTATCAGGACGAACCCGAGGTTATCCATAGGGATAACCTCGTGGTGGTCTAGACGAGCCTAAGCGCTCGCCCGATGCAAACGGGTATTGAGGCGACTCTTGTAACGAGCGGCCGTGTTACGGTGCAAAAGACCCCGGGAGATGCCACGATCAATGACCGAGCTCGCTTCGCGATAGGCAATTTGCCCACCGGCCGCGTCTTTCTCTAAGGCCGCTTTCAGGACCTTTTTGATCGCCGTACGCATTTGGGAACGGAACGCGACGTTACGCTGTCTATGAACTTCGGCCTGCCGAGCCCGCTTCTTCGCCTGAACTGTATTCGCCAAACGCCTGCTCCTTACGAGGAATTTACAAAGCGGCACACTATGCCGTGAGCCCCCGGTCTTGTCAATGTCGGATGGAACCCTGTGAGCCCGAAGTCGTCATATCCCCTCCGTCCCATTCTCAAAATACCCCAATTAGCGGTTTTTCCGTTTGGGGCGGCCTGCGGCGGGGAGATCGGATGGGCTCGTCTTAAAGGATGGCGTCACCAGGAAGGATGGCGTCACCAGGAAGGATGGCGTCACCAGGAAGGATGGCGTCACCAGGAAGGATGGCGTCACCAGGAAGGATGGCGTCACCAGGGCGGGCGCCGCCCTGGCTTAAAATGCCGCCAGTGGCGCTTGAACCACGGTTCTCACGGAAGGCTTCGGGTATACTCCGAGATCTTTGCGCCCCGCCCCGTCCCGGAGCGCGGTGGGGCCGCGCGAGCCGCGGACCCTGAGGGCTCTCCATAAGGCGAGAGGCGGGCGCGGTCGACAAAAAGACTGTCTCAGGGGGCGGTCAGGTACGGGAGGAGTCAGGGTGTGGCGGGGGAACGAGGGGGATTGAGTGGCTAATAGGCTTGTGCGCTCGCTTTTTGCCACCGGGGGCATGACGCTCATTTCGCGGGTCACGGGTTTTGCTCGGGATATTCTGCTCGCGCGCCTTTTAGGGACGACGGCGCTCGCCGATGCCTTCTTCGTGGCCTTCCGGATACCGAGTTTTTTGCGTCGCATTTTTGGCGAAGGGGCCTTTTCGCAAGCCTTTGTGCCGGTGTACGCGGGCTATTGGCACAAGGAATCGGGGCCTGAAGATCGCGAGGGGGCCCAGGCCTTTGCCGACCACATGGCCGGCACCTTTGCCCTGGTCTTACTCGCGGTCACGATCGTGGGGGTGCTGGCGGCCCCGGCGGTGATTTTTGTGTTGGCCCCTGGTTTTTTGGCCGATCCCGCGAAGTTTCAGCTCGCCGTGACCTTGCTGCGCATCACCTTTCCCTATCTCCTTTTTATTTCGCTGGTCGCTATGGCGGCGGGCATGCTGAACACGCGGGGACGATTTGCGGCGGCGGCTTTTACTCCGGTGCTCTTGAATCTGAGTCTCATCGTCGCAGCGGGCGTTTTAGCGCCGCACACGGCCCAGCCCGTTGTCACGGTGGCGTGGGGCGTTTTCGTGGGCGGGGTGTTGCAGCTTCTGTTTCAGATCCCCTTTTTGCGCCGCCATAAGCTCTTGCCGCGTTTTAAGTTTTCCTTCCGGCATCCCGGTGTCCGGCGGGTCTTTCATTTGATGGTGCCGGGGATTTTCGGGTCGTCCATTGCCCAAATCAATTTGGTCGTTGATACCGTCTTGGCCTCGTTTCTCGCGACCGGCAGCATCTCTTGGCTTTATTACGCCAATCGCCTTCTAGAGTTTCCCTTGGGGATATTCGGTGTCGCTTTAGGTACGGTCATTTTGCCGCATCTATCAGCCAGGCACGCCAGGGCCTCGATGGAGGAGTTTGGCGCAACCCTGGATTGGGCCTTGCGCTGGGTCGTTGTGATCGCGGTGCCGGCGGCGGCCGCGCTCGTGGTGTTGTCTGCACCCATCATTATTACGCTCTATCGTTACGGGGCCTTTACGGCCTTTGATGCCATGATGACGCGGCGCGCCCTCATCGCCTTTGCGCTCGGCCTGCCGGCCTTTGTGTTCATCAAGGTGCTGGCGCCCGGTTATTATGCCCGCCAGGACACCCGGACGCCGGTGAAGGTCGGCAGCATCGCCTTGGTCTCTAATATGGCCTTGAACGGGATTTTAATATGGCCGCTTGCCCACGCTGGGCTTGCTCTGGCGACCTCGCTCTCGGGCGGTCTCAACGCCTGGCTTTTATACCGCGGGTTAAGAAAGGGCCGGGTGTACCAGCCGCATCCGGGCTGGCGACGCCTCTGGGCCCAGGTGGGTTCTGCAAGCGCCATTATGGTTCTGGCGTTGTGGCACGCCGGGACCGAGGTCAGCGCCTTCCTCACTCTCTCAGGAGGCCGCAGGGCCTTGATTTTAGGCGGGTGGATTGTCGTCGGCTTGACCGTATATGGTACAGTAATGTGGCTTATGGGGGTGCGTCCCCAAGCCTTACGGTTGAAGTCGATGGGTGGGAATATCGGGTCATGAAAGCGGCGATTTGGCAGATCGGTTCACCAGAAGATGCGCGCGTTTTTACGCTCGCAGAGGCTGAGGAATTGTTTCCGCTGATACGCAGGATCACGTACGCCTCCTGTCGCGAGTTGGAGCCCTTGCGGCGTTTGTTGGGGACCCTCCCCTCGGGGAGTGCGAGCCTCTATGAGGCCGAAGAGCAGTACGAGCGTGTGGTGAAGCGCTGGGTGGCGAAGATGGAACGGCTTGGGGTCGTGGTGAAGGGGCTCTGGCTTGTGGACTTCGATACCGGCGATGGCTATCTCTGCTGGCGATTCCCGGAGTTGAAGCTCGGGTACTATCATGGGTATCGAGAAGATTACGCGACACGCCGGCCGCTGCGCGATGTCATCGAAGAACTCGACCCCGACTGGGCATGCTGACCTGATCCCTTCTTCAGGGTGTGGCGTGCGGCGGGCGTCGGCCGCGCAGCTCTCGCGTAAACGGAGCGCGTAGTCGCATTGGCGCAGGTCGTGCCCATTTCCTATGGCGCCTAGACCCTTTCTAGGCGATACGTTAAGCTTTCACGTTTTCGGTTAGTGCCTATCATGGAGTGTATTCGAGGGCTTTATAACGTCCGACCACGGCATTGGGGAGCTGTGGCCACGATTGGCAATTTTGACGGTTTTCATCGTGGACATCGGCGTCTCATAGCCTCTTTGCGAGAGCGGGCTTCGGCCTTCCGCGCGCCTACGCTCGTCATGCTTTTTGAGCCGCAACCGCAAGAGTATTTTCGGGGGGACGAACCTCGACCGCGCCTTATGCGCTTATCCGAAAAGCTGCGCGCCCTTCGTTATGCCCAGGTGGATACGGTGTTGGTGTTGCGCTTTAATGCCCGGTTGGCGGGGCTTTCGGCATCGGCGTTCATCGAAGACATCCTGGTCAAGACCTTGCGCGTGCAAGCGCTTGTGATTGGGGACGATTTTCGCTTCGGGGCTGGCCGCGCCGGGGATTTTGCGATGCTCAAGGAGGCCGGTGGGCGTCTCGGTTTTTCCGTCGATCCAACCCCGACCTTTACCGAGGCGGGCCATAGGGTGAGCAGTACACGTCTGCGTCTTGCACTCTCCGAGGGGGCGCTTGAAGAAGCGCAGCGGCTTACGGGTACGCCGTATCGCTACCGGGGACGCGTGGTGCACGGCGATGCCCGCGGGCGGCTTTTGGGTTTCCCGACGGCGAATCTCCTTATGCGTGAACCCGCGCCCTTGATGGGCGTATTCGCGGTGCAGGTCGAGTGGCCCGATGGCCGTATCGGTCGCGGTATCGCCAACGTGGGGCGGCGTCCGACGGTGGGTGGCAAGCAAGTGCTGCTCGAGGTTCATGTTCTCGATTTTACCGGCGATCTGTACGGACAGCTGCTGTCCGTCAGTTTTCTGACGCGTTTGCGGGCCGAACAAAAGTTTTCGTCCCTGGAGGCATTGCAGAGGCAGATTGCGGCCGATCGCGCGAGCGCGCTCGCCTTTTTCGCTCACTATGAGGTTGCGTCATGAGTGCGGATTATAAAAGTACCTTGCAACTGCCCCACACCGAGTTTCCGATGCGCGGTGGTTTGCCGACCCGCGAGCCGGAACAAGTGCGGGCGTGGCAGGAGATGGCTCTCTATGAGCAGTTGCGCCGCTATCATGCCGATCACCCACGCTATGTCTTGCACGACGGTCCTCCCTACGCCAACGGTGCCATTCATTTAGGCCATGCGGTCAATAAGACATTGAAGGATATCATCGTCAAGGCCAAGGGTTTTGCGGGCTTTGACGCCCCGTACGTACCGGGCTGGGACTGTCATGGGCTGCCGATCGAATTGGCGGTCGAAAAGACCGTGGGACGGTGTGGGCGAGACGTGGATGCCCGCAGCTTTCGCCGGGCCTGCCGAGAGTATGCCGCAGCCCAGGTCGCGACCCAGAAGACGGATTTTGAGCGCTTAGGGATATTGGGCGATTTTGATCACCCTTATCTCACGATGGATTTCGCCTTCGAGGCCAATATCGTGCGCGAACTCGCGCGTCTGCTGGGGCGCGGACACGTGTATCGAAGCGAGAAGCCGGTGCATTGGTGCCTCGATTGCCGCTCGGCCTTGGCGGAGGCCGAGGTCGATTATGAGGAGCATACGACTCAAGCCATCGATGTGCGGTTCGCGGTTAAAGACCTTAAGGATTTCTGGAGGCGGCTCGCCCTAGCGCCGCGATCGGCGCCTGTGGGTCTTGTCATCTGGACTACGACCCCCTGGACTTTGCCCGCTAATCGCGCGGTCGCAGTCCACCCCGATATCGTCTACCGGCTCATGGATAGCGGTAAGGAGTATTGGCTGGTCGCAGACGAGTTGGCCGATACGGTAGCTGTGCGCTACGGACTTGTCGATCATCCAACGGGTCTTAGCGTGCCAGGCCGGGCCTTGGTGGGCCTGCGCCTGCAGCACCCGTTTCTAGAGCGCTCAGTGCCGGTTATCGAGGCGGGTCATGTGACCACGGAGGCCGGTACCGGCCTTGTTCATATCGCGCCCGCGCACGGCGAGGAGGATTATCAGGCAGCCCGGCTTTATAGCCGCGTAAGTGGTGATGTCCTGCCCATTGAGGGCCCGGTGGCGGGCGATGGGCGGTTTGTGGCGGGCACCCCGTACGTGGAGGGGCTCACGGTCGCGGAGGGCGCGAAGCGGCTGATCGCGGTTTTGAAGGAGCGGGGCGCGCTGTGGCATGTCGAGACCATAAGCCATAGCTACCCCCATTGCTGGCGACATAAGACGCCCATCATCTTTCGTGCGACCGCCCAATGGTTCGTGTCCATGGATGCGCAGGGCTTGCGTGATCAGGCCTTGGACGCCATAAAAGGGGTACGGTGGATGCCGGGCTGGGGCGAGCAGCGCATTGCGCAGATGGTGGACTCGCGTCCCGACTGGTGCATTTCTCGCCAGCGGGCTTGGGGCGTACCGATTCCGTTTTTCTTGCATAAAACGACTGGAGAACTCCATCCCCGGACCGTGGAGCTTTTGGAGCAGATCGCAGCCGTCATCGAAGTCGAAGGGATTGATGGATGGTTTGAGCGCCCGATATCGGCTTGGCTGGGAGATGAGGCCGACGAGTACGAGGCGGTACGGGATGTCTTGGACGTCTGGTTTGACTCTGGATCGACGCATGCCTGCGTCTTGGCCACGCGGTCGGATCTCGCACGGCCCGCCGACCTTTATCTGGAGGGATCGGATCAGCACCGGGGATGGTTCCAGTCGTCGCTACTCACCTCGGTCGGCGACTCGGGACGGGCCCCTTACAGGGGCGTTTTGACGCACGGCTTTACAGTCGATGCCGCCGGACAAAAGATGGCGAAGTCCAAAGGGAACGGGATCGAGCCGCAGGAGATCACAAAGAGTCTCGGTGCCGATGTCCTGCGTTTATGGGTTGCGGCCACCGATTATCGCGCCGAAATGTCGCTCTCCCAGGAGATCCTGAAGCGGGTGACCGAGGGCTACCGGCGGCTGCGTAATACCGCGCGCTATCTTTTGGCGAATCTCGCGGGTTTTAACCCCGATACCGATCTTGTGTCGGCGGCGGATCTGCTCATGTTGGATCAGTGGGCGCTGGCGCGCACGCAGGAACTCGATCACTCCTTGCAGGAGGCCTATGAGCAATTCCAGTTCCATCTCGTTTATCAGCGGTTGCATCAGTTCTGCGTGGTCGATTTGGGCGGCTTTTACCTCGATGTTTTAAAGGACCGACTGTACACCTCGGAGGCAACGAGCCGTGAGCGGCGCTCGGCGCAGACCGTCTTGTCCCATATGCTGGAAGTGGTGGTGCGTCACATGGCGCCGATCTTAAGCTTTACGGCCGAAGAGGTATGGAAGCATATGGCGGGCCGGCGCGCAAAGAGCGTGTTTCTCAATATCTGGCATCGCTTCGAGGGGCTGGCGAGCGCTCCAGAGGATCTGGCCTCTTGGTACCTCATGTTGGAGCTGCGTCAAGCGGTCGGCCCGGAGTTGGAGCGCTTACGGGTCAGCGGGGCCGTCGGGTCTTCCTTGGACGCGGAGCTCGACCTTTATGTAAGCCCCGAGCTCGCGCTCACTTTGGAGCGGTTGGCCGATGAACTGCGCTACGTCTTTATTACCTCCGAGCTGCGCATCCACGCGCTGGCCGATCGCCCCGATACGGCGGTCGCGACCGAGCGCCCGGATCTCTTTGTTATGGTGAAGGCCTCCGCTCATAAGAAATGTGCGCGCTGTTGGCATCATAGGGCCGAGGTCGGCGCCTTGGCCTCCCACCCGGATCTGTGCGGACGCTGCATGGCCACTATTACCGGAGCGCCCAAAGTTAGGAGATATGCGTGATGTGGCCTTATCTGGCGATTGCCTTGGCGGTTTTTGGGCTCGATCAATGGAGTAAATGGGAGGCTGTGCGCCATCTGAGTTCCGGGCCTATTCGTATCGATAGCTACCTCAATTTGGCCCTGGTTTATAATCGCGGCGCGGCCTTCGGTTTTTTAAGTAATGCAAGCGGCTGGCAAAACCTCTTTTTTGTGGTCGTCGCGGTCTTGATGGTGGTCGGCATCGTCTGGTTTTTGGCGCGCGCAGAGCGGGAAAGCCGGCTTATGGTGGTGGCGCTCATGTTCATACTGGGAGGGGCGCTGGGTAATCTCGTCGATCGCCTAAGGATCGGACGGGTCGTCGATTTCATCGACTTCCATATTGGCTCGTGGCACTGGTATACCTTCAATTTGGCCGATAGCGCAATTACTCTGGGGGCCATCCTTTTGGCGGTGGATACCTTAGTGTCGCGGAACGCCGCCGTAGGCGAGGAAAAATAGGCCTTTTATGGAACGGATCGAACACGGCTGCACGGTCTCGTTCCATTTCACCTTGTCTTTGACCGATGGGACCCGCATCGATGGGACTGAACTCGAGCAGCCGTGGCAGGTCGTAATCGGTCGGGGGGATCTGGTTCCCGGTCTGGAGCGTTGTCTGATCGGGCTTGCGGTGGGCGAGCGCGGACAATTTGTGGTACCGGCTGCGGACGGGTTTGGTGAGGCCGACGAAAACGCCCGCGAAATTCTCGATCGCGCTCAGTTCCCCACCGACGTTGATCTCATCCCTGGCATGGCGTTTGGTTTTACAATGCCCGATGGCAGTGAGGTGATGGGCCGGATTGTGGCGGTGACGGAAGGGGGGGCCGAGGTCGATTTTACCCACCCGCTGGCGGGGCACGATCTGGTGTTTGATGTCGAAATCGTCGCAATCGGGCGTGCGCTGACGCCCGAGGGGTAGGTATGAAGGTGTATGTAGCGAACCCGCGCGGGTTTTGTGCGGGAGTTGAGCGGGCCATCGCGATTGTCGAGCGCGCGCTAGAGGAGTTCGGGGCCCCTATCTACGTGCGTCACGAGGTCGTGCATAATCGCCAGGTCGTCGAGGCCCTACGGGCGCGCGGGGCGATCTTCGTAGAAGACCTGAATGAGGTGCCGGAGGGGGCTCGGGTCGTTTTCAGTGCGCACGGCGTCGCCCGCACGGTGGGCGACGAGGCGCGCGCTCGTGGCCTCGAGGTCTTTGATGCGACATGCCCCTTGGTTTCTAAGGTCCACAAGGAAGTGGTGCGGTGGCGGCGGGCAGGATATGAATGCTTATTGATCGGCCATGCCGGACATCCCGAGGTCGAAGGAACGCTCGGCCAGGTGGAAGACGGGGTCTATCTCGTCGAAAACGAGCAAGATTTGGCGTGTGTGCCGGTCAAGGATCCCTTGCATGTGGCGTTTGTGACCCAGACCACTCTATCGGTAGACGATACATCGCGTCTCGTGAGCGCCCTGCGGGCACGGTTTCCCGGGGCCTGCGGGCCGCGTACCGATGACATCTGTTACGCGACCCAAAACCGCCAGGATGCGGTGCGGGGGCTCGCGGAGCGCTGCGATGTCATGGTGGTGGTGGGTTCGTCCCATAGCTCAAACGCCAATCGTTTGCGGGAGTTGGCTGCGAGCATGGGTCTTCGGGCCTACTTGGTTGACGGATGCGATGATTTGGATCGCGACTGGTTTGCGGATAACGCCGCCGTGGGCGTGACGGCCGGGGCCTCGACCCCCGAGCCTTCGGTGCAGGCCGTGATCGCGCGTCTTCTGGAGTGGGGCGCGCAACTGGTCGAGGAACAAGTGGGTCCGGTGGAGAGTGTGGTATTCCCGCTGCCAAAGGCCTTGCATCGGCAACCTCGTGTTGGGCGTTCCTAGCCGAGGCTTGGGTCTTTTCAGGCTCGACCCAAGGCCTCCGGGCGCCTTTCTTCCTGTTCGTTTGAATGTCAGAATGCGCGCGTGCATACATACCCTATTGCCGTAATCGGGGCCGGGATTATTGGCCTTCTCACCGCTCGTGAGCTGGCTTTAGCTGGCCGCGAGGTCGTGGTTTTTGAGCAGGGCGCCGTAGGGCGTGAGGCCTCGTGGGCGGCGGGCGGCATTTTGTCGCCTCTGCACCCATGGCGTTACCCGGATCCTGTGACTTGGCTTGCCCGCTACAGCCAGGACCGTTACCCCGGTCTCTGCCAGAGTTTGGCGGAGACGACGGGCGTCGATCCCGAATGGACCGAATCCGGGCTTTTGCGCCTAGGCGTTGACGAGGGCGAAGCCGCCCAAGACTGGGCCGCCCGGTTTGGAGTGGCCTTGGAGAGACGGGAGGGCGGTGTCCCGCTTGCCGGATACGAGGGTAAGGAGGCGGGTCTGTGGATGCCCACGATGGCTCAGGTGCGGAGCCCACGTCTTCTGCGCGCCCTGGCTCAGGATTTAAAGCGTCTTAAGGTCTCTGTGCACGAAGGCGCCCGGGTCGAGGCCATTCGTTGGCAACGGAGCGTCTTTAAGGGCCTTGTGGTGAATGGCGAGGAGGTTCGTGCCAGTCAGGCGCTTGTCGCGGGCGGACCCTGGAGCAGCGGCTTACTCGGACGCTACGGCCTGAACCTGCCCGTGGGTCCGGTGCGCGGACAGATGATCGTCATACAGGCGAGGCCTGATACGCTGACTGCCATGGTTTTGAAGAACGCGCGCTACCTCGTTCCTCGGCGCGATGGCGCGATTTTGGTTGGCAGCACGATCGAGGAGGTCGGGTTTGATAAGGCCACCACGATTGAGGCCAGGGAAGAGCTTGTGGCGGCCGCCACCGATCTTTTACCCGCACTGCGATCCCTTCCCGTCACCCATCAATGGGCCGGGCTTAGGCCCTCGTCCCCTACCGGGGTCCCCTTTATCGGCGAGCATCCCGAGATTCGGGGCCTCTTTGTGAATACCGGGCAGTTTCGTAATGGCATTGTGCTGGGGCCCGCTTCGGCCTTGCTCGCGGCCGATCTCATGCTCGGGCGTGATCCGCGATGGGACCCGGGGCTTTACGCCCCCGACCGGGTGTCCGGAGGCGCTACGAGGGAGCCTGTGCTAGGATGAAGGCATGGAGAAGCACGAAGACCAAGCGGTGCACCCCGATTTCGGCATGGATTTGGCGGCGCTTTTGCGTAGCCGCGGAATTAATCCGACCAGCCAGCGGGTTGAGATCGCTCGACTGATGTTGTCTCGGAGGACCCATCTCGCGGCCGAGGAGGTTTTTCGCCTCGTGAACCGGGACGAGACCCATGTGTCTAAGGCTACCGTCTACAACACCTTGGGGGTCTTTGCTGAAAAAGGGCTGATCCGTGAGGTGGTGATAGATCCGAGCAGGCTCGTGTATGACTCCAATACCGCCCCGCATCACCACTTCTATAACGTCGAAACCGGCGAGCTTGTGGATATTGAGTCGCGTACCATGGCTGTCGAGGGTATACCGCCCTTGCCCCAGGGTACGGAAATGGATGGGGTCGAGGTGATTGTGAGACTTCGTTCTACGGCCAATTCTGGCCACTAAGCTTCCTTTCAGGCGCGGGCAAAGGTTATAGTAGCGCCACCAAAGCCGGTGTAGCTCAGTCGGTAGAGCAACTGATTCGTAATCAGTAGGTCGGGCGTTCGATTCGTCTCACCGGCACCATAAAATCAAGCACTTAGCACAATTTTCACGTATCCAAGATTTTCCGGTGCCGCCACGGTGCCGCTCTCGGTAACGAGGGCGTCAGTCACCATATTACCGACCGTCATTAATACATCCGAGGCATACGTTGCGCTATGAGCCTTACCAGCTTCATTAAGCAGCCGGAGGCCGCAGCCAAGTTACAGGCTTCATTCTGGATTAGCGCGCGGACGCAACCCTGGGGAGCGTGCGCGCGAAGATGCGGACCAGGCTCCGATCGTATTGTGTGGTAAGCCGTACCGCATTATCAGGCGTTGGGACACTGGCGAGGGACAGTCTCGTTATAAGGCCGCGAAAATTATAACAACCGATGGCCAGAGCATCGCTATTAAGGTTAAGCCGCGCAGCAAGAGATATAGTCTCGTTGGCACCGCTTTTGACTACCTTCTTCGGTTCGAGCTTCAGCGCCGCGCTCCGCACGCGATATCGCGGCCGTGGATAGCTAAGGCGGCAGCAAACCGCTTACCTGTGAGCTATACAGAGAAATGGCGGAATTCTCCATTTTATATAACTCTCGCCCCAAATGAGTACCCGCCGGAAGGAGCCATCCCGGGGGATGACTGTGGGAATGCCTGGATCGACGGGGACAAGGTGACCCGCCACATTGTCGCCGTGCTGGAAAAAGCCAAATCGGCAATGGCGGCTTATTCGCAGCAAAAAGACCCAACAGCTACTGAATAGACGGCGCTAGCCGCTCATGCCATCCGACTGGCGAAGCTCGATACTGTCTATCGAACAAACCAACTGGAACCAGGTTTCGAAGAGATGGACCCTGAGGATATTCAAGACTTAGTCAATCTCTTAGCAGTCACCCCATTTAACGACCTATTACACGACGAAGTCCTGTTATTAAACCCTGATTTCGGAGAGACAGGACGCATGATCGGCGGTGCCGATGCGGATTTAATCGTTGGTGACATCCTTTCGATTTACGGGCACGACCTCGGTACCAGTTTTCCCTGCATAAATTTTCCTTTCAATACCCGGATGTCTGCGCGTCGGTTGCATGCGTGGCCCTCTTGTTCATGGCTTTCTCCTCGGCGCCGGTGCCCCCCTCAGCAAGCCCTCCGTACTCAAATCCTCGTCGAGTCCCGGCCAGTGGATGCCATAGCCGCCACCGGCGATTTCCCACTTCGCGCGATCCGCGGTGCTGGCATGGGCCAGACGAGGGTACCATTCGAGCGGAACCGATATGTTGCGGCCGTCCATAAGGCGCACGGACAGCATGTCCTCGGTGATCTGTACATCTGCTACGCGCTCATCCGCGCTTGGTGCCAAAATGCCCATACCATGCCTCCAGTAGTTCTCTATAATGCAACTCGATCAATCCCCGTAACTCTCGCAACTGGTGTGCGGCATATCCCGCGTTCCGCGCCAAGGCAACAGGCTCAAGCCAGAACTTGGCTGACAAACCCCCGCAATCGACGTGTACATGCGGCGGCTCGTTCGGCTCATGACTGTAGAAATAAAAACGGTAGGGGCCATGTCGTAGGACCGTGGGCATTAGCCGCGCTTCCGATTTACGGGCACGACCTCGGTACCGGCCTTTACCCCAGCAGCCACAAACGACAACACCATCCCGCCCGGTGACGCTCCCCCCCGCGTTAAGAACGCATCTGTGATGCGCTGTATAGGGACGCGCAGGCTTTCTAGGCCGGGGACGATATAACCGGCGGTTACATCATCGCCCATTTTGTGGTTTAACAGACGCTTAACGGTGGAGTGCAAAAGGCTGAGTCCATCCGCGAGGGTGGCGAAGGTGCGGCGCAGGTCGTGCAACGTAAACGAGACACCCGAATGCGCGATAACCTTGCCGACGCCTCGGCGCGGTTCGATCAGGTACCCGCCTTTTCCCGGTCCCGGAAAGACGTAAACGCCAATGCCATCCCGCGCGCGGCGGCGTGTCAAGAGGTCATACAAGAAGTCCGACAATGGTAGGGTGTGATCCTCGCCGTTCTTGGTGTCGCGCACGGTGAGCGTTTTGGCCGACAAATCCACATCCCGCCAGGCGAGCGCCGCCGCCTCAGAGCGCCGTAGGCCCGTCAGGAGCAGGACGTGCAGATAATCAGCAACCACGGCGCCGGGGCCATCCGGGTCTTCGTCTGCAAGCGCACGCACGGCCGCGAACCAAGCGGGCAAGTCCGAGTCTCTCAAGACGGCATCGTGCCGCTTGGCGCGGTACCAAGCGCGCGTCTGCGAGAGTCGGCGCACCGGGTTGTCCAGAATAATCGAATGGCCGTTCGGGCCTTCATAATTGGCGATGGCGAAATTAAAGAGCGCCCGCAACGTCCGCATAGCGAAGTTAGCGTAGGTCTCGCCGTGATCCGTACCCAGTTGCGTATGGCGGCGGGCAATCATATCTTTTGTGATCGCAAGCAGCGGGCGGGGGTGCCAGTCAGCGAAGGCGACTGTCAGCGCGCGGTCGTAGTCGTACATCGTTTTAGGCTTCAGGTTTTTCCGGGCCGCACAGTAGTCCGTGAAGACTTCGGCCAGCGTAACGGCGCGCGCCTGATCGGCCCGCTTCTCCGTGATCGGATTAACCCCATTCGTGATCTGATTCAGGAGAGAGCGCGCTTTTTTACGGGCTTGTTCAATGGTCATAGCGGGGTAGTCGCCGAGGCGAATGCGCCGCGATTGACCCTCAATCTTATGGCGCACAACGAACGTCCGCGTTCCACGCGGGGTCACCGCCACCTGTAAACCCGGCATCCCGGTGTCACCGTAATAAGCCCGCTTACCGGCCAGCGCTGGCGGCAGGGCATCCAGCAACTTGACAGTAAACGGTTGGCGCTTAACCATGCTCACCTCCGTAATCAGTAGGTCGAAACGGTGCCGCTCTGGTGTCGCTTTGAGCGGGAATCGGGGGGCATATCCAGGGTGCACCATAGACATGGCAACAGTCTTAACTGTTTGTTTTAGGGAAGCAAGTGAAGGTTGGTGAATCAGTAGGTATACCGGCTGGCTCTATTTCGTAATCAGTAGGTCGGGCGTTCGATTCGTCTCACCGGCACCATAAAATCAAGCACTTAGCACAATCCTACTGTATCTGGTCTTTTCTGGTACTACCACGGTGCTACTTTTGGTCGCCGATCCGTACCAACGAGAAGATGGATGTGGAGGGTTGAATCCCGGTACCTGACCGATGCTGCGCGCCATGGAAAGCGAAGCGAGGACGCGGTGTCCGCGGGAGGCGTCGCGTTGCGTCCAGGGGAAAGTCCGGGCGGGTGGCCGCAGGCCACCTAGCTTAAGGACATCGATACGTAGTCCCGTTATTGTGGGCGAGCCTCTTCTGCGAAAGACAAGCGCACGGCTCGCCCGCAGGACGGCAGCAAGCCTCTCGTAGCTTCGCTGTGAGATCATGTATTGCGCCGAGATCGAGGGCGCGAGGGCGACTTGTACGTCCCGTCGCGCATCCTAATGGTATGTCGCCCCCTCCCCAAATGGCATCAATAGCGCCAAAGTGGAGAGTGTGATGTCCCACTCCCATGGAGAGGAGATGATCATGAAGATCACAGCGATGGGGATTGATTTGGCAAAGCGGGTGTGTCAGATCCATGGGGTAGATACCCACGGACAGGCAGCCCTGAAGAAGCCACTCAAACGTCATCAAATGCTGACGTTCTCCGCCAACCGGAAGCCCTGCTTGATCGGCATGGAGGCCTGCGGCAGTGCCCATCACTGGGCCCGGCAATTGACCGCTCTCGGATACACGGTGAAGCTGATGGCCCCGCAATTTGTGCGGCCTTATGTGCGGACTAACAAAAATGATGCCGCCGACGCCGAAGCGCTCTGTGAGGCGGTGGCGCGTCCCAGCATGCGTTTCGTACCCGGAAAGACGGCGGAGCAACAAGCCATCCTCGCTGTGCACCGCGCCCGCCAGGGGTTCGTCAAGGCGCGCACCGCTTAAGGCCCATCAGATCCGCGGATTGCTCTCGGAGTTCGGGCTCGTGATCCCGCAAGGCATCAGCCATATTGCGAAACAGATCCCAAGAATACTAGATGCCGAGAACGGGTTGCCCGACACCATGCGCCCGTTGATCGCGCGGCTCGCGGCCCACCTGGGTGAGCTGGACCGCCAGGTGGACGAACTCGAGGCCCAGATTCAGACGTGGCACCGGCAGAACGCCGAGAGTCGGAGGCTAGCAGAGATACCGGGTATCGGCCCGCTTACGGCCAGTGCGCTTGTGGCTTCGATCGGGGATGCGAAGACCTTCGCCCATGGGGCAATGCGCGGCCTTCCTCGGGCTCGCGCCCAGGCCGCATGCGAGCGGGGCTAAGCCGACGCTTCTGGGCGTAAGCCCAGCGCGGCGACAGGTATCTTCGTACGCTGCTTGTCCATGGGGCGCGGGCCGTGGTACGGGTGGCCGAGCGCCGGACCGACCCTAGGGATATTTGGGTGAAGCGGCTGCTCGATCGGCGCCACAAAAACGTCGCTGCCGTGGCGCTCGCCAATAAGAACGCACGCACCGCCTGGGCGCTGCTCGCTCACGGACAGAACTACCGGGTGGATTACGCGCCTTCGGGCCGGAGTGCGTAGCCGGGTCGAAGGTATGGACCCAAGACCGGTTCATTGACAAAGGAGGAAGCTCACCACCGATTGCACAGGCAATCATGACGTGATGGCAATGAGGTTAGACCGTGACCGGGAAACTCTGCGCGCGCCTTCGTGCATCAAGCACGTTTCCCTGATTGAAACCCCGGTCAGCGGATTCCATCAGGGACAGAGACGCTAAGTCTCACACAAAGTCCGGCTGTATGGCTGCAATCTTCACCTTCTTACCGTCATAACGTGAGGGCTTGGCAAACAGGGGGCGACCATGTATGGCGCGCAGCGCTGGAAGACGATCTTCTGGACTGGGGCCGCGAACGTGAGGGTCGTCAGCCACTCGCCATGGGCCTTGGTCCATTTGGCCTTACCCGAGGCATAGAGGCGGCCGTGGCGCAGGAGGAAGGCACTGAGACGCTGCTTGGCGCTCAAGCGCCTTGGTATCTTCCCGGGCGCGGGTGAGGTCCCGCACCGCCTCTTGCTCGGGTCCCGGGACCCAGACCGCGGTGAGCTCACCGGCCCGATGCAAGCGGGCAAGGGATTCACTATCCCGGCGGTCGGTCTTCACCCGATCCCCGGGCTTTGTGGGGATGAGCGAGGGGGCGGCCACCATACAGTCATGGCCGATATGGGTCAGCTGTCGATAGATCCCGTAGCCACAGGGACCGGCCTCGTAGTAGAAGGATAAGACTTCCCCCTGGGGGCTCAGTTTCTTTACGAGTGTCACGATCGCCTCGGGCGTATTCGCGATCTCCCCGTAATAACGAGGCTTATTTTGGCCGGCGTCGGCAATGGCCACCGCGATGGTGTCTTTGTGTGTATCTAATCCTATGTACTTGGCTTCACTTCGTCATGACCTGCCCCCTCAATGGTGGCTCTGAGTTGATGGTGGTTTACCCGACCGTAAGCTTAATCCACGTCGCTTGAGGCCGGGCAGGTCAATACATGATGCCTAACTTCTCATTTCTACAGGCGCGGGACGTTGGGACAAGATCCCGCTGGGTCGGGAAGGCCAAACGCACCGTTTCGCGCCCCAGCGGGGCTTTGTTTGGTCGTCCGGGAGGTTTTTGTAGCCCCGAACTCGATTTCGGGACGGACTACACCCTTAATGGTCGTAGCAGGATGGTCGCAGCAGGAGTTTGCGCACGAGGTAAAGATTGGCGAGCACGCAGGTCACGAAGAGCCTGCGGGCGTTCTTCTCAAGACCCCGATAACGGACCTTGGTGAAATGGAAGACGCCCTTAATGACGCCGAAAGCATGTTCGACGCGGCTGAGGATTTGGGACTTCACGCGATTCTTGGCGCGCTCGACCTCGTTTACGACGCCCTTATATCGATAGCGGCGATTCGTGAGGTCGCGGGCCTTGGGGGCGTGTTGGCAGAGGACGTCGGTTTGGCCTTGGTAGGCCGAGTTGCCCCACACCCGGGTCTCGTCGCCATGGAGAAGATCGGCTAAGACCGCAGCATCATGGACATGGGCGGCGGTGGCCACGATCGCATGGATCACCTTGGTTTTGCTGTCGACGCCTATGTGGGCCTTCATGCCGAAGTACCACTGGTTCCCCTTACGCGTCTGATGCATGTCCGGATCGCGCTGCTTGTCCTTGTTCTTGGTGGACGAAGGGGCATTGATGATGGTGGCATCGACGATCGTGACCTTACTGACCTTGACGCCCAGGGACTCGAGGTGACGGTGGACTTCCTGGAAGAGCTTCTCCCCCAGGTGGTGTTTCTCGAGGAGATGGCGGAACTTCAAGATGGTGGTCTCATCCGGCACCGGCTCCCGGCCCAGATCGATGCCAACGAAGGCACACATGGCTTGGGAATCATACAGCGTTTCTTCCGCTCCTGGATCCGAGAGATTGAACCACTGTTGGAGGAAATAAATGCACAGCATGCGCTCCAAGCCCACCGGGGGCCTGCCGTTCTCGCCCTTGGGGTAATAGGGTGCGATCACCGCGCAGAGGTCCTGCCAGGGCACCACTTTCTCCCTATCCGAAAGAAACTTCTCGCGACGGGTTGGCTTCCTATGGGTCTCGTCTGAACTTGAGCGTATTATACCATTACGGCTTGTATGTAGGGACTAAATCAGAGGTGCCTTAGCATATTGAGACAGGATGGGGGCGTGTCATGACAAGAAACATCCGCGCCACAGGAATAGATCAGAAGGGTCGCTATATGCCCGAATTGAGGTGCGAGGCTGTCGCTCTGGCACCGGCACAGATAGTCGAGAGAGCGAAACCCGCGACAAAGACCCTGACACAACGAGACCTGCGCCTAAGGGTATGCGCCAATCAGGCTTTGATACCCATCCTAAAGATTGGTCCTACTGGCCTCCACCTAGGGCTACACTCTTGACAGGTTCGGTAAGTGGCAAAGTCGCTGAAAAGAAGGTCTCGGCTATCGCTTCGTGGACAGAGCTCAAGTAACCCTGGAGGTCTTCTAGGAACTCATGTAGTCCGCGACTAATCACTTCCTCAATACGCGCGTAGTGGAGTTCAGAGACCAACCGGCCCAACCGTCTCTCCGCTTGATTGGGCGCACTTTGGCGCATGCCTGTACTCAGGCATTGCAATGACTCGGCAGCCTGATCAAGGCACCATCTTATCGCCCGCGGAAACTCTCGATTGAGAATCAGGAAATCCGCCACTTTAGCGGGCGAGATGCTTTTATATTTTTTCCGATACATCTCAAAAGCGCTTGCTGACTTTAAAAGCGCCGCCCATTGGATACTGTCCACAGTACTCCCGATACCTTGCCAGCGCGGCAGCAATATGAAGTATTTCACATCGAGGATTCGCGACGTTTTATCCGCGCGCTCAACCATTTCGCCAAGCCGCAGGAAGTGCCACGCATCCCCGTGCGACATAGTCGCATCGGCGATTCCGTCAAATAGGTGGGTGGCCATCTTGACCTCGGTATAGAAATCATGCGGATTCATAAGTGCGTAATCGCTTTCCGCATAGCCCTTCAAGAAGGCATAAAACCGATTCGCCTGCTCCCACATTTCTGAGGAAATTGTATCGCGGACCGATCGCGCATTCTCCCGCGCCTTCCAGGCGCATGACAGTATCGAGTTGGGGTTCTCTCGATCAAACGTCAAAAAACGCATCACACTATCGCGCTCGGCCACTCCGTATCGACCCGCAAATAAAGGCTGGCCGCCAACGGTATCGATAAGGGGCTCCCACTGGTCGCCATAATCTGCTGCCGCATCTAAAGTCAGGTGAAGATTGACATCCACAAGTCGCGCTACACTTTCTGCCCGCTCAAGATATCGACTCATCCAATAAATCGACTCAGCCACTCGACTTAACATAGCGCCCCCGATTCTGAATCGTTTCTGTTAGCTCTGTAGCACCCAGGTATCCTTACTGCCGCCGCCTTGTGAGGAATTCACCACAAGCGAGTCGCGCTTTAAAGCCACACGAGTCAATCCACCCGGTAGCACATAAATCTCTTGACCGTAAAGAACGTAGGGGCGCAGATCCACATGTCGCCCCTCAAAATGTCCCTCTACGAGGACCGGGGCGCGAGACAGACTCATGGCGGGTTGCGCGATATACTGTCTCGGATGCGCTGTGATTTTCTCCCGGAATAACGCACGATCAGATGCTGTTGACGTAGGACCTACCAACATGCCGTAGCCTCCCGATCCATCGGTCGCTTTAATCACCATGTTTTCCATATTCGCAATCACGTAATCCCTGTCGCGTTTTTCTCCACATAAATAGGTCGGCACATTCGGGATCAATGGCTCTTCTCCCAAGTAGTATTTAATGATCTTCGGCATGTAAGCGTAGACCGCCTTGTCATCGGCCACGCCAGTCCCAGGCGCGTTCGCTAAGGCGACATTACCGGCTTGATATGCGCGCATAAGCCCTGGAACGCCTAAGAGTGAATCTGAACGGAACGCTAACGGATCTAAAAAGTCATCGTCTATCCGCCGATAAATCACATCGACCCGCTCTAGGCCGCGGGTATTTCGCATATACACCGCGTCGTCAATAACCAAAAGATCGCGCCCTTCGACAAGCTCAATACCCATCTGCTGCGCAAGAAAGGCATGTTCAAAATAGGCAGAATTGTACATTCCCGGTGTTAGAACGACAGTAACGGCTGAGTCCATTGGCGTAGGAGCCAGAAACTCCAAGACGTTTAGCAAACGGCTTGGGTAGTCATCGACAGCCCTGACGCGCGAGGCGTCAAAAACTTGTGGCAAGGCGCGCTTTAGAATGCGACGATTTTCCAAAACATAGGAAACGCCAGAGGGGCAGCGCACATTGTCCTCCAGAACATAGAATTGTCCTGTTTCATCACGAATCAAGTCGGTCCCCGATATATGATTCCAAATTCCGCGCGGGACAGTGAGCCCAACACACTGCGGTCGATAAGTGGGTGCCGACAAAACAAGCTCTCGTGGCACAATCTTTTCGCTAAGAATTCTCTGTTTACCGTAGATATCGGCGAGGAACAGATTGATCGCATGCCCCCGCTGCTTTAAGCCCTGCTCTATTTTGTTCCATTCGCTCGCATCAATAATGCGTGGAATGATATCAAACGGAAGAATCTTTTCGGCCCCCTCTGCTCCGCCGTAGACTGCAAACGTGATGCCCATTCGATACATAGCCGCCTCTGCTGCGCGCTGATGTTTCAGTATCTCTACGGCAGATAAGCTATCCAAACAATCCAACAGAAAACGGGAACCAGGGCGCGGAGTACCGGTTGCATCGAACGATTCATCGTAGAAAGATCCTACGCAGTACGTTTGAAAGTTCATAACGTTGGCCATCCCTTCGTCTATGGCGGCCGGGCTAGGCCCGGTCCGCTGATCGGGAACCTTGGGCTGCGCGTCATCGTGCTAAAGCGTCTTCCAAATGACTGAGAGCAATATCCATGCCGATGTATACCTTATGGGTAAGGAAGGCCATTAAATGCTCCATGCGCCCGTTTCCTGAGCGGAACGCCTTATTCCATACTCTTGAATACGCCCCAGTTTGGGCATGTCTGCTTCAAAAACGGGCACGATGGGCCGCCTAACTTCTCAAAATAAACGGGTCACGTGCAGAGGAGAGGCGCTTGCGCCAAACAATTGTGGCCATAATGAAGCGGTGCCAGAAAAAACGTGGTCGGTAAGCTCTATGGCACACACTTCAGGCGCTTTCGGCATCAGTCTTGCACTAACGCTCAGAAGAGTAGGAAGACCCACACCTAGGCCGCCAACGATCAGCGCCTCAGGCGATGAGGCAAGCCTTTCAAGGAGGGGCGTGCATGACATACTGTTTGGCCATTCGGGTAAATGCAGGGCTTGTCTTGTGTTCAGATTCCCGAACGAACGCCGGCGTTGATAATATGAATGCCTACTCAAAGATGCACCGCTTTGCTTGGATGGGCCAACGCTACTTCACATTACTTTCGTCTGGCAATCTCGCAACTACCCAAGCTGTTATAAAAAAACTCCACGGTGACGTCAAACAAGGGGCGGTCCCGAACCTCCAGAGCGTGACTTGCATGCAAGAAGCAGTGGACTATGTCGGCATGACCAACACGCTTGTCCAGCGGCAGCAGAGTGAGCGGGACACGGCTCACACGAACTTTGAAGCGAGCTTTATCCTCGGCGGCCAGATCTTTGGGCAGAAACCGGAAATCTTCATGATCTACCCGCAGGGCAACTATATACATGAGTCGCACGAGCACCCTTTTTTGCAAATCGGCGAATCTAAGTACGGTAAACCGATTCTGGACCGCGTCATTACCCCGACTATCGACCTTGAACGGGCTGCCCGGTGCGCTCTTGTCTCTATGAATTCCACGATGCGAAGCAACGCGACAGTCGGGCCACCGGTGGAGTTACTCATACATAGACGTAACACGTTCGACGAGGGCATATTTCTTCATCTCGGAGATGATGACTCATTTTTTCAGGCCCTCAGTCAACGATGGAATGAGGGGCTCGTACTCGCCCTAGAAAACCTTCCAAGATTCTCTTGGGAGGATGCCGGTGAGAATACGCATACGGGGGGGCAGATCTACCCCTTTCCCCCCAACCCATGAACTCCTCCCTTGCCCTCCGTCATCGCATCCACTACCACTATGATCGCGCGATTCTCTTAGGTCCTCACCTGATCAGGCTATGCCCGACAGCCCATAGTCGCCTGCCGACCCGCGACTACGAACTTACCATCACACCCACACCTCAGACCATCCATTGGCAAGAGGATTCTTTTGGTAATTCTGTCGCTCGTGTCGTGTTTTCTGAAAAAGCCCGCGACCTAACGGTTGTTATGAAGGCGGTGATCGACTGGGTCGATATCAACCCGCTGGACTTCCTGCTAGATCGCTCCGTTGAACACTGGCCGTTTTCCTACGATTCACACCTACTAAAGTCTCTTACCCCCTATCTTGAGGTCTCAGCAAACGGGGCTCGTTTCGAGACCTTTATGTCCGACCTCCCATGCAAGAGTTCGCCGACTGTGGCGTTCCTTGCGCACCTCAATCACTACATCGCACATCTCATTACCTACACAACTCGCCTGGAAACCGGTATCCAGACCTGCGACGCGACTCTTGCGCAAAGAACGGGGGCGTGTCGCGATAGCGCCTGGCTACTTATACAAGTAGCCCGCCAACTGGGGCTTGCGGCCCGCTTTGTCTCGGGTTACCTCATTGAGCGGTCTCAGTCGGTCGATCCCACGACCACGGGAATAGCGCCCCGTTCTGACTCCATGGCCTTGCACGCGTGGGTTGACATTTACCTGCCGGGTGCTGGCTGGATCGGCTTGGATCCAACATCTGGCCTTTTTGCAGGCCCCGGGTATTTGCCACTAGTGTGTGTACCGGATCCCATTTTCGCGACACCCATTGAAGGGACATGCGAACCGAGTTCGATCGAGTGGGACTATACCCAAACCGTAGAACGTATCCCTCGCCATACACCGGGCAATGGCTGCTAATCTCAGACTGAGCTAGGCTCAATAAATACGGACGCCTTCAATCGCGGCATATTGACGATCAGAGGTGTGTGATGCAGGGACTACCAGAACAGGTGTATACGCCGCAATATCGGGCCCAGGCGGGGCGTTGGGTGACCGAGAAGAAGAAGTCTGTCCCCCAAGCGGCTCGTGAGTTCGGGATGTCGGCTAGGACCTTGGCGAATTGGGCGTACAAGACGCGGCACGACGAGGGAGTAAGGCCTACGGAATCGCGCCGGCCGCCGGCCGAGGTGTGGCTCAGCCTTAAGCGTGCCAATCCGGAGTCCTTATCGGAGGAGGCCTAATCCACTCCATGCGACATCTTTGTTGACAAACACCGTCACCGTTTTTAGGACTTATGTCCTGGCATTTTCGTTGCGGGTGCTGGCGAACCGGTCGTCTATGGTGTTTCGCATTCCACGGTCGTAGCGCCGGGATTAGGGGGTCTGGGTATCGTTTGGCAAGGGATCATGGGACGCCTCCGAGGCTGGTAGGAGGACGTGGAATATGGTGCCTCTAGGAAGGTGTGGTTCGGCATAGATGTAGCCATCGTGCCGTTTTACGATGGAATAGGTGGTCGCGAGCCCAAGCCCGGTACCGCCACCCTTGGTGGTAAAGAATGGCTCGAATATATGGGGCATGGCCTCTTCCTGAATGCCGATGCCATCGTCTTTGACTTCTATATGGACGTAAGGGCCCGAGCGCCCTCTGAACGTGGCGGTTTTGCGGGGATTCATGTCGTTATAAGCACGGACCTGAATGCGCGCCGGTTTGGAGGGGTCTGGTGGAGGATTCGTAGCCTCCTGGGCATTGAGGATGAGGTTCGTAAATACCTGAGACAATTGGCCGTTATCGAATTCGCAAGGCCATAGGTCGGCGGCAATATCAAGCGCCACGGTGTGGCCGCTCATGGCCAACAGCGTAAGAGATTCCGTGAGCGGCTCTGACAGTACGCCTTTTTGGCGGATCGGAGCGCCGCCTTTGGCGAAGGTGAGTAATTTACGCGTGAGTTCGCGGGCGCGGAGGATCGCGTTTTCCGACTCGAGCAGCATCTGGCCGACCTTAGGTAATGCGCTCCCGTAGAGCTTGGCGAGCCCTACGTAGCCGAGAACAGCTGTGAGAATATTGTTGAAATCATGGGCAATCCCGCCAGCGAGGATCCCGATCGATTCGAGTCTCTGCGTCTTGATCAGTTCGTCCTCCAGGCGGCGTTTTTCGCTGATATCGCGAAAGACCAGGACAACGCCGATCATCTCACCCTGCCGCGTACGGATGGGAGCCGCGCTGTCATTGATGCTGACGAGAGACCCGTCCCGTCTGACAAGGAAGGTGTGGTTGGAAAGCTCGGCGGTCATCTGGGTTCGGAGAACAACGGTCACGGGGTTTTCCTGAGGCAGGCGCGTATGTTCGTCGATGAGTGGGGCGACTTGGGTAAGGGGGCGCCCCAGAGCATCTTCGCGGCTCCAACCCGTACAGCTTTCCGCGGCCTCATTCATGAGCGTAATTCGGCCATCGGTGTCAGTGCTGATCACGGCGTCCCCAATGCTGTGTAGGGTCACAGATAGCCGTTCCCGTTCGTCTACGAGGGTTCTCTCGGTCGCATGGAGGGTGTGGTAGGCGACTTGCAGTTCAAGGCGTGCCTCATCAAGATTGCGAGCGAGTGCCCGGGCGCGCTCTGCGCTTTCGGTTGCTGCCTGCATCCGTTGCTGAAGGCCCAGGGTCAGTAACTCTTGGCGCGGTGCTGCGGCAAGTAAGGGTAGGAAGCGTAAAAGCCGTTTTAAGGCGGCTTCATCGAGCCTGTTCGGGGCGATGAGTACCAGGATGCTGCCGTCGTCGGCGCGGATCCCAAAAACCTCTTTTTTGGTATCGCGCTCAGGATAGGGTAGGGCACGGACGATGCGGCTCGCGGCGTGCGCGGTATCGCAAAGAAATGAACGCCATTCTCCAGAGGGTAGGGTTTGTAGGAGGCCTGGTGCTGGTAGAAGGGCGTCTAGGAGAGGGTCCTGGACGAATAGGATCGCATCTTCGGCCCCTACTCTCTGTGCCAAGCCCTTGAGGGCGGACGGACGCTCCTCGGGAAGGGCAAAGGCCGTCAATAAGGCGATTTCATCCACGACTAGTCCGGTAATACGCAGACAACGGCGGTGCAGTTATGAAATCCCTGGAATTGTCCTGTAGCGCGCACCACTTGGCCGTAGGTATTGCAACCGGCCAACGGGGTGTCTGGTAGCAAGTCACTGACCGCTTGTAGTTCTTGCTCAAAGTGGCTGCCCAGTCGTAGGCGGGTCGCAACGCAATCAAAAAACAGAGCGGCCGCAGGCGGCCCGGCCATATGACTGAGCGCAGTACGAGTGGCTGCCGCGGCCGCGGCGCGGGCCGAATGAGTCGTCGCTTTCATGACTCGAATGAGCGAATGGACAGGCACGTCGGCCGCGCACTGGATCGCGCCATCAGCCGTGCCCGAAAGCGGTACCCGCAAGCGGTACTGTCCCGCTGTTTCGACTCCTATTATGTGCTCTAGAAAAAACGGCAACGGTTTGTTGCGGTCGAAAGGGATCCCGATATTCCGGGCGTACTCTTCATACACATCGAGCGCGGGAAGTGAGTTGATGCTTTCGATCAGCGACCCATGCGCCGCGGTGACCCTCATGAGCGCCGAGTCCGGTTCCCAGCCGTTAGCAGAGCCTATTCCTATTGGCTTGTCCGCTAAAATTTCGAGCACCAAAACGGCGTCTTCATAGGCTTTTGTGCCCATAAAAACATGGGTGTTTTGGAATTGGCCATTGTCGCCCGCGCCGCCGCCAAAAAACTGGTGGCCCCCGCGGGTCAGTGTCGTCAATTCAGCCACAATATCCTCGCTCTGGCCGGCCAATGTATCGATCAAGACCAGAGCGGCCTTACCGGGAAGCAGGCTATCGATTCCCTTAAACCCGTGCGCCGCTTCCCGTGCCGCCTGGTGAAAATTGCCTTTAACGCCGCAGCCTAGACCCGCCGAAAACCGCAGGGTATCGGACTGGATCGCGTAGGCAACAGCGGAGCCTTGCTTGTGCATTTTCTGGGTGAACTCCCCGGCGGACGAGCAGCCGACGAGACAGTTCGGTTTACAGCTTGTGTGGAGAGCGGTGAGAAGGGTCTCGTACTGAAAGTGTGGGGAGGCAAAGACGATTATGCAGTCGATCTTCCCATCGCCTAGGGTCTTTAAAAGACCGGATGCGAGCTCGCGTCCGGCGTCAGCGCCGTCCGCGGTATTTGTGTACGCTACTGCAACCCGAGTTGTGCTCATTCGTAAACCCAAGCGGCGCATTGTGCCCCTGCGGCAGGCCAAGAAACCCCCGTTGGCTGAACCGAGCGGTGCCGCCAAAGTGCCGCTGGACATCAAACAGGGGCTTGATGCTGTCACAGGACAGCCCCTGCCTTCAATCCCCCCGCTCCTATATTTCTACCTCTACAATAGAGGTTCGGCCAGTCGGCTCCGGTATGGGGGCTGCCCCTAGCCTACAAAGGGAGGCTGCCTGGCTCTGCCGGGGGATATTTGCCTCGACCCTGATCCCAGGGGTGTTGTCGGAGGACTCGGGCAGGCAGTGAGGCACGCTCAAAAGGCTCGGCCGATGATATCTTGAAGAGGCCGGCTGGAAAAGAGGCCGGCTGGAACATGAGTGCCGAGACTGATCTTTCCCCAGAATCACGGACACTCAGTTAAGCCACCTGCCGCTGCTCGAGGGCCTCTTGAGATAGATACCTGAGACCGGGGTGTAGGCGCCTTCGCTTGCTGTAAATCTCTATGTATTCGAATAGCCGTTTCCTGGCGCCCGGGCGCATCGTAAAGCGTTCTCCCGGGACGGCCTCGACTTTGACACTGGGGTTCCCGCTACCCCGGCGATGTTGTCGTAACAGTTGCCCTTCTTGCCTATGTTCGCAATCAGACTATGTAACCACCATGGCTTGATCGACTGGGAGAATGGCTTCCGATGGTCGCGACCATCCGTCCTCTTAACCGTCTCTCATGAGAATGTTCCATTTCTCAGTCGCCCGCTTCAGGGGGATTACCGGGCGAGGGTTTGACGACCACGAAGCGCGCCAGTGGGGGGATGATCAGTAACATCATAAGTAGGCGAATGAGGTGAACGCCAAGTACGAATAGCACATTACCGTGGGCGGCTATGCTAATGGCCAGCGCGGCATAAAGCGCGCCGGGGGCCGTAGCGAGGTAACCGTCGAGATTGCTGACGCCCACCAGGTGGGCAAGCACATATCCCAAAATGGCGCAGAGCAGGTTGATAACCATTATAAGGCCAAGCGCGATCGGGATGAGTCTTATCTGTGAGCGTATACGCCGAATGGACAACTGTAGCCCTGCTTGCCAGCCGATCAATAGATAAGCCAGGTCGATAATGGGAGGAGGAAGGGCGCGGAGCGTGGATGCGTTACTGACGGTAAGGAGGAGGGAGATGATCAGGGGCCCAAGCAAGTAGGGCGCGGCCATACGAAGGATACGCGCAAACCACGCACCACTCAGTCCACAAAAGCTCAGAAATAGAAGCGCATAGCCCCATGCGGCCCAATCCAAAGATGGGGTTTGCGCCACTCTTGGTGTCTTTACCGAACCGTGGAACACGAACATGACGATCGCGGGAAGCGTAGCCATGACGAGCACCACGCGCAGGTATTGCACTATGGCGACCAAGGGGAGGTCTGCGTGGAGCTCGTGGGCAATGGCGGTTATTCCGCTGGCGCCACCCGATGTCATGGACAAAAGCCCCGTGGTGCGGCTGACCTTTGTAAGGCGACTGAAAATGAGTCCAGACAGGAGGCTTAGGACGAAAGTCGCAAAAGTTACGAGCAGAACCACCAAGAAGTGTCCGTCAATCGCCGAGAACGCTTTGTAGCTAAAAAGTATGCCGATGGCTACGCCAAGAATGATCTGCGCGATTCGCGATAAGTGAGGCGAATAGATGAGGCGCCCATCCATGTTAACAAGAATCCCGGTGACCATCCCGGCAAAGAGCGGTGCTGCGGGAATATGAAGCACCGCGAAAAGCCAACTCATGAGGACGCTACCAAGAACGAGCGCGGCCCACAGGCGCACATTGCTGGAGATCATTGCCGCAGGCCCGCGCATTTTGTCAAAGCTCCTGAAGCCGCTATCTTGGATAAAGGTCAACGGCGGTCGTATTTTATGCCATCAAAGGCTGTTGTGGGTAGATGCTAGGGCGTTTATGTCGGGGCAACCGCAGCCCGAGTTTATGATCCCTTGCCTGTCTAAGTCTCGTTCTCTTGTGCCAAGGATGATGGTAATAGCAACCCTCCGGGACCTGCGCTATCCCGTTTGTAAAATAGACGCGCTCCGGGATATCCCAATGGCCGTCGGGACGGGCGGGGGCCAATAAGCGTTAGCTCATGACTGAGCGGACTGCGCCAAACCGAACAGGGATGCTAACATCTTTTTGTCTCCTGTATGAGTGGGTCTCCATGATAAATGGACGCGCCCGAGATGAACGATATGTTTTAGGCGCAAACGGCTGATTTGATAAACTCGGGACACATTTCTTGTCAATGCCCTCAGGGGTTGTGTGGGTGGGCCTTTGATTCGGACTAGAGTTTCCGGGTTGCTAGCGCACATAATGAACGGTCGACCAGGAGGTGGTTAAATGAAGATCGGTTTCATAGGTTTAGGACAGATGGGCTCGGGTATGGCCATGCGCTTACTGACAGCGGGGCATACCCTAACTGTCTTTAACCGGTCTCCAGAAAAAATGCAGCCGCTTGTCTCTCGCGGTGCGCGTGCCGCCCAGTCGCCGAGGGATCTTTGTGACGCCGAACTCGTGTTCACCATGCTGGCGGATGATGCCGCGGTTCAAGATGCGGTATTTGCCGATGACGGTCTCTTGAAGCATTTACCGGCCGGGGCCATTCACGTGTCCTGTAGCACTATAAGTGTCGCGCTCTCTGCGCGGCTTGCGGCAGCACACGCGGACACGGGACAACACTATGTCTCGTGTCCGGTGTTTGGGCGTCCTGATGCCGCGGCCGCTGGCAAGTTGTTTCTTGTGGCAGCCGGTCTACCCCCGGCCATTGATCGGCTGCGGCCGGTTTTCGAAGCTATCGGTCAGCGCACTTTTGTTGTCGCGGAGCAAGCAGAAAAGGCCAATATCATAAAACTGAGCGGCAACTTTTTGATTGCCACGGTCATTGAGTCTCTCGGTGAGGCCATGGCCCTTGTGGAAAAAGGAGGCATCGATCGCCACGCCTATCTAGAGATCCTCACATCAAGCCTCTTTAATGTGCCGCTCTATAAGAACTACGGGGCTCTTATAGCGGACCGCCATTTCACGCCTCCTGGCTTTGCGTCCTCATTAGGACAGAAGGATATCCGTCTCATTTTGACAGCGGCGGAGGCCCTTGCTGTGCCCCTTCCTTTTGCGAGTATTTTGCGGGATCGCTTTATCGCCTTGGCAGCGCAAGGCGGCGAAACGCAAGATTGGTCGGCAGTCGCGACCCTCGCCGCTCAAGACGCGGGCTTGATGTCCAAGACATAATCGTATCCGTAAGAAGCTCAGTACGTGTCCAGAAATACTTAACCGTGGCCGGTCGTGAGTTTGGTGGATCCTTTTAGTAAAGGATATGAGCGGGTCGCCGAAGGTGGCCATGCGCACGCGTCTATCCTGGTCTTATGTCACAGACGGATCGATGCGCAGGGTGTCTTCTGGAGATCGCTCTTCCTGACGCGTGGCTGTGGGGCAGGGCAGGGTCATGTCTTGAACGGTGTCGATTCGAGCCCTATGCTCTTTGTATGGCGTCGCGATGCGGGATGCAAACGCCTTGGCTGACGCCATAGGTGCGGGATGAAGCGAATTGCCCTCTTTATGGACGGGACATGGGATAGCAAGGGCAGTAAATACCCGTCGAATATCGAAAAGTTGTACGACGCCGTGGCACCCGTCGCGCGCGATGGCGTCCGGCAGTTGGCGCAGTACCAGAAAGGCATCGGTGCGAGTTCGTGTGGTGCTTGGCGGATATTCGCGGGAGCCACAGCCGCGGGCCTTGATACCCATGTCCAGGAGCTTTATTCCTATCTCGTCCAAAACTACGTCCCAGGCGATGAGATTTATCTGTTTGGTTTCAGTCGGGGGGCTTATACGGCGCGTTGTCTCGCGGGCCTGATCCGCAATTGCGGGATTTTGACCCCGGAATTTGGCTCTGCTCTCTTCAGGGACGAGGCCTATGCCTTGTATCTTCACGCGAGTTTTGCGCCCGAGTCTCCCACAGCGATCGCGTTTCGTAAGGCCTACTGTTATCCGGAATTTCATGAGTCCACGAGCTTTATCATTCATTTTATCGGTGTCTTCGATACCGTGGGGGCGCTTGGCGTGCCAGGCGCTATCGACCGTGTGTTGATGCGCTTTCATGACACGGCGCTGAGTCGCCACACCCGCTATGCCTACCAGGCGCTCGCCATCGATGAGCACCGGGCTGTGTTTAACGCGTGTCCGTGGCGGATTCCGGCGCAACCCTTACCTGGTCAGAACAGCCTCCAGGTCTGGTTCCCGGGCGCCCATTGCGATGTGGGCGGCGGCTATGCGGAGCATGGCTTGGCGGATTGCACGCTGGCGTGGATGACAGCGCAGGCCATGGCTGCGGGTTTGGATCTTGATCCCGCCCGATACCGGGAACAGTACGACTATAACCCGCGTCCCGGGGGGACATTACACAATTCGAACACGCTGATATTCAAATTGCTCAGGCCACAGAGCTTCATAAAGACCTTCTACCGGCGTATCGACGATCCTCCGGCGGCCGAAGAGGTGAGCGAGTTTGTGCTCGCGCGCGAACGGTATGTCACATACGACCCCCCAAATCTCGTGGCCTATAGAAATCGCCCGTCTGCGGCGCCCCGCTATGCTCCGTCACCGGGGTCCCTGGGAATTGTAAGCCCCGGTCCTATACGCGAGCGCCTGCCGCGCGCAAGGAATCTTGTCAGGCGACTCTTGCGACCGAGGACGCATGGCTCGCAGGACGATACCCATGACAGAAAGCGGCGGGCACGGTCAGCGACCATCTGGAATGGGACCGAGTTTGTCCCGATAGTGGCGCCCCCGGAAGACCCGGACCGCGCTTAAAGGAAATTCCTTCAGGCTCTCGATCTGGGGATTCGGCAGTCGACATCGATCGTTTGCAGGCTATCCCGGGACCTGGGCGTCCGCCACCTGCTTCCCTCTCGATATCGTCTTCCTCCGGTTCCTGTTTTGGGTGTTGGCAGACCGGGAGGGGGCCCTGCGTTCGCAGACGGTTTACAATAGGATCCCAGGCCATGATGCGGCCAAAAGGGCATCCCCTTTTGGGTTCCTGCGTACGGGAGTGGCCGCTTGCGGTTGGGATACCATGAGTCTTATTCAGATAACAGCCGATATTGCGATCGACGACAGCGAATTCGAGTTCACATTCGTGCGCGCCTCCGGACCCGGTGGGCAGAACGTGAATAAGGTCGCCACAGCGGCCCAGTTGCGTTTTGATGTCGTCCATTCGCCATCCTTGCCGAAGGACCTACAAGCACGATTGCTGACGTTGGCCGGACGACGTCTGAACGGATCGGGAGAGATAATTATCCAGGCCCGACGTTTTCGGACCCAAGAGGGAAATCGGCGCGATGCCCTGGCGCGCGCTGTGGATTTGATCCGCGCCGCGGCCGTTCCCCCTAAGCGCCGCCGCCCGACCCGCCCGACCGCAGGCTCAAAACGGCGGCGCCTGGAGACCAAACGTCGTCGCGGAGAGATTAAGCGTCTTCGCACCGACGAAGAGTCGTGACGACGCCTAGCGTCTTGTCCGGGGCTCGGGGCCTTTACTCGAGTTTTGTCCAGAACGTGTCGTCCGGCCCCGGGCAAGAAAACAGATAGCCCTGCCCGTATACGCAGCCCATGGCGACAAGCAGCGTCTTCTGTTCTTCCGATTCGATGCCTTCTGCGACGGCTTCGATCCCGAAGGCCTCGGCCGCGCTCAACATGCTTTGGATCAAGATGCGATCGGCCCGCTCTGTGGTGATTCCGGCCACGAAACTTTGATCGATCTTGATGCTGTTTATGGGCAGTAGGCGGAGATGTTGGAGTGAGGCGTAGCCGGTGCCAAAGTCGTCGAGTGCCACCGATACCCCGAGCGTCTGGCAGTCGCTTATCAAGTGGCGCGCCGCCTCGATGTCTTGCATGGTATTCCACTCGACGAGTTCAATGCCAAGGTAATGGGTGTCGACAGGCTGAGGCGACTCCCTCAGGGCCCGCTGCAGCGTTTCACAAAACAGATGATTTTCCAGGGACGAGGCCGAAAGATTGATGTGCAGCCTTTTAAAAATCCCGCGCGCCTGCCAACGAGCCAGGACCTTCACGGCCTCCGACACGACCCAGCGGTCCAGTTTCACGCTGTTATAAGGGTGTTCCATTGCCGCCATAAAGTCTAAGGGCGTAAGGACGCCGCGGGTCGGGTGGTTCCAGCGCAAAAGCGCCTCGGCGGAGACCGCTTTCCCGGTCGCTATCTCGACTATGGTCTGAAAGTACAGCTGCATCTCGCCCCGATCGAGCGCGGCCCGGAACTCGAGCGTGAGGTCGTTTTGGCGGGCATGGGCCTTTGCCATGGTGTCGGTAAAAAAGAGCACCTTATTGCCGCCGGCGCGTTTGGCTTCATACATCGCCGCATCGGCGTTGTGGATCAAGGACTCGCCATCACTTTCATCGATCGGAAACACCGTGACCCCGAGGCTTGCGCTCACCGCCACTTGGCTTATGAGGGAGCCCCAACGGATATGCAAGGATTGGCGTATGCGCTCGATGACGATCTCGATTTCGCGGTAGCAACGGACGTCTTCAAGGAGTAAGGCGAACTCGTCTCCGCCGATACGAGCGATGGTGTCACCCTTGCGAACGAGGTCTTGCAGCCGTTCCCTGACCTCCATAAGAAGGGTATCGCCGAGCGGATGTCCGAAACGGTCGTTGATCATCTTAAAGTTATCGATGTCGAAGACGATGACCGCGAGGAGGCGCTCGCGCCTCAAGGCCATAGCCATGGCGTGCTCTAGCCGGTTGAAGAACAGATTGCGGTTGGCGCTTCCGGTAAGCGGGTCGTGCATGGCGAGATCCCGAAGGCGATTTTCGGTATGGAAGCGGTGGAGGGCGGCCCCCATGAGATCCGATACGATCTCAACGACTCTGTAATCGTTTGCGTCGGGTAGGCGCTTAGGTGGCGAAAACCAAGCGATGGCGAGTACCGCGATCACGGCGTCGCCGGCGCGGGCCGGGCTACAAAGGCTCGTGTGAAGCCCGGTTTTTACGTAGTCAGGGATGGCGTAAGGGCTTTGAGGGTAGTTTGTGACCAGGGTGATTTCGCGGGTCCGCAGGGCCTCGCCGGCCACGCCCAATTGGTCGTTGAAGGCGTAGATAGAGAGGTGTTTGTAGGCGGGTGGCAGACCATGGAAAAACCAGTAGCGCAGCAGGTCCGGTTCTTCTTTGACGATCAATGCCGCACCATCGGCGCCCAGAATCTTGGCCACACCTTCGGCGGCGATATGAAAAAATTTGGCCATATCCGTTTCGCGGATAAGCCTTTGCAAGAAATCGACTTCAAGGCCACCTATGGTGTCTTTATTCATTCTGCTCCCCGTTGCGATGGGTGGACTCTTGATAAGCGCCCACTGAGGTCCGACTGACGATTTTTGCCCCCTTCAAGGGTGAGCGAGATCCAGGGGTGCCGGGATCGGGTCGCGGATGGTTATGGCTCGGTGGCCGATGGCATTGTTTTGGCGAGAGCAGGCCGGTCCTTTATCCCGGGAGCCGCTTTCGGGTTTGCGTGCCAAGGGCATCGGAGCGGCGCGCCCAAGTGACATGCATAGTTCATACCAGTTACGCGACCGGTGCCACCACAGGGTGGGGGAGGGGTTTTAGACCAAGGGCAGTCTGCGGTGTCTCGTCATGGGGCCTTAGTCCCCGGCGGACGCGAGAAGCCGGGAAATCGGTTTGGCGAGCGTCTTCGGCCGGACGCCCGGGGCGTAGCGTTTTACGATACACCCCTCGCGATCGACAAGAAACTTGGTGAAGTTCCATTTGATGTCGCCGCGGCCGAACCATCCCGGGGCGGTCTCTGTGAGCCAGCGAAACAGCGGATCGGCGGCCGCTCCCTTGACATCGATTTTCGCGAGCACGGGGAACGTGACCCCGTAACTTTGGGCGCAGAAGGCCTGAATATCCGCGTTGGTCCCCGGTTCCTGCCCCCCGAACTGATTACAAGGAAAGGCGAGTACCGTAAACCCCTGGTCCTTATAGAGGCGATACAGGGCCTCGAGGCCCGCATACTGCCCGGTAAAGCCGCAGCGGCTCGCGACATTGACGATCAGGATCGCTTGTCTGCGGTAGCGGGCAAGCGGTAGGCGATCGCCATCGGCCGTCTCAACCTCGAAGGAATAGGCGTTCGTCGGCGTGGCGATCGAAAGAGCGGCCGATGTCATGAGCGTCCCTCGTCCGATGTGGCTACTCTTTGTACAAACTCGATCTGGTAACCGTCCGGATCCTCGACAAAGGCAATGATCGTCTTTCCGTGCTTCATGGGCCCCGCCGGACGACTTACCTTACCGCCGTTTTGGGCGACCGCGGCGCAGGCCGTTTGGGCATCTTCGACCTCGATTGCGACGTGCCCAAATCCTGTTCCCCGTTCGTAGTCCGCGACATCCCAGTTGTGGGTGAGTTCCAAGACCGCCTGTTCGCGCTCGGGCCCATAGCCGACAAAGGCTAAGGTAAAGCGACCTTCGGGGTAGTCTTTGCGCCGCAAAAGTCGCATGCCAAGCGCGTGTTCATAGAACTGGAGCGACCTATCCAGATTGGCCACTCGCAGCATGGTGTGGGCTATGCGCATCATCCCTGCCCCCGTTTGGTGAAAAGCGCTTCAGTGTACCTGAATGTCCTCTCGGAGGCAGCGACCAAAAGAGCGGAGCTTATGACAGAAGGCCCCGGGACGGGCCTTCTCATCAAAACCGTGCGCCGGACCCGACTGTGATCACAACCTGAGTCGTTTGGCTGTTAGGTTCGTAAAAACCGGGCTCCCCGCTGCCGGTGGTCGTGAAGAGTGGAATCGGGGTAGAGGCCCCGTAGCGGAAATGGACGGCATCAACGCGGATGAAGGCGCGCCAGACTCGATTGATGAGGTAGGTGGCCTTGAGGCCGCCACTCTCATAGGCGCTGTCCCCCAGGGTCTGGCTGGAGGTTGCGTAGAATGTTTGGTGGGTACTAGTGTTTACGAGTACCGGATCGGTGGCCGTGATTTGGGCGCCGAAGGTGTAGCCCGCCATGCCGTGGAGCGCTAGCACCCAGCGGCGGTTCAGTGCGATCTCCCAGAGGAGACCGCCTCCTAGGTAGCCGTTGGTGTAGTGCTCGATTCCCCCGGCGCCTTGACCGGAACCGATATTCCGGCGCCAATGGTGTTCCCCCATTTCGAAATAGGGCATGAGCGCCATATGGCGGCCGATGCCAGTGGCAAAGCCCAGGCGCCCGTTGATATCGAAGATGGTGTTCGCGGTCGTCGTCTGGACCGGAGTCCCGCCCAGCGTTTGCCCATTGTAGGTCGTGTTCCCGCGCGCGGACCGGCCCTGGATACGCCAGTATAGGCCTCCTTGGGGGTTGCCACTCACCGAGGACGCGCCGAAGCTAATCAGAGGGATAGAGCCGGTCTCTTTGTCGAGCACCGAGCCGTTACTGGTTTCTTGATAATTCTGATCGAGGCTGCCTATCGCGACGGACACGCCGCTCCCGGCCCGGATGATTGCGTAGGGAACGGCTCGCGCTAGGGCGATGGGGCTCAGCCCAGAGGTAATGAGCGCCACCAGGGCGATGATTTTGGGACGGTGACGGATAATGTGAGCTTGTGTTCTCGTAATCATATGGGGAATCCGTGGGTCGAGTGGGCCGCTATTCCTTTGTTGTCCGATGCGTGGGCAGGTCAACCGCATGCCGCTTCTCGCATAAGGCCAGCACGCTTCTCGGCTAATGCCTTATCCGCTGCCCCACGCGCACTATAGCTTAAGGGACCGTGGAATGCACAATACATCCAGCCGGAATTCTTGGCTCTTTGGTGGAATGGGGGGTATCTGTCGCTATTGATGCCGCGTCTTTTGCAAACCGGGGAGCGAACGGAATCGACACGGCGCTTGGCGTGGGGATGATCGCCCATATCCGCGCCGAGCGCGCGCCCTCGGCGGCTATGGTTACTTCCCCTTGCACCCAGCGTCGGCAGAAGTTCGCGTAGGCCCGTCTCGCGGGACGGTAAGGCCCTCGGCCTCCTTAAAAGTCGCGCATGAGGTGAGCTGGGGCGCTATGGCTAAGGCAAGTCTCTTAGGTCCCTGGCGCGTTTCTTGCCCCACTTTTACGCTTGAGCTTATGTCGAAAGAAGCCAAGGCGCGCGGTGCGGAATCTTCCCGACCTATTAGACTCCGGGACCTTGGTCCCGGGTTTCTGACCGGTGTCGCCGACGATGACCCGAGCAATATCGCCACCTATTCGCAGGTGGGGGCGCGGTTTGGTTATCAGATGATTTGGACCCTCTGGGCCTTCTATCCCTTGGTTGCGGTGATTCAGGAGATTAGTGCGCAGGTGGCGCGCGTCACGGGCCGTGGTTTGGCTGAGAATCTGCGCGCCTACTATCCGCGCTGGCTGTGCCATTCCCTGGTCGGGGCCCTTCTGGTCGCTAATATCTTGAATATCGGTGCCGATCTTGTGGCCATGGGCGGGGCGATGCGGCTGCTTTTTGGCGGTGATCGCCTCGCTTATGCCACGGGGTTTTTTGTGTTGATTGTGGTGCTCGAGGTATTCGTTCGCTACCAGCGTTATGCGCGCGTGCTCGAGGTCTTGTCGCTCGCGCTATTGGCCTACGTCGCGACGGCGTTTTCGGTGCATGTCGATTGGCATCAAGCCTTACTGGGTCTTAAACCGACCCTCTTGCCCGGCCATCACTTCGCCATGGCCTTGGTCGCAATCGCGGGAACGACGATCAGCCCCTATCTGTTTTTTTGGCAAGCGGGGCAGGAAGCGGAAATCGAGCAGCGGGATCCGAAGCAGAGTCCGCTTTTATATGCACCTAACCAGGCACCGCGGGAGTTTCGACGAATCCGCGTAGATACCTATATTGGTATGGGTTTGTCCCAGGTAATCGCTTTTTTTATCACGGTGACGGCAGCAGCGACCCTTAGAGTCCATGGCGTTCGCCACGTGGCTACCGCGAGCGAGGCGGCGAGCGCGCTCGCACCCTTGGCCGGCCATTGGACATTTGAGGTGTTTACCGCCGGTCTCGTGGCCACGGGCTTACTCGCCATTCCGGCCATGGCCGGGGCCTGCGCCTACGCCTTGGCCGGCGCCTTCAGCTGGCCCCAGGGATTGAGCGCCAAGGCTCGGGACACCCCGCAGTTCTACCTCGTTATCGCCCTGGTCGGGCTGGCGGGTCTCGGACTTGCGCTCTTTGGGATCAACTCGATGCGTGCGCTGTACTTGAGCGCGGTCTTGAACGGGCTGGTGGCGGTCCCGATTCTGGTCTTTATGATGGTCTTGGCGCGTCGCCGCAGTCTCATGGGGGGTTTTACAGTGTCGGGCCGATCGCTTGTTATCGGGTGGTTGGCTACGCTCGTCATGATGGCCGCAGCCCTGATGTTGATTGGGGGTTGGCTTATAGCTGTTTGAGGCCCTGATGGGCAGCTTTACCTTGGAGCGCCTATTCAGTAGCATGCTAAGATATAGCGTGCGGACCCGAACGTGAGCGTGATAGGCAGCCTTAAGGAAAGAGCTACTTAGATGACATCGAAGCCCAAAATGGATGTGTTATTGGCCCAACCGCGGGGTTTTTGTGCCGGAGTCGTGCGCGCGATCGAGATCGTGGAGCGTGCGCTCGAGGTATATGGGCCGCCCGTCTATGTGCTTCACGAGATCGTCCACAATCAGCACGTGGTCGAGGACCTGAAGTCGCGCGGCGCGGTGTTCGTCGAGCGTCTCTCCGAGGTGCCGGCCGGGGCGCCGACGATTTTCAGTGCCCATGGGGTCGCTACGGCCATGGTGGATGAAGCGGCGGCTCGGCAACTCGATATTCTTGATGCGACCTGCCCGCTTGTGACCAAGGTCCACTATCAGGCCCAACGCTACAGTATGGAGCAGTATGCGGTGATCATTATAGGTCACCCTGGGCATCCGGAGGTGGAGGGCACGCGTGGCCGTATTCCGGGTCCTGTCTACGTTGTGTCTGACGTCAACGATGTGGCCGCTTTGGATGTGGGTCAAGACCAACGACTCGCCTATGTGACCCAAACGACTTTGAGCGTGGACGACACCAAGGATGTGATCGTGGCCCTCCGGCAGCGCTTCCCGCATATACAGGGGCCGGATTTGAGTGGGATATGTTATGCCACCCAAAACCGCCAGAATGCGGTACGGAAACTGGCCGGTCAGGTGGATATTTTGCTGGTGGTCGGCGCACGCAATAGTTCGAATTCGAATCGTTTACGGGAGGTCGGCGAACAACCCGGGACGCGGGCCTATTTGGTCCAAGACGCGACTGAATTGGATGAGGCTTGGTTTAGCGGTAGCCAGCTGCGGGTCGGGGTGACCGCCGGGGCGTCGACCCCCGAGATTCTTGTGCGTGGGGTCTTGAAGAAACTTGAGGCCTTCGGCGTAGTCCAGGTGACAGAGATGCCAGCGGAGCCCGAGACCACCACGTTCAGGCTGCCAGCGGCGTTGTTAAAGAAGGCTCGGAGTTCCCCCCAGTAGTGTCTCGGGACCCATGGAGTAGGAGAGAATTATGCAGGTGCCCTTAAGGCAACAGTGGCAGGTAGGCCGTTATATTCTGGGTCAGAAGTTGAGGGGGATTAAACATTACCCCTTGGTTCTGATGCTAGAGCCCCTTTTCCGATGCAATCTGGAGTGTTCCGGTTGCGGTAAGATCGAGTACCCAGAGGAAATCCTCGACAAGCGCTTGAGTGTCGACGAGTGTCTGCGGGCGGTTGATGAATGCGGGGCGCCCATCGTCTCAATTCCCGGTGGCGAACCCTTGATTCACAAGGACATGCCGGCGATTGTCGCTGGCATCGTGGCGCGCAAGAAATTCGTCTATCTCTGCACCAACGCGATCTTGTTGCCGCGCAAAATCGATGACTATACTCCGTCACCCTATCTCACGTTTTCGGTACATTTGGACGGGAATCGCGAGCGCCACGACCAGTCGGTGTGCCGCGAGGGCGTTTTTGATAAGGCCGTGGAGGCGATCAAGCTCGCCCGTGACCGCGGGTTTCGAGTGACCGTGAACTGTACGCTTTTCCAGGAAGAGGACCCGGATGAAGTGGCCTCGTTCTTTGACTTCGTGAGCGAGCTCGGCGTAGAGGGCGTCACCGTATCCCCGGGCTACAGCTACGAGCGCGCCCCGCGTCAGGATGTCTTTTTGCGGCGCGGACAGAGTAAGGCGCTGTTTCGCCGGATTTTTGCTCTCGGTCGTGAGCGGAAGGCGAAGTGGCGGTTCAATCAGTCGAGCCTGTTCCTCGATTTTCTGGCCGGGAATCAGGCCTATCAGTGCACTCCTTGGAGCAATCCGACGCGTAACGTCTTTGGGTGGCAGAAGCCCTGCTATCTTTTGAGCGATGAGGGGTATGCGACGTCGTTTGCCGAGCTGATCGAGACCACTCCCTGGGAGCGTTACGGGACCGGTCGTCATCCGAAATGCGATAATTGCATGGTCCACTGCGGCTACGAGGGTACCGCGGTCAATGACACCTTCGCTCATCCCCTTAAGGCCTTGCGGGTCTTCTTGGGGGGTCCGCGGGTAGATGGGCCTATGGCCCCGGAGCCCGAACCCGTTTACCGCGATTCCGGGGTCAGCGTGGCGGTGCCCACGGTGTCGACCAAGAGCGCGGGCTAATTACGATTCGGTAGGCCGAAAGATGGCATGGGCAAGCGCCTTAGCCGCGATGTTGTGGTTCGCGCTACTCATCGTTCCCTGGCAGCCGTGGCGGCTGACCGAATGCCTGGAGGCGGGGTCTCAGCCCGTGAACCCGGAACAAGGGGCTGAGCTTGTCACGGTCTTGATGCCCGCGCGCAACGAAGAGAAGGTCATCGCTCGTTCGCTCATGGCTCTGGGCCAGCAAGGGTTTTCGTTTCCGGTCATTGTCATAGACGACGGTTCGACGGATGCCACGGCGGAAAGGGCCCGAGGCGCGGGTCTTTCCGAACTCACGATCTTGTCGGCCCCCGCTTTGCCTGCCGGTTGGACCGGTAAGTTGTGGGCCTTGGAGCAGGGACGGGCCTTGGCCACGACCCCTTATGTTTTGTTGGTGGATGCCGATATTCTCTTGGCCCCCGGCATCGTTGCGGCTTTGCTTGCGAAGGCGCGGCGCGAGCAGTTGGCGTTGGTGTCGCTCATGGCGGCGCCGGCGATGAGGGGCTTCTGGGACCGTTGGCTCATGCCGGTCTTTATCTATTTCTTTAAACTCCTCTACCCGTTTCGCCTTGCTAACGCCCCGGCATCGCGCCACGCGGCAGCCGCCGGCGGCTGCCTTTTGGTGGCTCGCGATGCCCTTGCCGATATCGGTGGGTTTGGTGCCTTACGAGGCGCCGTCATCGACGACTGCACCTTGGCGGCACTCATAAAGCGCAAGGCGGGAAGGCCCACCTGGGTGGGGGTCACGCACGGGGCGACCATGATGCGCGACACCACTCTCGGGAGTTTTTGGCGGATGGTGGCGCGAACCGCTTTTACTCAGCTGCGGTACTCTTTTTTACTGCTCATCGTCTGCAGCATTATTATGGTATTGATGTTCGTCGTTCCGGTTGCCGGGGTTGTCGTCGGGGGTTCAACGATTCGCACGACGGCTTGGCTCGCTTGGCTTTTTATGGCCGGCAGTTACCTTCCCACGGCGCGTTTTTATCACCAATCCTTGTGGGCCCCCTTGGCGCTTCCCTGTGCTGGGGTCGCGTTTTTGCTTATGACCTATACTTCGGCCCTATGGTATGCTCGCGGGATACGTTCTCAATGGAAAGGTCGGGCGTATGATCGACGGCAGGTCTAAGGATTCGGTACCCATCACAAAAGCAAAAGGAGAGGCTATGGAATGGCATAAGAGGAGAGGGCGGCTCGCGGCCTGGGCGTGGACTGTAAGCCTGTGTCTCGTGGCTGTCGTGGCCGAGGCGACCAATGTTGCACCCGCTGTCGCGGTGATTGCACGTTTCCAGAACACTTTGCTCACCGCGATGAAGAAAGGCCCCCAGATCGGGTTTCATGGTCGTTATCGGATCCTCGCGCCGGCGGTTCGCGAAAGCCATAACCTCGCCTATATCGCGCAGATCACGGTCGGGCCTTACTGGCCACGCCTTTCGCCGACGCAGCACGCCGCTTTCATAAAGGTCTTTACGCGCCTTACGGTGGCCACTTATGCGGCCCAATTCAAGAGCTATTCAGGGGAACAGTTCAAGGAAACGGCGGCCCACGCGGTCGGTCGCGGGGATGTCTTGGTGGAGACGAAGCTTGTGGCTCACGGACACAAGGAGGCAACGCTCGATTATCTTTTGGCGCCGAGCGGGGCGGACTGGAAGATCGTCAATATCGTCGCCAACGGCGTGAGCGATCTTGCGCTCAAGCGCGCCCAATATACGGCGATCATTCACAGGAAAGGATTTCCTGCGCTCTTGGATCTATTGCGCAGCAAGGTAGCTCAACTGAGCCACGCTCGAAAGGCGGCTTAAAGGTGGACGGAGTCGATGTCTCGGGGCGCCATGGCTGATGGCGTGCCGCGCCTTAGGAGGCAGGGGTGGCGGAGGCTTGCGCTTTGCGGATGTCTTACCCTCCTTGTGGTCGGATGCGCCACGACCGGCGGGGGTGCTGGACACCGAGTCGACCCTCTCGAGCCCATGAACCGGCGCTTCTATGCCTTCAACAGCGCCACCGACCGCCTCATCATGACCCCTGTGACTCATATGTACACCGCCGTCACCCCGCGGCCGCTGCGGGCGTCTTTGACGCATTTTTTCCGCAACGTTGCATACCCGGACGTCATCGTGAATGACTTTCTACAGGGTCGTTTGCGGCAGGGGGTGAGCGATATAGGCCGGTTTTTGATGAATAGCACCGTGGGCGTGTTCGGACTTTTCGATGTGGCAAGCCATGTCGGCTTAAAGGCCCACACCGAGGACGCGGGGCTGACATTGGCCCATTGGGGCGTTGGCCGGGGACCGTATCTGGTGCTGCCGTTCATCGGGCCTGACACCCTGCGCAATACCCCAAGCCTGATTATGGGCGTCGTGACCAATGTCCTTTTTTATGTCGGGAACAGCGCTCTTACGCTCCCGCTCACCGTGTTTGATGTCATCAATAGCCGCGCCAACGCCAGTTCGTCTTTGCGCTATGTGCGCGAAAACGCCGTCGACCAGTATATCTTTACGCGCGATGCCTATCTGCAGCATCGGGATTACTTGCTCCATGGCGGCCATCTGCCGTTGAAGGCGGTGGAGCAGATGATGCTGCCTCCGCAAGCGACGCCGAGTGCGCATGCGCCCGATCCCCCGCCGTTTGCAGCTCGGCGCTTGCCACAGAAACATCGGCGATCGGTTCGGGGTCCATGGTTGGCGAAGGGGGTCGTGGTCAGGCCCCCCGCTCCCGGTGGTTGAGATTTTAAGCGAGGTGTCATGAAGGTTCTGTTGACGGGCGGATCGGGGTTCGTAGGTTCAGCGGTAGCGCGGGCCTTGCTCGCTCGTGGCCATGAGGTGCGCTCGCTCGTGCGGGCGCAGAGCGACGTTCGCAACCTTGCCGCGCTGGCCGTCGAGCAGGTGGTGGGGGATTTGACCCAGCCGGCCTCTTTACGTCCCGCCTTGGCGGGCTGTGATGCGCTCTTCCATGTCGCCGCCGATTATCGTCTATGGGTCCCGGACAAGGAGGCCATGTTTCGGGCCAATGTCGAGGGCACGCGAGTCCTTATGGAAGAGGCCTTGACTGCGGGGATAAGACGCGTGGTGTACACGAGCAGTGTCGCGACACTGGGTCTGGTCGCCGATGGCGTGGCGGATGAAGAGACGCCGGTGAGTTTCGCTGATATGGTCGGACCCTACAAGCAATCCAAATTCCTTGCCGAAGCGGAGGTGCGGCGCTTGGCGCGGCTTGGGCTCCCGGTGGTTATAGTCAACCCTTCGACGCCCGTAGGGCCGCGCGACATCAAGCCTACGCCCACGGGACGCATTGTGCGCGATGCCGCGCGCGGGCGCATGCCGGCTTATGTCGATACGGGCCTCAATATCGTCCATGTCGATGACGTGGCCGAGGGCCATTGCTTGGCCTACGAGAAAGGTCGTCTGGGCGAGCGCTATATCTTGGGCGGCGAGAATCTCAGTTTGCAGCGCATTCTAGCCCTGATTGCCGTTCTTGTTCATCGTAAGCCGCCGCGCATCCGCTTGTCCCGGCATCTTTTGTGGCCCATCGCCGCGGCCTCCGAGTTGTACGCCCGGGCTCGCCCGGCGGCCGTACCCTTGGTGACCTTCGACGAGCTCAGAATGGCGAAAAAACGCATGTTCTATAGCTCGGCGAAGGCCGAACGCGAATTGGGCTTTCGGGCGCGGCCGGCTGCGGAGGCCTTGGCCGATGCGGTCGCTTGGTTCGCAGCCGAAGGCTCTGTCCGGAACACAGGGTCGGGGCGAGGCGGGGCGTGATCGGGATTCTAGTCCAGTGGGCCCCGTTCGGGCTTGCGAGCCTGGGGGTGGGGGTCTTGCTCGCTCAACTCGTAGCCCTCGAGTCGTGGCCGCAGGCGCGCGCGTCGGCCTGTGCGCTGCCGCCGATGTCGGTTTTAAAGCCGCTCTGCGGTCAGGAACCGTGGCTGTACGAGGGCCTGCGGTCGTTTTTTTGTCAGGATTACCCCGCGTATCAACTGGTGTTTGGCGTACGGGAGGCGACAGACCCAGCCGTTGCCCTGGTGCGGCGCCTACAAGCCGAGTTTCCGGAGCGTGAGGTCGAATTGGTGGTCGATCCGCGGCTCATCGGCGCTAATGCCAAGGTCAGCAATTTGGCGAATATGATGCCGCATGTGCGGTACAATATCCTGGTCTTGGCGGATGCCGATATCCATGTCGGGGGCGACTACCTCAAGGCCTTGGCGGGCCCGGTTCAGGACCCGGGGGTGGGGATCGTGACCTGTCTGTACCGCGGCCGGCCGGTCGATACGCTGTGGGCGCGTCTGGGGGCCTTGTTTATACACGATTGGTTCGTACCCCAGGTGCTATTGGCCCATGCGCTCGGTTCCTCGGATTTCGCCTTTGGAGCGACGATCGCCCTGCGCCGGGAGGTCTTGGAGGCCATAGGCGGCTTTGAGGCCATCGCCTCACACCTGGCCGACGACTACGAACTCGGGGCCCGCAGTCGCGCGCTCGGCCTTCGGACTGTGCTGTCGGCTTATCTCGTGGAGACCACCGTAAACGAGGCCCGATTGCGCGATCTTATCGGGCATCAGTTGCGCTGGCTGCGCACGATCCGGGTGATCAATCCTTGGGGATATGCCTTTTCGGTCGTGACGTTCGGATTACCCTTAGCGGCCGGGGCGGCGTTGTGGGCCCGGCAAGACGCGGTGTCGGTCCTCGCGTTCCTGGCCTTGCTGCTGCGGCTCATGCTACATTTCCGGGCCTGTAATCGCCTTCGGACCCGGTTCCGGGCGGGGCTCGTTCCCCTGGGAGATGCTTTACTCTGCGGGCTCTGGGGGCTAGGGTTTTTAGGTCAGGGCGTAAGGTGGCGTGGCCAGGCGCTCGTGGTGCGTGCGGATGGAAGTATAAAAGCCAATCGGGAGTAAGGACTATGATGAAAACCCTCTTTCTTCACCCTCCTTCCTATGAAGGATTCGACGGTGGCGCCGGATCGCGGTATCAGGCCAAGCGTGAAGTCCGTTCCTTTTGGTATCCGACCTGGCTCGCGCAGCCGGCCGCCTTGGTCCCCGGAAGCAAATTGATAGACGCCCCGGCGGCGGGTCTCAGTCTCGAGCAGGTCTTGCCGATGGCGGATGGGTATGAGCTGGCCGTGCTCCATACGAGCTCGCCCTCGTTCCCCTATGACGTAAAGGTCGCTGAAGCGCTGAAGAAGACCTACCCCAACATGAAGATCGGGCTCGTTGGTGCTAAGGTCGCGGTCGCCCCCGAAGAATCGTTGACGGCCTCCCCGGCGATCGATTTCGTGGCCCGCGAGGATTTCGATTTTACGATCAAGGAGGTTGCCGAAGGGCGGCCTTATGCCGAGATCGATGGGCTTACGTTCCGCGGGGAGCGGGGGGAGGTGGTGAATACTCCCCACAGGGCCCCGATTGAGGATATGGACCAGCTGCCGTTCGTGACCGAGGTCTATAAGCGTGACCTGCGCGTTGAAGACTACTTCATCGGCTATCTGAAACACCCTTATGTGTCGTTTTATACCGGTCGCGGCTGTAAGTCGCGCTGCACCTTTTGTCTGTGGCCGCAGACGGTGGGCGGCCACCGCTATCTCGTGCGCAGCGCCGAGCATGTCGTAGAGGAAGTGAAGCTGATTCAGCGCTCATTTCCGCAGGTCGCGGAGGTGTTTTTTGATGACGACACCTTCACCGATAATGCCCCGCGCGCTGAGGAGATCGCGCGTCAGTTGGGGAAGCTTGGCGTCACGTGGTCTTGTAACGCTAAGGCCAACGTTCCTTACGAGACCTTGAAGATTATGCGCGAGAACGGTTTGCGCCTGCTCTTGGTCGGTTATGAATCAGGCAATCAAAAGATCTTGAATAACGTTAAAAAGGGCGTGCGTCTCGACATCGCTCGGCGTTTTGCCAAGGATTGTCACAGCCTCGGTATCACCGTACATGGGACCTTCATCCTCGGATTGCCGGGCGAGACCCGCGAGACGATCGAAGAGACCATCCGGTTCGCGAAGGAGATCAACCCGCATACCGTGCAAGTGTCGCTTGCGGCCCCCTACCCAGGGACCTTTCTCTATAAGCAGGCCATAGAGAACGGGTGGCTGCAGGCCGAGGATAGCGACCATTTGGTGAATGACCGAGGGGTTCAGATGAGCGCCCTTAGCTATCCGCACCTCAACCACACCGAAATCTACGATTCCGTGGAGACGTTTTATAAGCAATTCTACTTCCGCTCGGGCAAGGTGGCCGAGATGGTGGGGGAGATGATCAAGAGCCCGCAGATGATGGGCCGCCGTTTACGAGAAGGTGTCGAGTTCTTGCGGTTTTTTAGGCAGCGTTAGGTCGTCATGTGCCGCGCCGGGTCATAGTTACCGCCGATGATTTCGGTCTGTCTTGGGCGGTTAACGAGGCGATAGAGAAGGCGTCGCGTTTTGGGATATTGACGTGCGCTAGCTTGATGATGGGCGAGGATGCCGCCGCCGATGCCGTGCGGCGCGCGCGCGATCTCCCGTCGCTGCATGTCGGCTTGCATGTGGTGGTGGCTGCCGGGCGCCCGGTGCTCCCGCCGGATCAGATCCCCGGCCTTGTGGACGATCGTGGCCGGCTAGACGACCGTCTGGTGCGCGCCGGGTTCCGGTTTTTCTTTAGCCGGTCGGTTGCCCGGCAGCTGGAGGCGGAGATTCATGCCCAATTCGCAGCCTTTGCGAAGACCGGGCTGGCCCTTGACCACGTCAATGCCCACAAGCATATGCATCTCCACCCTACGGTACTCAGTATGATCTTAAAGATAGGGAGCGAGTATGGGATGCGCGCGGTGCGCTTGCCTTACGAGCCCCCGGTAGGCCGGTCCATTGCGGGGCTTGGGGCGCGGCTTTCAGGCGTTGCCGTGACTGGCCCGTGGGCGGCGCTTATGCGCTGGCGGCTCAAACGCGCCCATGTCCGGCACAACGACAGCGTCTTGGGGCTCGGAGCCTCGGGGGCTATGGACGAGGATACGGTGCTGGGTCTTTTGCGAAACCTGCCAGAGGGAACGACCGAGATGTATTTTCACCCTGCGATTGAGGATGACGCCGGGGCGCGCACGCTCGGTTATCGGCAAGAGGCCGAGTTCATGGCCTTGATGAGCCCCCGTGTGCGCCAAGCTGTAGAGGCGCTTGGGGTTCCGTGTCTCGGCTTTTGTGATCTAGTCTAGGAAGCGAACGATGCCTAGGGGCGAGAAACGCCAGTCAGGCAGTGTTTATCGGCTTGACCGACTCTATTTCGGGGCCCTCATAGGCCTTGCCGATTTCTCTCGACGTCGGGCGTGGTGGGTGATCGCGGTTTCCCTTCTGCTGAGCGCGAGCGCCCTTTATTACACCGTCACCCATTTCGCCATCAGTACCAATATGGGGAGGATGCTCTCCCAAGATTTGCCCTTCGAGCGTGCCCAGCACCGATTCAATAAGGCATTCCCCGGCCTCAACAAGACCTTGCTGGTGGTCGTGCAGAGCGGGTCTCAGGCCCTAGCGCGCGAGGACGCGGGACGTCTAGCGACGTGGTTACGTCGCCATGGGCGCGGCATCACGCAAGTCAACGTTCCGGGAGGAGGACGGTTTTTTGCCCGCGAGGGCCTTATGTACCTCTCCCAACAGCGCTTGTGGAAATTATCCGATCAGTTATCCCAAGCACAGCCTTTCGTGGCAACCCTCGCTGCGCATCCGACGCTTCCCCGCTTCGTAGGGCTTTTGTCGGCCGCCCTTCAGCAAGCGAAGAAGCCGGGCCAGAAGCTACCCGGACTTTCCACGGTGCTCTTGGGGGTTCGCCGGACCCTGAAGGGGCAGGAGCAGGATCGCTATGTCGCGATGCCGTGGGGCCGGCTGATGATGGGATCGAGTTCCACGGGCTCGGTCGCCGGTGACAGTTTTGTGGTCGTGAAGCCGCGTTACGACTACCAAGGCGGGGCGCCCGTGCGCGTGGCCATGAACAGTGTGCGGCAAGGCGCGCGGGCCTTGGATTTGACGAGCCAAAACGGTGTCACGGTGCGCATCACCGGCTCGGCGGCGCTCGATAACGAACAGGTAGAGACCGTGTCCCAAAGCGCGGGCCTTGCGACTGGGCTTTCTTTGACGCTGGTCCTCGTCATGCTGGCCTTGGGGCTGCGGAGGGTGCGCTACGTCCTGATTATCCTGGGCACGCTCTTTATGGGTTTGACATGGACGGCCGCGTTCGCGCTTTTGGCCACAGGACCCCTGAACCTCATCTCGGTCGCGTTTGCGGTCTTGTTCGTAGGCCTTGGGGTCGATTTCGGTATCCAGTTTTGTATTCGCTATCAAGAGGAAGGGGCTTTCGGCGACAACGGCCAAGCACTTTCTGCCACGGCGCGCGGGGTCGGTAGTGCTTTGAGTCTCGCGGCGGTGGCCGCGGCCATTAGCTTTTATTCGTTCGTACCCACAAGTTACGCTGGCATTGTGGATCTTGGCATTATCTCGGGGACCGGGATGTTTTTCGCGTTGTTGGCAAACCTCACCGTGACCCCGGCGCTTTTGACGGTGTTCGTGGATGGCCACGCGGGCGGGCGGCCGCGGGGACAACTGCGAGCGCTCTTGGCGCATCTCCCGGTGCATCGTCACCCCCGCGCCATCGTCTTGGGGGCGGTGCTGGTGGCCGCAGCCTTGATTCCGGCCATTCTTTCGATCCGTTTCGATTTTGATCCGATGCACCTTCAGAATCCGCACAGCGAGGCGGTATCGACATTCGAGGCCTTACTGAAAAATAGCCGGATCTCGCCTTATCCCATCGATATTCTGGAGCCCAGTCTGGGGCAGGCCCAGCGAGTGGCGGTGCGCTTACATAAGCTTAAAACGGTGGGCCGGGTCCTTACGGCGGCGAGTTTCGTTCCATTGCACCAAAACGCCAAGCTCGCGGTGATAGCTCAGATGGCGCTTCTTGTGCCACCGTTTTCCATCCGACCGACCCAGACAAAGCCGGTTTCGTCTGCGCATATCGCCCAGAGTTTGCGACGTCTTCAGCAGGCCCTGCGTGGCTTTCTGGTCGTGCGGCCCCAGGGCACCTTGGCGGCGGCCGTACGTAAGCTCGACGGGACGCTTTCCTCTTATCGGGCGCGATTCGCGAAGCGTCCGCCTGTGCTTCGGGCTCTGCAGGACAGGATTATCGGGACCCTGCCTTGGCAACTGCGCCAATTGGGTTCTGCCCTGAATGCCCGGCCCGTGACGCTTACAACGCTCCCGCCGACGCTACGGCGGCAATTCCTGGGCCCTCACGGACTGGCGCGCATCGAGGTCTTTTCTTCGCTGAACTTGAATCACAACCGAAACATTGCCCGTTTCGCGCATGACGTCGAGGGCGTGGCCCCCGATGCTGTCGGTCCCCCGATTCTGCTGGTGCAGGGGGGTCGCGCGGTGGTCGATGCGTTCCAGGAGGCGACGGCGATCTCGTTCGTGCTTATCACTCTCGTGCTTTTGCTGACACTAAGGAGCTTCGCCGACGCTTTGACGATATTGATTCCCTTGATCCTCGCGGCCATGGTCGCGGTTTCGGTCATGTGGGGGCTTGGGATCGCCTTTAACCTCGCCAATATCATCGTTTTGCCGCTCCTGATAGGCCTGAGCGTGGCCTTCAGTATTTACTTGGTGGTGCGCTGGCGGCGGGGCGTCGGGACGGCCGTTCTTTTGGATACGACGACCTCGGAGGCCGTGGTGTTCAGTGCGCTGACGACCATGAGTTCTTTCGGTAGCCTCGCGATCTCGTCAAACCCGGGGATGGCGGTGTTAGGCGAGACCTTATTTATCGCTATGGGGGCGGCTTTGGCGACGATCTTACTTGTGCTTCCGGCGCTTTTGACGCTGCGCGGGCCCGGGGGCACTGGGCGTGCCTAAGACCAAACAGAGGGAGGAGCGCGGGCCCGATCCGGGGTGTACGAAGCGCGATTCTCTTCCGATTCGCGGCCCATCGCGCTGGATGCCGTGGCTTATGATGGCGGCCGCGGGTATGGGCGTATTCGCGGTGATCGATCTTGTCATCCATGTGGGTTGGCAGCGCATTGGGCAGACCATGGCCGTGGCCGGATTCGGGCTTTTGTGGTTGATCCCTTTGCGATTGCTCACCGTGGGGCTCGATACCCGTGGCTGGCGGGCCTTATTGAAGATGCGCCGCCAGGCCTCTTGGGCACTGCTCTTTTGGTTGGGTATGGTGCGCGACGCCGTGAACACGCTGCTTCCGGTGGCGCGGGTAGGGGGCGAAGTGATCGCGATTCGCCTGCTGCGGTTGAAGGGGGTCAAAACCTGTACGGCCTCGGCGAGCGTGATCGTCGAGACAAGCGTGACGCTTGTGTGGCAGGTCGTTTTGACGGTGGCCGGTATAGCCGCGCTGCTTCCTTATGTTGGAGCGAGCTTTCTCGTGCCGAAACTGCTCGGGGCGCTTGCGATCGGCGTCTTTGTGGTGGCGGTGTTTCTGGTCATTCAGTGGCGCATGGGATTGGTGGGGTTCTTTGAGCGGCTGGGCGGGCGGTTTTTTCGCAGTCGGCGCGGGGCGGCCCCGGTTTTACGGACCCTTGATCAAAAGGTCCGTATTTTGTACAGGCAGCGCAGGGTTTTACTGCGCTGCGCGATGTGGCAGCTTTTCGGGTTCGTCGGAAGCGCTGCGGAGATAGGTTTATTGGGCCACCTCATGCATGCGCCTTTGAGTGTTACCCAACTGTTTATTTTCGAGGCCCTAATCCAGGCACTCCACAGTGTGTCGTTCGCCGTGCCCGGTGCCCTCGGGATCCAGGAGGGCGGCTTTGTTTTGCTGGGCTCAGTCTTAGGGGTTGCGCCCGATATCGCGCTTAGTATGGCCTTGTGCCGCAGGGGTCGGCAGATCGTATTAGGCGTGCCGGTACTTATGTCGTGGCAGTGGTTCGAGAGGCGCCACAAGCAAAGGGGGTCGCGCGAGGGGCTGGCGACGCTTCCGGCCTGAGTCGCTAGGGGCTGGACCGAGTTCAAGAAGAAGGCCCTTTATGCTACAGTTCCCACAGCCCTTGGGCGGCACCTATCCCCGCGGCAGCGTGGAGATAGGTGCCAGGATCAATCGGTGCACTGACTAGGAACGAACGGGATGTCCTTAAACCAGGCGGTAGTGGAGGACGGAGTGTCGTACCACAATGATCGGCACTTTCAAGACGCCATGCTGCAAGACGTCTCGCGGACTTTTGCGCTCACCATCCCGCAGCTGCCCGCGGCGCTTCGCGATGTTGTCGGCAACGGCTATCTTCTCTGCCGTATCGTCGATACGATCGAGGACGACCCCCAATTGCCGACGGCAAAGAAGCGCGAGTTCTGTACCGCTTTCGCGGATGTCGTCAAGCGTCGGGCCGATGCCTCGCTGTTTGCGCGCGACCTTGATTCGACGCTTGCGCAGACAACGCCCTTAGCCGAGCGCCTCCTGGTCCGAGAGACCCCGCGGGTGATCAGAATCGGGGACGGTTTTACAGCGACTCAACGCCAGGCTTTAGAAACCTGCGTTGCGATCATGGCCGACGGCATGGCCGAGTTTCAGGAACGCAAAGACGTGGCTGGCCTGCCGACACTCTTGGACATGAATCGCTATTGTTATTACGTGGCCGGGGTCGTAGGGGAGATGCTGACTCGGCTCTTTTGTGAGTATTCTCCTGAGATGGCGCGCCACAAGGAGCGGCTTATGGTGCTGGCTGTAGCTTTTGGGCAGACTCTCCAGATGACGAACATCCTGAAGGATATATGGGAGGACCGGGAGCGGGGGGCGTGTTGGTTGCCGCAAGACGTCTTTGCTCGTTATGGCTTTGATCTCGCCGATCTAAAGCCCGGCCGGTTTGACCCCGGTTTCGCGAAGGGTTTAGGTGACCTTATAGCCGTGGCGCATGAGCAGGCGCGCCAAGCGCTTCAGTACGTATTTTTGATACCTCGGGAGGAATCGGGCCTGCGGAAGTTCTGCTTATGGGCTTTAGGAATGGCGGTATTGACGCTCCGGAAGATCGATAGGCGACGTGATTTCCAAAGTGGACAAGACGTGAAGATCACGCGACGCAGCGTCAAAGCGACCATAGCCGTTAGTCAGCTCGCCGTACGTAAGGACTGGCTTTTAAAGGCTTTATTCTATACGGTGTCAGCAAGAGCCCCCGCGAGCGTGCCCATCGTTTCGAAAAGCATGTGACGAGGCGCACGGCCCTCTCAGAGGAATTCACGAGACATGAAAAGCCAGGGAGTTCCGGCGAAAAGCCGGGGGAGCGTCGAAGCCGTTGCAGGCGAGCTCAGTGGGTCGCTTCTCGAGACCGCCATAGCCAGTGCCCGCGATGCCTTGCTTTCGCAACAGGCCGAGGAGGGCTTTTGGTGTTGGCCGCTCGAAGCGGACTGCACTATCCCATCAGAATATATTCTGATGATGCATTTCATGGACGAGGTGGACCGGTCCCTGGAACTCAAGCTGGCCGCCTATATCCGTAGGCGCCAGATGGAAGAGGGGGGGTGGTCGCTTTATAACGGCGGCCATTTTGATATCAGTGGATCGGTTAAGGCCTACTATGCGCTAAAGCTCGCGGGCGACGATGTGAACGCCGAGCATATGAGTCGCGCCCGTGCGCTCATTCTGAGCCATGGGGGTGCAGCACGCGCCAACGTGTTTACGCGTATCGCCTTGGCGCAGTTCGGGCAGGTTCCCTGGTACGCGATTCCCTTCATGCCGGTCGAGCTTATGCTGGCGCCGCGCTGGTTTCCCATTACCCTGAACAAGGTGTCGTACTGGTCGCGGACGGTCATGGTTCCGCTTCTGGCGCTTTGTAGCCTAAAGGTCAAGGCCCGTAACCCGAGTGGGATTGGTATAAGCGAGTTATTTGTGGTGCCGCCTTACGAGGAGAAGCGTTATTTTCCCATCCGGTCGTTCACGAACTGGGTGTTATTTCGGCTTGAGCGCCTAGGCTTTAAGCTCGAACGTTTTATTCCGGCAAGGATACGCGCGCGGGCGCTCAAGAAGGCTGAGGCCTGGGTTGTCGAGCGCCTCAACGGGACCGGTGGCCTAGGCGCGATTTTCCCTGCCATGGTTAATGCCTACGAGCTGCTCGCGGCCTTAGGTTACGGCCCCGAGCACAGTGATCGCCACACCGCTTTATTGGCTATCCAACGGTTGTTGCTGATAGGCGAGGACGAGGCCTATTGTCAGCCTTGCGTCTCTCCGATATGGGATACGGGGCTTGCGTGCCTAGCCTTGCAGGCCGCCGATCGGGAGGCCACGAGACCTGCGGTTTTCCGGGCCTTGTCTTGGATGCGGGAACGTCAGCTTTTGGACCAGCCTGGCGACTGGCGCGAAAGTAAGCCCGATCTCGCCGGCGGCGGTTGGCCCTTTCAGTTCGAGAACAGCCATTATCCCGATCTCGACGATACGAGCGTGGTAGCCTGGGCCATGGAAGATTTCGGCCATGAGGCGTTTACCTATGCCATAGAGCGGGCCGCCGAGTGGGTCGCCGGCATGCAGTCGGCGAACGGCGGATTCGGATCTTTCGATGCCGATAATACCTACTATTACCTGAATGAAATTCCGTTTGCCGATCATGGGGCGTTACTCGATCCACCGTCGAGCGATGTGACGGCCCGATGTGTGACCCTGCTGGCGCGCGCCCGAAACAATGAGCGATATCGCGCGGTCATGGCTCGTGCCATCGACTATCTGCGTACCGAGCAAGAGGATCATGGGGCGTGGTTCGGCCGTTGGGGAACGAACTACATCTATGGAACGTGGTCGGTTTTGGTCGGCCTGAAGGCAGCGGGTCTCGCGCCTGACGACCCGTGTATCCGCGGGGCGGTGGCCTGGCTTGCCCGCATTCAGCGGCCCGATGGTGGCTGGGGCGAGACGAATGACAGTTATCACGATCCGGAGCTGGCGGGTCACGCGGTTCGCAGTACGGCCTTTCAGACCGCGTGGGCGATCCTGGCTTTGCTGGCCGCGGGCGAGTGCGATAGCGCGGTCGTGGCGCGCGGCATTGAGTTCCTCTTGCGTTGTCAGGATCGTGACGGGCTGTGGACCGATGACGAATTTACGGCCCCCGGATTTCCGCGAGTGTTTTACTTGAAGTATCACGGCTACGCGAAATATTTCCCGTTGTGGGCGTTGGCGAGCTACCGCAATTGCCGGGCCCGTTAGACGGATACGGATTTGTCGCCGCACTTCCGGACGAGGCGCGTACACTGTCTCGTCGTCCTCCGCCCCCGGGCGCCTTATCGGCACTTGGTGCCGGACGCTGGTTGGGCGTGTCGGGCATGGGTGCGGCGCGGGCCCGAGACATGGCCTGGCGCCTGCTGTCCGAGGGGGTGTGCGGTTTGGTGAGTTGGGGGACCTGTGCAGGCCTTGCCCCCGGGCTTTCTCCCGGTACCCTGATCGTGGCCAACCGGATCCTCACCTTGGACGGTGCGTCTTACGTTACGTGTGACTGGCCCACTACACACGTGGCGAATGGGCTCGTAGCCGGGGCGCGCCGTGGCGCCATGCTTTCAGTGACGCATCTTGTGACGACAGTCGAGGAAAAGACCCGTCTTTATGAGCAATGCGGCGCGCTTGGCCTTGATATGGAAAGCGCGG
>JAJYQN010000078.1 GCA_021794595.1 Pseudomonadota bacterium
GAACGGGAAAGTAGGGACGCAGGTCCTCTTCCGAAAACTGGTAGTGCCGCTCCTTCAGCCGCTCGCCATAGTAAGCCGTATCCCAGGCCTCCAAGACATAACCATCCTGCGCGGCCAGTTCGCGCACTGCGGCCAACTCCGTCAAGGCCGCAGGGCGCGCCCGCAATGCGAGGTCTTTCAGAAACGTCGACACCTCCTCGGCGTCCTTGGCCATCTTCGTCGCCAGCGAATAGTCGGCGTAATGGGGATAGCCGAGCAAATGCGCGGCCTCTTTGCGCAACATGAGGATCTCGCGCGCAAGCTCGGTATTGTCGAATTTTCCCCCCTGCTCCGAGGCGGCGCGCGTGACATAGGCGCGGTACATTTCCGAGCGTAGGTCACGATCGTGCGCATAGGTCATCACCGGGACGTAACAAGGGGCTTGAAGCGTGAGCCGATACCCCGGCTGTCCGTGAGCCAAAGCCTCGGCGCGCGCCTTTTCGCAGACCGAGTCCGGCACCCCGGAGAGCCTGGCCTTATCTACTACGAGAGAAAAGGCATCGGTGGCATCCAAAACATTTTGCTCGAAACGACTGGTGAGCTCCGCCAGTCGCTCCTGTATGAGCTTGAAACGCGCCTTAGGCGCCGGTGCTAACGCCACGCCCGAGAGCCGCATATCCCGCAAGGCGTTGTTCACCACCTGTTTCTGAGCCTGACTTAAGGCGCCAAAAAACGGTCCTTCGGCCACCCTCTTATAGGCCTCGTACACCCGCTCGTCCTGGGCATAGCTCGTCTGATAGCGAGTCAAGAGCGCCAGGCCTTCGTTGTAGGCCTCGCGCAAGGCGGCGCCATCCGCGACCGCGTTCAGATGCGAGACCGGCGACCAAAAGCGCTTCAGACGGCTTTCGTAACGCTCGAGCCAAGCGACCACATCATCCCACTTGGCCCCGGCATCGCGCGCTAGGCGCTCCTCCACCGCCGCGCGGGTGCTGGCCAAAAGCGACTCTAAGGCGGGCACAATGTGCTCGGCTTCGATATGGGCAAACTGCGGAAGAGCGTCAAGAATGAGCAAAGGGTTCGCGTTCGTCATGAAAGCTCCTTGTCAATACTTGCGAAAAGATAGCAAAGGCCGCTACCCCCATATTCCCGGGAATCCCTCCCCGCCTTGGGTATCGCCTCCCGGCGAGCATACGGGGCGGATCAGCTTGGCATCCGGAGCTTTTGCAGCACGGGCTCGGTCGGCGGCCGCACCCCATGCCACAAAAAAAACGATTCCGCGGCCTGCTCAACCAACATCCCCAGGCCATCTAGGGCGCTGCGCGCCCCGCAACGTTGCGCATGAGAAAGAAAGCCCTGGGCGCGCGGGCCGTATACGAGATCGTAGGCCACGGCCCCCGGGAACACCGTCTCCGGCAGCACCGGTAGGGCCCCGGAGAGGCCGGCGGCCGTGGCATTGATCACATAGTCAAACGGCTTGTCGCCGTCATCGGCCAAGAACACGGACGCCCGGACATCGCCCAGGCTATCCACGAGCGCCTGGGCGCGTGCCGCTGTGCGATTGGTGATAGCGAGCTGCGCTACGCCTTCATCCAAGAGGGGGCCGACCACACCCCAAGCCGCGCCCCCCGCGCCCACCAGCAAGATCCGGCTATCGCGAAGCGCTAGCCCGTGGTTATCCCGGAGATCTCGAATAAGACCTACCCCATCGGTGTTGTCGCCCACGACCGCACCCTCGGCCCAGGAGATCGTATTCACGGCCTGGGCACGCAGGGCACGCGATGACAGCCGCCTAGAAAGGGAAAAGGCCTCGGTTTTCAGAGGGACCGTGACGTTCACCCCGAGACCCCCTTGGGCCACGAAGACCTCAAGTGCGTGCGCGAGGCCGCCCGCCTCGACTCGCCGGCGCTCATAGCTCACAGACCGGCCCACGAGCTCGCCAAAGGCCTGATGAATGACTGGCGACAGACTATGGTCTATGGGACAACCCATGACGGCAAATTGACTCATACGGCCAGAAGATACCCAACAAAGGCCATATATAAAAGGCCGACCGCCATCACCTGACCCGCGCCCAGGCCGGCCGCCGATGCCGACCTGACCCGCAGGTAGCCCACCCCTGCCATGGTGATGAGCATGCTCATCACCAGCAGCGGACTCGCCCGCCACGGCGTCAACATGAGGCCGAGCGCCGGGAGCAGGCTCCCTTGAAACACCAAGGCGCCGGTGACGTTGCCAAAGGCCAGGGTGTCCTGATGCCGTCGTACCCAAAGCACGCTGTTCACCTTTTCCGGAAGCTCGGTAGCGATCGGCACGATCACCAAAGCGAGAACCAGGACCGAGACGTGCAGAACCCGACCCAGCCGCTCGATACCCCCCACAAAAAGTTGGGCCCCAGCAAGAATCAAGACCAGACCGAGCGCCAATTGCAGGTAACGCAGCCCCGGTACCCGCTGCAAACGCAAACGCGCGAGAAAAAGCGTGGTGCTGGCCCTTGTACCATGACCACATTCCACCAGCTCAGACGAGGCGCGCACTGTGGCGCGCACATAGCCGCCGTATCCTGCCACAAGCACCACCGCGAGCACGAGGCGGGTGGGGCCAAGTGGCAAAAAGAGACCCAAAAACGCCAGCGCAAAAAGCGCTAAAAACCAATCGATATCCCGGCGCAGGCCCCTAGGCTCAGGGGTTAAACGCCCGCCAAAGCCACGACCCAAAACCGCCGTCAACCCGATAACGGCCATAGTTAACGTCGACAACATGAGCGGCGCGCCCAGCACCGCTCCCACCGCCACATGGGCGCCACCCCCGCCCTGGAAGGACGCCAGAATCGGAACAATCGTTTCCGGCAACGCCGTCCCAACGGCAGCCAAGAGCGAGCCCGTGACGCCCTCCGAGACCCCGAACACCATACCCACGTGCTCTATCGCGTTCGTAAAGAGTTCCGCTCCCAATAAAATGATAGGGAGGGCAAGAAGTAGGACGACGAGCGCAGCCATCAAACGCCCTTCAGTGCGGGGCGTCTAGAGCCTTCTCCATTCCGGGGGGGATCGTTTCCGCGAACGACCCGCGCGTGCTGATGCCGGCAAGCCAGCGAGCCAGACGTGGATGATTCGCTCTCCAATCGTGAGGATAGCGAAAATCAATATACTCGAGCGCAAGCCCTAAACTAAGGTCCGCCAAGCTAAACCGTTCGCCCAAGAGATGGGCCGGACCCTTCTCGGCCTGATCGGCCCACGCGACGGAGCGACTGATCTTCTCCTCTTGGCGGGTAATAAAGGCGTTTGACTGCTGGTTCTCGGGCCGTCTCATCTCGATGAGTCGGGCCACAACCGCGTCTACGATACCAGAGCCCAATGTGTGCCAAAGGAGGACATCCAGGCGCGCCGGACCCTCCGGGATAAGCCGTTCCCCCCCCAGGCCGTCCACGTACTCGACAATGAGCGCGGAGTCAAAAAGCACACGCCCATCGTCGGTCTCCAGGACCGGCACCTTACCCAACGGGTTCAGGCTTGCGATACGATTGCCTGGGTCCGAGGGCGCCTCTTGCGCCCATTCAAAACGAATATTCTTTTCGCGTAAGGCGATCCGAACCTTGCGCACATAAGGGGAAGATCGG
>JAJYQN010000010.1 GCA_021794595.1 Pseudomonadota bacterium
GAAGCGCCCGGTTCGGCGGGCCATAGACCCCATAACAGACGATGCGCGCGCCGCTGGCCCGGCGCCGCAACTCCGGCAGCAGGCCCATCGCGATGCGCGTGGCGGTGTGCATGCCAAGCGCGATCCCAATAAGCCGGAAGCCATCGAGGCCGGCCCTGGGGAGCGTGGCGAGCGTCAAGTCGACCAGGACCACCTCGTGGCCGCGCGCGCGCAGCAGTGCCGCGGGGTGGGCCAGCGAATGGGGTTGACGGCCGAGCTCGTAGGGGCTAATCAAAAGCACTTTCATGCCCCCATGATACGGGAAAGCCGTGCCCTTGTCGGCCCGCCCCCGTCTACGAGGCGGCGGGGCGCCAGGACACGCCGCCCGCCCCCACAACACCCCCCGTCCATGATCCTGCTGTGCCGCAGCCGCGGGGCGTCTTGACGTGGCCCGGGCGAGCGGCTTTAATGCGCGCTTCGCCCAGGTAGCTCAGTCGGTAGAGCAGAGGACTGAAAATCCTCGTGTCGGTGGTTCGATTCCGCCCCTGGGCACCACAAAATCCAGCGCCTCGCTCGCCCCCCTTCCCAGAAAAGTCCGAGCCCGGGTCAGTTTTGGGACGGTCAGCTATAGGGGTATCGTAGGCTACCATCGCTCAGTGGCCAGGGCAGCCGCAAGGGCTGGCGGGTCAAGACCTGCCGGCGCGGCCTCCCACCGCGGTCTGGCGCCTTTGACACCAGGTCGAGGCGATCAACCCTCGCAATAGAACGCAGCGCCTGCTGGACGCGTTCCGCGCTAAAGAATGGCGCGGGAATGCCCATCCCCTTTAGGGAATTGGGGTGAAAGCGTTAATTTTTCTATGCTAAACCGCAACAGAAGTCAGAAGTCGGAACAAGACCGCATCGTGTGCTTCATTGGCGACGAACGAGGTACAGCCAACATTGCCCCCCGCATGGGGGGGTGTCCCGTATGCGGCCATCGCCATAAGCCCAAAGGGCGGAACTGGCGATGCAGTCAGGTGGTGACGTTTCCTAAACGCATCACGCATTGTGGACCGTGGACAACCCCCTCTTTGTGGGGGAATGGCCCATATCTCCGTCCGGGCAGTCTCCGGCGTAGTAGTAGCCCGGACACGGGCCACCCCCCCATGCGGGGGGCAATGCCGGCCGGATTCGTCCGGTCGGCATTGTCTTGCTAAGGCACGGAATCAAGCACCGCGGGATGTTTGCGCGGGCTCCCTGGAGCATGCCCATGAACCGTGTGATTCAGCAAGAAGCTTACCCGCTTTAGCGGGTTGAGAGTGTCACCGACGGCACAAGCACACTCGATGCGCTTGGTGCTGGGAAACGCTGACCGCGGAATCCTTGTTCTGGAAAACCCCGGTAGGCGCAATGGCCTGCGTACGGCGCTCCTTCTAGGCGGCCTCTAAGGCTCGCTCAGGAGCGCTGCCATCACGGCCCGCCAGTGCCCCCCGGCATCTCGCCCGACCGCCCGAAACGCGTCAGCGAGATGTTTCATCTGCGCACCCGTGAGCTGGGCTTCCAGTGCGCGGCCAGCTTGGGTCAGGTTCAGCAACTTGATGCGCTGGTCATATGTCGCGGTCTCCGAGACCACGAGCTTCATGGCAACCAACTGCCGCAGGGGCGCATTAAGCGCCTGCTTGCTGATTTCCAGGGTTCTTAGCAAGCCGCTTACCGGAGTCCCCGGATCTCGACCAATAAAATACAGTATTCGGTGATGCGCGCGGCCCAAGCCACGCCGCTCCAAGACCCGGTCGGGGCGCACGGTAAAGGCGCGATAACCGAAGTAGAAAAGCTCGATTGATCGGCGCAGCTCGGCTTGGTCGCTTAGGTCAACCATATTGACACCCTAACCCGCGAGGCGCTAGCCTGTAAATAGGTCAACAATACTGACGTACAACGGGCGGCGACATGGCGCAAACGAGGTTTTCCTCGAGGTTGAACGATCTGCATGCTTCCCCGATCCGCGAGATTCTCTCGGTCGTCAACCGACCCGGCATGATCTCTTTTGCAGGAGGGCTACCCTGCCCCGACACCTTTCCCGTCCTTGATGTGAAGGTGCCACAAGCGGTGCTGCAATACGGCGCCACGGAAGGCGATCTGGCCTTACGTCAGCGTATTAGCGAGGACCTCGTGAGGCTCGGCCTGGACTGCGATGCCGAGCAGGTTCTTGTTCTTTCAGGTTCCCAGCAGGGCATCGATCTCGTCGCAAAATTGTTCATAGACCGCGAAACGCCCGTAGCGGTCGAATCGCCGACCTATCTCGCCGCGCTCCAGGCGTTTCGCTTTTTCGGTGCGCGGTTTCTCCCCTTTACGCCGGGCCAGTGCGCAAAGCAGCGCCCGTTTCAGCAAAGGCCCGCCTTTGTCTATGTAATCCCCACATTTCAAAATCCCACGGGGCATTGCTATTCCGTTGCGCAGCGAGAGACGCTGGCGTTCGCCTGCGACCAGAACGACGTGCCTGTTTTCGAGGACGACCCATATCGCGATTTGGCCTACACGGCGTGTGATCGGACACCCATCTGCGCACAGCTCAAGAAAACCCTCTGGATCTATCAAGGTTCATTTTCCAAGACCTTGGCCCCCGGCCTTCGTTTGGGGTTTCTCGCGGCCTCGCGCACACTAGTTCCTTATTTGACGAGACTAAAGCAGGCGGCTGACTTACATAGCAGTCGCCTCAGCCAATGGTTAGTGCTAAACCACCTGGAGCACCCAGATAGAGCCGCACGGCGTGCCGCTCTTGTCGAAACGTATCGTGCCAAGCGAGACACCTTCGCGCAGCGGCTGGAAGGCCATTTCGCCGGCCTAGCCGATTGGGACATCCCGCCAGGGGGCCTGTTTTTCTGGCTGCGTCTGCGAAGCCCGCTCGATACCCAAAAACTTCTTCAATCCGCGCTGGCCCAGGGCGTTGCTTTTATGCCAGGCGAGCCCTTCTATCCTGACTTGGAGCGATGTAACGGGACAATGCGGCTCAATTTCAGCCACGCCAACGAGGCCGAAATGGACCGGGGACTCGGAATCTTGGCGGAACTCGTACGAGAAGCGCGGCCGACCCCACAAGATCGCAAGGCTTGAGCGTCGGATCATACAGTCGGGGCCAAAACTACGGGTGTTCCCGAGGCCGCCCGATGAATGGGCGAAAAATGCGACGTCCGGCAAGCCATCACGACAAGGCGCCGATTCAAACCGCGGAGGGCTGCGCGCGTAAGGACGCGCCGTGGCTTACAAAGCCCCGATGTCCACCGGTGTTTGGTACAGCATTTGTGGGTTCAGGTTCGGTCGGGGCCGAGGCCATCTGGCTAGCCGGCGGGGCCGCGATATCGCGGTCCGGACGATAGACGCACAGACTACCGCGAGGGGGGTGTTGGCGCTCGTAGGGCCCGCCCGGCGATACCCCTGGGGCGCCTTTCAGACGAGCGGCCGGGTCGACCCGTTGAAGGGCGGGTGCCATACGGTGTAGCGTACGGCTCGCCCGCGGCCGCATGCCCTGGGCCACCTTTTTGATCGAGGCCCGATGCTCGAACTGGTCGCCCACCGTGGCTATGCCCGGCGCTTTCCTGAAAACACCCTTGCGGCCCTCGAGGGCGC
>JAJYQN010000058.1 GCA_021794595.1 Pseudomonadota bacterium
TACCCGGATAACGGGGTATCTTACTTTCTACATATCGAGGCAATACCAGAATGGCAACAGGAACAGTGAAGTGGTTCAATGAATCGAAGGGCTTTGGCTTTATCTCCCCTTCCGACGGCAGCGCGGACGTGTTTGTGCACTTCTCCGCGATTTCGGGCTCGGGCTTTAAAACCCTCGCCGAAGGCCAGGCTGTGACCTACCAGGTGGAGAAGGGACCGAAGGGCCTCCAGGCCACTCAGGTCACGCCCGCCTAAAGCGGACCTCCTGTCATCAAAAAGCCAACGGTCCGCGAGGGCCGTTGGCTTTTTTTATGGGCGACCGCGATGTGTTCGGGTGTTGCTGATGACGCAGCGGACCAAACGAGGTGGATTTCATCAATGCCCGCCACTTGGGGATCTCGAAGCGGGATTACGCCTCCCAGTCGCTGATGGGGTCCCGGAAGAGCTTGCGCCCTGATGTCTCGTCGATACCGACTTCCTTTGCGACGCCGGCGAAGGTGTGCTTGAAGCTCGGCTGACCGATCCATTTGCTGAGCCGGTCTATCATGTCCCGCTTGGCGTTCACCGTCGATCGCCCCTGTAAGGTCTTGCCGCAGCCGGGCATCGACAGGCCAACCCACGCGCTGGCCGGACGAACCGAGCCAAATACGACGGCTTGCCACCGCGTGACCTCCATAGGCCCATGGTAATCCCGTTTCCGTAGACGACAACGTCAAAGAGAAAGTGGCAATACAATCCGGTTTTTCACTTTCGTGTCACCTGCCCACCATTCGGCAAAAGACACACTCACACCCGGATACTCTTTTTATGGACCGCGGGACTAGGACCCCCCGCGCTTCTTGGCCAGGGCGTCTTTCAAGGCCGCAAACGGATTATGGGTCACCTCGGGGGCCACCTGCGGCGCCTGGGTCGCGGTCAGACCAAAGCCTGCCTGCGCCCCTTTGACCGCATACGAATACTTCTGATGTTCCCAGTCGTGACAGTAGAGGCACAAGTTCTCCCAATTGCTGCCATCGGACGGGTTGTTATCATGGTTGTGATCTTTGTGATGCACGGTCAACTCGTGGAGATTCGCGCCATCGAACTCCCGGCCGCACCGAGCGCAGACCTTCGGATGGATCCGTAGCGATTGTTCGCGGTAACCGCGCATGCGGGTATCGGCGTCCTTATGGGCCTTCGCGACGATCGCATCCAGCCGCCCACCATCCAAGCCATCCCCCGGGCGCCTCACCCCACCGCGCTTTTTCATATCGCTCATATCGCCCTGCTCCCCGTTCGCTTGCCCATCGCCGACCTTAGGCCCGTGAGCGTAAGCTTAGCGTATCCGAACGCATTTCGAGTAGCGGCCGAATCGCTTCATCCAAGGCCTCCGGCGTATAAGGCTTCGGCACCTTGGCCAAAAACCCGAAGCGCTTGTGGTCGGCCATGACTGGATCGCTCGAATAGCCGCTCGATACGATGGCGACCACCCCCGGGTCTAACATCCGCAGGCGCTCAAGGGTCGCAAGCCCGCCCAAGCCATCGCGCACCGTGAGATCGAGAATCACGATATCGAAGCGCCGGCGCTGATACTCCCGAATCGCCGCCGTCCCGTCTTCCGCCAAGCACACCTCGTATCCCAAATACGAGAGCATGGCCTGAGCTACCTTACGAATCGGCTCCTCGTCATCCATGAAGAGAATGCGACCCTTGCTCACAGACCTTGGCCCCACGCGCCGATTGGCGGGCTCCCTCTCGACGAGCCGCGGCAGGTAGATGCGCACTCGGGTGCCTTCATTGACCCGGGACTCGACCTCGATCAGCCCCTTGTGGTCGGCGATAATGCGGGCCGAGGTCGTCAAGCCAAGCCCGCTGCCCTGGGCCTTGGTGGTAAAAAACGGGTCAAACACTTGGCCCACGTCGCAGGCCTCGATGCCGCAACCGTGGTCGACAAAATCGAGTTGCACATAATCGCCGGGCGGTAAGGTGTTTTCGTGGCCGCGCAGCGAAACATTACGCGCAAAGACCTCGATGGTGCCCCCCATGGGCATGGCCTGTTGGGCATTGATCACGAGATTGTTGATGACCTGACTCAGCTGTCCCTCGTCGGCCTCGACCTGCCAGAGACCGCGGGTGATCAGCACTTGTCCGCGGACATTGGATCCGCCCAAGGCAAACTGCACCGTGGACTCCACCAAGGGTGTCACATCCGTGCGCCGCCGCGCCGCGGGGCCGCCCTTGGCAAAACCCAGCAGTTGATGAGTCAGTCCGCGGGCCCGAAGGGCTGCCTTTTCGCACTCCTGAAGGAAGTTCGCAACCTGAGGTAGGCCCTCCGCCTTCACGCGCGCCAGTGCGAGATTCCCGACGACCGCGGCCAAGACATTATTGAAATCATGGGCGATGCCGCCAGCCAAGATTCCTACCGACTCCCACTTGCTGGCGCGCGCCGCGTCGTCTTGCCTCTGGCGCTGCTCGGTCACATCGAGCGCCACCCCGCTCGCCCCCATTGGCTGCCCGGCCTCATCAAAGATGGGAAACCAGCGGACCTCCATCAAGCGACCCGACACCGAGACCGTGGCCTCGCAGCGTTCGCCACTTAAGGCGCACTCGACATATCTCGAAAACCACGCGGCAGCCCCATCCTCGCGCCCGCGGAAGCACTGGCCCAGCAAGGCCTCGCGCTTAAAACCGAGCAAGGACAAGGCGCGGCCCTCCAAAAGCTGCAGGCACCCGTCCTTATCGAGAGTAAAAAGGGCGACCGGCGCCGATTCGACTAGCATGCGCAGGCGGGCCTGGGTCTCGTACAACTCGCGCTCGGCCCGGCGAACCAGGGTCATGTCGCGGGCGATCTTGGAGGCCCCGACGACTCGGCCGGTGTTATCGTAAATTGGGGACACCGTAAGCGAGACGAGGATCCGCTGGCCGTCTTTGCGCACCCGGATGGTCTCATAGTGTTCAACCCGCCCTCCGGCCTGGATGCGCGACAGGATGCCGATCTCCTCGTTCTCACGGTCGGACGGGATCAAGATCGAGATCGGTCGACCGACGGCCTCTTCGGCGCCATAGCCGAAAATCCGCTCGGCCCCCTTGTTCCAAGACTGGATAACACCCCTCAGGGTCTTACTGACTATGGCATCTTGGGAGGATTCGACGATAGCGGACAGATGCTGGCGACTGGTCTGCGCCCCGGGACGCGAAAAGAGCTCCGCGCTAGGGGCCAAGCGGCCCACCTCGGCTAGACCCAGCGTGTATCCGACCTCGCCTTGGACCGGCCAAAGATGGACCAGCATCCGCACCGGCGATCCGTCCTTACGGACCCGCAACACCTCGCGCGAAACCGGTTTCAGGATCTGCGGGAATCGCATAAGCTCCCGCTCCTCAGGGGCCAGAAGCGCAGACCACGACAGGGCCCGCGCCTCCCCCTCCGTATACCCATAGAACCGCTCGGCCCCGGGGGTCCAGACCGCGACTTGCCCGTCTGCGGACCAGGCCACCAAGGCCTCGGATGAGGCCTCGGTCAGCGTAAGGAGCATCCGTTCCCGGTCTCCGTATAAGCTTGCTCCCATCATGAACCCCCGCGCCGCGCTAGCCGCAAAGTGTGCCCCAAAAACAGGAATTTAGGCAAGCTGAACGGCGGCAATAGGTACGCATTCGGTAAACCCGCATAGCTCTATTTGTCGTAAGGATCACTGAACACAAATGGCTGTATAGGCTACAGTCTGGCGCATGGACACTGCGCCACACGAGAAAGAGCCCGCTTCCGCTGATAGGAAATCCACGCCCTTCGCACAGCAATGGGTAACGCTGAGTCAACAAGAATATATCCAACTCGTGTGGGATGCCCGGTACTGGAAGACGGCCATCGACGGACCCTGGCCCGCCTGGAACAGCTGGCAGTCGATCACCAACGGGCCAGGGCCCAAGCGGCCCTGCGCGAGACGGCATTACAGAGTAAGCTTAAAGATCGCGCAGGCGAGGATTCGTGATCTGCAAAAGCGCCTGTTTGGTCGCAAATCCGAGCATTCCGCGCAGGGCCATAAGGAGCTCATGCCGAATGGGCCAGCGCCCCGATCGCGGGGTCAGCAACTGGGCATGCACGGTCATGGGCGTACCCTACAAGCCCATTTACCCGCACACGAGGAAACGATCGCAATCGACTCACCCCAGTGCCCGCATTGTGGGTTGGACTACGCTGACTTCCCCGGCACCGAAGACAGTGAGGTGCTGGAGATCACAGTAAAAGCCCATCGACGCGTCATCCACAGGCGGCGCTGTCGCAAAGTCTGCTCCTGCGTGGGCGGGCCCGGCCTCATCACCGCACGACCCCCGCCACGATTGATCCCGCGGGGCAAGTTCGGGATCTCGGTGTGGGTGAGTGTACTGCTAGACAAGTTCCTGTATGGACGTCCCAGTCATCGTCTATTGCAGGATCTCTCCGATCAGGGGCTCACGATGTCGCCGGGCACGCTTACAGGCGGCTTGCAGACGGTCACCCCCTGTTCGCGCCACTCGACCAAGCGCTTACGCACAAACTCCGCAGCGAATCCCACTAGCATGCTGATGAGACCCGCTGGATGGTATTTGTCGACGTCGAAGGCAAGGTCGGACATCGCTGGTACTTGTGGGTGTTTCACTCCCCATCGATTATTCACTATGTACTGGATCCGACGCGTTCGGCCGATGTCCCCATCGCCGAACCGGCCAAGGCGCAGGGGGAAATTGTGAGTTGTGATCGTTACTCGGCCTACAAGAAGTTCGTCCGGCTGCATACGACATTCGTGCTGGCCTTTTGCTAGGCCCATCAACGCCGGGATTTCCTGGAACTGGCCAACAGCTATCCCGACAATCACCGTGGGCGATGATGTGGGTCGACGCCATCGCCGATCTGTTACCATCAGAATGGGCTGCGCCTTCAGGCGGACCCTGACAGCGCCTTGTACGCCGCGCACCACGCCTGCTTGCAACAATACGCACATGACCTGGCCACCCGGCGCGATGAGGCACTGGCCGACCGTAAGCTTGCCGTGCCCACGGCCCAGGTTCTGCAGAGCATGCAAAACCACTGGGCAGGCCTGACGGTATTTGTCGAGCACCCGTGGGTGCCCATGGACACTTATGCCGCCGAACGCCATATGCGTTTAGCCGTTGTGGGACGCAAGAACTTTACCGGCTCGAGCTCCCCATGGTCAGGCCAACTGGCGGCCACCATGTCGCCATGCGTCCAAGGGAATAGCCTGCTGATGACGGTCAAGCTCTGGGGGATCAATCCGCGTACCTGGTTGAACGCCTATTTGCACGCCTGTGCCGGAAATGGCAACCAGCCCCGTCGGATCTCAACGCGTTTCTCCCCTGGAACGAGGGAACCTCGCAATGGGCCCGGGGGGGACGCGTGTATAAGGAATCCGAAACCGCCCGACAAAAAAGAATCGACAGCTCATGAAACTCTACTGCGGGCGCGACTTTAGCGCCGACGACATGGCTGCCGTCACGCATCTGATCACACAAAACCCCACCGCCAATTGCGCACACCTATCGCGTCAAGTGTGCGTGATGTTTCATTGGTTGAAGCTCGACGGAGGCCTGAAGGATATGACGGCCCGGGTGGCCATGCTGCGTATGCAGAAGGATGGTCTGATTACGCTACCGGCATCGCAGAGACGCCCCAGTCGTCGCCCGGAATTCCTCGCTACCGCCGCTACCGATGCGCAGCCACTCCTCTCCCGGCCCGTGCATGAACTGGCGCCCCTGTCATTGCGCCCGGTCGCCGGTAAGACGAGTTCGCGTCTGTGGAATGAGTACATGGCCCGCTACCACTATCTGGGCTACACACCGCTTGCGGTCAACAACGCCCGTTTCCTGATCCTGCCGTGGATCCAGTCCCAAGGGCTCGCTTCCAAGATTCTGCCACTGGCGGCCCGACAACTGCCTAACGATTGGCAGAGCCGCTACGGTTACCGCCCGGTGCTGTTGGAGACCTTTGTCGAGTCCGAGCGTCACCGTGGCACCTGCTACAAGGCCGCCAACTGGATTCCGGTCGGAAAAACGGCCGGGCGCGGCAAGAAGTGTCCGACTCACAAACCGATCATCCCCATCAAGGATATTTGGTTGTATCCCCTACGTCGGGACTTCGTGCGCGTGCTGTGCCGATAGCGAACGGCTACGGGTTTACCGAATGCGTACCGCGCGGGTAACGGCTTGGTGGGAGAGAAGCTTTCTGAACTGGGCGTATCACGTCTGATCGGCGCAGACATTGAAGCGGAAGCCCAGACCGCCTGCGAGCGTGATCGTCCGGGTGTTTACGACGCTTATTACGTAGCTGACTTGTGCCAGATGGACGACTCGCTTGAAAAGGACTTGCGAGATTGGCAGATTGATTGTCTTACCTGTATCGCAGCACTGGGATTTAGCGACATTCCTACCGAGGCGCTTGTCAATGCGTTTAATTTGGTCCAGCCCGGAGGCTGGACCACCTTCAATATAAAGGAAACATTCCTGCAAGAAAGCGATATTCGGGTTTCTCGCGCCTCGTCAAGGATTTGCTTCTTACCGACATCTTAAAAGTCCATCACCTTGAACGATACCGCCACCGGGTTTCCATAGATGGAACTCCGCTTTTTTACTTTGTCATTGTCGGCAAGAAAGAAAGAGACATTGGCGATTATAGCGGTCCCCATATTTGAGACAGTGGTTTAAGCTTGTTATTTGGTCGGGAGAAGGCGATGAGCGCAGTAAAACGGCACAAGCGTGCGCTGGCCCTCAGTATGCGCGACGGGACGTCCAAGTCGCCCTCGCGGCCTCGGTCTCAGCGCAACTCATGATCTCACAGCGAAGCTGCGAGATGCCGCCCCCGCTTCGCTTCCCTGGCGCGCAGCGGATGAATGGTCATGCCCGCGGCCTCTTTCGCTGGGCGAATCAAGCGTGCGCCGGCTCTCGGTATGCGCGACGGGACGTCCAAGTCTCCCTCGCGCCCTCGATCTCGGCGCAACTCATGATCTCACAGCGAAGCTACGAGATGCCGCGGCCGTCCTGCGGGCGAGCCGTGCGCTTTTCTGGCGCACAACAGGCTCGCCCACAATAACTGGACGGCGTGTCGATGTCCTTGCAGGCGGCCTGCGGCCACCCGCCCGGACCTACGCCTCCCGCGGACTACGCGCCTCCGCTTCGCTCTCCCTGGCGCGCAGCGCAGGTCGGGGCACCGCGAATGCGGGCCGGACGTCCCAAGGCCTAGGCCTTTGGTCGGCCGTTCGCGGTGTTCATGGTCCACCTTCACCACCTAGTCACATGGCACTAGTGAGGCGCCGCGATCAGATCCGGGCGCAAGCGGGGAACTGCTGAGGTCTAAAGCCATCTACACAGGGATGCACATCGGCATCGGGCCAATGCGGCAATGATCAAAGGGAGATTCTTGTGGGGGGTGGGCGTGTTCGGTCGTTGGACGCCATGCGTGGTTTGGCCGCCGTCTCGGTGGTCTTATCGCACTATGTGCTGATTCTGGCCCACGCCGGGCGTCGTTGCTATGTACATGCCTACCACACGCTGCGCTGGCTTTCCTACACCCCATTGGGATTGGTGTGGGCGGGCCGCGCTGCTGTTGTGTTCTTCTTCGTGTTGAGCGGCTATGTGCTCTTTATCATGTGGGAGCGCGCTGACCTGACTTATGTCGCCTACATCAAAAAGCGCGTGGTGCGACTCTATCTGCCCTATGCCGGGGCCGTAACCCTCGGTATCCTGGGCGCGGCCTTCCTTTATACCGGGTCCCTGCCCGGCCTCGGTCCCTGGATCAATAAGTTCTGGTCATGGTCGCCCACCGCGACCTCGCTTTGGGAGCACGCCGGTTTCGTGGACGCCTTCAATTCGGATCGCTACGACTTTACGATCTGGACGCTCGTGCAGGAGATGAGGGTCTCGCTCATCTTTCCGCTGATCGTCTTCTGGGTACGCCGATCCGATTGGCGAGTTACATGGTTGCCTTTCGCATTACTCGCGACCGCGACCATCCTTGCGCGCGGGGCGGCGCAGGAGGCGGGCAACGCATGGTCGGGGGTGATGCTAGACGGGGGACTGACTTCCTATAGTGCGACTGTCTATTATCTCGCGCCGTTTGCCCTCGGCGCGATCCTCGCGCAGCACCGTGATGCTGCGCGCCGCTATTACGGTGCGCTCACGGCACGCCAGCGCTCGGGTTTTTGGCTGTTCGCCTTCGTGCTCTACTTCTATGCCTCGCGCATCCTGTCCGTGCTAGGTGAACACCGCATGCTGATCAGCGACTTGCCCATCATGGTCGGCGCCGCCGCGGCCCTTGTCGTCACGGTCTACGATGCCCGGGTCAGAACGTTCCTCGACCGTCGGATCTTCCAGTACCTCGGGCGCATATCGTACAGCCTGTATCTCTTTCATCCCCTTGTGTTATTGGCCGCACTCCACTTGTTTTATGGGCAGATCGGGCTCGTGCCTTTGCTCGGGCTTACCTTCGCGGCGACCCTTTTGACTGCGGACATAGCCTATCGGTGGTTGGAAAGACCAGCCATGCGCCTGGCACGGACCCTGGGAGAGAGTGCCGCCGCTCAAAGAATTCGTACTCGCGCGACCTCGGCGGACTAGGGCGGCTTACGACAGCCGGTCGTCGGACAGGGCGTGGCGGGGTATAGGGGGCGCGGGTCGCGAGGGCGAAAAGAGAGACGTGGGGAGAAGGAGCGTGACGCCCTCGCGGGCGTCACGTGAGGAACGATCACTGACGCAGCATGTGGAGGACACGGGCGCGCAGCGTGGGATCCGCGTCGACCTCGCGGACGAGGTTGTTGTATTGCGGGAGAGTGAGATGCTGGCCCTTGATGGCGGCAATCATAGACTTCTTCGCGTGAGCCTCGATCCCGCGGGCCGCGGCCGGTTGCCCCTTTACCGCTTGCAGCTTCTTGGCATAAGTGGCGCGGATTCGTGAAACGTGCCGAATGGCGATCACGAGATGTACCAGGGTTGTGTGGCCAATCCGCGGCATCACCGTCGATGTCGGTGGTGGTGGCGGCGGCATCTGCGCGGCGGCGGCGCCGGAGGCATTGGTGGCGGCATAGGCGCTCACGGAGGCGAGTGTGATTGCGGTCGTCAGGGCAAAGCGGAGAACGGTCCTGGATGACTCCATCGTAATGTCTTTCCTCGGTTGTATGACTCACTGGGGAATAGGCAATGTTTGTGCCAGCCGCATCATATCCCACCGCCGAGCTGCGAAGGCGCTGGAATAGGTGCGATGGCTGACGCAGACAGCTATCGCTGAAGAAGATGTCTTTCAGGTCTGGGTGTGTCGAAATGACTCATGTGGCCAGCGGACTGTGGCATCGTACCACCGCCAAAATTTCATTATGCAATTCAGGGGGCGTATGCAAGGACAGAGAATATTGATTGTGGATGACAGTTGGGTCTTGCGGACACGACTCAAGGAGGGGCTGTCAGACGCCGGGGCGGTGGTCCAGACGGCGGAGAGCGCTCATGATGCCCTAGCGCTCCTGCCCCGTTGGCCGGCGGACCTGGTGGTGAGCGGCCTTCAATGGGAAAGGGGAAGTATGGCCCTGTGTGCCGGGATACGCGGGGCCGCAAGACAGCCAGCATTCCTGTTGCTCTCGCCGCAGGCAGGCGCGTATACGGTGGATAATGGGGATGGAGCCGGCCTCGCGTCGTCCCGCGCCGATGGCGCGGCCCTGTCGCTGGCGATTGCTGAGGCTGGGGAGGCCCTGCGTGCGTCCGGGGAACAGGTACATCGGGCGAGCCTGTATGGGCAAGACATCCTACGCTTTCATGAGATGTTCGGGTGCGGTTCGGATATGCGGGACCTGATAGAACGGCTTGAGCGCGCCGCGCGCGTCGATATGCCGGTGCTCCTCACCGGACCAAGCGGCACAGGCAAGGAACTTGCGGCGCGAGGGATCCATCGGGAGAGCGCGCGTCGCAAGGGACCTTTTGTGGCGGTCAATTGCGGAGCTATACCCGAGTCCTTGTGGGAGAGCGAATTCTTCGGGTACACGGCGGGGGCCTTCAGTGGTGCGAACAAGAGCCGCGATGGGTTATTTGCCGCCGCCGATGGCGGAACCCTACTCCTAGACGAGATTGGGGAGATGCCCTTACGTGGTCAGGCCAAGCTCCTGCGCGTCCTCGAAGGCGGATGGATACGACCGGTTGGGGCCGTGCGCGAGCACCAGATCGATGTCCGCATCGTGGCCGCCACCCATAGGAATCTCGCGCAGGCGACCGAGCAGGGGCGCTTTCGGCACGATCTTTTGTATCGCCTCGACGTGCTGGCCGTGACTCTGCCAGGCCTGGCCGGTCGTCCCGACGACATCGCCGTCTTGGCGAGGCACTTCCTGCAGGAGTGCCGAATCGAAATGAGCTGTGTCGCGAACGGTTTCGAATCCGACGCCTTGCGCAGCTTACAGGGTTACGCCTTTCCCGGAAATATCCGCGAGCTTCGTAATATCGTCCAGTCGGTAGCGGCGTTTGCGCGCGGCACGCGCATCAGCGTGTCGGATCTCCCCGAGCGCGTGCGCCGCCTGGACCACGCCGGGGACGATGCGTGGGCGTATGGGGCGCGGCCGCGCGAATCCGATGTGTGCGATCTCGTAACCCTGGAGGAACGCAAACGTGCCTATGTGCTCGAGGTCCTCAAGCGGGTACGCGGCAACAAGCGGGCGGCAGCCCGCATCCTGGGGATCGAGCGCCGCACGCTCTATCGCTGGCTGGCGCGGTCTTGATAGGGGCGCGCATCAAGCTCTGCTGCCCGGCCCGCAAAAGAAAGACCGATCCAATACAGTATTGGTTGTATCCCCTACGCCGGGACTTCGTGCGCGTGCTGTGCCGATAGCGAACGGCTACGGGTTTACCGAATGCGTACCGGCAACATGGGGCCTCAGAATGGTCCTGGCTACGCCCTCGCCGTCCTATCCGAAAGGCTTTGTCTCTGCCCCCCGTCGCCCTCAAAATTGCCGGGGTCGAGCCAGGCGCCATAGGCGTCCTTAAGCCGCGGCCACTCCTGGTCGGTCACCGCATACCACGCGGTGTCGCGGTTTCGCCCCTTGACCACCGTCGCCTGCGCAAACGTGCCCTCGTAGCGAAACCCAAGCCTGAGCGCCGCTTGACGCGAGGCGGCATTGAGGGCATCACATTTCCATTCATAGCGGCGATAGCCCAGCGCAAACGCGTGTTCCATCATGAGGACCATGGCCTCGGTGGCCGCCGTCGTGCGCTGCAAGAGCGGAGAAAACACGAGTGCTCCGACCTCGATCGACCCGGCCTCGGGCGCTATGCGCAAATAGGCGCAAAGACCGACGGCGCGGTAAACACCAGATCCCGAGGGTACGCAGATCGCGTAAAAATACGGGTCGCGACTGGTGCTGGCAGGCCCAAGCCAGGCCTCGTAGTCCGGGTAATCCGCAAACGGCCCGAAGGGAAGATAGGTCCACATGCGCCCATCTTTGTCGGCGCTATTGGCCGTATACAGATCGCGGCCATGGCGCTCGACGCTCAGCCGTTCGAGGGTACAGAAACGACCACGAAGCTCGCGCCCATCGGGACGGCCCGCGGGCCGCCAATTCTCGACCGGGGCGCCCAGCGGCTGACCCCATTCGTTAGCCCAGGACACGGCCTTAATCCCCTTTACCGGGGCTCGCAAGCGGGCCACCGTCGGCCATGAACGGCTTGATCATATCGATCGGCAAAGGAAACACAATAGTCGAATTGTTCTGTCCGGCGATCTCGGCTAAGGTCTGTAGATAACGCAACTGCATACCGCCGGCCGCCGATGCCAGAATGTGCGCGGCGTTCACCAGGGTCTGGGCCGCCTGGTGTTCGGCCTCGGCATGGATCACCTTGGCGCGGCGATCGCGTTCGGCCTCGGCTTGTTTGGCGATCGCCCGCACCATGTCCTCGGTCAATTGGATGTCGCGCACCTCGACGTTTTGCACGGCAACGCCCCAGGCATGCACCTGATCCGATAAAATGCGCTGGATATCTGCATTCATGCGATCACGCTCCGCCAACATCTCGTCTAAATCGTGCTTACCCAACACCGAACGCAAGGTGGTCTGCGCGAGCTTACTCGTGGCCGCGTAGTAGTCCACTACCTGAATGAAGGCCTTCTCGGGATCGACCACCCGAAAGTACAGGACCGCGTCGACCTTGATCGACACGTTGTCGCGGGATATGGCCTCCTGAACAGGGACCTCGTGTACTTGGGTGCGCATATCGATTTTGACCTTGCGCTGCAGAAACGGGACGACGATCACAAGCCCTGGCCCCTTTACCTTCCAGAATCGTCCCAACTGAAACACCACTGCGCGCTGGTATTCATAGACGACGGTCAGGGCCGAGGCCGCGAACAGAATCAACATCAATGCCAGTATCAAAACGATGAAGGCCATAAGCGCTCCTTAAAGACAGACGACAGGGACGGACAAGACGCCCCGCGGCTCTTTTAGTGGCTTATACGGGGGGCCAAAACATCATACGCCCAAATCTCGGATATAAGGTGGGCGCCACGGGTGAGCCAGGCGCGGACATGGAGCGTGCGCCCGGGGACCGGCAACACCTGGATCACCTGCCGCCAGCCACGGGTGTAGGGGTTAAAACGCCAGGTGTTCTGGGTGACGAAACTCAAGGGCCGCACCCGGACGTGGGCCCGGATCGCACCGTGGGGGAGCGTGAGGGGCAGCGCCCCGCGCGCATAGTCGATGACATACTTGCGGGCCCCGGTACGAAACGTCCCGCCGATCAGGGTCTGGACCACCACAAGCCGCCGACCACGCCGCCTATGGCGACTCCAGCTCACACGAAAACGCTCGACCCAGAGGCGACCTATGGGTGGTCTTACAAGCGGCATAAAAAGGGCTGTGACGTTGCCGGACCCTCGGGCCCTCCCCTGAGCCCCGAACGGGCGCTCGTTCAATCGCACATGGCCAGCTAGGCCGGCCAGGCGCACTTCCACATCGGGGGCATCCTGATAGCGCGTCGCCACAGGACCGAAATCCCGCCGCCTGCGATTCCGCTGCAAGAGCCCAAAGCGCGAGACCGCGGCCGTGACCGGCGTCCAAAGGAGCCTCGCGCGGGGATTGCGCAAGGGGACCCAATAGCGGGCCTTGAGGCCAGCCATCCAGAGCCCGTCCGAGGCATGACGCGCGAGGTAGACCGCCCGGGCCGGCATGTGATTGGCGACCCCGTAATCATAGCGGGTCACTAAGGCCGGAAGGCCGTAGGCGGCGCCCATCGGGTGGCGAAAAATGAGCCGCGCGGTGACAGCCAGGGAGAGAATGGGGCGGGCGCGCACCGTAAACCGATAGCGTCCCTCGGCTAGAGGCCCGGCAAGCTCCGCCGTCACCCGAAGGCGGGTGCCTTGGACCCAAACCCGGGCCTTGCGAAAACGCTCAGGCAGGCCCGGCGCCCAGAGCGGCCGGATGCCGGCCCCGGGGGCGCCACCCGCGGGGACCGCGCGCACAAGGCCGCCCGCCATCTCAAACCAGGTCGCAAGCCCTCTGGCGGCCGGGCCCTGCACGCGCCAGGCCGTACAGCGGAAACTATGAGACCGACCCCGGGTCACCACCGTCACAGTCGGCGCAAGTCGCGATCCAGGCAGGCAGGAGAGCGTCAGGGGCAAAGGCCCACCTAAGCGGCCCACCACCACAAACCGGGGGCTAGGCGGCGATCCTGCTGACACGCGGGCCGCTACCAGCGATGCCCACGAATACCCCGAGGCGCCAACCATCACCGCCATGAGCCCAAGAAGGCCGCGCCAAAGGCCGCCTGTACGATGCCTCACCCGAGATCTCATCGCGTCTCTCATCATCGACCTTCGCGCCGGCTAGGCACCCGGAACGGCGCCTCTTCATGGGCCACGACATAGTCCCATATCTCGCTTATCGGGCGCTTATGGGAGAAGAGCGCGGCGCGCACCCGGACCGCATGTCCGGTCAGGGAGCGCACCCTAAACGTGACCTGGACCGTGCGCGCACCGATGTCTTGAAGGCGAATCCGCGAGAGTCTAGCCCCGGGCCCGCCCCAGACCCGCGCCCGTATCCGCCCGCGTCGCTCCTCGGCCCCGAGGCCCGCCCGACGAAAGTCGACGGCAAAACGCACCGGATGTCTCAAGCAACGAGCACTGGCAAAGGTATGGACGATACGGGCAACCGACTCCCGCGGCCCGTTGCCATTCCAGCGGAGGCGATAATCGAAGGGATAAGGGCGCAGCGGCACCGGCATCACAGCCGGCTGCCAAAAGGCTACGATGTTGTCGTTGGTCTCATTCGGGGTCGGAATTTCAATAAGGGTCGCCTTCCCCGCCCCCCAGTGCCCCTCGGGTGTAATCCAGACGCTCGGGCGTCCCTGGTAGCGCATGGACGCCGATTCGTAATCGAAGAAGTCACGGTCTCTTTGAATGAGGCCAAAGCCCTCGAGGTGACGGCTCGGAAATACGAACTGCATGACGCGTCGGGGGTTCGCCAACTGCCGCCAGACCGTCTTATGCGGCGTCTTCAACAAAAATCCCTCCGAATCATGGACGGCTGGCGGCAAATAGGCCCACGGCCTGCGGTCGCAGAGATCGTACATATACATGCTGGAGAGCGGCGCAAGCCCCAATTCATGGACCGGCCGACGAAAAAAGAGCAAGGAATGGACGGCCACGGTCGCGGCGCGCCCGGGGCGTATGCGTAGCCGAAAGGCGCCGGCCACGCTTGGGCCGTTCAAAAGCGCATAGACCGTGATCCTATCGGCCGTGCGCGTCGGCCGTTTGATCCAGAAGGCGACGAAATGTGGAAACTGCTCGGGATGCGGCGCTATCGTATCGATCGCGAGAGCGCGGGCCGAGAGCCCGAACTGTTCTTGCGCGCCCTTCACGCGGAAATAGCTCGCCCCCAGAAACACGATCACCTGATTATTTTCCGCGGCCGGCGAGCGTCCCGGGTGATAGCCGTTATACAGGAGACGAAACCCGGCATAGCCGATAGGGGTCGGCAAGACCCGCGGATAAAGCCCCCGAGGGAATCGAAAGTCCGTCAGCCGAAACGGGAGCAAGATGGCCCGCCGACCAACGATAATGTGAATCGCCACGGCCCGCACGAAGCGGTAACCGGGCGCGAACAGCTGGAGATGGAAGCGGCGATCGGACCACAGCGTGCGCGTGGGCCGAAAGTGTATGCTTCGATAGTTATCGTAGCTAAAATCGCCTATGAGCGGTATCCGCGCCTGGGCCTTGAAGGGCCGGGCAGCGAGTGCCTGCGCCTGACGCGCAAGATCGGCGAAATCGAAGGCCTTGGCGCCCACCGAGAAGAACCCGCCCGCGCACAAGAGCGCACCCAAAAACCCGGCTATGCGCCCGCGGCCTCGCGTGCCGCCACCTCCCCCTAAACGCTCGCGCTTCCCCATGGGGGCAGTGTGCAGGGACCATGCGGACCGGCACAAGCCCCGCTCGGTCCGCACCGCCACTCTTGTTAAACACGACGACATAAATAATGCCGCATTGTGGTATCATCGCATCGTTCTTTTGTCCAGGAGAAAGACGATGCGCAAGCTGCAGATCGAGGATGCCGAAGTGATGCGAATTGCGATTCAGCAAGAGATTGGGCGTAGCGAGGAATCGCGTTACGATCATCGATTGCATGGATTGCTGCTGGTAGCCGCGGGGCAATCCTGTCGGAAAGTCGCGGAGCTGTTTGGCGAGAACAGTACGACCGTGCAGCGCTGGGTGAGCCGCTTCGAACAGGGCGGTCTGGACGCCCTGCGGGAAGGCGAGCGATCGGGCCGACCGCGGACGCTGGAGGCGAAGGATTGGCGTCGGTTGCAGGGCGATCTGCGCAAGACCCCGCGGGACTTCGGCCTAGCCGCCACGCTTTGGGATGGCCCGGTCCTGGCGGAACATCTGCGTCGTCGGTACGGGGTCGATCTGGGCGTGCGGCAATGCCAGCGATTGTTCCGGCACATGGGCTTTCGGCTTCGCAAGCCACGTCCCCAGGTCGCCCAGTCCGA
>JAJYQN010000099.1 GCA_021794595.1 Pseudomonadota bacterium
GTGCGGGTCAGTGAGAGTCGAGGCGGTGTACCAAAACATTGGTCGCAGATAAGAAAGGAAGAGCCTAAGCTATTGTTTTTATTGGTCGGGGCGAGAGGATTTGAACCTCCGACCACCTGAACCCCATACGCACAAACGCCTTTTACGAATCAACGCCTTACAGCGTAACCCCTTCAAATTACAACTTTAGTTATCCAAGTCTTTCCTTGGAGGTGACCTCATTTTTGATGCTAGGTGTACCAAAATTGTACCAAAACCATCCGTGGCCATCCGAGCATTGATTGCTTTACACGACAAGTATAGGATGTAATGGATATCCCTCAGTAACACTGGAGTCTGCTTTTATGGCCAAATATGTCTCCGCAAGAGCGTCCACGATCCATAGTCCAGCCCGTGATTTTCTGACAAACCTGTTTCCTGGAGCCTATTTTATTAGCATTGAAGAGGCGGCGCGAGTGACAGGCTTTAGTCCGAAGTCGATTTACCATTTGGCCGCCCGAAACGAGGCGCCGTTCCCGACAGTGAAGATGGGCCGGCGTCGTTTGGTCCCCCTGCTGTCGTTGGCGGATTTGCTGGATGCGGCGACGACTGGTGCGGATCCACGGGCATTACGTTGCGGATTGCGGCGGGGCGGTCGCTCAAGGCTTCCAGCGGAGGAGGGCTTGGGCTCGCCCGTGTCCGTAGCGCATGATACAAACAAAGGATAGAATATAGCGTATATCCCCTATATACAGGAAAGGAGGGTTTATGGCGGACTATGGGCTAGGGCTTAAGATTTTGGCGATCGATGAAAAGGAGCAGATTATTCGGGGCACGGCCATGTTCAGTAATGCGGTGGCTCACGCGGGCGAAGAGGTGATGGTCACGTTTCGGGATGCGCCCGGTGCGAAAAAAGGGCAGGGTTGGGACCAGGCTCTGGCGAATCTCAACAAGGGTATGGCGAAGCCACTGGCCTGGCCCGGGGCCCGGGCTCCCGAGGTCATGATCGAGAACGTCTTCGTGGAAACTCAGGACGGTCAAAAAATCCTTTCCGGGAAATGGGTGCGCACGGCCTTTTCTCCCATGAAATCCCTGGATGCGACCACCGCCCATGATCGGCGGTCCTTGCAGACGGGTTGGGTGACGCAGCCCGTACTCCGGTTTTCGAACCCGAACAAGGATAGTCCCAACGAACCCGACACCATTATCTGGCCCGTAACGGCCACGAGTCATGTCCTTAAGACACGTTCGGGCGAACGCACGCACTTCGGCTTGACCTGGTTGTCCGAGCGGCTGGAAGAAGCGCGCAAAATGGCAGACGTCATGATCTCCATAAGTACCCAGATGTATGCTATCAACCACAAGGCCGCCGCGCGCCTCTTGACGGCAGAACAGGCGCAGCAGGCGGTGGCGACCCTCTTCAGCAAGGGACAGGCAGCACTCGTTATACCCACCGATACTGAAGGTACGCCCATAGGTCCTGATGGCGCCACGCCCTCGTTGGACGGCGCCCGGTACCTGTGGGCGAAGGAGGGTACGCAACCGGAGTTGCCCGTGGGGAGCTGTTTGCGTGTCATTCCGGTCAATACACTCTATTTCGGGAAAAACTCGGTGCAGTCCATCACTGAGGGGATGTTCTCCCAGGACAAGGCCAAGAAGGCGCGGCTCAATGGATACCGGTGGCTTTTCCCGGAACCGTTTCGCCGCGACACGGTGGCGCATGTCATGTTGCCGATCGAGCAGTACACGGATAAGGCCACCGGCCAACTTCGGTTTGCGATCTGGTCGCCAGATCTTCCGAAGTTTGAGCCCGGCAACCGGCAGGCGGCAACTCTGGCCGTTCTCTGCGCTGAGCGGGAGAAGGCGCCAATGGCCAAAGTGAACGAAGAGGCCCACACGGAAGCCAAGCCAGCTGTCATGGGCGCTTAACTGATGGTGCCTCTCCCGGAGACGGATCACCGCGCGCTTATTCTGATCGAGTCGTCTGGGTTGCGGGACCGTCTTCGCGAGATCGTCCGGTTCCCCGTATTCGCCACCGGGGGCCATATTTTTCGCGACGTCCCGTTGGGTGAAGGCCCCGTGTTTGATCGCGAGGGTATGGCGCGGCGGATCCCGCGCCACCTTGCTACGATGAAAGCCCTCTGGGAAATGATGAGCCGTCCCTGGGAGGCGTTGCTGATCGCCACGGATCCGGATGATGAAGGCGACGTCATTGCCGCGGATTTGGTGGATATTGCGCGGACCACATGCCCGCGCGCCGCCTTATTTCGAGTTCATTGGCAGACCATGGAAAAGGAGGCCGTTCATCACGCCCTCGGGCAAGCCACCGAAATCAACCTGGTGAAAGATTCGCCCTTGGGTGCGGCCGGCCTTGCGCGTGCTACTATCGATCGCATCTTGATTGAGCAGGCCCGGCGGGTGCCAGGGGGCGGTCGTGTGGCGGGCCCTTTGCTGAATGCGCTGGCGCGATCCGATTTGCCGGTAGGGCCCCCGCGCCTGGCCTTTGATCGACCCTGGACGCTCCGCGATCTTTTGGTCATCGGTCGTGGCGTAGATACCGGTCAGCGTTATGCGCTCGCCGAATCCCTTTATTTGAGTGGGCGACTGTCCTACCCACGGACCGCGGCCCAAGGTTACTGGCCGGAAACACAGGCGATCCTGGTCGACCGTGCCCCCACGCGCTCGCCGCAATCCCTTCCCCCATCGTTGTCCTTATCTCTGCCCCACGAGGCTCTCTGGGCCACGGGGCCGGTATTGCTCGATACCTCTCCCGACATGCTTTCTGCGCCCGACGCAGTTTTAGCGTCCGTTATGGCCGCGGCCTGGGTCTCGCAAGGGATTGTTCCGCCGGAAGAGCTGCCGGCGCCGCCCACGGCGGCCACAGGCATCGATGCCCGGCTCGTGGATTGGCAGGCCCGTGAGGGTTTGGGACGCCCTTCGACCTGGGCGCAACGGGCTATGGCGTTCTGGGAGAGAGGGTGGGTAACGCCTGAGGGAACGCTTACCCCGGAAGGGACTCGGGTCCATCAGAAAATCCCTGACCTTCTGCGTGACGCAGATTTTTCACGTGCCATTGAGACACATATTGCGGAAAAGGCTGCCGAAGGCTGGGATGCCCGTGCCATTGTAATGTCAGCTTTTGCTCGTTTCAGCCTCGACCTGGTCCCACCGCCTTTGCACCTGTGTGATCGTGCGCTGAATCACGACATTGGGCGCGGCGGTCATACTGTTGGTCATGTCGAAGATGAGGGCGCGATAGGCGAACCGCGGTCAGGGTTATTGCCGGCATCCCAGGTTGGTGGCTGCTAGTGTGCTAAAATTACGCTATGAATCCCGTAACGACATCGAGGCCTGCCACCATCCGCACTCATGCGCAGCTTATGCGTCTTGGTCGTCATGACAAATCTCCTGTAGGGCTTTATACCCGACTGCAGCATTGAGTTGAACCGTAGTCGCCAACGTGGTTGAAGGGGCGGTTCGCCACATGGGCTATACCAGTCCGGTATCGATTTTGGAAGTTCCTCGCTGCTTCCCCCAAATTAACGGCAGGCACTGAAGAAGTGGCACTACAGCCCGCCGGCGCTTTCGACTTGTGCATCTGAGGCCTGAAATTCTTCTCCATGGGTCGAGCTAATGACATAGGCATGCAGGTGTCTCGGCAGTAGGTTCTTAACGACACCTGATGCTCCGGCGTGGGGACCAGCTACGACCGATAGTTGGTCACCGACGCGAAAGCGCAATTTCGACAGCGCAGCTTCATTGAGAGCGCGTTCCCACATAGCCTTTTTGCTGAGCGCCTCTTGCGCCTGAGTACCGAGCATTCGATCAGAAAACACATAGGCCTTTCGCAATGGCTCGACTGCCTCTGCAGGTTTACCGGCTTCCAACAGATTAGTTCCGACCCGAAAAGAGTCAGTACGGATCTTTTCAAGGGACGCATCATCGAAAGGATAGGTGAATGGCACCCATTCCGACGTGCGCCCTTCGGGGTTCTTCACCAGAAATTCATAGTTACGCCAACTGAGTGCGGCCTCAGGTTCGTTATCGCCACTTGAAACCTCCAGGTAGCTCCCAAAGTAGATGTTTGGGAGCCGCCAGAAGTAATCATCGTTTCCAGCTCGGGAATCGCTTTCGCCACAACGGCGCCACGTATAGACGACACCCGGAACGAAATTATCCCCCTTGAATATGATAGCTGCATTGTAGCCGCGATGAAGGCCGTTTTCATTGTATGGAACGAGTGACCACGTCACTTCGCGCAGCAGAGGCACGATGTTTTGACCGCCCGCAGCCGCATGATATCCGCGCAGCGCTACCTCGACGGAGTTGTGGAAAGGCACGCGCCCGGGTTGAGGGGGGACCATCGTTCGGCGGATAAAGTCTAGCCATGAGATGTCCTTCATCACGGATCGCGCTAGGAGCATGCGTGCTTGATCCAATTGACCTGAAACGGTAGACAGGCGACCGTGAACCTCACTTTTCTCCTTTTCGAGATCAAAGATACGCTCTTCTGTCTTCCCTCTTGTTTTTTCTAGTTCCTCTTCGATTTCGGATAGCCGAGATCGAAGTGCCTCTCGATCTGCCACTAACGCGGGATTTAGGCCGACAGTGATCTTCTCACGTACTTCGGGCGCCGTCTCGATAATTTTATCGAGGAAATACCCGGCTGTATCTGCGGTCTGCTTTTCGCGCTCTCGAAGGTGGACATATAGCTGATTTACGAATTCCCGGTTTAAAGACTCCAAAAGAACGGTGACGTTGGCGAAGCGCTCTATCCAAGGCGCGGGGCTGCGCGTTTTAAACTCGTGCAGCATCCGAAGGGTAGCTTCCTCCAAGCCATAGGGCGCAGACGTCTTGAAAGCACCAGCATTTTCGCGCCAAACTTCGTAGAATGCCCAAATATCGCTATGGACAAAAAGAAGCAGCCGCTTCCCGGAATCGAGAGCGTGTCTAAGTTCGGCATGTGTTGGTGAAAGGCCACGATACTGTTCATATGGCCCCCAATCTTCAAAGGGGTGACCGTACTGTCTGTCAATCACTCCCACGACAAGGGGGCATGTCTCCAGAACGCGCAGACATGCTGCGTAGGGCGGCAGACCCTCTTCGTGTGGGAAGCCGCCTTCGTCGCTAAGTATGGGCGTAAGCCCAAGATTCTTCAGCCAAGACTGTACTGCAGCACGAAGGTCGCGCAGCTCGTAGCATGCAGAACTTACGAATACCTGAAGGCTATAACTCATCGCGAAAGAAACTCTTTGGCAATAGAGGTAAGACACTATGTCCGAGACTGATCGGCTATTGTGGCACATTGTTTCGTCGAAGGGCTAGGCTGGCGCTCGCTTAATGACTCGGAAGCTATTGTCGTTAAGTGTTTGTGAAACAGGTGTAGTGGCCAGAGGAGTGTTAGGATCTATTGCATCCGCCTCACATTCTGCGTATAGACCACCTGCTGAATCTGAGCGATCTCATGCCGCTCTATGGCGGAACGCAATCCGGCGTCCTCGGGGCGTAGGCGCAGGAGCTGCGTAGAAAGCACCAGGAGGGATGCCGGTGTCACACCGTGGCGACGCGAGGTCTCGACCGGTCGCGAGGAGAGCGTCAAGTGCACCACGGCCGCTAGGTGCGCTGCTACTTGTGAAGCGGCCCCTTCCGGTCCCATCTCTCGAGCGGCGAGCGCCATCAAGCGTTCAATGGCGGTTTCCACGGACTCAGCGTGAATCGTCGTTATGATCGGGCCGCCGATTCCCGCTTGTAGGACCACGGCCGCGGCCTCGGCCGGGCCGCGCACCTCACCCATAAAGAGCATGTCGGTCGATGAGCGGACCGCGTTGCGCGTATGCCACGCCAGGCGTTCTGGGGAGGGCACCCCTGTAGCGGAATGGATGTCGACCTGCTGGATCAGACCGTATGGCATGACGCCATTGATCGCCATCTCGGGCGGATCCTCGATGACTTGGGCGGCCCCGCCGTAACGTTGGATGCGCGCTTGGACCAGGGCCCCCGCGAGCGTGGTCTTACCCGCCCCTTGCTTGCCGGCAATCAATACCAATCCCTCAAGGCTGGGCTCCAACAATATCGCGGAGACCGCATCGGGCACACCCAGGTCACCGAGTGAGCGGGCCAAAGGCAGCGCGCGCAGGATGTAATGCACACCGTCGACGGTTGTGACGCGCTGAGCGCGGCACGGATGGCCATTGAAGTGGATGCGGGTGCTATCCGGTCGCGTGGCCAATGTGGCATGCAAGGATTGCAGCGTCTCGCGGTCAGATTCAGGGACCGGCAACAATCGGAGATCCTGAGCGTCGCGAGGACGGTAGCGGCAAAGGGTCGGGTCGCTGTAAAGCCAGAGTGTGGACCATGGTAACGACGACGCGGCGGCCATCATGGATACAGAACCCATCCACCTGGTTGGCCCTGCCAGGGAATAAAGATATCAAAGCCCGGGAAGTTTCCGCCCGTGGATCGCGTGCGCCAAGAGAACATGGAGGATGCGACGACACCCGACAAGGTGGCCTTGACCGCCGCCGGTTGGCAGCCGTTATAGCCGTCATAAGACCCGCCCTCGAGACCACCGGGCTCATAAACGGCCCCCTGTACGCCCCAGGCACCGGACCAGGTGCCGCATGAATCGGCTAAGGTGACAGTAGGGATGCCGTTAGTGACCGTTTGAGCGATATAAAAATATCCGCCCGGAAAGGCCCCGTCATACCACGTGGCGCTTTGTCCGTTATAGGCATCCCAGGGATTACCGGCGCTCGATGTCCACACGCCCCCCTGGCAGACCATCAGTTGCCCGCTGCCGTTGCTGTTGGTGGCGATGGCACCTGTGGACGGGCAGGCGCTGCCTTGTGTCACGACTCCACTCACCGGGCTTGTCGTGAACTGCACGACACCCGTATTCGTCACATTGTTTCCCCCTGCATTGAGATTGGTCTGCATGGTGTTGACTTGCGGTTCGCCGGGGACCGCGACCCGATACAAATACGTGCTCGAGAGCGTGCCGCTGTTGTAGTACAGGAGATCGGCCGGTGAGCCGGGATTGGCGGGGATGCCGAACTGGCTGACTGGGACCTTCCAACCCCCATAGGCGCCGATGGCGTCCCCCCCGTCGCTGGCGTAAGGGCCTGTGGCGTCGGGTTGAAGACCCCCGCGCGCGCCCATCTCGGCCGCGGCCTCTGGGAGATCCAGGGTGGGGATGGGATTTCCGCCTGTGGTATGGATCAACACCTCCAGATCCTGGGCGGCCGGCTGATAAAACGAGATCTCCCATGTCTGGTTATAGGCATCGATCGCGTTGGTCGAAGGGGGCAAATACCCCGTGGTGACCAGGGCAGATAAGGGAATGGTCTGGGGGCCACTGGCAGTCGATGTGAGCAAGGCGCCATAATTGGCTTTGACGTAGGCATCGGTCGCCTCGATGATCTCGTGGCCCTGGGAGGCGACCGCGTGGATGCGTATGGTGCGCGCCCCCTCGCGTAGCGCTTGGTCGGCGATGGGCACGACGCCGGCCACCAGGAGAATCGCGAGCAAGGCCGAGAGGATATAAGGCATGACTCAACTCCAGGGTACGAAATCGTTTTGGGGGGCGGCGTCCGATTGGGTGCCGGCACCGGTGAGCCCCTGCGGCGACGTATCCGCTGTCAGCATGAAGGCGCCACTGGCGTCGGCCGCAGACAGCGGTCCGACCGCAAACGTGCCCGAGCCGCTCGCCACGGGGTTACTCGACGTGGAGCACGGAGAGCCCTTGGAGCAAAAGGTTTGCACCTGCACGATTTGGGCGGCAACGAAGGGGGTTCCGCCGCTTACGGAGGCGGAAAATTGTGCTTCCATATATCCCGTGGTGGTGGAAAAGCAAAAAGTGCAACTCGGGCCATAGTAGGAGCCACTAAAAATGAACGCGCCATCAGCGGATTTTCCGTTCAAGGTGTTCCAATTGAATGGCGGGGCGGAGAACCCGAGGACGGCCACCGTATCGCCGGACGGTATGGCGGGCGGCACCGCGATGCTCGTTGGGCCCGCCCCCGGGATGCTGATGGTCGCCGTGCCGTTCTGATCGACGCCAAACATCGCCCCTTGCGGCATGGACAGCAAAGAGGCCAAGGTCGGTGCAGGCAAGTCTCCATAGGTCCAAAAGAGATTCTGGGAGGCGGTGTTTTGCGGCAGGCACCCCCACGAGGCGGGCAGGGTAAATCCCGGCGCCAGTCCGAGCGTTTGTGCGGAATAACAGGACGCCGGCGGGGTGGTGCCTCCCTCGTATTGATCTTGGGCGGACCGACTGAAGTTGGCGAATTGCCGGGCTTCGACGCGGATCCGGCGTTGTTCCGGGGGTGTCCCGCCGGCGGGTTTTGTGCCGACCTGCGTCAGCACGCCACCCGCCAGAAGGAGGCTCATGAGTCCCAATGCCAATAAGATCAGCGGCATGACCGGGCCTTAGTTGATACTGAAGGCCAGCGTGTTGCCGCCGGTGGCGCCGACCCCTGCCACCGTGCAGTCGGCCGCCGCTTCTGGCGGCGTGATCGGTGGGGTCAGAGTCGCGCCATTGATGGCGAGCGATAAGACATCGGCGCCGGAATACGACGTCGCGACATGGGTGCAGTCCGCGTCCGGCACGCCATCCAGGGTCACCGTAAAGCCGGTGGCCGCGGCATCGTCGTGCACAGCGCCACCCCAGATGTCGGTGGCGGTAGTGGTACCGGCGGTCGCCATATCGGCTGGGAACACACCCCCCTGCACCGCGCTTGCGGTATCAAGGCCGGTATAATTGGGTTGACCCGCGTACAGCGATTTGGTGTTGGCAATCACGGTCGCCAACTGCATGCTGCCGGTGGTTTGATTGCTCGAGCTTTGCGCCGACTCATACATGACGACCCCAAAAATGATGCCGGCTAAGACCAGTACGGTCGTCAGCAGATAGCCAATCAGATTATCACTCATCGAAAACCCTCCTGTTATCGTTCGATAGGCCGGTCGAACCCCGGTCTCATGGGCCTGAAACGCTCGCCATCAGCGTCTGCAGGATGCTGAAAATGCCAAAGACCATGCCGATCATGAGAAGACTCGACGCGGCCTGCATGACAACGCTTAAGGATTTGGTGGAAAGCGCGATGGCGTCTTCTGTCTCCTGCATCGTCTCCTGGGAGAGTTCGGCCATCCGGCTGCTGTAATCGGGGTAGTTCGCCATCACCGCGAGATCATCCAGGGTGTCCGAGTCCGGAAAGAGGAAATGGGCGTTGGCGAGTGATTCCCCGACCGAGCGCCCGGCCAGCAGCCCATTGCGCGCTGCTTGTAACCGTTCGCGCACATAGGGCACGGCATCTTTCATCATCTGCTCCATCGCATCTTTTTCCTGCATGCCGGCTTGGGACAGGGCCGCGAAGCTCGATAGCCAGAGCGCCCCCTGAATCCGGCGATAGAAAGACCACGGCGGAAAGCGATCACAAAAGCGGCGCAGGCGGCCGGTCCAGCGGGGCAAGGAGAAGAGAAACCCCGCCACGCTCAGAATGAGGACTGCCGGAAGACCGATCACAAACACTTGGCTGCGAATGACCTGGGAGAGATTCATGATGAGCGCGCCCAATCCCGTCAGCGCATGACCTTTTAAGAGGGGCTTGAAGACCGGCATGACCTTGGCCGATAGGTACCAGAGCATGCCCAGGGCCGCGAGACCGGTAGAGACCGGCGAGATCAGGCCCTTCAAGGCGGTTCGGGTCAGGTTCTTATGCGATTGCCCCAACCTCATGATGAGCCGTAGCATATCGGGGACACGACCTGTGGCCTCACCTATGGCCAGCAGGATGATGTCTTCTTGGGGGACCCAGTCCGCAAAGACCGGGGCGATGGCCCGGCCATTGCGCAATCCGTACGCCATACTGATCAACATCTGGGTGACGGGGTCACGGCGCCCATGGCGCCGCTCTGACCGTTGGGCCAATTCGGCCATGACGTCTTTGATCGGGCGTCCCGCCGACATCTGGATGATGACGCGTCGGTAAAGACGGGCGCGCAATCGGGCGCCCCCCATCGTAATGGCGAGACGAATCACGCGCTGCGAGAGAGGGGCGCTCATAAGGGCACTTTGTTTGTGGTCAGGGTTAAGGGCAGCATATAAGACATATTATATCCTATCATTCAGTGTTGGCGAAGCCCATTGGGCGCGTAAAGCCGGGGATAGGGTGGCGGGAAAATAGCCGCTTTCGGCCACCAGATGCGCGGGATCGCAGCGGCCAGCCAAAAGATGCATGACCGCATGCTCGGAAAAGGACAAATTCCCCTCCTGGGCGCGCCAGGCGGCGCAGGCGGCCCCGACGTCTTCACGGAGGCGGGCCGTCAACTCGGACGTAACCTCGACCACTTCGGCGATAATGGCGCGGCCCTCGATGCCCGTGTGATGGCAGTGTGGGCATCCCTGCGGATGGGCCATGCGCACCCGCTCAAGCGGCACATCCCATCCGCGCAGGGTCTCGACGATATCCGCATCCACGTGGGCGTGATACTGCGTGAAAGGGAGCGCGCAGTGGGTACAGAGGGTCGGCACGAGGCGCTGTCCGACCAGGACCCGTAAAATCGTGGGATTGAGGAAGTCGCGGGGATCGAGCCCCAAACGAATCAAGCGGGTGGCAATCAAAAAGGCATCCTGCGTATGCACGGTGCTCCACATCTGATGACCCGTGAGGACCGCATCGAAGGCGAGCCCCGCCGTGGTCTCATCCCGGATTTCACCGACCATAATGATATCGGGATCGGCGCGCATGACGACGCGCAAGGTCTTACCAAAGAGCAGGCGGCGTTCTTCCTCGTTATTGACGTTGGCAAGAGAAATCTGCACGGCGCCGGCAATGGGATACTCGGCCGGATCCTCAATGGTGTAGATCGATTTGGTGGGATAGAGCCCATGCTGGAACTCGAGCGCAGTCTTCAGTGCCGAGCTTTTGGCTGACCCCGTGGGACCGGAGAACACGGAGAGACCAAACGGCTGGCGCGAAATCTTCGCCAAAATCCGGGCCTGTCCCTGCGTGTACCCAAAGCGGCGAAAGAGCGTAATGCCGTCCTGCAAGCTGCGCAGGTGTGTCGGGCGTTCGGTTCTGGTTCTGTGCGCGGTGCCCCGGTACAGGAGGCGTAGCACCATGAATTCGCCGCCCAGCATAGGGCCGCGTTGTACGCGGACGCCGAGCACCGTATCCGGCAGAATGCCGCTCGATGCGGTGATTTGCGCGGCCTGCGATTCGTGTTCGAGATAACTGGAATCCGCCGAGATCGACAGGCCTTGGTAGAGGGCCCGCAGCAGGGTTTGGCCGTCCTCCCGAGTCATCTGGCTGATCGGGCGCAAGGCGCCATTGACGCGCATAAAGATATCGGTATGGCGCGCGCGGACATGCAGATGGATATCGGACACCAGAAGAGCGGCGGCCTCGGCGAATAAGGACCGGGCTACGGAGACGATGCGGGCATCGAGATCCGCCGTACCCTGGGTATGGGCGCTGCGCTCCGTGGCCAGACTCAAGTCTTCCGCGGAAACGGGCAGGACCTCGACACGGAAACCGGCCCGGCGCAATCGCTCGATTTCCGACAAGACCATGCTGTCTGAACGGCGCGAGGCGAGAACGGAGACTTGGGCCATGGTCCCCAAAGGGACCACCGCCATGACGGACCGCAAGGCCTCCGGCAAGGGCGGGACCGCCAAGGCTGGGCGCGTGTCGTTTTCCATCACCAGGGATAAGCTCGGGCCGGTCATGATGCGGGGGGCCTCGTCACCCAATAGCGCAGCTGCGCCGTCCACACGGGCGAGGCCCCCAGGGGGTCGGCTACCGCAAGGTGCGTGACGCGCACACCCGGCAGGCGATCGAGGCGCAATAAAGCGCGCGGGTGAGTGATCGTGACCCCGGCGTCGCGGGAAGCATATAGCGATGGGCTGTGGGAGGCCGGCGCGGATGTCGCCATCACCCCGGGTAAGTGTGCGGAAGGTGTCGCGGTCGTGAAGGTGAGGCGTGCGGATTCGGCTTGTGCCCAGGCATAGAGGTCCCGTTTCAGGCGGGCCGCGGCCGGAAGGGCGCGTGCCACTCGGTGCGGTAGGGCCACCGGGAAGGCTGCGGGCCATACGCGGCGGATCGTGTCCCCGCCGGCCTGTAATTGGCCGCGGGGTGCGATGGCGGGGGTCGCCCCACGGCCGCGCCGCCACATCAGGATCGCAGTGCCGGTCCGCTCACACTGGATAGATTGCGGGGACCAGCCCCAGAGATCGATCGGAATCCGGCCGACAAAGTGAAGACAGGCGATCGTGAAGGCGCCCGGACGGGTCTCATGGTGCCAGGGCTTGCGCGCGGCCGCGCGAACCTGCGCGAGTGAGAGTCGATCCCGCGCGGCCTCGAGACGCAACCGGGCCGCCGCGAGTGCTGCGCGTTGCGCCGTTACCGCCTCATGCGTTTGCCAGGCCATTCCCCCGACCACGGCACTCATGAGGGTGGCCACCGCCGCCAGATGCCAGATGCTGGGACGCCAGACAAAGACGTGCGCCACGGCCGGTTTACCCGAGGCCGCGCGGGCATCCGTGAGATACCCCTGCAGATCGGTGAGGTCGCCGTCATAAAAGACCCAATCTTTAAGCCCACTGATGGCCTTGCGCGCGGATTCGATCTCCGCGCGAGTTCCTACGATATCCCCGCCGGGAATGATCGATTGGCCTTCGGTGATCGCCACCATCCACCAACGATCCGCTTCGGCATCCAGACAAAATAGGCCGATCCAAGGTTGTTTCCGGGCATCGGCCACGGCGCCAGCCAACGCCGGATAGGAGGGTGCCCGTCGCCTGTCTTGAGGAGGACCGGCATATCCGAGCGAGAGCATGTCATAACCGGGACACGGGCGGATGCAGCGCAAACCGCGCCGTCCGACCGCGTCCTGCAGTTCACGAAACCGGGCCTTGTGGTTTTCGTTCGCCGGGATCGTTTCCCAATCCAGATTGGCCCAATAACGGGCACGACCCACGGTCACCACGATCGGCGTGCGCATATCAGGAACCCGGTTTGACAGGGGCTGATGCGGGTATGGGCGAAGGTCCTGGCATCATCGGGAGGGGTGAGGTGGCCGACTCTTCTGTCAAACCCGGAGTGCCGAGCAAAAGGGATCGCAGATTGGCGGTCGGCGATAGGCCGCCCATCCTCCCCATTGGTCCCCCTTCCCTTGAAGGCGATTCCGGGATCCACGCCAAAGCCTGGGCGGGGGCACGTCCTAACGCCACCCACACAGTGCGAGACGTGATGCGCATCACATGACCCCCATCGGTCAAGCGGCTGCCGGTGTGCACGGTCTGCACCGAACCATCCGGGTTCGTGAGGCTCGCTTCCATCCGATCTCTTGTGCCCGTAATAGACCGGATCTTGGGGAGGAGGAGGGTTTCGCGGCCGGTGGGGAGGACGCTCTCTCCTATGAGGGCCACCGGCGCGCGGACCTTGTGGATCTGGGCGCGCAATTGGGCAATTTTGAGATCTTGTTTCAAGATCACGGTCTCATTGCGCAACCGCATCAGCGTACTGAGGGTGCTGTCCTTCGGCGCTTGGGTGCCGGCGTGAGGGATCGCCCAGGCCGGTGGACACGCCAGGAGCAGAAGGACGATTGCTGGTTGACCACTCCATCGGATGGAAGTGATTGAACGATGATGACTCATGCGCGGACCTCGTTGACGTGTATGATGATGACCATCCATTGCCGGGTGCTGTTGTGGGTCGCATAGCCACTCAGAAGCCCCACCCCGTTATTGCGTTTCTTTTGGGTTTGCCCAAATCCCGCCAACACCAAGGTCTCCCCGTTTTTCAGAACCACCGATTGAGACGCGGACTGTTCGGCAATAGTCGGTACCTGGATGCTGTTGCCGCCTGAGGACACGGTATCGAGCGAGACGAGCGAGGAGAGCTGCAGGGCGTACTGCAACAAGATGCGGTGGCGGCCGAGCAGGCGCGGTAAGAAGTTACTGGTAAAGCCCACGGTGACTGTGCCCGGTGTCAAGGTCGAGGTCGACCCCACATTGGCGGACAGGGTCGATCCTTCCGAGGCCAGATAACCCACCTGATTAGCGACCTGAATAGGGGCGGGCTGCCCATTGCCGGTGATGGCGGAACCTGAAGTCACCAACCGAACCTGGCCGACCGTGGCCAGGGCTTGCACAATGGCCTGGGACCCGGCGGTGTGTTCGGCGGTGCCTGTCGCATTACTGGGTACGATCAAAGAAAGACTCGAGAGCCCCGTGCCGGCGGCCGAGGGGATCGTGACCCCGGCGACGGTCGCTACGAGGTTTTTGTGCAAGGTCTGGAAGGCCGCGTTTAAGGATCCGCCCAGGGTATTCGTGTGGGTCACAGTGACCTGATAAACACGCACCGTCACGGCGATATTCTGTTCGGCCTCACGGTCTTGTTGGTGGACGTAAGCGCGGACCAGGGCCTGGACCGGCGGGGGCGCCAAGACCGTCACCACCCCGAGCGCGGCGCCCGTCACCACCAGGCCGCCGCCGCTACTGGCATCAATTATGGATTTCAATCCCGCCAACACATCCTTGTAGGGGTCGATGGTGCCCGATTGCTTGATGGACAAAGAGCCCGCACCTAAAGACGAACCCGAAGCACCGGTGCTACCCGTCAGGCCGCCCCCACCTCCATTGGTGGATCCCACGCCGCCGGTGGCGGTGATGGTGTTCGAGAGGGTTTCGGATTGACCGGATACGCTCAAGCGGTAGGTACGGCTCTCGAAGCGGAAAAGGCGAATAGCACCATGGCGTACCCGCCAATAAACGCCATACTGATTGGCGACACGATCCAAAAGACCCGTCAGAGACCCGTGGTAGGAGAGTCGCGCGGTGACCGTGCCGGGGATCCGGATCCCCGGCATGGTGGTGAGCGCCATCGAGGAACCCCCTGTGACCGGCAGCGAAAGCGCGCGCACTGAGACCGGCACGCCGGCGGCGCGGGAGATGAGATCCGCGGCCTGATAGATCAACACGGGGCGCCCGGTGCGCACCGTCACGATTTGCCGCAGCCAGGCCGGCTGATGAGCCCGCAAGGCAAAACCCGTGCCGACGAGGTAGGGTTGGCGGCTGCGCGTCAACGGCACCCAAGGGTGGGCGCGGTGGGTGTGGGCTTGGCGCTCCTCTTGTGTCGCGTGGGGACTCAGGGTATGCGGCAAGATCGACGCGCATCCCCCCAATAACAGGGCCAGGAGACATCCGGCCAAAGGCCGCGCGCGACCGCGCATTATTCGATGAAAACTCATGAACCCGCCTTTGTGGTGGAGACCACCAACACGTGATTGGCATACAGGCGTGCGGAGATCGAAACGCCCTGCGCGACCATCGCCGAGAGCAGGGCCTGTGCGGCGTGCGCAAAGGAGCCAGCAAAATAGGCATTGGCCACGACCGGCCAATCGTGCGGGGATCGCCAGATCACGCGGACATGCGCCCGCTGCCCCCATCGTTTCAGGGTGGCCCGAATCGTGTTGCCGGCATGGGCTTGCCAAGGTCTCAGGGGGGCTTGAGTTAGCGCGCCGTGGTCTTGGGGTGTGGGCCCGCCCGCCGCGAAGGCGGAGGGCGACGCGAAGGTCGCGCCTCGCGCGCCGGGGGCCATGGCCCAAGATTGGCAGACGTTACCGCCCACGAGCGTGGGGCGGGGATGCAGCAAGACCACATGTCGGGGCCACACCACCTGCGCTTGCGCGCCGGACTGATCCATGAGATGCGCAAGAGCGCGCGTCCAGGGGAGGGGTCCTGACCAGGACACGGGGCAGGACCAAGAGAGCCCCTTGCCGTAGACCGTCCACCCCTTGGGTACGAGGCTTGCGACCGCAACCGACAGCGGAATGTTGCGGACGAAGCCCTGAGCGATGCCGACCGTCCCCCGGCCCACTTGCGTGACCGAGGGCTCGGTGAGGAGCGTGTACCCGGTGACCGATACGCGGGGCGCGGGCGCTGCCGGAACGGGCGCCGTATACAAAAAGGAGGCCTGGGCGGTGGGTATCGCCACGGCCAGCATCATAATAAGTTCAAGGTGTCGCATGGTTCGAACTCCTCAGAAGGATGCGGGGAACGGGGGAGCGCCCCGTCGCGGGTGGGCGTCGTGAGTTCCTTATGGGCTCGATGCGGCGGGGCGGGATCGGCCTGCGTAGGGGGCTCGCGCACCGGAACCAGCACGCCGGGCATGTGTGCCCGCAGCCGTGTAGACCAGTGGTCGTAAGAGCCCACCTTGCGATAACCGGCGATCAGGATGTCATGCAGCCATTGACGCCGACCGGACCGATTGGGCACGTCCTCGATGGCCTCGATGAGCCTCGCTTCGTCGGGACGGTCTTGTGACAAATACATCGTCAGGCGGTAGCTTTTCATGCGCGCCCTCGCGTGCGCCCCTCACGAATGCGCTCACGCGCCTTATAAAAGAATCCCCGCGCATTGGCCGTTTGGGGATCGTTGACGATCTCCACGCCCCGAATGCGCAGAAAGCGCCCCAGGGCGTCCGCCCCGCCGCCGGCCACCAGGATCAGATCGATATCCGCCGAGGCTGCGGCTAGCAGGCGATCGGCTTGGCGGCCGATGACCGCTCCCACAGCGGCCAATGAGTCCGCGACTAATTCCGAGATGTCCTGGTCTTGGCGCTCGAGGCGCACGAGCGCACGTTGTGTGTGGGTAAATTGGCGTAAGGCGTCTTCACACGCTCGGCGGGACAGTCCAGGGATCTTCTGCCGCATATAATCGTGAACCGACAGCATCGCGGTCGGCGCGGTCGCGGAGTGGGCGTGGTCGATCGTCACGCCATCGGTGTTGCGCGTGACCAACACGATATCGGTGGTCTGACCGCCGATATCGATCACCGCCGACCAACGTCCACCGGGGTTGCGGGTCTCGACATTATGGGCGGCGAGGGCGGCCACCGCTTCTGGTGACACCGTGTGCCATACGATTCGCGCGATCGGCGATTCGTTCAGACGCACCACGGGTTGCTGGTAATGGAGGGTCTTGGCCTCGATCTGCGCGTTGTCGCGCGTCCCCACAGCGGTAAAGTAGCGACTATAGGGAAGTCCTGTGACAAGACAGAGCCCGCGGCCGCGGGCGGCTGGCTCATCGAGTCCGGCCCGGTACAAGGCGTGAAAGACCACGGCCCGATTGAGTGCTGAGGTTTTGTACTGTTCGCCGCGCGTCTCCTCGGGATCGATGAGGCCCGCGTCCACGGTCACCAGCTCGTGGCCGCAGCGGTAGACGCTGGGCGGGACATCGCCTTCGGCGCCCCCCATGCTGGCCGGACCGGTACGGCCTCGTGAGGGAATGACAAGCGGCAGTCCCGGCACGTCAGGGCGTAAAGACGCCGGATCCGGACTACAGACCTTGGTCTGGGCATAGCCATCATCCACCCCCACGGGGATCGCCTGGCTGATATCGCTTTCGGCAATGGTCACAATAACCCTCCGGTTACGCGGAGTGCTTCCTCCGCTGTGATGACACCCTGATCGACGAGTCGCGCGGCCTCGGACGCCAGATCCGTGCCCGCGCGCTTCATGGCGTCCGCCAGACACGCTTCCGCCTCCGCTGCGGATAAGGGGAGAAGCGTGCGCCGCAGCGCCTGCGTCATGATGAGGTATTCGCGCACCGCGACCCGGCCCGTGCCATCGGCCCGCTTGGCCAGTCGCTGGTAGACGGCCGCCGACAGCACGCCGGTCACGCGCGCCAGCATGCTGGCGTCATTGCCGGTGCGGGCCGCGATCTCGGTTGGGATCGCCGCCACCCCATCCACATGCATGGTCGAATACAGCAAGTGCCCGGTCCGCACGAACTCCACCGCCGCTGTGATCGATTCGGCATCACGCATCTCGCCCACCAGCAGGACCTGCGGGCCCGAGCGCAGGGCCGAGCGCAAGGCCATCGACCAGGTTGCAAAATGACGGCCGATTTCCGATTGCGAGACCGTCGCGCGCCAGGGCCCCTCGGCCAAGAGCAGCCGGGGGCGATAGACGAATTCGATCGGCTGCTCGAAGGTGAAGATGGTGTCGGCCCGGGTTTGCCCGAGCCGCCGGATGATGCCGGCGAGCAAAGTGGACTTGCCGGTCCCAGTGCCGCCGACGACGAGCACCATGCCGCGATGTGGCAGGACGGCCGCCTGCAGGTCGGCCGGCAGGCCGGGATTCTGATTTTCGAGGGCGGCCACGGCCGAGGGCAGATAGCGAAAGACCACCCGGGGCGCCGTGTCGGCGAGGTACTCGCAGGCCGCGGCCTCGGTACGAAAACGCAAGGATCCCTTGTGGATCGCCTCACCCTCTTGGAGAGGAATCTCGGTGGAATAAGAGACGGCCTCACCGCCCCGGACCAAGGACTCTCCTTCGACGCCGCGGGTCGCCACGACGACGGCCGCGGTATCGTATTGGGAGAGTGGGCGCACCATGAGATCCTGCAACTCCCCCAGGATGGCTGCGCGCGCTGGATAGCCGGGTATAAATTGCACGTCGGAAGCCGCATGAACCGCGGCTGCGTGCCGCAACAGCGTATGAACCGCAGCAGGCGTCAGCACCGGGGGGTCGGACGGGAAGGCGCGGAAATCAGTAGTCATGGCCGCCCTCCGCGTGGCCTGTCACCGGCGCCGGTGACAGGCGTGCGCCAACCCGCGGTCGCGAGGAACCGCGCCGGCGCCATCACCCGAAAGAGACGCACACCATCACGCAACACATGAGGACCGACCTTTATGCCGTAATTGCCGACCCCGAGGCGAGGCACGGACACCAACCCCGCATTCGCCAGACGCAAGAAGAGCAAGCGCCCGAGGAGCGCGCGCCGCAGACGGCGTACCCGCTCCTGAAACAATCGATCCCCCTGGCGGATACCGTCCTGCCAGCCTTGATAAACAGCCTTTTGCCACCAACGGCGCTCTGGGGCCGTGTGGGGCAAAAGGGCCAAGGGGATTTCATCGGGTTGTGGGGGCAAAAGCGGCATCCATAACCATTGTTGCCAAGTGGGTGCCACCGCCACCAAGCGGGCCGGGCGTAGAATGCGGTACACCGCGAGCACCTGCGTCATCGACAGGGCCTGGGCGGAAAGATGGCTCGTTGGGGCTATGCGGGCCACGAGTGGGGGTAACACCTGGCCATGCAGGAGCAGGGGCGTGAAATTGAAGATCTGGGAAAGGCGCACCGATTCCGCTTTGAGAAAGCGGTTGATTTGCTGCGAGCGATAATAGAGGCCGCCCTGGGCCCCTAGAGAGATCGCCTCCTCGCGCAAGGCCCGTTGACGCAAGGTGACCCCTAAGCCCCCATAAAAAAGACCGCGACCGGGTTTCACGGTCTGTAACGAGGCGAGCAGCCGAGAATGGCGGCCATCCCGGGGCGTAATGGCCGCTGGGATCGTGAGGGCGGGAGGCGGCATGGGTGAGGCGTTGGGGATGCGGCAAGAAAAACAAGACATGCTCATGGGCCCTCCCAATCGATCGCCACCACACGCGTGCGCGCGTTGACGATTAGGCGGCCATTGGTGATCTGGGAGCCGACCTGTTCTAAGAAGACCAGAAGGGGATGGCGACCGCGTACGGTCACCACCGACTCGTTGGGTGGGGGTGTGCCCAGTTCCCGGAAGGCCCAGCCGGCGCGGTGCGCCAAGGCCCGTACCAAGGGAGCAGGAGGACCGACCCAATCGGCGCGCACCGTTTCCTGGAGCCCTGGCGGGGCCTCCATCAAGGCGGGGAGGTGCGGTACCGGCTGGAAGACGTGCGATTCGCGGGCGGTCACCCCCCAGGCCGCGCTCACCTGACGGGCGGCCGATGACAGGACAGCCGCATACGGAGGATCTACCGGCGCGCGCGCGGGCGCACTGGCGCACCCCGTCAAGAGACTCACCACACTTATGGTAACCCCCATCTGCTTTATGCCTCCCCAGATCCATGAACCCAACGTGATCTCCTTAACGAAGAATAGAACACCACTTATATACCCGTCATAGGACACCCGGAACTGTCTCGGGTGACCCCGCAAAGCGGCCGTGACTGTCGCTTTGCGTACGCGTTTCGCCCCTCTACAGTCATTTTTCGGTCGCTTTTGTGTCGTAAGCGTGCGTTTATCGGTCGTTTGCTTTACGTTTTTCGTACGGAATTCGCACATTCCCTTACGTTTTGCGGTCGCTTTTGTGTCGGGAACGGGCGATTGGCTGTCGTTTTGCAACCCATCGGCGACACAATAACGTGCGTTGTCGGAAGGATAGGGGGTCCGCGAATGTTTGGCAAGTGGTCAGGATAGGAATACCTCTATATACTCGCCATTATGGAATACCCAAAAGCGTTACTAGGTCGCGTGCTTCGTCCCAGTAACGGGGTGGCTAACAGCCACCCCGTTACTGGTGGTGCGCGTACGCAGGAAACGGAGACCCAATACAAGCGCCGCGTCCAACAACTCATTCGACGCTACCGGAAGGCCACAGGACGGGGGGATGTGGCGGGTCTAATGGAATGGATTACCCAAAAGCGTTGTGCAGGGGAGTTTTCTGGATCGACGTGGCGCCAATATCGCGCCGCACTCGAGGCGATTTTGGGCGGAATGGGAGTCGATACGAGCGCGTTACGCAGGAACGCAGCGCCGAAGGGCGCGGCCGAGGAGTCGGCATTGCCGGTCGCGCGGAGGCGCGCACGCCCTGTGAAGGCTGTCGGGATTAACGGACGCCGGGCTTTGCAGGGCGCCTGCCGCCATCTCGCCGCCGCGACGCAAGAGGACATCATGGCCTGGATGGAGGCGGGGATCCGGACAGGGCTGCGGCCGGGGGAGTGGGCGCAGGCGACCTTGGATCACCCCAACCAGGGGGGAATGGCAGTCCTTACCGTGCACAATGCCAAGCACACCAATGGCCGCGGGCATGGGGTGCTGCGGCGATTGGCACTCCTCACGCCCGAAACGGAGGAGTGGGTGCGCCGTCACCTGGCTTTATTGAGGGAGCGCCAGACACAAGGGATATCCTTCGTGACGCACTATCGGAACACCCGGCGCGCGTTGAACCGGGCCTACCAACGCGCCGGGACGCGCGGACCGTCTCTTTACTCGGCGCGGCATCAGTTCAAGATCAACGCGCGCGCAGCCGGGATATCCGCCTGGGATCTGGCCTACCTCATGGGGCATGCCTCCACAATCACGGCTCAGTGCCACTATGGTCGAGGGCGCACCCAAACAGGCGTTTTCACCGTGGCGCCGGCACCGGGCGCCGGCGACCCTGCGCCTATGATTCGCATGGGCGAGGCCCCAGAGCGTCCCGATCAACGGATTGGGCGCATGCGGGACAACTCACGACCCAGTGGGTACCCACCAGGCACGGGTTAGGTCCGCCTATGCCGGTGCCTCAGGTGATCCTCGGGGATTGCTATGGGTGTAGGGCCGAGAACAGCACGAGTATGTGCCACGTGGAACATACTAGTGCTGTTGTATCCTATACACTGTGGCAGGGTCATGAGTTTATGAAACAGGGGAAGGGCGCCAGTAGTAGCAGGGACGTACGGCTTCTCCTACGGTGCGCTAACAGCCAATCACATTGCCCACCGCCGCCGCGATTTGCGGCTTGTTAAAGCCCAGTGCCGTCAGTTTTTCCTCAAAACCGAGCTGGCGCATGCTGGCTAGTGCAACGTGCTCCACGCCTACCGTGCGTGGGCGAACTTGCTCCAGGGTGCTTAACGGGCGGCCAAGACCGGCCATTCAGCTTGTGGCAAGTTTAAAGTGACACCCCAGATTGAGCAATGTCTGTTGCTTGACGGTATGGCCATCACTGCGACGGGTTTCCACCAGACGATAGGATAAGTAAGATTCTCCGCTTGCGCGTTTGCGGGTATTGGTGCGACGAATAAACATCGCCGCAGATCACAGCAAAGATGTTCTAAGGGTCCGTGTTACGGCTTTGTCGTAGCAATCAATTGGGTAGCGGGATGCATATTTATGTCGGTAGTCCACCGATGGAGGTGGGCGTAGTCATGAAGATCGATGTCGGCGATGTCTTCTAAGATGCCGCACCAGGGGTAGAGTGCGATATCGGCTATAGAGTAGTCGCCGCACAAGTAGCGTTGCCGTTTGAGTTGTTCATCGAGTAGGGCGCAGAAGCGAGAGAGTTTGTCTCGATATCGCGGTAGATGGTGTTCAGTGAACGCGGGGTTATCCATGAGGAGCCCGTGGTACAACTCGCCCATGACAGGCCCCACGTTGGCCACTTCGAACATAAGCCATTTCATGACCTCTGTGCGCGCCTTGATCTCTTTGGGTAGGAGTTGACCAGATTTTTCCGCTAGGTAATACAAGATAGCGCCCGATTCGAAGACGGAAACGCCGTTATCTTGATCAAGGATGGCGGGTACGGTGGCATTCGGATTGATTGCGCGGAAACTGTTGACAAACGCCCCATCAGGCTCCCGGTCGACGCTTTGAGCGACATAAGGTAGGCGAGTTTCGGCGAGCATGAGGGCGATCTTCTGTATGTTGGGGCTAGCGGTGTTTCGATAAAATATGATCATGTGAGAGATCCCTCCGTTGTGGGCAGCTTGACGCCATTGCCACGCGACGCTGTTGCGAGTGGTCTGGAACGTCAGATTTGTGTACCCCCGGTTTTCTTGACGCACCGGGGTAATTTTCTTAATTGTCGTTACTCATATCGATAACTACCTTGCCAAAGTGCTGGGCACTCTCTAGATGGGCGTAGGCGGCCGGAGTCTCCCCGAAATCAAAGGTTCGATCGATTACGGGTCTTATGGCATGCGTGGCCATGAATTGGTGCAAATCAGAAAAGTGCTCGCGCGAGCCCACACAGATCCCGCAAATGGTGGCGTTCTTAAACTGCAATGGTAAGAGGTTGGACTGGGGGCCAAAACCCGTGAGGACGCCGATCTGCGCTATGGTTCCACCACCGGCGACGGCCGCTAAAGATCGATCGAAAGTATCAGGGCCACCCAGTTCCAATACACAAGAGACTCCTTCGTTATCGGTGAAGCGATGCACGGCCTGATCCCATCTAGGCTCTTTGTGATAGTTGATGGTCTTCCAAGCGCCTAGGGCCGTGGCGCGCTCGAGTTTCTGATCTGATGATGAAACGACGATGGCCCGTATGCCCTGGGCTGCGGCGAGTTGCAGGGCGAAGATTGCGACGCCGCCAGTCCCTTGGATGAGGACGGTGTCTCCGTTCTTGAGATGGGCGCGTACGAATAGGGCGTGCCACGCCGTTACGGCAGCACAGGGGAGCGTTGCGGCCTCGGATAGTGTGAGATAGGCGGGGATTGCGACGAGCGCGCGATCGGAAACTATGATCTCATCGCTTAACACCCCATCCGTTTGCCCACCTCCTAGGGCAGACTGTAAGTAGGAGGCATGGAACGGCCCGCTATCCCAATGCGGGAAAAAGCAAGGCGATACCCGGTCACCAACCTGCCAAGCGGTAACATCAGGGCCTATTGCGGAAATGACGCCCGCGGCGTCGGAGAGTGGGATCAGGCCTTCCTTTAAGTCAGCGGGATTGTGCAGAGCCAAGAGATCCCGATAATTCAAGCTTGCCGCGCGCACCTGCACGAGGACTTGATGGGGTGCCAACGCCGGCATAGTCAGTCGTGATGGCGTGAGCTGTCCGCGGGTACTGGTTTTTTTGATCTGATACGCGCGCGGCGCAGGGTGCATGGCGTCTCCTTTTATATATGTAGTGATCACTATATAATACAGTCGCTCAGTCATTGTCAATGAGGGTCAAGGACGGGACATCGGTGTTACCGTTTGCGCATGGTCTAAGAAACTCGCGGTGAACAGCGGATCGCAGGTATTCTTCGGGGTATGACGGAAAGATGAGACGGCGGCCCAGGATCGTCGGGTGAGGTGAGAGGTAAAAGCGCGCTTAGCGGACCAGTCCGCTATGTAGGGGATATCATGGTGTTTCGCTTTGGGATTATGGAGCATGGGTTATGAAAAAGGCCGTGCGGCGCCCAAGGGGCCGTCCCCGAATCTTTGATAAGGCCAAGGCCTTAGAAAGGGCTATGGTTCTCTTCTGGCGCCAAGGGTACGAGGGCACAGCCATCGCCCAGCTCACGAAGGCTATGCACATTACCGCACCCAGTCTTTATGCCGCTTTTGGTTCAAAGGAACAACTCTATAGTGACGTTCTTGAGCTCTATCTTTCGACGCATGCTGATTTTCTTACGCGTGCGCTCGAGGCTCCGGGCGCGGTCCGGGACGCGATAGGGCAGTTATTAACGGCAGCTGCTCAGCAATTTACGCGTAATGAGTGGCCGTCCGGTTGTCTTGCTGCCAGCGGATCGCTCCATTGTGCGCAAGAGAACCGATCAGTGGCTAAAGCGACCGCCGCGCTACGCCGTATGGGTCAAGATGCTATTGCGTCACGATTGGCGTTGGCGGTGCGAGGGCAAGAGCTTCCGTTTGATACTGATACCGAAGGATTGGCGGCATTTTATGCCGCCATAATACAAGGGATGTCCGTACAAGCTATAGATGGTGCGTCTTACGAACAGTTACTGAGAATCGGTGCGCTCGCCATGGCGGCATGGCCATAAGACTGTGCCCCATGAGTGGTCGTTGTCGACAATGCCAAAGTGCGCAGCAAGTGGGCCGCATAAGGCTTAGCGAATGATGCTGCAAGGAGGGATTCTTCAACATACGTTATATTGTGTACTGGTGGGGCTCTCACATGGTGATGAAAGCGAAGGCTCTTTGTAGCGGTGTTTGTCAACATATCTGTCGTATGGAACAACTTAAGCAGCCTCCGATAACGACCCTGGATTGACACGCTCAGGATTGAGCCATACCTCGGTCGGTAGATCCCAGTTGCGGATGTTCTGCGACCACCGTTCAGGGTGTTGGGCACGGGCCTTTTGGTAGACTTGTTTGCGCTGTTCGACAATCTTTTGAGCTGCACCGTTGTGACGCTGCTCGGGGGTCACGAAACGAATGCCACTGTGTTGATGGTCTTCGTTATACCAACGGACAAACCGCAACACCCACGCTTGAGCTGCCGCTAAGTCTGCGAAGGGTTTCGTCGGATATTCAGGACGATATTTCCCGGTACGGAAGAGCGCTTCCGCATAAGGGTTATCGTTACTGACCCGGGGGCGGCTAAAGGACGGGGCGATCCCTAAGGTCTCCAGGGTCGCCAGCATCGTTGATCCTTTCATGGCACTGCCATTATCGGCGTGTAGTACCAGCGGTCGTCCTGACAGGCTCTCAGCAAGACTGGCGCGACGGATCAAGTGACTGGCATGGTCTGCAGACTCGGTGGTGTGCACCTCGTGGGCTACGATCTTACGGCTATAGATATCCAACACCATATACCAATAAGTGTAAGTTCCTTTGATAGCGGCGGGTAGCCAGGTTATATCCCAACACCACACTGGATTCGGACCCGTCGCACAATGGCTGGTGGGACGCCGACGGACAGGGGCTTTAGCCCGGCCTCGATGGTGGTGCAGATCGGCTGCTTTGAGGACCCGATAGAATGTCGACTCTGAGGCCACATAACGCCCTTGATCGGCGAGTTTAGGCACGATTTGGCTGGGGGGCAGGCTGGCAAATGGCGGTAAGGTAGTGACTCTTAGGATCTCGGTCCGTTCCGCGGCGGTCAAACGATTAACCGGTGGGCGACGCACCGCGGTAGGTCTATGGTCAGCGCGCACCATACCGGTTCCTTCAGCACGCCACCGTTCCACTGTGCGGACACTCAAGCCCAGGATTTCTGCGGCGGGCATCCGCCGCGCACCGTTCTCTACGGCCTCATCAATAAGGGCCACGGCATGTTGACGATCTGTGAGTACGGTCATACGTCCTCGCCCCCCCAGATCGTGCGGGCTTTTTTTTGGAGGACCAGCAATGCCGCGGCTTCTGCCAACGCCCTCTCTTTACGATTCAGTTCGCGCTCGAGTTCATGAATCCGCTTTTTGTCAGCGCGGTTCTCCGGACGCTCTACTAAGGCGCCATTGGCATCCCGGCAGGCGATAGTCCAGGCCGCGATCTGTTCGACAAATAAGCCCTTGCGCCGGGCGTATTCGGCCCGTTCAGCCTCATTCATTGCTGCGGTCTCTAAGACCACCGCAAACTTCTCCGCTGAAGACCATTGTTTACGGGGCTTATTCGATTTGGACATCACGACTCCTGGGGTGGTTTGACGCTCCTGGTGCCAATGATAAAGCGTACTCTCTCCGATCCCGGTATCGCGAGCGAGTTGGGCGATACAGACGCCCTCGGATGCGAACAGCTGACGACAAATAGCTTCTTTTCTTTCTGGTGGATAAGTGGCCATAGGACTCTCTTTTTCCCGTCCCCTGTGGATGGACTTCTATGAAAAAACCATACGACAACTATGCTGGCACAGGGGGGTAGGCGGTCACTAAGAGCCGTGTCTTTGTGCCAAAAAGGTGCAAATCGACATGATTGTTAACGCTCACGAGAGCGTCGCCGGTACCCCTCCGAATAACGGGCTGTTCTGTGGGGCCAGAGGCGCTATCCTGGGCTCGCCATATCCTGGCATATCAGAAGGGGAGTGCGGACAATGAATAATAATCTCAATCTGCCGCTTGAACTGTATCGCGATATGCGCACGGGTGATGTCTTTGTCTGGGCGCCCCAAAAGGGGGAGGGGTGTCCTATCCATCTACGTTTTTTGGATTCGGTTCCCGGTGATCCCGATGGCGTTCTCATCTACGATGTCCGGACATTTCTGCGGTTGGTGGCGACGGGTATCCTGGAAAATGTTTCTTGTCATATTATTTGCGATTCCTGATACGTGTGCCGGGGTTGCCTTTGTTTTGGGCATGGCGCCATTCGGGCGTCCTTACGTGGGTTGCTGACCTTATCCCCAGGTCTATCCCCAAAATCTGTGGATAACGCGAAACGCTAGAGTGCAGAATATAAAATCGGCTGACCCTGCGCCATTATCGCGTAACATTGCCCCTGGCGAGGACATGGCAATGACCGTTTTTACTATCGGCTATGAAGGACTGGGCATTGACAGCTTCCTGTCATTGCTCGCACAACACGGGATCGACACCATCGTCGATGTCCGCGAGTATCCTGTGTCGCGCAAGCCTGGCTTCTCAAAGAAAAGCTTGGCGAGCGTGCTTCACCTCTCCGGCCGGAAGTATGTTCACATAGGCGAGCTTGGTTGCCCGAAGCAGATCCGCGATCGTTATCGTGAAGACGGGAACTGGAAACGCTACACCGAGAGTTTTCTCAAGTATTTGCAAACGCAGACACCGGCGATCGCGGCACTTTCGGAGCGTACACAGTTATCCCGCTGTGCGCTGTTGTGCTTTGAGGCTAATCACAACTTTTGCCACCGTTCTATGGTGGCTGACGCTGTACATACGTATTGTGGCGCCCATGTTCGGCATATCGAGATTTCTTGCGCTAAAAGAGGGATCCCTGTGCTCCCTCAGTTGGCTTTTTGTTAACCTGATTTATGTCGCCCCATCCTGCGCGTTTTTCAAAACATCCGCAACAAAACGCGCAACCACGTACCTGGCCGGATTCTCACCGACGGCCAGTGCATGAAAATGCGCCTTGCCGCAGGCAATATTGGCGCTTTCCTTATTGCGCAAGTCGTCTGTGTACAGACTACTCTTGGTTTCGACTACGAAGTACAGGCGCTGCGTGTCGTCCTGCTCCACCAATACCGCCCAGTCGGGGTTGTAGCTACCCAGCGGCGTGGGCACTTTGAACCAGCCGGGCAGTTTGGCATACAACTTGATGGCGTCATTCTTCTCCAGTGCATCAGCAAAGTCCCGCTCGGTGCTGGAGTCGTACACCACGTGCTCGTAGATGGATTTTTCTGTGTCCATCAGCATGTTTTTGAGGTAGCCCGTGAGTTCTTCCTGGTCGAACAATTCCTGGGCATAGAAATGTTCGTCGCCCAGCTTCTGGTACTTGATGCCATCCACCAGCGCCAGCCGCTTGCAGCGGTTAACGGTTTCGGCAGCCAGCTCGATGAACTGGTGAGGATTACGCTTGAAGTCGTCAAGACGCCCGCTGCCGGTCAGGATGCTCGTAATGGTGCGGCGTGTGAGTTGGGTTCGGTCCTGCAAATCGGTGAGCAAGTCTGGAAGCTCGATGTCCGTCTCGTCCAGGACGATGGTCGCTGCACCCGCCTTTTCCGTGGCTTCCACGCCTGCCTTGCCAATGGCGATATCGGCCTTGCGCCACTGTAGGCGAGCCTTGGCGATCGCTGGGGCCTCCTGCAAAGCCGCGATGCAGTCCGATACCAGCTTGGCGTTGTCGAACTGCACGCGGTACGTGGTCTGGTGCTTGATCCGATCCCACAAGGCCTTGAACTCGACGCTGAGATAGATGGCCTTGCGTACCGGAACTTGCTTACGCTCGTCGGCGTTCTTGATCTCCAGACGGCCCGATACTTTGCGCAGCACCTCGGCGATTTGACCGCGTTGCGCATCGAACTCTGCCGGCAGCGCCAGTGTTCCGTTTTTCAGCGCAGTCTTCAGCGAATCCTGCACCTTGCCCTTGGCGTCAATGTGGCCGACGGCTTTCAGGTGTTCCCACAGCACCTTTGATTGATCGATGCCCAAGGGCACGGTCTGGCCATCGGCAGATGTCACGGCAATCGCAGCAAACTGGTGCTGCTCGACGATGCCAAAGCGTACGCCCGTGTCGGCCTCGATCTCCTTCTGCAGGTTCTCGGCGAACTGCTCGTAGTTCTCGGTGGCAATCACGGTTAGCGTGTTGACTTCGAAGCCCCGCACGCGCTCGCCGTGCTGATTGACGGCAAGGCGCAGTCCCCGGCCGATGGTCTGGCGACGCTCCCGCTCGGTCTGAATGTCGCGCAGCGTGCAGATTTGGAATACGTTGGGATTATCCCAGCCTTCCTTTAACGCCGAGTGGGAGAAGATAAACTTGAGCGGCGTCTCAAAACCCAGCAGCTTCTCCTTCTCCTTCATGATTAGGTTGTAGGCTCGCTCGGCGTTCTCACGGCTGCCTGCATTGCTTTCGCTGGTGTCCGTCCAGCCGCCTTTCTTGTCGATGGAGAAGTAGCCGTTATGTACTTCCTCAGCGGCACTCGCCCAATCAATTTCGGCGAACAGACTCTGATACGCAGGCAGCTTGGCCGCGCGCCGGTATTCCTCTTCAAAGATGCGGGCATAGTCACCCTTCACCGGATTGCCATCGGCGTCGTACTGGCGGTATCTGTCCACCGCATCGATGAAAAACAGCGATAACACTTTGATGCCCAGGGGGCGCAGGCGCTTTTCCTTGTCTAGGTGCTCCTTGATGGTGCGGCGGATCATTTGCCGTTGCACCGCCAGGGCATCGACGTCGCCATGCGCCTGGCCCAAGGCCAAGTAGGCTTCACCACCGGGATAGCGCAGTTCCAGAAATTCCTCGTCTTTGGCGGTGTTGATCTCGCCAATGCGAAAATCAGCGTAGATGGCTCTTTTGGCGGCCTGCTCCAGATCATCGCCGTCGCACACAGTGACTTCCTGCCTCTTCACCCCACTCGCAGTGCCCACGTCGAGCTCGACCTTGGCGCTGACTGTGCCGCGCTTGCTGCTCACCGACACCAGCCGCACAAAAGGCTTGTTGTGGGCATCCTCTACGGTGGCCGAAGCCACCTCGATCTGCTTCACCAGCTTGCGTTCGTAGGCATCCACGGCATCGAGGCGAAACACCATGTGGTGCTTGTCCACGTGGGTGGCTGAATAGCGCAGCGTACAGAGCGGATTCATCGCGTTGAGCGCAGTCTTGCCCGCCCCTGAAAGGCCGCCGTCTACGCTTTGTGGTTCATCGACGATGACGATGGGACAAGTGGCCTTAATCAGGTCGATCGGTTTTTCACCGTCGGTCTTCTCGCTGTCCTTGTAAAGGTTATTGACGTCCTTCTTGTTGATTGCCCCAACGGTGACCACCATGATCTGGATGTTGGCGCTGGTGGCAAAGTTGCGCACCTGCCCGAGTTTGCTGGAGTCGTAGAGGAAGTAGTCGAACGGCACCCCGGCATACAAACCCTTGAAGTGCTCCTCGGTAATCTGTAAGGTCTTGTAGACGCCTTCCTTGATCGCCACCGATGGCACTACGATGACGAACTTGCTGAATCCGTAGCGCTTGTTCAACTCGAAGATTATACGCAGGTACACATAGGTCTTGCCTGTGCCGGTTTCCATTTCTACCGTGAAGTTGCCCGAGGCTAGGGACGCCGAAGGCGCGAGGCCGCCGCGAAGCTGGATGGCGTTGAGATTCTTCACGATTTCGTCGTCCAGCAGGGTCAGCCGGTTGCCGATGCCCATATCGTTCTCGGCAAAGTCCATTCGTTGCTGCGGATCGGCCGGGTCGCGAATGACGGTGAACTCTGTCCGACACATCTCCTGCCCGCGAAACAGGTCGCACACTGCTTCAATAGCCTGCAACTGATAGTCGAGATTTGGCTCGAAGTGCAGTTTCATGAGAGATACGCTCCTTTCACAAACTGATCAAAGGTGACCACGCCGAGTATCTGTGGCCCATTACTCTTTGAGTACGAAAACAAACTTAGTCTCGACGCGTCATCTCCAATTTCTGTCTTACTTACACGCTGGTTATAGGCAATCGTGAATTTTGCTCCGATACGGTTTGCGAGATTCGCAACGACGTTGAAATTGTCAAAGTCTTGTGGATAGGGCTTCCATTTCTCTAGTGGATCGAAAGAGCGCTTCAATTCGACTAGCTCTGCGACTGATTTTGCACCAGCGTCGATCCGTATTAGATCAACGTCCGAAACCTTGATTGAGCCGAGATTGTTGCGCTGCCAATTATGGTAGGCACTGCTTTCGGCAGAGTTAATTGGCTTCTGGGTTGCTCCTGCGTTCACTGGCAGCCCGACCTTTGAAAACCAATCTCTCAATGCCGATAGCTCGATCGAATTACCGTTCAGTTCTACTCGATCAATTGACGCCGCCCTATTATCAAACTGAATTACAGCAAATGGTAACTGGGCGATCTCTGCAAGCAGGTTTGCTGTTGTCTCGGCAGCCTTCAATCTGTCTACGATTTGCGAATCTGTGCTCCCCATGGAATGGCCAGACACGAACGCCACCGCTCTAACATGTGCTGTATTGTCGGCGTAAAGTAGAATCCAGGCAGTTCCTGACGCCCAGATAAACTGCTCATTGCGATGAGCTTCCAGTAACTTATAAACGGCATTTGTAGCGTAGTAACTCATTAGGGAACCTCTATCAATCGGTCGTCAATAGTCTCATGAGGACTGAAAGCGATGAAAATTACTGGCCGAATCGATACACCGGGCAATTCGCCCTGAATTTCGCCATCTCTTTGACTCTGCGGAGGCGTTCCGTTGCCTCCCCTGTGCCGTTGCCCATCAGGCAGGCACACCTATCCCGTCAATCGGCATCTTCCGCGTCCTGATCAGAACCTCCAGACGCTTCAGGTTGTAGCTCAGCGCCTTCATTGTTGACCAGACCCGCATCCGCTCGATGCCAATAGTGCGCACCGTCATGCCACCCATTTGCGTCATCGTCGCAAACACATGCTCGACCCGCGCGCGCACGCGCGACTTGCGTCGATTCTTCCGCTGCTGCGTTGCGGTGAGCGGCCGACCCCGATAGGCTCTTTCGTGGACATGACTGCGAAATCCTCGACGCTTCAAGCGCTGTTCCTGCTCGGCGCTTCGGTACGCGCTATCGGCCCACACCTCCGGCCCTCGTTTCTGGGGCTTGCCTAGCAACTCGTCGAAAACCTGGCTGTCATGCACATGGGCCGCCGTCGAGCGTTCCTCGATCACCAGTTTCGTCTTCCGATCCACGCTCACGTGAGTCTTGTACCCGTAGTGGTCCCAGTCGTTCTTCTTCGTCCAGCGCGCATCGATGTCCTTCTGGCACCGCTTCGCAGCGTTCTTGGTCCAATCCTTCGGTATCGCCCCGTCCTTGATCGTCTCGTTCTCCTCCCGGGAATTGTGCTGCCTCGGTGCCTCCACAAAGCTCGCATCCACGATCTGTCCGCTGGTGAGCTTCACCCCCTGGGTGGCCAGGGCACGGTGAAACTGCTCGAACAGTCGATCGAAGACCTGACCCTCGCGTAGCCGTTCGCGAAACAGCCACACGGTCTTGGCATCCGGCACCGTGCCAGCCAGGTCGATCCCGAGAAACCGCATGAACGTCAGTCGGTCGCTCACCTGATACTCCAGCGCCTCGTCCGATAGCCCGTACAAGTTCTGCAAGACCAACATCTTGAACATCACCACCCGGTCGATCGGCTTGCGCCCGGCTGCCGATTTGCGCTCCTTGTCGTCTATCCGCTCAAGTGCCGGTCGGAACATCTCCCAATCGATCACCGCATCGAGCCGCTCGAGCGCATCGCCCGCCTCGGAGAGCTTGGAGAAGCGCTTGTGTAGGTCATAGAAGCCGAATTGAATGTTCATGCCTCATTATAACTCCAACGACTTCATCACTGAAGGCAACAGAGCCAATTTTTCGAGGGGCCCATTACAAACTCCGTATGTTACGAATGCCGTTCTGTTCCAAGATGGCAGTGAGATTTGTCTTGACGACATCGTCGGTGAACGCACTATCACGGAAGACGCAAGTGGTGTCGCCCCCCGGGGTCAGCGCCTTGTGCCAGTCCGCGATGCCTTGCGCCAGCAGTTCAACTTCTTTGCGGGACAACTTTTCCGCGAGGCAGGCGATCAACACACCGCCGCCAATGGCATGGACTTCCTTACGGGCGATCTGGCGTTTCTCAATCGGCACGCAAAGATCGAGCCCAAGTTTCAGCAACAGCTCGCAAAGAATGTCTGCCTCGGTGCGATCCGGCAGGATGTGCTCCATGTGGTCAGTCAGTGTTTGCTTCAGGTTATCGCGGTTGGGGTTCCAGGCGCGGATGTTCGAGATGTCGAGCCTGAAGACACGGAAGCCGAGGTCACCCTTAAATTTGGGACTGTCCTTTTGAACGGCCTTTGCTGCACGACGCAGGCGTTCCTTGGTTATCTCAGCAAGATTCCGCGGTTCTTCCAGACTGTCGCAAAAGGCGGCTGCGGTTTTTTGTTCCTTGTTTTCGGGATCTAAGGGCTCTGGTAGCTGCACTAGAATATACCGGCGATTTCCGCCGTCTACGGCATTTTGAGTCATTACTGCGTGACCTGTGGTGCCTGAGCCGGCAAAAAAATCCATGACCACGTCCTGTTCTTTTGTGCAACAGCCAATAAGAGAGGCGACAAGTTCCATCGGTTTTGGCTGATCAAACGGTATAGCAAGCTCCTTGAGGAGAGCATCGTCAGACCCGCCGAACGGAATGATCGATGGGACGTTTTCATACATATTTTCATCAAGAAAATAGATACGCTGTGGCTGAGTATTTTCGTCCGGGCCAAACTCGATAAGCCCTCTCCGCAAGAGATCCTGCATAGTCTCCGGGGGATTGCGCCAGCCCCTTTCAGGTATGGGGCAAGGCCGTCTTGTCTTGGGATGAATCAGCGGTCTGAAATACTCATCGGGAGCTCTTTTCTTGTTTGGCCAAGCCATAGAAACAAGCCTATAAACCCGGCCGTCTGCGGAGATACGGTCGTACATAGCTTCCCCGCCCGACAGCCCATCTTGCGCCTTGAGCCAGTTTCGATATTGTTTAGCGGCCTCTCTTGTGCTCTTAGCTGTTCGCAAGGCTTCTTGCGTGTAATCGAGCATTCTTTGTGCATTTCGCTTGGGCCGCTTTAATGGGGCTTGCTCAAACAAGATATCGGCATTGCGAGCGACCATAACAATCGATTCATGCTGATATGCGAGCCCACGTGCGTCACCCTTTGGGTTGCGCTTATCCCAAACGCCTACTCCTAGTTCGTTCTCTTCCCCAAATATTTCGCGTAGTATTATCACTAATGAGTGGAGTTCGTGCTCATCGATGTGAATGACGATCAAGCCTTCTGGGGAAAGGAGGTCACGCGCGAGCTTCAATCTTGGGTACATCATGTTCAACCAGTTAGCGTGAAAGCGCCCACTGGCTTCGGTGTTGCTGCTGATCTTCTGCCCGCCTTCGACCTGCCCAGTCAGTTCTAGATAGTTCTTAATGTTGTCCTGGAAGTTGTCCGGGTACACGAAGTCCTTGCCGGTGTTGTAGGGCGGGTCGATGTAGATGAGCTTGACCTTGCCTGCGTAGCTCTTCTGCAGGAGCTTCAACACCTCTAGGTTGTCGCCTTCGATCATCAGATTCTGGGTGGTGTCCCAGTCCACGCTTCCTTTCTTGCAAGGACGCAGGGTGCCGGTGCTGGGCGTAAGCGCCAGTTGCCGCGCGCGGCGCTTGCCATGCCAGTTAAGGCCATACTTTTCCTCAACATCCGTCACCGTCTGATCGCCTACGAGTTGTTTGAGCACGTCGAGATTCACGGTCACGCCGCCCTTGCCCTCTGTGACAAGTTCGGGAAAAATGGCTTTGAGCTGGGCGAGGTTCTCGGCAACCAAGTCGCGCGACTTCGTTTCAGGGTCGTTATCGGACAGCTTCTTCATTGGATCCTCATCGTTCACAGCTTAGTGCGGACCGCGACCTGGATCGCCTCCACACGTTTTAGCTCTAAGTTCAGTTCCATTTGCCGCGCCATCTGCCTCTCTCTTGCGGCAGCGGCCCGTAAGCGGGCGATCTCCGCATCAAGCCGAGCGCATTCCCGCAAAGCATCGTGCCGGGTGGTAGCTTGTTCCGCGTTAGTGGCAACTGCGAATACCCCGGTCATACGGGCCGCGGTGAGCGCAAGTAATGTGTCTATCCAACCCTGATATAACGCATAAAGCGTTGTACGCGGCTGCCGGCCCAGCGCTAGCCCATTATGAAAGGCGGGCCAGCGTTCGCCATCGCGCTTTGCGTCCCATTCAACGGCAACAACATCACCCTCCAACACCGCCTTGCCCGCCTCCCCCTGTGACCACCGTTTGTGGGCGGCAGAAAGTTCAGACCATTCACCCCGTTCCGTTAACAACAGTAACGGATAGGGTATTGCCCGGTGTAGCAGCTCCACCAATCGTGGCATCTTTGCCGCGCTGCGTAACGTGAGGCGCAGCACCGCGATCTCCAGGTATTCGCGCACGTCGTCGCGGTACTCAGGCACGCCGACGGTAGCGGGCTTAAGCACCGCCAGCCAAAGCAGATCCTCGACACCCTCATTGATGTGGCGCTTGTCAGCGGCGGTCACCGCGCCATTTTCGAGCAACAACTTCTTGGGTACGCGCTGGTCCACGCGACTACTGGTCGGCAAATCGAGAGCGGCGAGGAGGGTGTCGCTGGTCATTCAGCCACCTCCGGCAGTACCGCCAACCAGGCCAGCACTTCAAAATCGTTGATGCCTGCGAACTCACCCTTCAGAACATGGGTGCCACCTGGGGTAAACAGGCTCGTGATAGCGCGCGCTTCGCTCATACCAACGACCGAGGCCACGGCGGCGGCGAGCAGGCGCTGCGCCACACGTATGTCCTCGCCCTGCTTGCTCGCCTTGTCGAAGCGGGCGCAGGCATCGACATCAGGGAGTTCGCGTCCGAGGCAGAGCCGCTTAAGCCGGTCGAGGATCTGCTTGGCCTGCGTGTAGGGAAGCAGCACTGTGCCATCGTCACCCACATGCACCAGATACTGGGCTCCGAGCGGGTAGCCGGCCTCGACGTTGCGATGGGCGACAGCGCTCTCAGCACGAAGACAAAAAATGATACCCGGTGCGATCTCCGCTTCAGTGGTAGTCGTGACCGCGCAGGTACCGACCGGCAGATTCTCCAGTACGCCGGGATGCGCCTGAAGGTATTGCGCCAGATCGATACGGAAGTCGGTGAGCGTCAGATCAGCGATTGAGACACCGGTAGAAAGGTCTTCCAGATCAATCACGGCATCCTGGAGTTTTAGCAGTTGCTTACGGCGGTATTCCAAGTCATTCATCTGGTTGCCGGATTGCTGCTCAATCAGGTTCTCTTCACCTGTCGCGGAGATATCGAGCAACACCATGCGGCCGCTGACCCGCTGCTCCAGGTTGATGTACTCATCCAGTTCCATGTTGGGCCAAAAATTCACGAGCTGGATGCGTTCGTTGGGTGAGCCTATGCGGTCAATACGACCAAAGCGCTGAATAATGCGTACAGGGTTCCAGTGAATGTCATAATTGATCAACCAATCACAGTCCTGAAGGTTCTGCCCTTCAGAAATGCAGTCCGTGGCGATGAGCAAATCCAATTCGCCCTCACCGGCGAGTTCTTCCGGCCGCTCCTTCGCCCGAGGGGCGAACGCGGTAAGGATCGATGAAAGATCCCTACGCAGGCCGGCGAGCGTGGTCTGGTTGCCGCCGGTGCCGGTAACCAGTGCTGCATCAATACCGAGAGTTGTCTTTACCCAAGGGGCAAGCTGGTCATAGAGATAACGGGCGGTATCCGCAAAGGCCGTGAATACGATCACCTTGCGGTTACCGGGGTTGATCGGGTTACAGCACTTGTGTTCGATCAACTCGCGCAGGGCAGCGAGCTTGGCGTCACGGGAGGAGTCAACCTGGGCCGCCGCCGCATGCAGAGTTGCCAAGCGATTGCGGTCCTCGATCAGATCCTGCCTCCAGCGGATGAGGTCCACATCCTTCAGTAGCACTTTGACCTTGCGCCCGACCAGCAAACTCTCGAAGGCCGTATCATCGAGATCCACATCTTCAATGTCGATCTCCTCCAGTTCCTCGGCGTGGCCCTCAATACGGGCCAGCGTTGCTTCCACGTCCCGCAACTGGCGCTGTACGGTGAGCGCAAACGATGGCACTGCGCTTTCCATCCGCTTGAGCACGTTGACGCGCAACAAGTGGATCAAACTCTCTTCACGGTCGACCTGACGGAAAAAACCCTCGCCGCCGCGAATCTGGGTGCTGTACTTCTTGTCGTAAGCCCCCTGCTTGTGCGGCAGGACGTACCGAAGTGGCGCGTAGGAGGCGAGATTCAAGCGACGGATCTCGTTGTTGATCTCTCGTATGGAGCGGAAGTCGCCGGCGACGTCTACGTCCGCCTTGATGTTGATCGGCTTCAGTCGGTCCGGAAAGCGGCCAGTCTCGGCGGTTCCATAGTACTTTTCAATGTGCTTGCGTGACCGTGCGATGGTGAGCAGGTCGAGTAAGGTGAAGTAATCGAACCCAAGCATTTCGATCAGTCGCGAAGGCGTCCGGTCTGCGTCATTAAGATCGAGCCAGCGATTGAACTGCTTCTGTGCAAGGCGTGTGGTGCTATCGATGCTGCCGATACCGTGATCCCGTAAAGCCGTGTCGTTGCCCTCGGTGGCGAAGGCGATCTGGTTACGTAAATCCGCCATGCGATTATTGACCGGCGTCGCTGAAAGCATGAGTACGCGCGTCTTGACCCCTTCCTTGATGATCTTACGCATCAGGCGGTCGTAACGGGTCTCACTGCCCACTCGTGGCGTCTTCTTGTTGCGGAAATTGTGTGACTCATCGATCACAACAAGGTCATAGTTGCCCCAGTTCACGTGGGCTAGATCAATATCGCCCGATAACCCGCCATCTCGCGAGAGGTCAGTGTGATTTAATACGTCGTAGTTGAAGCGGTCGGGCGCCAAAACATTGCGGCGGTCATTGGCCTTATAGAGAGTCCAGTTGTCGCGCAGGCGCTTGGGCACTAATACAAGTACACGATCATTTCGCAACTCATAGTACTTGATGATCGCGAGCGCCTCGAATGTCTTACCGAGGCCAACGCTATCGGCGATAATACAGCCACCGAAACGGTCAAGCTTGTCAATCGCGCCGACTACGCCGTCCCGCTGAAACCTGTAGAGCTTCTTCCAGACTACCGTATTGCGGATGCCAGTCGCGGACTTGATAATGCGCTCTTCGTCAAGATCGTCGCCATGATCGCGGAAAAGATGGTGTAGGATTGACGCATAGACAAGAAATGGATCTCGGTGTGCTGCGAGCGCTTGCAGTACGGCGATCACCTCGGACTTTGCATCACCATCTGACGGCAGCCTCGACCACTGGGCATCGAACCACTGACTCAATAGCAACGCTTCTTCGGGCGTCTCCGACGTCTGGATCAGGCTCAAAGGGTTGCCCGGCGTCAATCCGAGACCGTCAGTACTAAAGGACAGTGAGCCAAGGAGCACCTGCAACGGCTGTGCGGTCTCGTCACGAATTACGAAGGCACCCTGGGGTACTGCGCTAAGCGCTTGCCGGACTTCCGATTTGCTCTGAAGCCATTGTATTAAACGATCGGCAAGCCACCGCGTTTGCAGTCGGTTGCGTGCGGCACGGTCGGCGTCCGATCCTAAAACCATAAGTTCCGCGCTAGCGGGCGGCAATAGTAGGCGGCATTGCGTTAGTGCGGCCACTTCACGCAATATCTCAGAAAAAGCGAAGAGCGAAAGAACCGGGGTGACAATGTCGAGTTGTCGCCCTGCTGTGAGTCCCGGGCGAAGCAGATCAATGACGCGGTCAGTGCCTGTGTTGCGAACAAGCCTCACGAGTCTCCCCTCACGTTAACCTCTACTCTTTCTGCAAAATACCATCCCGCTCCCACCTACTTGGTGCTAGGGCGTTTCTGGCGTTTTTCAGGCACCATACCCGGGCCGGGAATCGCAATACCATTTCGGCCACAGTAATCCCGAATCAACACCTCGACCATATTGACGATGGACCGATGTTCACGAACCGCCGCCGTGCGCAGCGCTTCTTTCAGCCGTGGCTCAATACGAAAGGTCAACGTGGTGGTTTTGGCGGTTGCCATGGCGCCCTTCCCAAATAGGTTGCTGGAGATGTACTGCAATGTACAGTAAAGTCCGGCATAATCCAACGACTTACCACCACGGGACACGGAGGGGCGCTGCGTGATGCCGAAAATTTACCTCAACCAATATTGCGCCTTGTATACTGCCAGTTTCGGGGCGGGGTAGAAAGGTGGCGGGAGCCTTTTGGATACGGACAAACTGTCTTGTTCATAGCCGGGAACTTCATGGCGGTAACGGGGAATCGGGACCATGACGCGCTTTGCCAGTTTGATGACCGTCCCCACTGAAACACGTCGCCTTCTACGAACACGGTTCGCGCGGTTCCTGCCGTCCCCACACGATGCCCCATACCAACCCGGACAACCAAGCACTCTTCCGGACGAGGACGTCCTTCAGATTTTCCTGAGTCTCACAATCGAAAGCGCCAGTGGCGTGGCTCGTGCCCGGCACATTTATACAGAGGCGGCCACGGAAACAGCTGACGCGCCCAAGATCGACACCCTCCTCGCCGCGGAAGGGTGTCGTGTCGTATGGGACCGCATTTTTATCTCCTTTGACACAGCACGTGCCGCACAAAAGGCCGACGATGTCCCTGCTTGGTTCAAGTCGTTCTTGGAACAGCGTTATGATGACCGTTATCACGCAGCCCTTGCGACAGGTGGAAGCCGCGAACTTCGCGAGGCCGTTGCGGCCGTTAACGCAGGGACCCTTCAACCACGCAATGTTCTCTGCCAATCACCAGACTGGGTGGCCGCCCGTCTTTGGGATCGCGCGCTGCCGGAGCCTTCCGATGCACCCCGTGCTCTGCGGACATGGGTGGATCGACGGGCACTTCTGGCCTATCGCTCACTGATACCAAGCCAAATTTGGGACGATATTGCCGCACAGACTTTTCGTGACGCCGCGATAGGCACCCTTGAGACAGCCTACCCATTAGGATGGGACACCGCCCGTGGTCTGTTCGTCCGCGAGTTAGCAATGGCAAGAAGGCAACCCCAATCAAGCTACGAGGGATTTATAGCCCCCGTTCCGGAGACTCTCGTTGATCGGGTCCTGTGGCTGGAACAGCATACTCTAGAGCATGCTGTGTGGTCGGCACGATTCGCCGTTGAGGCCCTGTCGAGCCTGGTACATCTTCTGCTCGCGGACGTCGCGGCCGCCGACAACGCGCCGGCCCCTCATCCCCTCGTGCGCCGCCTCGTCAATTTGGCCCTTGACCGACCTGATCTCTTGCTTTCCCTTGTTAACCAAGCTCGCGCGGACGCGCGCCTCCTCGCCGACCTACTTTTCTGCCCGGAGACCTGTACTCTGGCGTGTTTACTGGTGGCACAGTGGACAGTTCGACACAGCGCTTGGGACACGGAACTGGTCCGACGTGATGGCGAAGTTGCCAAAGAAACGGCCTTTTCCGATGCTGTCTCGATCCTAGGGTCTTTCTTGCGGCAGGGGGCAGTGCCTCCCGCCGAAGCGGCGGCATTGCTAACCTGGATACATGCCAGCGGAAAACCCGGGTTTATTGAGGACCTGAGTACTGAGACAATGCGGTCCTCTCTACGAAGCGAGCTTGCCGGACAACCTCTGGACACACTGCGCGCATTAACAGCTGCCTTGGCCACAAACATGCCCGCATCTGGTTTGGGAACACCCCTCTTTGCGGCCGCGCTTGATGTAATAGACGTTGGCCAACTGGCCGCAGATATCACCCCGGAACCCCTTGTTTTGGCCTACATTCAGTCAATCAAGGCGGGCGAATACCGTTTATCTGCACACCGAATCAGTAAAGGCGCCGCCGCCTCTCTCTTTGCGCTAGCCACCCGTACATCACGGGAATTATATCAACAATTCCTGTCTCCCCTCGATATTTCAACGCAGGTCAGGGAAGCCCATGCCTCTGAAGAAGAAAAGTATTCCTTACTTGATACCCTCGCTCGTGCGCTTCGTGCCCATATACGCATGCTATGTCGAGCGATGGCCGGTTATGGTGACGCTATACCAGACGACCTCCGGGATACCCTCATTGCCACCGTGCGTGCGGGCGCAATCGACTGCGCCGAAAGGAGCCAGATCTGCGTATTCGCCGCGCGCTTTGAGGTGAGCCCTTTTGGTGGCACTACGGACCGCCCGATTGCTGTTGATCTTTCCGCTGCGCTTCAGGCGTTGAACGGTGAAAACCAACGACTACTACTAACCGCGATCCTGGCAACCAACGAGCCTCTGGTGCTTGCGCAACTTCTATCCACAGCCCCCCACGATACCCGCGCACATATTAAAGAACGGCTCAATGTACTTACCCCCACAGACGCGAACGCCATACGTTCACTGACAGAGGTCCAGGCGCGTATTCAGGCACTCTTATCGTCTGGTGCTACTGACGCCGCGGCGCGCTTCATTGAAGCTGAACACACTGTTACCACCTTTGGTAAGGTTCCTGGCCGTGAATTGGCCCGCCTCGGAACTTCTCTGCAGCTTCAATTGTTACGTGAGGATTGGGACTCCCTTGCAAAGGCGGTCATATCGCCCGATATCGCTCCTTCCGAGCAAGCTTCGGCCAGAGATATCGTTCAGTTCTACCAAGCTGTCGCCGAAGTGAGGAAACCCAGCGGATCGCTAGAGCGGGCAGAAACGCTTTTTGCCAGCCTTCAAACGCGACACTCCTATGTTGCCGCTTATGCGACGAATTTGTTCGCGACGCGGCTCAATCGCCTCCAAAGCAGCAATGCCTTTGCCTTGATTCGTGGTGAATCTCTCCGTCAAGGTCTAACCATACTGGCTGATGGGGAAGATATGATGGCAAATATCCGAGGCGCCGGACCATCTGAGTCCGACATTTTCACCTGCAACAAAGCTCAGTTACTGCTTGCCTTGGGTCAGCCCGAACGAGCCTATGAACTACTGGAGCCCATTTATACCGCTCGCCCGCGGGATTCCGTGGCGGCATATTGCGCCGTGGCGCTCTCGAGGATGGGGCGCTCCACAGAAGCGTTGGGTGTTTTGGGCCACGCCGAGCAAATGTTTGGTACAACAGATGTAGTACGCGCCGCTCGGTCACTGCTCCACGGGGATTCCACCGCTGTTGCCCGCATCAACCTCATTACGGACACGAAAAACATAGCGGCCATTAAACAAGCCTTGTTTGATTTGTCTCAGCTGGATCATATTTCCCAAACGAGCGTTTTTAAACCCCCGCCGGAATCGTTTGAGGCGTGGGTTATCGAGCAGGTCCGGTCAGCAGCCGCGAGCGTCGTATCCCTCGTTCCCATGATGAAAGTCATTGTTCTTGACGAATGCGAGGATAATCTAAGCGCCTTAATCCGTGAATTGCTCACTGGCCGACTGGCCTTCATAGGGTGGTCCATAGTCGACCAAACCAAGGGTGGATTCACGTCAAAAGGTAATCCCGGTGAACGGGACCTCGTCATCAAGAGGCAGGAAACCGAGCTTACTGTGATCGAATCTGTTGTGTGTGGCCGCCCAGTTGATCGCGCATGGGAAAACGGGAAGCGCCATTTCCGGAAATTATTTTCTTATTCGTCATGCCACCTATTCTTCCATTTGACGTATGCGTACGTTGCAAATATCGTGTCTCTTATTGCTACACTAAAAGTTATCTCAGAACACGATGCACCAGCGGGGTTTGAGTTTTCCGGCTCGGAAGACATCCCACATACCGACTCTCGCCCTCACGGGTTTATGGCCCGCTACAACTCGCAGCTTGGCGAGGTAAAGGTCGTATTTCTTGTGCTAGACCTAGAACAATCGGCACAAAAGACCGCTGCAAAAGTAGCCGGCCCCTAGACCACGCAGAAAGACACGCCGTTCTGCACGGCGCTCGTGACGGGTCTCAAGAAAAACTCATTACGCCTATGCTCGTACCGTTTTCCAGTACGTTTCCTATATCCTTATCCTTTTCGCCCGCTTCTTAGGGGCTCATCAGTGGGTTTTTGCCCATTCTGAAAACGACAAATGGCCGAGCATTCGAGTTTTATGGCGCGGTTTTGGAAATAAGGACTAACACAGCCTCGGACCGCTATTCGTTCACCCGGCTGGCTTCTCTTGTCCCCTCAATACACCCGCATCTTCATCACCACAACTCCCACAATCACCATATCCGGGGTAACTGGGATAAGAGAATAGCGTTGATTCGCCGGTTTGAGGTATTTCTGGTCGTTGACCTCAACGATCAGCTGTTTAAACGTAGGCTCCGCTGAAGGCTTACCGATCACGATCACGTAATCCCCGCCCTTGGGTTCGCGATCGGGATCCACAGTGATGGCATCCCCTTCGCGAAAAACTGGCTCCATGGAGTCGTCGCACACATGGAGCGCGAACGTGCGCGGGCCGAACGTGCCCACTATAGCGACCCGATCCCCCGGGCCGCTCGAGTGAGGCGCGCCAGCCATCTCGTGCCAATCTCTTACCTGGGCCCAAGTGAGGAGGGGGATTAAGGACGCTGTGGGTTCTGCTCCCTTATCCATATCTTGGGTACGGTGTTTTGATCCCCTACCGGTAACCAGCCAGTCTGGAGAAACGTTGAGTGTTTTGGCAGCTGCCAGGAGATGGTCAGCTTTGAGTTCTTTTATGCTGCCATTCTCCCATTGACTCACAGCAGATTTCGTTACCCTGGCTCGTTTTGCAAGCTCCGGTTGCGAAATACGCAGATCTTCTCGCGCTTCTTTGATTCGTTGGCCGCAGGACATGTGTTAAGCGTACTTATCGATTGGTGCAGTGCGCTTGACTGTAAGTGTGCTGTACTCCTTTCCATGCGTAAGTCCGAAGCAGTCAGCATCTTTGGCAGAACTCAGAGTGACCTCGCACGGGCTCTAGGGATTTCCAAGTCCGCGGTGAGTCAATGGCCAGACGAGCTTGATCAAGAAAAAACGGATCGTGTGCTTGGTGCGGCTTTGCGTCTCGGTGTTGCTATGCCAGCCGCTTTTATCGGTCTTGACGCCCCACTGCGGTGTAGCAATGAGACGGACCATGAATGACACCAATGCAGAAAGGCTCGGGTTAAACCCAGGGTTTCTCCGCCAGATGGCAAAAGGTCGGCGGAACCCGTTGCCAGAAACGGTAATGGCTATTGAGTGCGCTACCGAGGGCGTCGTAACCCGTGAGGAACTACGGCTCGATATGTTTTTGGCGCCACGCAGGCAATCGCGACCATGACTAACCATCGCACTCCCATGGTGGGCATGCCCTCGCAAGGACGCGGGGGCTTTTTATGCATCGCGCATGATCCCATAGGCCTCGGAAAACAGCCTGTCAGGTAATCGAGGAGCGACTTTCTGGAGCGGGTTACGTGGGAGGGTAGGGCTGATGTGGCGTTATGACGAGCGGGCGGAAACGAGTAAACGACAGCCCAGTGTCCGGAATCTTGCCGGAATGGGCCACCCGACGAAATCTGGCCAAGGGTGGACAGGGGGAGGGGTGACGTGTTGAGACAGGAGGGGCTATGCGAAACCGACTGATGGGGGGCGATTTGGTCGAAAGTCCGATCCAGGGCCACGGCCCCGTCGTAGAGGAGAGGATCTCTCTGGAACCGAGCGCCACTTCGGCCTCGGTCGATCTGGAAATCGCGAGTGACGATCGCGTCATTACTCTATCTCTCACGGCGCAAGATGCCCGTCAGCTCATTTTCTCGCTGCACCGAGCCGTTCATGACCATTACTGCGAACAGGCCCGTGCCGCACGGTGGCAGCGACAGCAGCACGCACAATGCGCTCAGAGAAAACGCCCTGACGTTTCCCAGCAGGGTGGCGGTGACGGCCATGGTTGACACCAATACCGAAGCGGTTGCGCGCGCGGTGGCCGTTCTGGGAAGCCAAGGGCGGCTTGCGCAGGCCTGTGGCGTGTCGCAGGCCGCGGTATGGAAATGGTTACAGGGTCAGCCACCCAAGGGCGAGCATGCCGTCGCGATCGAGGTCGCGACAGGAGGCCAGGTCAGCCGCGAGGCGATCCGGCCCGACCTGTTTGTGGGCGCGCTCGGCCTCGTTCGACGATAAAGGGGAAAGGGGGACTATGGCGAATAAACCGTTAATTCCAGTAATTTTATGCGGATTACCGACCGCTGACCGGGAGCTGTCTGGCGAACTTAATGTGGGAAGCGACCCAGGGTGTGTACACATTGAAGTCCGCACCAAGGACGATTCATTTCTGGTGTTTTTAAGCGAGCCGGATGCCAGTCGGCTCATTTTTCAGCTGCACCGCGCCCTCATGGATAGCCACGCCGAACGATGCCAGGCGGTGCAATCATGAACTTCTTCAAATTCTATATTGGTGATTATCAGCGCGATACCGCGCACCTTTCCATTGCGGAGCATGGCGCCTACGCACTTATGCTCCAGCACTACTACGCGACTGAAAAGCCGCTCCCCTCTGGCAGACTTTTACACCGCATGTTGCGCGCGCAAGACAAGTGCGAGCGTGACGCAATCGATGCGGTAGCGTCTCAGTTTTGGAAGGAAACCCCCGAGGGCCTGGTCAACGAGAGAGCGGATGCCGAAATCAGGAAGGCCAAGGCCCAAGCCGAGACGAATGCGCGTATATCCCGTGAACGAGAGGACAGACGAAAGGGGGTACGTGAACAGCACAAAAAGAGCACGATTCGTTCAACGGTTCGTGCTCTCGATGGATTGGGAGTTTCTCAAAAAATGGCGGAAAAAACGGAAAAAAAAGGAGAAATCCAGAGAAAAAGTGGTGAGAGCTCAGATCACAGTAACGCTTCTTTTATCCGTCTTGGTGACGATACCCCTGTGACACAGCAACTTATTGATTTTCAACGAAACAGGGAACACGAATCGTACTCTGTTCGTGCAACGAACGACGCACGCACGGAACACAAACCGGACACGATTCATGGAACGATTGGTCAACCTAACCATAGCCATAGCCAGACTAAAGAAAAACCTAAAACCTCTCGTCGCGCTGACAACGCGCGACTGCCGATTCTCGATCCCCAAGTCGAGGGCCTCGATCTTGAGGCCTGGAGGCAGTTTGTGGAGTACCGCCGTGGTATTGGCAAGAGCATCAAACCGCCTTCCGTAAAAGCGGCGCAACGGCGCCTGGTACGGCTTGCCCAGGACGGGAGCTCCCAGACGGCCATCGTCGCGCAGTCGGTCGAGAACGGCTGGCAAGGCCTCTTCGCCTTGAAGCAGGAGGCCACACAGGGGGTACGTCCCCGCATGGACAACCGAACCTATGGGCCGGGAGGCAAGATATGAAAAACGATCACGTCCTGTGGGAGCCACCAATATCAGCGCCGCGCCCGCTATCTGTCCTGTTGCACAACCCGCCCCTTACTGAGCCGCGGATGTGCGGAGTCCATGGCGCCTACGTCGCCCAGTGTCACTTCGGCACGTGTTGGTCGCGTTGTCCGACTTGTGCGGCCGCAGATCGCATCGATGAGCGCCAACGCGAGGTGCGAGCGGCGCAGTGTCACGTGGCTGAGGCGTGGCAGCGACGTCTCGGGCGCGCCGGGATCCCATTGCGTTTTCAGGATCGCACGCTCGATCGCTTCGTCGTAACCCATGTCGCACAAGAGAGGGCACTCTGTTTTGCGCGCGCCTACGTCGCACAGTTCGACCAGGTTCTGACTACGGGACGCAGCGCCATTTTTGTCGGGAAGCCGGGTACTGGGAAAACGCATCTGGCGGCGGGAATCGGACTGGCTCTTATGGCTCGTCATTACCATGTGCTCTTCCTTACGGTGCTGCGTGCCTTGCGTTTGGTGAAGGATACGTGGTCGCGCGGAAGTGAGTGGACTGAATCGGAGGTTGTCGCGCGCCTAGCGCGTCCCGACCTCTTAATTTTAGACGAGATCGGTATGCAGTTCGGTTCGCGAACGGAAGAAAACATTCTCTTCGATGTCCTGAACGAACGCTACGAATCTCGTCGCCCTACGCTTTTGATCTCCAACCTAGTGGTGGATGAGGTCCGTGATGTGATGGGGGAACGAATTTGGGATCGGCTCCGCGAGGATGGTGGGGACATCGTCACGTTCGATTGGGTCTCGTATAGGGGGAAATTATGAGTGAGCTCACACGGATTCGGGAAACTGAATCACGCGCGGTTCGCGCCGTGCGAAAGGCTATCCGTGCCAATGCCCACTGCGTGCCCGGTCTGCTCTTTCGGGACCGGGTGGTGGCCACCCAGCACGATGAATTGTCGCACAAGTACGATCAGGATCAACCACAGGAAGTGTATACGAGATGAGCGCATCCAGCCGCCCCCAGACGCCGGCGCATGTCGCCTCGGAGATTGCCCTCTCGGTGGACCACTATCGACGCGGCTACTATGCGGCACTCGCTTTAGCGTTGATCTTGGCGGGGGTGACGGTTGGATCGTTAATCCTGGCCTATATCGGCTGGTCGCGTCCAGTCGTGACTCGCTACTTTGCGACCTCCAACAACGGTCGCATCGTCACCTTGCGGCCGCTGACAACACCACTTCTGAGCCGTCTCGCTATCACGAGTTTCGCGACCGATGCCGCTACGCGGTTATATACCCTCGATTTCGCGCGTTGGCGTGCGGACATCGGCCGGACCCGCCAGGATTTTCTGCCACAGCCGTTTGCGGAATGGCGACAATCGATTCAGAAAACGCTATTGCCTTCGATCATTCAGGAACGGTTGATTGCCTCGGCGGCGCCCGCTGCGGCGCCCACCCTCCTGGGTCAGGGCGTTTTGGGCCAGGCGGGGTCGCTATCGGGTCGCTACGGCTGGTCAGTCCGGGTGCGACTCATTGTGAGTTATCTCGGGGTGCAAGGCACGACGTCGCAGCACGTCACCGTGACGATGCTGATCGTGCGTGTGAACCCCGATACCTATCCGCATGGGGTAGCGATCGCACATCTCACGATTACGCAATCAAAGGGGGAGGGGTAGATATGTCGAATAGGGAATTCCTGTGTGGGGGAGCGCCATCGGCGGACGATGTCCATCGTGCGCGCGATCTCTGGGTCCAGCTCGCAGATTGCGCCGGTGGCGAGGACACAGCGGAGATATTTGTGGAGCTGGTCGACACGGTGATCGCGGGACATCTGTCATCTCCCGAGATCGAGGTATTGGTGACCTTCGGTTATCTCCTGTCTTCCTATTCCCCGGACGTGGCCGGCACGCTGGCGTCGTTGCAGGCGTTGCGTCATGGTGGATAAGGTCAGCATTGTCGGGACCGAAGACAGGGACGCTCCTAACAGGGCGGTGGAGGACACTCATGGCCTGTCTTGCGCAAGGGAGGCCTGCTTGTGAACCGGCGCTCCGATTTTTGGTGTGGCCTCCCGCGCTTTGCCACCGAAGTGCGATTCCTCGTGTGGGCCTTGGGGCATGCAGCATACATTACATCCCTTGTCGTGGCGTTGTGGTTGATGCTTGTCGAAGGAGGTGTTCTGTTCAACGCGCTGCGGCACCCCCAGGACCCCATGCCGCACAAAGGGCTTCTGATAGGGGCGGCCGTGTATTTCTGTATGGGAAGCTTGATCTCGCTCTACCGCCGCATCGTGCGATTGGGGAAGCGGCCGTGGTGAGCGTCGGTAATGTCTCCGCGTGTCGTAAGTCCCTTACGTACCGTGTGGTTTTGATGGCGAGTCTGCTCATGTTGGTCATGACCTGTGCGCAGGCGCAATCGTCACCTACGCCACTCCCGGCCCAAACCGGTTCGGTGGGATCCTCCGAGTCCGGACTGCCGGATACGACATTTCGGCAGATATTGCTAGGACAGCTCCCCCTATCCCCTGGGCAGATTCAGGCCTTGAAGAAGCGCTGGCGCGCCAGCCAACATGCAGCGGTGGCCCCCGTGCGGCCTGTGCAGGATCGGTCATTGGTCGTGGCCGTGACTCCGGCCCCGGGGATGCGCGCGGTGCGGGTGAAGATTGCGCGGGGCTATGTCTCGGCCATCACGTTCGTAGACCAGGCCGGACACGCGTGGCCTGTCGCGGCGGCTTATTCACCGGATCCCCGGGCCCTGCAGGTGTTGCCATCGCAGCCGGCCCCCAACACCATTTTGCTGAACATCCTCTCACGTAACCCCTTTGCCCGCGCCATCGGCTTTGATGTGATCTTAGCGGGCCTAGATATCCCGATCACCTTGATCGCCGAAAGTGGCCACCGGAGCGTGGACACCCTGACCGTCTTGCGCGTGGCGGGTCTTTCCCCGCAAGACCGCAAGGCCTTGTCGGGCGGCAGTCTCGCGGTGCCGACTACTGTGGGTTTTGGGTTAACCGCTTCACGCGCCCTCATGCGCACCTTGGCGGGGATCGCGCCGCACGGCGCTCAGGCCGTGTTCCGTGGGTATCCGGGGGTCTTGGCTTGGCGCCAAAAGTCCCAACTCTTTATGCGCTTGGCGACGGGCATGCAACTGCTCTCACCCGCGTGGGCCTCGCGCGCCGCGGCGCATCACTACACCGCCTATGGGCTGCCGATGATCGATGACGTGCTCATCATGAATAACGGGCACGTCGTGTCCCTGCGTGCGACTCGACCATCTGAGGAGCCTTCCCATGGGTGATACCACATCCGTCCCCCACAACGCACAGCCCGCGCCCCCCATACCGCGCGCGCCCTCCCCGGTGGAGCGCGTGCGGACCTCGACCGGCGTACGGGTGGCGCTCATCCTGACCGTGGTATTGATGGCGCTGGCGGTCGGCGTATTTGTCATGGTGCATAAGAGTCACCCGCAGGCGACAAGCCCGCCGGTCGCCCCACCTCGGACCCGGGCGGGCCTCATCGGAGGCGCGGGTTACGGCAATCACTACTATCGTCATAAAGCGCGCCAGTATGTCGATCGCCAAGAGAAAAAGGCGGCGGCGCAAGGGAAAATGATGGCGCCGCCGCCCACGAATCAATTCCATCGCACGCATCATCATCCCAAAAAAGTGGTGCGCGCCGCCCAAGCGACACTCATTCGGGGGGAGAAGGGGCCCGCGACCCCCTCTCGCCCCCCGGCCCTGGGGGAAATGCAGGATCTGATGGCCTCCTGGCGTCGCCCTGGGGTACCGATTGCGGTGATAGGGCTGTCGCCCCGCAAATCTGTGCGACGGCACACAGCGGGTACCACGGGATTACCTGGCAGGTCTCAGGGCCTTTCCGTTGCGGCTTCTGTGAAGCCAATGCCTGCAGTATCTGCCGGAACGCCCGCCATACTCATTCCGGCCGGTCAGATCGATTACGCCATTACGATCCTGGCGGTCAATTCCAATGTCCCAGGGCCCGTGGAGTGCCGACTGACGTCCGGCCCCTTCCGCGGCGACAATATGCTGGGATCGTTTCAAGACGTGCATGAACGGCTCGTATTGGCGCTCCATCAGATCATTCTGGCGAACGGCCAATCAGAGGCCATTTCCGCGTTGGCCATCAGTCCAAAATCCGGACTGCCGGCGGTGCGGGGTACGGTGGATCACCACTATCTCGAGCGCTACGGACTCTTATTCGCAGGCGCCTATCTGCAGGGATATGGGCAGGCCTTCCAGCAGAATGGCAGCACCGCGGTGACTGGGAGTGGGCTCGCGATCACGACGAATAACACCGCGCAATACGCAAGCCGCGCCGCCTTGGGGTCCTTGGGTCAGACCCTGGCGCAGCAGTTTACGCAGGACGCCAATATTCCGGCCACCGTGTCGCTGCCGAGTGGTGCCGGCATGGGGGTTCTCTTCATGAAGCCCGTCACCGCACAGGGTGCGCCATGATCGAATGGTCGCGGCGATTCGCTGACAGCCTGTTATGGGCCCTCACCGATATGACAGGCGGTAACGGCCAACGGTTTTGTGATGTGATGGCGCCGGACCGGGATAGTGACGGAAAGAGCACGTTGCTGATCCTAGGCGATGGTTCCTATGGCTCGATCCTGGAGGGCCGTGGCCTGAAAGGCTTGCCGGCCGACAGTATGCCGAGCCTGATTGCGGGCATGACCGAGGCGATCACAAACCTCCTGGGGACCGGCACGATCGTCACCGTGGATTTTGAACGGGATCCGGAGGGGGCGCTGGCGGCCTTTCGGGCGAACGCCAGTTATGCGCGGGAGTCTGCCCGTATCCATGGTCTGGATTTGGGCGATCTCTTTGAGGAACGCGAACGGTTGATGGCAGGGAAGACCGTCGAAGAGCACACCTTCCTCGGCATCTGGACCCCGCGCCCCGCGGATAAGCGTGAGCGGGAAGTGATGAGGAAGTCGTTGGAGGCGGATCGGAAAAAGGCGCCGCCCGGACTGCGCGAGTTCATCCGCGCCAATGATGTCTTGCGGGCCCGTCACGAGTCTTCGGTGCGGGCGTTTATCGCCGAGGCCGAGACCCGGGGTTATGATGCGCGGCCCGTGACCGCCCACGAAGCCTTGGCGGTCTCCCGCCGTGCGCTTTTTCCACACATCACGCCGCCTGATTGGCGCCCGTTCCTGCTGGGGGATCCCGTGCGCGGGTCCATCGGTCTGCGTGGTCGCCTGGCGGATTTGATCGCGCCGTCCATTGCGGCCCAGGTCGTCCCGGGCGAGTTGGTGCGGGTGGAGGGCGGGGTGTGGGCCGATGGTCGACATTATCGGGTGTTGGGCATGCGTATCGGCCCTACACAGACGGAGCCATTTTCGCGTCTCATGGCGCGGGCAGGGCGGTTGCCACTGCGGATCCGGCTGCGCTTGGCCGGCGGCGGCCTGGAACACGCCTTGGGTCTCAAGCGTGCTCTGGCGCAGGCCTTGGGGCCCCTGTCTGCAACCAATCGGCAGATCACGGCCGCAGCCAAGGCGTTGCGCGAATGGGTGGAGCGGGATCACGGGTTTGTGGCGGATCTGCGCGTGCTATTTGCCACCTGGGGTGCAACCCCGGAGGAGGCGGAAAGTCGCGCTGCGCAGCTGCGGACCCTGGTGTCATCCTGGGGGTCGGGTTCGGCCCGCCCTGAGGCCTCCGATCGCTTGGCGCGGCCCGCACGGGCCCTTGCCCGCATGGTGCCGGCCTTCTCTTCACAGGTCGAGTCGTGGGCGATCCCAGCACCCCTCAATGAGGCCGTTTGGATGCTGCCCTGGTCGCGTCCCGTATCCCCGTGGAGCACGGGGACCATCGATCTGCGGACCGAAGACGGCCGCCTGTACCCCCTGGATCCGGCCTCGCGCATTCAGACCGCGCGCGTGACCTTGGGTTTCGCGCCGATGCGCATGGGGAAGTCGCTCTTCAGTAATGGACGGATTCTCTCGTTTATTCTGCAGCCTGGCCAGGAGCGCCTACCGCGCGTATTGATCGTGGATTCCGGCTGGTCATCGTCGGGTCTCATCCGGTTGCTGCAGGATGCCGCGCCGCCAGAAAAACGCGGACAGTTTCAGCACTACCGCGTCCAGATGGATCCGGCCCGTTTCGCCATCAACCCGTTTGATCTGCCCTTGGGGTTGCGCGCCCCTCTGGGGCAGCAACGGCAGTTTGTCATCAATCTCATCACGACCTTGTGCACGCCGCTCGATGCCAAGACCCCGCCCGGTCCGGTCGTGGGTTTTGTGGAGGCGTTGGTCGATGCGGCCTACCACCACTATGGGCCGGCCTCCCATCCGCGGCTCTATTACCCCGGCGTCTGTCCGGACGTAGATGCCGCCTTGACGGTATTGGCCTCGGATGTGGTACCCGAAACCTGGTGGGAGGTGGCGGACAGTCTTTTCGATGCCGGCCAGATCGCCTTGGCACGCCAGGCACAGGCGCAGGCCATGCCGCTCTTGCAAGAGGTGGCGGGTCTCGCGCGCGATCCCCAGATCAATAGCCTCTATGCCCAAGGGGCCACACCATCGGGTGAGAGCGTGCCCAATTATATTTTCCGAACGATCACAGAAAGCCTGCGATCACTGCCCATTTTGACGGTGGCCACGCGTTTCGATCCCCAAGGCGCGCGCGTGCTGGCGCTCGATCTCGGGGATGTGACGATTCCGAGCAACAATCCGCGCGACCACCGGCAAGCGGCCATCATGTATTTGTTGGCGCGCCAAATGGGGGCGGCGGCCTTCTATTCCCGGCAGGAAGATGTGAAAAATCTGCTGGAGATGATTCTGCCCGCCCGATACCGTTTGTATGTCGAGGCGGCCGCGCGTGATATGGAGCGTGACTTAAAGGAAATCATCTACGATGAGTTTCATCGTACGGGGGGGCATGCCGGTGTCCGTTCTCAGGTCCTGGTGGATATCCGCGAAGGGCCCAAGTACAACGTGGGTGTCGCGCTCTTCTCGCAGCGCCCCGATGATTTTGATGACTCCATGCGCAATTTGGCGACGACCACCCTGGTGTTCGGGGCCGGCGAGGGGGATGACGTCGACCGCATGCAGTCGCTGTTCAAGTTTTCGGATGCGGCGATTGCGGCAATCAAGCGTATGCGCAAACCCGATAGCGACGGATCCCATGTCTTTGGGCGCTTTGTCACCCAGTTTGGCACCTATGAGGCCAAGCTTCGGTACACCCGGGGGCCCACTGAGCTTTGGGCGCTATCCACAACGCCGGCGGACAACGCGGTCATGAAGATGGTGGCCGCCGCCTTGGGGGCGATGGAGGCCCGCCGCAGGCTGGCTCTTCAATATCCAGGAGGGACCGTTGAAAACGAGGTGGAGCGTCGGTTACGTGCGCTTATGGATCGCGGGATCGAGGCCGATGCCAGTGCCGCAAGCGGTCAGGTGCTGACCGAGATCGCAAACGAAGTGATTGCGCGCGCCTAATGTATTGCATATAATACCATTAATATACCCGCCATAGGGGGAGAGCCATGGGAGCCAGTCCCGTACAGGAAGCGCCACGAGTACCTCGCCGGTTCGTGTTCGATCTCGATATGGCCCGGTTCGGTCCCGGAGTGAAAGGGCGGGTCTTTTGTGATACGAGTGGTGTCAATAGGGCCGATAGCGTAGTCATCTTTACCATCCCGCCGATGTGCCAGACCTTTCCCTTCCCCGATCAGGATGAGGCGTGGGACAGGTTGAACTTTCGTATGGGCGCTCCTTGTACCCAGGGACTGGATCGGGTGCTCGTGGTGGCCTTACCAGTCGGCCAGAGGCTCACTGTTTCGCTGCAGAATCTGGGTTTGATTTTAGGGAAGGAGGTGGTGCCCTCATGGGTGGGCAAGGAGGTTGATGCGGTCACACTAGCAAATCCCAGCATGGGCATTGGGTAGTATAGAAATAGACGTAAACACCATAGTTCATTGAAATAGGAGATCAATCCATGTCGAACAACAACAGCGTCAAGATGGTCGGTAATTTGGGCGCGGATCCTGAGGTCCGTGTAAATAGCGCGACAGGCAAGAGTTTTGCCTCCATCAGTTTGGGTGTCCATAAGAGCTGGGTCAAGGAAGGGGTCAAGGAGGAGAGGACCGATTGGTTCCGTTGCATTGTCGGCGGCAAGCTGGTCGAGGAGGTGAAGGCGCTTAAAAAGGGGACCTTCATCCAGATCGAAGGCGAAATGGGTACGCGCAAGTATGACGACAAGGCCGGTGTGGCGCATTACGAGACATTCGTTCGGCCCTATACCGTCAAAAAGATCGAAGCGAAGGCCAAGGCGGAGGCTGACGTGGCCCCCGAAGTATCGGAAGCGACCCCCGCCTTCGATGACGCCCTGCCATTTTAATGAAGTTATGGGGCTCGCGCCGTGAGCCACCAGCCGTGTCCGGACTCTGGCTTTCCTAAGGCGCCAGAGTCCGGTTTCCCCTTTACCGGCGAATCCTTGCGTCGGCGTTTTCAAAGGATGGACGCCATGCCCACCTATTGCAACACACCGGAACAAGAGGCGATCATCACCGCGATTCGAGATGGACGGAATATGGGCGTGCAGGCCTGCGCAGGGGCCGGTAAGACCAGTACCCTGGTGGCAGCATCGCATGGTGTATCCGATGCAAAGCGATGTTCTTTGAATTCGTCACTGTAACGCTTCCGCATCGTCTTCTCAGTTTGTTTCTTGGCTTTCATCGTCTCACCTCAGGTCAAGAGTGTATTCTCTTAACCGGGTGTCCGGGAGACCGGAGGAAAAACCATTAATGTCTTTACTCTGCTAAACTCGAAATCGAGAATGCTTGAACGCATGTGTTGGCTGCAGGGCAGGCGGGGGGCGCAGATTCCGGTGCGGAAAGCACTCCAGGATGCGCCCTGGCAGATCGTCGTGTTCAGCCTGGGGATGTATCTGGTGGTCTACGGGCTGCGTAATGCCGGGCTCACGAATTATGTAGCCATGGCCCTGCACTGGTTCGGCAACCACGGCGTGGCGGCGGCGCTGGGGGCGGGCTTTCTGGCGGCCTTACTGTCTTCCATCATGAACAATATGCCGGCGGTACTCGTAGGTGCGCTCGCCATTCATCAGCTCCCGGCGGCCGATCCCATGCTGCGGGAGGTCATGGTGTACGCCAACATCATCGGCTGTGACATCGGCCCAAAGTTTACCCCTATCGGCAGTCTGGCTACCCTGCTCTGGCTGCATGTGCTCAGTCGCAAGGGCATGACCGTCACCTGGGGACAGTACATGAAAACGGGCCTGCTCATCACCCCACTGGTGCTGCTGGTCACTCTGCTGGCACTGGCCTGGTGGTTGCCTTTGGCTTAATGGAGAAGAGGCCATGTCGGGGGTGTAAGCCCAAACGAGATTTCTAACCGCCATTGCAGCAACCGAGTGGCCCAAAATCAACCTTAAACCCAGAGCCTGGCTGCCATCAGCAGTATGATGATCGCCATCATTACCTTGATCCACAGTTCTCCGCGTCGGCTCACCGTAAGACTGGCAGCCAACCGTGCGCCTATCATGCCGCCTATGGCGATGACCAAGCCGAGTCCCCAGTGAACTTGTCCCATCCAGGCGAAGATAAGGATAGTAGGTAATGTATACAGCGCGACAATAAGAGTTTTGTACGCATTCACTTGCGCTAAGTTCTTGGTGAGTAAATGGCGCAGGGCAAAGATAAAGAGGAACCCGATACCGAGCTGTATAAAGCCGCCATAAAAACCCAGCCCCAGCATGGTGGGATACAGCCATGGTGACGCCATGCCATCGGGACGTGTATCTTTTTCTGTAGCCCTCGTTGGAAAAAACAGGCTGACTGTACAGAGCGCCAATACAATCACCAAAATGCGCTGAAACCAGAGATTGCCAATATGAACACTCGCAATGGCACCAAGGATAGCTCCCGGCAGTGTCCATAGGGCCAGCTTCATCCCTTTTTTCAAATCCACCAAGTTGTGCCGGTAAAAGGTGCGAGCGGCGGTGAGATTTTCCAAAAGGATGCTGATGCGGTTGGTGCCGTTTGCGGTGATGGGGTCGAGGCCCACGAAGATG
>JAJYQN010000087.1 GCA_021794595.1 Pseudomonadota bacterium
CGGCCCTGGAGAGCGATGCCGCGCTACGGCGACGTCTGCGCCACTATGGCGCTCCCGACTTACTCTGCATCGACTTATGTGGAGTAGGAAGTTATGTGGAGTAGCGCGTTATCGATCCATGGAAGCCCCGATTTTTTGCGGATATTTGGGGCGCAGCTACTCCACATAATATTACAGTCGGCGCAGCCACCCCGTTAGGCCGTCGTCACGAAAAATAAAGGCGCCGCCCTTGGGTGGCGCTAGGATTTCAGGAAAGACTTGGGCCAGAGCTTGGCGCTTGAGGTCGATGTCTGTGCGCGCATAGCGCATGGTTGTATTTAGGCTTGTATGCCCAAGCCACTGACTGATGGTGGCGAAATCGACGCCCGCTTTAAGGAGATGAATGGCGGTTGAATGGCGCAAGCAATGCGGATGAATGCGCTTTCCGATGAGTGTCGGTGCGGCCGCGGCGGCGAGTGTGACATACTTTTGCAGCAGATATCGAACACCGAACCGTGTCATCGCAACGCCGTGCGCATTGAGAAAGACGGGTCTATCCGCCAGGGCCTCGGTGCCCTCGTTGCACCTTCGAATCAAGCGATCCAGCAGCCGTGCCGTCTGCGGCCAGATGGGGCACAAACGGACCTTATTGCCTTTGCCGACAAGACGGACCTGGCAGGGTCGTTCTACCCGGACGTCGCAAACACGCAGGTCAAGGATTTCCTGGACCCGAGCGCCCGTATTGAACATCACGGAGAACAGTGCGTAGTCCCGTTGTCCGGCGGCACCCTTCTGATCGATGGCAGCCAAGAGCGCCGCGATTTCGGCCTGATCGAGATATTCAACGGGCGCCGCTTTGGCCCCTCTTTTGAAGGGAATTCCCAGCACTTGTTGCAGGGGCAACAGGAACTCGGGATTCTCTGCGAGCAGGAAGCGGGCGAAGGTATGCAGGGCCGCCAGCCTGGCATTGCGGGTCACGATCCCGTTCTTCCTCTCCACTTCCAAGAAGGCAAGGAAGCGCGCGACCCGATCGGCTGTCATATCGCCGATCTCTAACGTGTCGATCGGGCGTCCACAATCGTGAGAGGAGAATCTGAGAAACACAATCATCCCGTCGCGGTAGGTCTGGATTGTACGGCGGCTCATGCCCCGGAGCGTGGGTAAATACTCCTGAAAGTAGCGGGTGATGGAGCGGGCGAGTCCGGATTTCTGATAGGATTTCATGTTGTCGGCTCCTTAATGATTGCGCCACAGGCTGCTTGGAAGCGGTCGCTGGCGATTTCCTGCAGGGCGGGCACGAAGTGCAGGTAGTGCGCGGTCGAGACAATCGAAACGTGCCCCATGTACATCGCGAGCTTAGGCAGAGACGACTGCACGTCGGCCCCCTCGCGATACCAGCGCATGAGCGCCTCAACGGCGAAGCTATGGCGAACATCGTGAACGCGTGGCCTGCGACCCTCACTATCGACAATCTGGGCGGTCATAAACAGGCGGTTGATCGCTTGCCCCATCCCTGTGCCCGTGTACCCACGCCCTGGACCTTGGCCGTGGCACAGCAAGGGAGCGTGACCCCGTGTGTCCAAGGGTGGCGCGAGGCGATGATGCCAATAGCGGCGCAGTTCGGCACTGGCATCGGGCGACAGCGGCACCGTTCTCGCTTTGTGAAACTTCGACGCGCGGATGCGCAGAACGCCTGTTTGAATTTCGACATCCTCTAAGGTGAGCCGGACCAGCTCGCCGCGGCGCAAGCCGGCGGTGTAGAGAATGACAATGGCAAGGCGCATCACCTGAGGCAGCAGTGGTGACCCGGGTTGGGGTGCCAGATGATCTGCGGCCACGCACATCCGCGCGATTTGCTCGGGCGCGATAATCACAGGGTTCCGGTAAGGGCTCCACCTGACAAAGTACAAAGGGTTCGGTGCAAAGCAGTCCGGTTCCGAGCGCTGGCGGTATAGGCAGAATTTCCGGACGATCAGTTGGCGCATGCGGCGTGTCGTGCTCGACAGATGCTGAAAGGAGCGGCACCAAAGATCAAAGTTGCCTTGGTCAAGATCTGACGCAGGAATGTTCGCGACAAAACGGCGCATGTGTTGAAGCACCCGTTCTTCCTGCTCATAACCCCGCCCCAGGGCGCGCTGATGGGCGAGCCACGCCGCGATCCACGGGTCTAGTGCTTTTGTTGAGGAGAGTTTCCGGTCCATGATGACCTCCCTTAAACGGTGGTGATGCCGGGTACCGGCAAGGCCACGGCGCGCAGCATGTCGGTATCGATGCGTAAATAGACGCAAGTGGCTTCCAGGCTGTGATGGCCCAACAAGTCGCCGATGGCTTTGATACCGACGCCTTGTCGAAGCAGTCGCATGGCAAACGCATGACGGAGCGCATACGACGAGACACCATCAAGCGCAAGACCGCTACGTCTGGCCCGGTAATAGAAAATCTCGATAACACCGTAATTCTTTAAAGGGATAATCGGGCTACGGACGCGCAAAAACAGATGTGGCAGGTCACTCTCGGGCCTGTGCGTCTTTACGTAGAGTCTCAGGAGACGCAAAGTCCGGTGGCCCAGCGGCAGAATCAATAGCGAGCGGGTCTTGCGCTGTTCGACCCGTAGTGTTTCTGCGTCCCAATCAATCGCATCCACACGAAGGGCTGCGACTTCTGAGGGGCGCAGGCCGTAATAGACCATGAGATGCAGGATCGTATAGTCACGCCAATCCCGCACGCTTCGGCGTTGAATCGAGGCGAGCAGTTGCCGGACAACGGTCCAGTCCAGAGCACGCGGCGGCAACTCACCTCGATAAACCCGGGGAGTATCGATAACATCTAGACCGACAGCGGCCTCCCCGCAGCTCCCGCAGTACCGCAAGAAGGATCTCAAATGCCCGATCACATGCTGCAGTGACTGACGCGTATTCTCCTGGCTTTTGATCCGTACGTAGGCTTCCACATCCTCGGCTGTTAGCCCCGAGAGACCGCACTCTGGCGACACGCCCCGTAAAAGGAAATCCGCCACCGTTGAACCATGGTGCTTCAGTGTTTGATCGGCAAAGCCGCACACCCCGGAAAGATACTGGCGATAGCGGCTACACAGCAGACTCAACGCATCGGAAGATTCCGCTCGACTCAAGCGGTGAGTAGCCGATAAGAAGCGAATAAAAATACGCCCCGTACACACATACAAATAGGCGTCTAGTCTGGAGACAATAAACGCATGTCGTAGCCGTTCTTCGTAAAACAATGGTCCCGACTGAAGTCCTTTGGATCGCTCAAGAACATACTTGACGCGGCGAACATGAAGCCGCAATGGATGGCGCAGATGACCTTCCTGACCCAGCCAAATAGCGAACAATTCAAGCTCGCCGCCGTAACGCGACTCCTCGTACCGCCGGTGAACCCTGGGAAACAGATCTCGCAACATGATGACCTCCTCTATGAAAAAGGAAGTCTCACGCTATACCAATCACTTAATTATGTTGAGTGCAGACGCCGGGATACCCAGTCAAATATCAAAATAATTGCGCTACTCCACATAACTTCCTACTCCACATAAGTCGAT
>JAJYQN010000075.1 GCA_021794595.1 Pseudomonadota bacterium
AGTAAAAATTGCGTTAGTGGCGACAAGTCTCTAAAATGGCGCGGCCTTCCTTGCCTGCGGCAATGGGTTGCAGGCTTTACAGCCATAAGGGGCCACAATGCGTCATTATGAAATCGTCTTTTTGGTCCATCCCGACCAAAGCGAACAAGTACCGGCCATGATCGAGCGTTATCGATCCCTCATCGAGAACGGGGCCGGCCGCATCCACAGACTTGAAGACTGGGGTCGGCGGCAACTGGCTTACCCTATCAACAAGGTTCACAAGGCCCATTACGTGCTCATGAATATCGAGTGCGAGGCGGCGGTGCTGCAAGAGCTGGAAACCGGATTTAAGTTCAACGATGCCGTGATTCGTACCTTGACCTTGGTTCGCGATGAAGCCGTGACGAGTCCGTCTCCGCTTGCCAAGGAGAATCAAGATGCCGCGGCCAAGGCCGTGCGTCCCCGTGCCGATGAAGATGGGCTCGAGCGCGACAGCGCCGACGCCTCGATATAAGGAGAGATCATGTCGCGCTTTTTTAGACGTAAGAAATTCTGCCGATTCACCGCCGAAGGGACGGTTGAGATCGATTATAAGGACTTGGCCACACTGAAGGCCTACATCACCGAGACGGGCAAAATCATCCCGAGCCGCAATACCGGGACCAAGGCGCGCTACCAGCGCCAGCTCGCACGCGCCGTAAAGCTTGCGCGCCATCTGGCGCTCTTGCCTTACAGCGACGCCCACAACTAAAAGGGACGGATTTATGGAAATTATTCTTCTCGAAAGGGTCCGCAACCTAGGCGATCTGGGTGACCAAGTCACGGTGAAGCCGGGTTTTGGCCGCAATTTCCTGATTCCGACCGGAAAGGCCGTGCGCGCCACCCCGGAAAACAAGGTGAAATTCGAGGCCGAGCGCGCCGAGCGTGAACGCCGCCAGCAGGATCACTTAGCGCGCGCCCGAGCCCGCGGCGAGCACATCAAGGGAGCCACTGTCCAACTTGTGCGCAAGGCGGGAGAGGAGGGCAAGATTTTTGGTTCGGTGGGAACCTCGGATATTGCCGAATCCATGGTGGCCGCGGGCTTCGAGCTCGCCAAATCTGAGATTGAGCTTCCCAATGGTCCCATTAAGGCCATCGGTGACCACGAGGTTCAGGTCAGTTTGCATCCCGAGGTTACGGTCAGCATCACGGTGTCCGTTGTTGCGGAAGACTAAAGGGTCAGGCCCACGGTCTCTATGAAAGAGAGCGGCCATGGCCGATAGGGATCCAAGCCACGCAAACGGGCGCGGCGGGCTCGCGGCTCGGTTGCGTATGGCCCCCCAGTCTTTGGAGGCGGAGCAGGCTGTCTTGGGAGGCCTGCTGCTTGATAATCGGGCCTGGGATCGGATCGCGGACCGGTTGTCCGAGCAGGACTTCTATCGGCGCGAGCATCAGCTCATTTTTGCGGCCATAGCGGCCCTGAACGCCGAGAGTCGCCCGGCCGATATCGTCACGGTCAGCGAGCGCTTAGGGGCCGTCCAGCTCGAGACCATCGGCGGCCTCGGCTACCTTGGAGTCTTGGCCGAAAATACCCCGAGCGCTGCCAACATTGGCGCCTACGCGGACATCGTCCGGGAACGCGCGGTCGTTCGGCGCCTCATCGAAGTCGTCAACGACATCGGCGAGAAGGCCTACCAGCCGGAAGGCCGCAGCGCCATGGAGTTGCTCGACTACGCCGAACGGGGCGTCTTTGCCATCACTGAAAGCGGGACACGCCGCGGCGGGTTCCGGCCCCTCAAAGCCCTGCTTACGGCTGCTGTCGACCGCATCGATGCCTTGTTTCGGTCAAATTCGTCGATCACCGGCGTGGCCACGGGGTTTACCGATCTTGATAATATGACCTCGGGGCTGCAGGCCGGTGATCTTGTGATCGTGGCCGGTCGGCCGTCGATGGGCAAAACCGCGTTTGCGCTCAATATCGCCGAAAATGCCGCGGTCGGCTTGAAACTGCCGGTCGCGATCTTCAGTTTGGAAATGCCGGGCGAGCAGCTCGCCATGCGCCTCATGTCGTCTTTGGGGCGTATCAACGCCCATCGCCTGCGGACCGGGAAACTCGAGGATGAGGACTGGCCGCGGCTCACATCGGCGGTCGGGATGCTGGCCGAGTCCTCGATCTATATCGACGATACTCCGGCCTTAACGCCTCTCGAGCTCCGGGCGCGCAGTCGTCGACTCATGCGCGAACATGGGCTAGGACTCATCGTAGTCGACTATCTGCAGTTGATGCAGGCCTCGGAGAGCACCGAGAACCGGGCAACGGAAATTTCAGGAATTACGAGAGCACTCAAAGGGTTAGCGAAGGAACTTCATGTTCCTCTTGTGGCCTTGTCGCAGCTGAATCGCTCCTTGGAACAACGGCCGAACAAGCGTCCCGTCATGTCTGATCTGCGTGAATCAGGGGCCATCGAGCAAGACGCGGATGTGATCTTCTTTATTTACCGGGACGAGGTCTATAACGAGGAGAGCGAAGACAAGGGGACGGCCGAGATCATCATTGGCAAGCAGCGCAATGGGCCGATCGGAAAAACCCGCCTTACCTATCTCGGGGAGTATACCCGCTTCGAGAACCACGCCGAGGCGCGCACGTACGACGGGTCTTATGCATGAGGCCGGCCTGCGCATCGCTTGACGGCGATGCCTTGCGTCACAACCTGCGTACGGTGCGCGCCCACACGCGGGCGCGCGTCATGGCCATCATCAAGGCGAACGGCTACGGTCACGGCTTGGTGTGGGTCGCCAAAAACCTCCCGGATGCCGATGGCTTTGGTGTAGCGAGTTTGGAGGAGGGGCTTGAGTTGCGGGCCGCGGGCATCGCCAACGATATCTGCTTGCTTGAGGGCTTCTTTGAGCCCACAGAAATCCCACTGATACTGAGCGAGCGCTTGACCCCCGTTATTCACGAGTCCCATCAAGTCACAGCGCTTCAGCGGTTTCCGGGAGCCGGACCCTTGGACGTCTGGGTCAAAGTCGATACCGGCATGCATCGTCTTGGCTTCCCCGTCCACGAATTGACCAAAGTCATGGCCGACCTGCGGGCGATCCCCGCTATTCGGCAAATAGGGCTCTTGTCGCATTTGGCATCGGCGGAAATCCCGTCATCGTCCTCGACAAGCCAACAGATCGGGGTGTTTGCGGGTCTTGAATCGACCACCATTCGCAGCCTCGCCAACTCGGCTGCGATCCTCCAGTGGCAAGCCGCCCACGGGGATTGGGTGCGCCCGGGTCTCATGCTTTATGGCGCCTCGCCGATCCCGGGCAAGATGGGCGCGGACTTCGGACTTAAGCCAGTGATGACCCTGCGCAGTCGGCTTATCAGTGTGCGCAGGCGCGTCCGAGGCGATGCTATAGGGTACGGAGGGACCTATCTTTGTCCTGAGGATATGTCGGTTGGCGTTGTCGGATTGGGCTATGGAGACGGCTATCCCCGCGAGCTATCGTCGACGGTCTCGGTTCTTATACGAGGTCGGCTGGCACCCCTGATCGGGCGAGTCTCTATGGATATGCTCAACGTCGACCTGCGGTCTATACCAGAGGCGCAAATTGGGGATGAGGTGATCCTCTGGGGCCAGGGTCTTCCGGTCGAGGACATCGCCGAGGCGGCCGGCACGATACCCTATACCCTTTTGTGCGGCCTTACCCAGCGACTGCCGAGGCGTGATCTCTGATGAAGGGCCGGGCGAGCTACCAGTGCCGGGAATGCGGGGCGCAGTCCGCGCAGTGGGCTGGACGTTGCGACGGCTGCGGCGCCTGGAACGCGATCTTCGAGGTGGGCGGGGCCTCAAGGGGCCCCATGTCGGCAAAGCAAGCGGTCCTCTTGTCGGAAGTGACCTGTGAGGACGTGCAACGATGGACCTCGGGTTTAGATGAGCTCGACCGGGTGCTGGGCGGGGGAGTGGTCCCCGGATCGGTCATTTTGCTGGGTGGCGACCCTGGTATCGGAAAATCCACGATCCTGATCCAAGCGCTAGCGCGCATGAGCCGAGAATTGCCGGCGCTCTATGTAACAGGGGAAGAATCCGCGGCCCAAGTGGCGCTGCGCGCCCAGCGGCTGGCCTTGAGCGCGCCCCATCTCAAGCTGCTTGCGGAAACCAACGTGGAAACGATCATAGCGCAGGCTCGTCAGGAGCAGCCGCGGGTCATGGTCATCGATTCCATACAAACGATCTATGTCCCGCTGTTGTCACAGGCGCCGGGAAGCGTCACCCAAGTGCGCGAGGCCGCAGCCGCCCTGGTTCGATTCGCCAAGGACACGAATACCGCGCTGTTTTTGGTGGGCCATGTCACAAAAGAGGGACAGCTCGCGGGGCCGCGCGTGCTCGAACATATGGTCGATGCCGTGCTTTACTTCGAGGGCGACAGCGGTAGCCGTTATCGCCTCATTCGGGCCATAAAAAACCGCTTTGGCGCGGTCAACGAGCTCGGCGTCTTTGTGATGACAGAAGGCGGGCTGCGCGAGGTTACCAACCCCTCGGCCTTATTTTTGCGCCAGGATGCGGAAAATGCGCCCGGTAGCGTCATACTGGTGACCCAAGAGGGCACCCGGCCATTGCTTGTAGAGGTCCAGGCCCTGATTGATGAGAGCCCGTCTGCGAACCCGCGGCGCGTGGCCTTGGGCCTGGACAGTCAACGTCTTGGCATGTTGCTTGCACTTCTTCATCGTCATGGAGGCCAAGGAACCAACCGCCAGGATGTCTTTGTCAACGTGGTGGGCGGAGTGAAGGTCACGGAGACCGCAGCCGATCTCGCCGTCTTATTGGCCTGCGTCTCGAGCCTGACCGACAAGGCCGTAGGGCGCGATCTCGTGGTCTTCGGGGAGGTTGGATTGGCGGGGGAAATGCGCCCGGTGCCACGCGGACAGGAGCGCTTAAGGGAGGCCGCGAAACTGGGTTTTAAGCGCGCCATCGTGCCGGCCGCCAACGTTCCCAAACGCGGGACGGACATCGGTCTCGAGGTGTTGGGCGTAAAGCAGTTGAGTGAGGCCCTGGAGCGGTTTCGGAGCCAATAGGCGCAAATGTTGGTTATCAAAGCCGGTCGTAAACGAATAAACCATAAGGTCGGGGTGTCTTGGTTTGAACGGGTAAGTGAGAGCGGGGACTAACGCGTGCCAATGGACTACCGTCATAGCGAAGGATCGGCCCAGGTTGACCTGAGGGGGAATCACCTGGGCACACGTTTGCGATGTATCGCCAAGCGCTACTCGTGGACCGGAATCGGCGTGGTCTTGGGCGCGATGGTTTTATATGTGATCGGGACCTTCATCACGCCTACGGGCGTTCCGTATATCAGGGAGGCCCTGGCTTCGATCTCTCTTATGCCGCCAGCATTGACCAACGTAGGCTTACTCTTCTTGGGTGTGATGGCGGTTCTTGCGATCGGGTTCCTCGCCACAAGCTATCGGCTGCGGGTCAAGGAGGCGGCGGCGATCCCATCGGTCTTCGGGTACGCACTGAAGGCCCCGCGCGCGGAATTCCTGCACGCCATAGAACGCATTGTCACCGAACATCCGGATATGACCTACAGCCTCGCTTTGTTTGATATTGATGGCTTTAAGGTCCTAAACGACCGCCATGGAGCAGCGCTGGCCGACGAGGTCTTGCTCCATGTTAGCGACAACCTTCCCATGTGGCTTCCAAAGGCCGCCCGCGTAGCCCGATTTGGGAGCGATGAATTCCTGGCATTCTTACCCAACACAACGCTAGACGAAGCCCGCGGACTGGTGCGAGCGGTACTGGACGGGATCGGAGGACAGCGGGCCGCAAGCTACAGCGGGCAAACGGTGGCCGTGACCCTGAGCGTCGGCATCGCCTCTTATCCGGGGACCTGTCAAGACCTACGCGATGCGATCAGTCAGGCGACCTCCGCGCTTCATGACGCGAAGGAGCGCGGCAGGGGCAGGGTAGAGCTTGCGCGCAAAAATAACGTGGGTCTCTGCCGCCTGGGGGCGCAGGTGGAGTCGGCGCTGAGCGATCAGCGCATGCGGCCCGCCTATCAACCGATCATTGATTTGCGGAACGGGCGGCCGGTGGCCGAGGAAGGCTTGGCGCGCATCGTCTTGCCTGAAGGCCAGGTGCTTGGCGCCGATATCTTTATGAACGCCGCGACCGATCTGCGCCTGACGAGCCGTATTGATTGCTGTCTTATTGAGCAGGCTCTGACTCGGTGTCGAGCGCAGAGCGCACATGGTGACCGCCGTTTACGCTTCATGAATGTATCGGCGGCATTTTTGAACGAACGGCGGATGCTGGAGAAGATCGCCCTCTCTTTTACGAGCTGCGGTATCTTGGGGGAGCTCTTGGGAGACTCCAACCCCTTGGTGGTGGAGATCACGGAACGTGAGCTTCTGCGTGACCCTAAGGGCGCACTTGAGTCCCTGCAACCGCTTCTTGATCTCGGGGTGCGGCTTGCAATCGACGATTTCGGAAGCGGCTATTCCTCATTCCTCTATTTGACGTCGCTCCCGGTCTCGTTTTTGAAGATCGAAATGGAACTCCTCAAAACGGCACGCTCAAGCCACCGGGCGCGCTCGATCTTAAAGGGCATCCGGGCGATCGCGGACGATCTCAACATCGTAACCGTAGCCGAAGGCATCGAGGACGAGGAGTTGGCCACTATCGCTATCGACCTCGGAATGGATTGGGGGCAGGGGTATTATTTCGGTAAACCGACATTCGGCGAGCCAGTGAGCGCAGCCTATGAGTTTTGCCGGCGGTCGCTCGCCTAGAGCTTTAGTCGTGATCGCGGCCTCTAGCCGGGCAGCAGCGGCCCCTGTACGCTCCATCTGGGGACGGGACGGCTCAAGGCCTCGGATCGCCACAGCGCTCCAGCCCCATCCCAAGCTCCCGGCTTATAAGCTCGCCAGACGCGCTCTCGGGCGGCAATAACCGAGCCACTGCCCGGTTCCTTAACTCGTTGTGCATATCGTGCCATCGTCTTCTCATCTCGCCCCATTATGGGAGCTATCGAGGTGACATGTGCCCCGGGGACCATGACGGACTTATACCGCAGAACTACGGGGACAAGCGCCTGGGCACCCCATCGGATGTTCTCTCGCAGGACTCGGAGAAATTGTCCAAGGGACGAGGCCTGGTTAGTTGGGGGCTAACGCTGGCCGGGGCGTGCGGGGCGACCGCGTTTTAGTAAGATCGTCAGGCCTACGTTGATGACAAGGACCATCAAAATCACGAGGAATGCCGCGGCAAAGGCCAAGGCGTGCGCCGATCGAAAGGGCTGGTTGATGAAGCTCCACACCACGTAAGTCAAGTAGCCGATAGGTTCGTGTATGAGTCGCCCGTTCCACAGAAAATTCGACCAGCCCGCAGTATAGATGAGCGGGGCCGTCTCACCGAGCGATATCGCGATGGCGAACAGTACGCCCGTGAGGATACCGGGGAGAGCAAGAGGCAGCGCGATACGGGTAATCACCGTGAGTTCCCGTAGACCTAAGGCGTAACCTGCCTCGCGAAGACTATTGGGAACCTGAAGGAACGCGATCTCGGTGAAGCGGGCAATGTAGGGGACCACCATGATGGCGAGCGTAATGGAGCCCGCCAAGACCGAAAATTGCCAGCCCAACCCGATCACCAAAGTCACGTAGCTAAAGTAGCCGAGGACAATCGAGGGAACGCCAGTCAGCACGTCGTCGAGAAACCGCACGGCTTGACCAAACCGGGTGCCGCCGAATTCGGACAGATAGATGCCCGCCAATATCCCGACCGGGGCGGCAAACACCAAGGCCCCGGAGACCAGGGCGAGCGTCCCCGTAATGGCGTTTAGCAAGCCCCCCGAAATACCGTTGGTTACCTTGGTGAACAGGTTGAAAGACAGGGCCGACAGACCCTTATGGAAGACGGTATAAAGAATATCGAGAAGCGGAGTCGCGACCAATAAAAACGCGCCTGCGGAGAGAACCCAGCCGAACGCCGAAAGCCATTTGCGGCGGACGATGCGCGATGGTTTAAACGGACGAGACATTGCGCGATGTGCCGGTTAAAAGACGAGCAATGACGTTGGTGATAACAGCGATAATGAATAGGATGAGGGCAATCTCCGCTAACGAACGAACCGCCATTCCGGTCGGATCCTGCATGGCGCTATCGAGCTGGGATACGATAAAAGAGGCCATGGTGGTAATGGGGCTATAGATGTTGCTGGGAAAGTAATTCAAGGCGCCTCCGCTTACCATAAGCACCGCCATGGTTTCACCGAGGGCGCGCCCGAGACCCAGAATACACGCCCCTATGATATTGCCGCGCACGGTCGGCAACATGGCTCGCCTTACCACCTCAAAATGCGTAGCCCCGAGCGCGTATGCCGCCTCCTTCATCTCCGGGGGCACCTGGGACAGGGCATCACGGACGGTCGCGGCAATAATGGGTACGACCATGAGCGCCAGAACGATAGACGCGGCCAAAAGCCCGTAGCCGCTCCCGATCGGTCCGGAGAAAAACGGCAAGAAGCCCAAGGTGGAGCGCAGGCCCGGTCCTATGACGCGCGCTACAAGGGGAGTCAAGACCGCATACCCCCAAAGCCCGTACACGACGCTCGGAACGGCCGCCAAAAGCTCGACGACAAAGGACAATATGATCTTAAGGTTACTTCCGAGCCCCTCGGCAAGGAAAATCGCCACCCCAAGGCTTACGGGTATGGCAATGAGAAGGGCGATGGCCGATGTGAGGAGCGTTCCTACGATGAAGACCAGAATGCCGTAGTTGGCCCCGATCGGCGCTAGCTGGCCGCGTTGCATAATCGGATCGGCGTACAGATTGCCGAGGTTCCACGTATGACCCCATAGGAAATGCCAGCCGTTGAAGGTAATCGCGGGCCATGAATAACGACCCAGAAATACCAGAATCGCGAGGAGGGCAAGCGGTATCAGGCTTGTTATCAGCACCAGCGCAATTCGAAAAGGTCGCAGTGTCATGAAAGTCCCAAAAAGAACCAGGGCCCCCGGCAAGGGGGCCCTGGCAGATTATTACGCTTTTAACGGATCTTGGCTATCTGTTTCCGACTCAGAGCCGAGATGCGCGCCGGCAAGGCAATAAACCGCACCTGACGAAGGAAGCTTCGTGAGTTACCGCCTTGGAGGCTGACGGCCCACATGAGAAACTTCCGCAAAGCGTTGGCCGTGGCCATGCTCGCCTGGTGATCGTTTACGATAGCGTACTCGTAATTGATGATGGGGTAGGACTCGGCGCCTGGCGCAAAGACAAGGCTAATCCGCTCGTTTACCGGGGTCTTGTTCACGAGTTGATTGGCGGCATCTTCGACCGTGGCCTTGGTTGGCAACAAGAACCGGCCGGCGCGATTTTCAAGAAGCGCCGTGCCCAAATGAGCGCGCTGCACCTCCTTCGTAAAGCTTACCCCGATATAGGCAATCGAATAGGGGGTCTGGGCAGCCGCTTGGACCATGCCAGGATTACCAAGGGCGCCGAGCCCACCTGGCACCGCAGGCCAACTGATGGTGGTGCCATAGGCCACATGGGAGTTCCAATAAGGCGTCGAAAATGAGAGATACTGACTAAAAATAAAGGTATCGCCGCTGCCATCCGTTCTGTGAATCGGCGTGATGCGGTGATGAGGGAGGCGAACCCCGGGATTGAGCCGCGAAATGGCCGGAGCATTCCAATAACGGATATGGCCGTCGTAGATCCCTGCGAGCACGGGTCCATTGAGCTTCAGGTGGACAGTGTTCAGTCCCGGGATATTGTAATTGACGGTTTGCGCGGATATCGCGAGCGGGATATTGAGGATGTTCGGGTTTTGCTTGACCTGAGTGTTGCTCATATAGGCATCGGATGCCCCGATCTGGGCCACACCTGAAATCGCCTCCGAGATCCCCGTGCCGCTCCCCGTACCTTCGGTATTGATTCGTACTCGGGGATGAGCGCGCGTATAGGCTGGAACCCAAAGATTAAAGAGCGGATAAAGCAGGGTCGAGCCGGTCTCCATGATATTGATTGTGCCCGCAAACGCCGGGGTTATGCCGGCTGATCCGGCCACGGCCGCTAGGAGAACCGAGGCTGTAGCAAACGAGCGCACGGCGTGCTCACTCTTTTTCTTAAACATGAGATACCTCTGGGGTTGTGTGATCGCCACAAGCCTAAAGGGACAATGTGACAATACCGTGACACCGACCTCGGCGGTGCCATTCTAGCGAATTCGGCGACATTTGCCACTGCCCGCACGGCCCTGCGGGACGTGGCTCATGCCTGGTTGCCCTTCCGGATCAAAATGGCTAAAACCGGTTATCCGGTCTGAAGCCGACCGGTCGGGGCGCTGCGCAAGGTTGGCGCCCGCATACCGGGCAGGACCGGGGACTGATCTTTGTGGGTCGACCGGCGCCGCCAGGCCCCTGCCGAGAGCCCGAGGAGGGCGAGCCCAAGCCCGGCTGCCGCCAGAGTGCCGCGGTGCAGGGTAGTCCAGACCTGAGGGCTACGACGGGCCGAGCGGTTCGAAAACGGGCCGTGAACCCCGTGATCACCAGGTACCGCCTTCCACAGATTGTCGGGGCGCGAGCGGTCGACAGGCTCCGCGGTTTGTTGGGAGCTGTAGCCGAAACGCGCCAGATAATGATCCAGCAAGGCCGGCGCGATTTTGTTTGCGAGGATTGCTGTGACCGTGGAGGAGCCGACCTCGATCTCTCGGCGGTTGTGGTCAGCTGCCCAGACGACCGCTTCCGCCCCGACTTCCGGTTCGTAGATGGGGGGTACCGGTTGCGGGTTGTGGCGCATATTATTCTTGGACCAGGAAAATTGGGTCGTATTCATGGCGGGCATCTGAACGAGCGTCACTCGCACGCGGCTCTTGTCGTGCAAAAGTTCGGCCCGCAAGGATTCCGTGAACCCCTGGATGGCATGCTTTGCGCCGCAGTAGGCGGCTTGTAAAGGGATGCCCCGATAGGCAAGCGCCGAGCCGACCTGGATGATGATGCCATGGTCACGGGGAAGCATGCGCTTTAAGGCGGCCATGGTGCCGTAGACATAGCCGAGATACGTCACCTCCGTGACCCGGCTAATCTCCTCCGGGCGCAGACGTTTGACCGGCGAGAAGACCGAGGTCATGGCATTGTTCACCCAGACGGTAATGGGCCCAAACTCCGACTCCACGGCCCGGGCAGCGGCCTCCACTTGCTCAGCATCCGAGACGTCCGTGGGCACCACGAGGGCGTGCCCCCCTAATGATTCCACTTCGCGTTGAGCGGCCTCAAGTCCGTCCCGACCGCGGGCTAAAAGACCGATAGAAGCTCCGCGTCGCGCAAAGCGTCTCGCAACGGCGCGCCCGTGACCGGCACTGGCCCCTGTGATGACAACCACTTCCTGCGTTTTTGCCATACAACATCCTCCTGTTTTCGTGAATAGACTGTAACAAGCACTCGGAGATATCGGAGGCCTTACAGGACCTTAGACAACCCGCGTGTTGGGCCGTGCCCCGACCATCCTAGTTGTGCCCGTGAGGCACCAACTCATCCCACTCTTCTTTGAGCGAGGCCCGAATGATGCCCAACGCATCAATATCGCCCTTCACGATCGCCGACGTGAAGTTCTTGGCTTGCTTAAAGGTGATATGCGGAGGCAAGGGCGGCACGTTCGGGTCCGTACGGGCATCGATAACGACCGGGCGAGTGGCCGATAAAGCCTCGTCCCAAACTGCACCGACCGTATCCGGATGGTCTACGACAATACCGCGCAAGCCGAGCGTCTCGGCATAGCTTGCATAAGGGAAATCGGGAACCTCCTGGGAGCTTACGAATTTGGGATTCCCGTTCAAGACTCGCATCTCCCAGGTGACTTGGTTTAAGTCACCGTTATTGAGGACCAGAACAACGAGGCGCGGATCGGCCCACTTACGCCAATGGCTGGCTATGGTCAGGAGCCCGTTTAGGCCGTTCATCTGCATCGCGCCATCGCCCACCAAGGCGATGACTGGCCGGTTGGGGAAGGCGGTCTTGGCGGCAAACGCGTACGGGACCGCGGGGCCCATGGTCGCAAGGGTCCCCGAAAGGGACGCCTTCATGCCGCGCTTTATCTTGATGTCGCGCGCATACCAGTTGGCGGCCGATCCAGAATCGCAGCTCAAAATGGTGTCAGCCGGGAGCCGTGACGAGATCTCCCAAAAAAGCCGTTGTGGGTTCAAGGGGTGCGCGCTATTCATGGCCCGGGCCTCGATGGTTCGCCACCAGCCCGCCACGTTCTTTTCGATTGCGTTGCGCCAACCGCGATCGGCCTTCGGTTTTAAGAGTGGGAGCAGGGCGCGCAGGGTTTGCGCCGAGTCGCCGATCAAGTTGATCTCCATAGGATAACGAATGCCGAGCATGCGCCCGTCTATGTCGATCTGAATGCCGCGCGCCTGGCCATCGGGAGGCATAAATTCGCTGTAGGGAAAGCTCGACCCCACCATGAGCAAGGTGTCGCAGTCTTCCATCATATCGGAAGTGGGTTTTGTCCCGAGAAGGCCAATGGATCCCGTGACGAATGGCAGGTCGTCCGGAACCGCCGCTTTACCAAGCAGGGCCTTCGCGACGCCAGCCCCGAGGCGATCGGCCACATTGATCACCTCGTCTGTCGCCTTGAGGCACCCGGCGCCCACGAGCATCGCTACCCGTTCACCACGATTGAGGATGTCGGCTGCCCGACGCAGATCGGCGTCCATTGGGACCAAGTAGGGTGTAACGTAGCCGACGGCCGAGTGAAGGGTGTTGTGGGCCCGCGGGGGCTTTTTGATCGCGCGCATCTCTTGCACGTCGTTGGGCACGATGATGCAAGTGACGGTACGTTCCGTTAATGCAATGCGCACCGCGCGGTCAACGACATGACGCGCCTGCATGGGGTGGGATATCGTGTGCACATATTCCCCGGCCACGTCTTGGAAGAGGGCGGCCAAATTGACCTCCTGCTGGTAGTGACCACCCATGACGGTACTCGCGGCCTGCCCTACGATAGCCACCACCGGCTGATGATCGAGCCTGGCATCGTAGAGGCCGTTCAATAGATGAATTGCGCCGGGCCCCGATGTGGCAATACAACAGCCCACTCCTCCTGTGTACTTTGCGTGCGCGCAGGCCATGAACGCGGCCGACTCCTCGTGGCGCACGGAAATAAAATCGTGGTGCTGACGTGCGCGGTCTATGGCCGCAAAAATTCCGTTCACCCCGTCACCCGGGTAACCGTAGAACCGATGGATGCTCCATTCTCGAAGCCGCTCCAGAATAAAGTCTGCTACCGTGTCAGCCATAGATCTCCTTGATAGTCTGATGCCCAGTCATGGTTTGGCGCGATCTAAAACGGTTTTGTGTTAACTTAAGACAGTTGGTATCGAGAGTCGTAATGGATTCGTGTCACGGTACTGACCGTGGGCCCTGACGCTTATCGTGTCACGATGGCTGGGACGCCGCTTCGCCAGGAGCCCCGAAAAGACCACGAGCCACATTGCCTCACGGATGCGCAACCTCAATTGCGCGCTCGATCACTGGCGACATTAAGGCTACTCGTATCCGCCGCTCGCGTGATCCGTCTTAGGGATGAAAACGAGGCAGAGGAGGCCGGCGGGCACAAGGACACGCTCGGCTGAACATTTGTTACGAGTAGCGCTACCGAGCCGCGAGCACGCCCAAAGGAGATTCGCGCCATCTGGTGGGCCCGCTAGGGATACTAGGCCGAGCGCATCTTGGGGGCGCGTAAGGTCTTCGCGCGACTCGCGTTAAGACCACCCATGCTCCGCCTGACGGGGCGCTTTCCATTGCTCTTTCGCGATAGACTGTCCAAGCTGTGCCGCAAAGCCGCCTGAACTTATGAGGTTTGACATGACGGATTTCGACGCCTTTATCGATCGACGCAATACCGATAGTGTCAAGTGGGATCGCTATCGGGATACCGACATCATTCCGCTATGGGTGGCGGATATGGACTTCCCAGCGCCTCCTGTGGTCTGCGATGCGCTCCAAAGCCGCATCCGGCACGATATCTTTGGATATGGCAATGCGCCCCGCACCTTGCTCCCCACGATACTCGGCCATCTCAATGACCAGCACCGCTGGGTCGTCCAACCGGAATGGCTGGTATGGTTGCCTGGGCTTGTGACGGGCATCAATCTTGCTTGCCGATCGGTGGGGTCGCCGGGCGATGCGGTTTTGACGATAACCCCCGTGTACCCCCCGTTTTTAAGCGCGCCGGGGCTTGCCATGCGCCAACTCGTGACCGTACCTCTGGGGCAGGAGCCTGATCTCCGCTATACAATTGATTGGGTCGCTCTCGAAAGGACGATTACCCCTCAGACGCGTCTTCTCCTGTTTTGCAACCCGCATAATCCGGTCGGCCGAGTCTATTCACGCGCCGATCTCGAACGTTTGGGTCAGTTCTGCGAGGCTCACGATCTCGTGATCTGCGCCGACGAGATACATGCGGGACTTATTTTGGACGGCGACAAGACCCACATTTCCATCGCAAGCCTCAGTCCCACCCTTGCGGAACGGACCATCACCCTGCTCGCACCCAGCAAAACCTTCAATATACCAGGCCTTGGATTTTCCTTTGCGGTCATTCCGAATCCCGTCTTACGGGCGCGATTTCGTGCCCAGATGAAGGGCATCGTCCCAGACGTCAATATTCTTGCCTACTACGCGGCCGAAGCCGCCTATCGGGAAGGGGAGGCTTGGAGACAGGAGCTGATTGCTTACCTCCGCTGGAATCGCGACCGGGTCGTACACGCCCTGAAGAACGTTCCGGAATTGCAGATCGCTTCAGTGGAAGCCACCTACTTGGCGTGGATCGATGCCCACGGGCTGCCTGTGGAGAACCCCCAGCGCTTCTTTGAGCGCGCCGGAGTCGGACTTTCGGATGGCGCCGATTTTGGCGCGCCGGGGTTCGTAAGGCTCAATTTCGGATGCCGTCGGTCGCTCCTGGAAGAAGCGCTCATGCGCGTGGTGAGGGCCGCGCGGGGGTCCCCTGACCCCTCTGCGCGGCATCCCTTATCTTAATGGCAACGTCCATATTATCAATATGTTAAATATAATATCTCACAATGGTCGTGAATAATGAGGACTGGTTCTGCATGGGTGCGAGTTCGAGAGCGAGGAACAAAAGGACCGGTTAGGGTCATGTTCCGGGTGGTGCGCGCAAAGAGCGGGTCTTGCGCTCGATGAGACGCCGATCGAGCGCTGGTGTCGGGGACGAGGCATCGCTACCGTCCAGGGTGACGTGCGGGGAGCCCTTCATAAAGCCTAGCCGCAGATGTCGGTAGCGAACGAGATAGGAGATCCCGACCAGGGCCGCGGCAAAGCCTGAAGCGGCACCGAGGCCCATGGCCCAACGGGGGCCGCGGCTATCGGCGATCCAGCCGACGATGGGAGCGCCGATCGGCGTGCCGCCCACCGCCACGGCAAGGAGGATCGCCACAACTCGCCCGCGCATGGCGGGGTCCGTGGATAATTGCAGCATGCTATTGACCGTGGTGGTAAAGGTTTGCGCCGAGGCCCCGACGAGAATGAGCGCCAAACCAAAAAGACCCAAAGTCGGCATCATAGCGGCCAGCGCGAAGGCGAGCCCGAGAACAGTCGTAGTCAAGAGCAGCAGCGCCATGCCTGGCTTTTCTCGCCTAGCGGCGAGGAGCGCGCCGAACACGGACCCGATCGCCATGGTGGACGTCAAAAGGCCATATCGAGTCGCTCCGGCGTGAAAGACCATAACAGACATGGCGGAAATGAAGATTGGGAAGTTGAGCCCAAAAGTGCCAACCAAAAATAGCATGAGTAGTATGGCCCTAAGGTCGGGTCGGCCCCAGACGTAGCGAAAACCCTCGGCAAATCCCCG
>JAJYQN010000048.1 GCA_021794595.1 Pseudomonadota bacterium
GGGCGCCAGAATAGGCAGTACATCCAAACGATGCCGTTGCAGAATTTGAGATGGACGCATAACAGGCTCCTCCCGATTCCAATAGCTTCGTACTATACCACGCCTCATGGGCAAATCAGCTCGTCACGGATAGGGACTAGGGCAATTGCCACTTTCGGGACTCTCCAGTTCTCATGTCGTCCCTGTGATCTCATCCAATATGGTGGCCCGTGTGGGGGATTTAGTTATGTGCGGAGGGCAGTCACGCCCGTCAAGAGGCACTCCGTGCCAGCCTGGACGCAGTCTCGATTGCGCCCGGCATGGTGGATTACTGGCATAAAGACGCGCAGGAAAGCCTGGCCACTATTCGCTGCCGCTCTTCGAGCCGATACACTCATCCCGCACCATCCGGGCTTATAGCACTTTGCCCCTTCAGGACGCGATGCAGGGCGGAGGCCGCTACATTGCGCTTGGCTCCGAGCTCCCGCGCACTCAACCCGTTAGGCTCCAGATAGAGCGCAGTGAGACATTCCCCGGGACGGGAAGGATTGCGCCTAACCATCAGAAATAGTCCTCGGAGTCTACGACGTAAGCGTAGCCCTCTTCGAACGCAAACGTCAGGCGCCAGTTTCCGTTGACCTCTACCGACCAGCGACCTCGCTCGGCGCCCTGCAGCGAATGCCGCCGGAATCCGGGGGGTCTCCTATTCTGGAGCGTAGGCGCAGCATAGGGCGGCAAAGTCGAAACGGGCTTGGTTCAACCGGCTCCTAAGACGCCTATCACGATCGCCAACCCGAGGCCAGTCATATGAACGCGCGAGGCCGGGAATCGGACGGCCACGAGCGACGCCCAAAAGGCCCCCGACCGCAGAGTTCTATAGGGCCCCCTATCAAACTGGAAAAAAAGGGATCAGGCGGCGACACCACCCGATCCCTGCGGTGTTACCGCTCGATAACGGGCCGTTCGATAACAGGGCGTGTGATCTCCGGACGTGTGATCTCGGGCCGTTCGATACGCGGACGCGTAATTGTGGGCCGCTCTTCATCGGGATCTGTGGCCTCCAACTGCTCATGCCGCAACGTCGATTCCCTTTGGTCATAGGCCGCCTTCGCTACCGGATTTCCCGGAACCGCAGGGGTGGCCGGAGTCCCATCAGACCCGGGCACTGCGGGAGTCGCCGCATTGGTGGTGCCCTCAGCTGACGCCTCGGCCGCTACAAGACTTCCGGTGGCCGCATGCGTCTGGACGCTCGATGCGGCATGAGTATCGATGTCCGCGTAACTCGCAGCCGCCATGGCCATACCTAAGGTGGCCGACAAAACCGCCACAACTAAAACACGTGTTTTCATAGTCACCTTCTCCGTAAGGATCCGATAGTAAGGAGCCCGGTGGGTCAATCGACCGGGCTTAAACGTTATCTTAGTGGGAAATTTTCCCACGTCAAGTGCTTATGCCTTGACGCTCATGAGAATTGACCCAGGTCTGCTCACTTTTTCGGACCCACTGGGTGTGGGTGGGAAATCAACGGCTGCTCTACAGAGGGAAACCACGACCTTGCCCAATCAATGTGTTGCGCACTTCCATGCGAAGCCGTTCTTCGGTTTTCACCTGTTGGCGCGCACCAACGGCTGGGTCAACTTTTGTGGGCACAAGCGGGTCCGTTCTCATGAGCGTCGAGGCTTATGTCACAGATGGCATATTACCCGCGACCGGATGAGCATCGTGCGCCTTGAACACGGCCTTAAGCGAAACGATCCCGCGCCTAGAACACGTAAGGGTGATAAGGCGGACGATAGTCGTTGCCCGTTTCATCGCCGGCAAGAACGCCCGGCTGGCAAGTCGCGAACATCATACGATAAAGGCCGCGGACCTCCTTGGTCTGCCTGCTCCATAGGTCTCGGGGTAACGATCCATGAGGTCTACAGGGCTTGCGTGGTGCCTACGTTCATGGGACTCGCAAACCGCCGCCGGATGTCTGTACCGAGACCCCCACGGGCATCGGTGGGGAGGAGCGTCCCAACGGCCGTGGGCGCTAACAGCCCCGGCATAAGCGCTCGTCGCTCCCGCTGGCCCAGAGTAGGGAAGCGTAGCACCGCGCCCCGGCTGGGAAGATACGAGACATCAGTGGGATGGCGAGCGTCTCGCGCCAAACCGCGGCGTCCCGGCTCGACGCGCCCTCCAGAGGACCCACCCCCGGCCACGCTTTATCCGGAGCGAAACCGGGGCCACGGCCTAGGAGCCGACGGCCGTCAGAAATATCGCCACAAAAACCCTCGAGATACTGGCGTGAAACGGCCGAGGCGCGTATACTTCGCGACCCAATCGGCACCCATTTTTGGATCCGGCAAGTCTCGCCTGAGACTGGCTACGACGAGGTGCGCCGGGCGACTTTGGCATAGCTCCAGCGGCTTCGGCAGATTGGCAAGAGTAGCTTACTGCTGAACTCAAAAACGGGGTCCTTCGGGACACGTGCAGGGTAACCGCTGCTTTTGATGAGGAATTATCACGTGGAATCGAAGTATCCCCACCCGTACTTTAGTTCGCATCCCAAATGGCGCTGGTTCATTCTGTCTACGGTCCTTGTCGGCGCCACGATGTCGGCGCTCGATGTCAGTATCGTCAATGTCGCACTACCCACCTTACAAGGGGACTTTAAGGTCAATCTCGCCGTCATCGAATGGGTGGCGATGGCCTACATGCTCACGCTTACGATCTTCCTCCCGCTTTTTGGTCGCTTAGCCGACATTTTTGGCCGGACCAAGATGTACAACACGGGTTTTGTCGTGTTCACGATCGGTTCCGCGCTCTGCGGACTTGCCACCACGGCCGGTTTCCTGATCGGCGCCCGCATCCTCCAAGCCGTAGGCGCCGGGCTTTTACAAGCCAACTCGGTGGCGCTCATTACCCAAGCCTTCCCGGCCAACGAACGCGGCCGCGCCATTGGCATACAGGGCGCCGTCCAGGCCATCGCCATGTCGATCGGGCCCTTTGTCGGTGGCATGTTGATCTCGGCTGTGAGCTGGCGAGCGATCTTTTACGTCAACGTCCCGATCGGGATTATCGGGACGTTTGCCGCGCTCTACTGTCTTCCCGCCGCTGAATCGTCCGGCAAGCGCGAAAAGGTGGACTACCTCGGCACGGCCTTTTTCGCAAGCGGGCTTGCCTTCCTGGTGCTCGCGGTCAACGAGGGTGAGGGCATAGGCTGGACCTCGCCCATCATTCTCACCTACTTCGCACTGTCTGTGCTCTTGATCACCGCCTTCCTGGTCACGGAAATGCGCGTCGAACACCCCATGATCGACTTGAGCCTCTTCAAGCGCTATGCGTTCTCGGCTGGCAACTTTACCGGCATGCTTTCGTATTACGTGCTCTTCGCGGTGCTATTTTTGATGCCGTTTTACCTCGAAAAGATCGCCGGCTACAGCCCCGCTGTTACGGGCTCCATCCTCACCCCGATACCGCTCGCCATGGCCATTGTCGCGCCCTTTGCCGGCCATATCTCCGACAAATACGGCTCGCGACTCATGACGACCTGGGGTATGGGCGTGTGCGCCTTG
>JAJYQN010000008.1 GCA_021794595.1 Pseudomonadota bacterium
CTCTCGTGGAGCTCCTTTGGCTCGAGGATTCTATCGCACTTCTTGAACGGCACGGGCTGGACCGAGGTGTGCGGTCTAAGCCACGCAGGATCATCTGGGATCGTATCTGCGAGAGTCTTGATATCGAAGTAATTGCCACTGCGGTTCGGACGCACCTCAAGACCAGGGCAATCTCGACAGACCATCCATAACCACGGCCATGTGGTGAATGGTACCAAGTTTGCGCCACGCCTCGGCCGAACCGAGTTTCGGCGCATGGTCCGTGGAGTCTGTGGTCTCGGTTCGGGCTGGCGTAGCACCAATCAGTAACCAGGGCGCATTTATTTCACGAGCCTCAAGTGTGGCCCTTTATTCTGCACGGTGGCGTTTAAGCCATACAAACTCCCCAACTCCTGAGGATGGATGTGCAGGAGATCCGCAAGATCGGAGATGGAATAACCAAGCCGTTGTACGTGGGCCTGCATGACATCAAGCAGCGATGTTGGCGGTTCCCGCGATAACTCAAGCTCCGGTGGTTCGGCCTGCCGAATTCTGGCGGCGCTGAATTGTTGCCATAAGTACCGTTCCTGGTTGGGGGTCAGTAAGCTGAGTGAGCGCGCCCGCATAAGCAATGAAGCCATCGAAGCGCGCCACACAGGCTTTAACTCAGCCAATAACCGTAAATCAACGCGACGTGTAAAGTAAGGGCGAATGTCGCGTGTGGGCATCAGGAAAAAGCTCGCGAAGTCGTTTGCCTCGTTTTCCATCAGCGGGGTCGGTTGTGCGCGATGCATTACGAGATGACCAAGTTCGTGCGCGAGCGTAAACCGCATGCGGTCTGCGGGTTGGTTGATGTTCAATACAATAAGCGACGGCAGACCAGGCGCCGAGAACGTCACGCCGTCCACCGATGATCCGGCCATATCAGAATGCGCGATCACAATTCCGGCAGCTTCAAGCGTGCTCGTCAAGTTAGCTATAGGTCCAGACGGCAACTGCCATTGGGCACGCACGAGCGCCGCTATTTTTTCTACATCGCCTTCATAGTCTTCAACTGGTAGCGATGGGACGGAGTAGGGGGCCTCAATTTCGACCGCACGCAGGAGGCGGCGCATGTGCATGACCCGCATGTTTAATTCTGCAACGATCTGGTCTATATCGCGGGCAGCCACGGCAGTCTTTTTGCGCCACATGGGGTGCACGCTGACCGGCGCACCAAGGACTCTGTCCTCCTGAAGGAAAAACGTGTGAGGGACACGGAAAACTGCTGCCGCACGATCAACCAGGTCTGCGCTAAACGGCGATAGATAGTTTTCGATACGCGACAGCATTGCCTGACTTAATCCCAGCGCTTGCGCTGCTTCGCCCTGTTGCAGCCCACGAAACTGTCGCGCAATCCGCAGCAGATCTGGCTTCCCGGCATTTGACATATGCTCACTTCTCGCTTGGTTTTTTCTGCTCACCCTTATCGATGCTCTCGGCGTTGCGCAGCTTCACCTGCGCGCGGCGTTGATCCTGCGGCGGAGGTGACGTTGGTAGCATGACGATATTGGCGCTCTGCTCGGGGTTGATGTCATAACTCCAGAGGAGCGCCTGTCCATCCCGCGCCACGACCGATACCTGCTCTATGCGAGTCTGGAGAGTATTCAAGGTGTACACGACTTCCACCTTATGTACGTTTGGTATCCCGGGCAAGTCCTCTTGCTGCCAGACGAAATCCAGGGTCGCTTGGGTCTCGATATTCGAGCCCAGACCCTGTTCATTGGCCTTCTTAAGCCGGAGGGCCACGGTATTGCCAAAAACGAATTTGATGGTTTCATTGCGCCGGATGACGTAGATGTTTGCGTCCCCATCAACCGCTGCCATAACTCTCTGCACGGCAAAGTCATAAACGATGCAGGCCCGAGTCCGAGATGGAAAGACCAGCCTGCCCCCTAAGGAAAGGCTCCGCCAATCCTCCCAAGCGTCTTGGAATGCCCGGAAAAAGACACCCTCGTAGTCCGCAAGAGCGGCCCGCACCACCTGTTCATCCGCTAGCAGCATTCACAACCCCCTTTTTAGTATCTGCCGCGACGCGGACAGGAGTATCTGCAAAACGCACTTTAATTTTGCATAAAGTTTTCAGATTTTGCAAGCGTGACCTCTTTGGGTCTTTCTTTCCGCGGCACTCGTGAGGAAAACGCGCGCGCTAGGCCCCCAGCCTCAATGACGACGCGGGACTAGCGCCATCACCGCCTTGGCGCGAAAGATCACGCGAGAAGTCAACGGGGGAGAGTGGGACCTAAATAAGGCCAAAAGGCTTTAGGGGTGGTGGGGTGGGGGTGGGACCCGGACGATCATGTCAAATTGAATTCCGTCTGCGTTGGGAGGCGGCGGAATGGTTCCTCCCCACCGGAATCAGATTTATGGGAGCGCGAAGGACCCGGGCCGGCGTGACACGTCGATCACCTCCGTCTCGGCGGATTCGCACCTTGCGCCCGGGGCCGTGCCCGCCCTCAGCGCCAGCTGGTAAAGATCAAAGAGCCGATCGCGGCTGATAAAGGCCTCGTTACGCTCCCGCGCGCGCTGATAGAGCTCGATCAGTTGGCGCGCGACGTCGTGGGCGGTTTTGTCATGCAGGGCCTTCGAGACCGAATTATCGGGTACCGGCCACTCCGTCACGGGGGTCGCTTGAAAGAGGACGGGCACGCCGGCGTCGCCCGTTTCCTCGAACTCGTCCATCAGCAAAGGCATGGTGGGCGTGTTATCCCAAAGGACGCCGTCGTTGAAGGCGGACTCGGCGATAGTCTGGGCAGCCTGGGCGGTGTCGGCCTCGATGCCAACCCGCACGACGTGTTCATACGGCAAGGTATAGGTCACGACATATTTAGCCATGGGTTTCCCTGTTTGTAGTTGATCGACAAGAGGATATAATATATTGAGTATACCAGACATTGGCAGGGCGGTTCAGAAATCGGGAGGCCGCATCGGGGGCCCGATCGGCAGAGGAGGAGGTAAGCGTGTTCCAACGCACAAAACGCGCTGTGCGGGCGTATGGATCCTATTGGGCGTCCGTGATTGGCGCCGCCTTCGCGCGACCGATGGCGGCCGAGGAGTCCATTCGGGAATGGGGCCGGGATGCCCTGCGTATCGGTCGACAAGCGCGTCAAGGGGGGATCAGGCGGGCTTTCGTGGCCTTGCGCGACTCACTCTCGTGGGCTCCCCCGTCCACACCCGGGTGGACGGCCGCCGACTGGCAGCGGGCGCTGGCGCGCCAGGCCTTGTTGGCGGTCCTCTGGGCATCCATGGCCTTGGTCGCAACCGGGACGTGTGTGTGGGCGTTCCATCGGGCATGGCCCGAGGAGGGCGTCGTGGGGTCCGGGATCTTCGCCATGGCGTTGGCCCTACGGGCGTTCGCACATGTGCGTATTCGCCGCTGGCTGCAGCGCAATAGAGGGGGGCCAGTGTGACGGAGACGACATGGCTGAGTGACCTCCTAGCCTCATCCTATCTGGAGGGCTTGAACGTCTTTTTCGAAGGACCCTCGGGGCGCCTCGACTGCGCGGATGCCGCGCTGTTTCTGCGTTCGGAGATCGCTCGGCGCATACGGCGCATGGAGTCGATCCTGGGATGGTCCCTGCAGGGCGATACGGTGTTACGCGGCCTTGCGGCGATCGAGACGTGGACCGACTTGGTGCAGGAGCGGACCGGGGTGTCGTTGGACACGCGGGTCGAGGAGGCGGCATCCCATCGGGAGCCGCGGGCGATCGTCCAGTTCCTGCGCCGCCAACCCGCGGTTGTGGTGCCGATCCGCCCGGAAGACATCGCGGCGTTGACGGCCGATCGCGAACCGGCCGAACCCTTCGTGGCCCCCGTATCGCTGGTGGCCTTTCAGGGCAATCACGTCGTCCCCAACCCTCCCAGCCCGCACCGCGCGCAAGGCAGCTGACATGGACACCCGTATTTATACCCGTTGTGGCCGCATGGTGGACTTGAGGCGTCCGTGCGTGGCGGACATCAAACCGGAAGCCATGATGGAATCCTTGCTCTACATCACGCGTTTTACAGGCCATGCCGGGGCCTATAGCGTGGCCCAGCACAGCGTGCTGGTGGCCTGCTTCGTCGCCCGTCTCACGGATTCTGCGGATCTGTTTGCGGAGGCCCTGTACCACGATCTGCACGAGGCCTACGTGGGCGACGTCGCGTCTCCCCTGAAGAGTCTGCTGCCGGATTACCAGGTCATCGAGGAATCCTGGCGGCTCATGACCGCACAGGTCCTGGGTTTGCCCAAGGTCCCATCGCCCCTTGTGCGCCGCGCCGACCGGGCAGTCTGCGCCGTGGAGATGCGGGATCTGATGCCACGCGCCGCCCAGGATTGGGCGCAGGTGCTGGGGGTGAAGCGCACGGACATCCATGGGGTGCGCGAGATCTGCGGGGGATCCCGGATCCGTCCCTGGACCGTAGATCAGACCCGCGAGACCGTTCGGGATGCCATGGCCGTGGCGCGCCGGGCGAAACCGGTCTCGCCGCCATCCCGTGTCGGGGCGATGCCGTGAATCGGGCCGAGCACTGGGTGCTGGGTGATCATGAGCGCCGCCGCGTGTTGTCCCAACTCGTCGTGCGATCCGGGGTTCTGTCGGGCGAGACGCTGCAGGATGCCGTAGTGCGGGCCCTGCGGCATCTGCCCTGGGATCAGGCCTCGCTCGTCGCAGACAGCCTGAATGCCCTGTCCGCCCCCTGGGTTCTGCGAGCGGATGCGCTTGCCCAACGCAGCGACCAGCCGTTGCATCGGGAAGCAGGCCGCGTGTTTTTGGCGCGCGCCATGCTGGGGCAGTTGTCCAATGCGGCGGAGCTGCTCGATTCCCTGACGTCGGCATCACGGCTCGATGTGGCCATGGCGCTCACGACGTTGGCGGATGACAACGAGACGGAGGGCGGCGGCGATGGTTAGGGGGACCCCAAAAAGCGGTACGGGAGCCGCGCTCATCCTGCTGAGCGGATTGTGGATGCTCTCTGCCGGCGTCAGGGTGTCGGCGGCCACCGCGCCCGCGGCCGGGGCCTCGTCGCAGACATTGCCGGCCGCGTGCCAGAACAACGTGACCGCGGCCAAAAACGCTTATAACGCCGCCCTGAATGCGGCGCGCTACGCCAATAGCCAGATCACGAAGCCCTCGGGCATCGGGGCGTGCTTGAGCAACCTGCTCGGCATGAACTTCTCGATGAATTACATCGGCATGTCGGCCCTGATCAGCAATATCACCTCTTCGTTGGAAAACATGGCGTGCTCCGCGGCGCAGACCGAATGGAATAGCGCCGTCGGCAGCAATCTGCCCAGCGCCAACATGGGGTGGGGTGTGCCGCTTGCTGGCAACCTGGCCAACGTCAACACGGGGCAGTACGGATCGGGAACGAGCGGCTATGGGGGTTCGGGAACCCTGAATCAGGGTGGCCAGATCGGCGGATCGACGGGGTCCGTCGGCGGCAATCTCTTTTCGGGTAGCGGAGGGGGATTCTGATGGCCGCGCCTTGGCGGTGGAAGCGCAGGGCCATCGGCTCGCTGGCCCTTTTTGTGGCCAGCACCGCCCCGGCCTGGGCGACCTACGGTTCGGCTGTGGCGCAGCGCGCGTTGATCGCGACCCAGATCGTGACCGCCATCACGACCGAAACGACCACCCTCGAGCGCAGTCTGGTGGAGATCGACCACAACATTGTGTCGGCGGGCAGCAACATTACGAATGCCATCAAGGCCCTCATGAAGACCAACGTCCAGACCGCCCAACAGGAGACCACGGCCCTGGCGAGCGCCGTGCGCCAGTCCCGCTCGGCGGCCAATATCATGCGCCTCTATCAGATGCAGTCCGGCCTTCAGCCGCCTCCCGCGGCCTGCCTGCAGACCGAGGCTGCGCAGCAGAGTCTGGTGGGGGCGGCCCAGGTGAATGCCGCCTCCGCATCGACCAGCGCCGCTTTGGCGAACTGGAATCAGGGGGTTCCCGTGGACGTCGCGGCGGCCAAGTCCGCGCGCATCACGAAGACGACGACGATCGCGGCCAGCGCTGCGTACAATCAGGCCGTGAGCCAACAGACCAAAGGGGCCGCCTTCCAGGCGGCGGCCTTGTTCCATCCGGCCCCGCCCGTCTCGCCGTCGACAGCCGGCGCCTCGTCTTCCTCCACTCGTCCGGCGCTCACCCCCGCGCAGTTGGCGGCGATCTACACCGGAGAGATTACCAACCCCTCGCCGATCGGGACGCCCCCCGCCAGTCTCACGCAAGGATCCGGGGGTGCCACGTGGCAGGCGGCCGTGCTCGCGGCCCAGGCCCGTATGTCGCTGGCGCAGGGGACCCTCCGCCAAACGGTGCGCTGGCGCACCGCAAGCCCCGCGCTGCAATCATGGGCCCAGACGATCGCCAAGGACAGCAGCCCTTCCGGGGTCTATCTCAAAGGCAAGATCCAATCGGCCAAGAGCGAAGGGGTCTCGTCGGACGTCATGCTGAAATGGCTGGCGCAGGCACGATTCGAGAACCCGCTCTGGTACAACGCGGAGTCGGGGGCGACGCAGACCGGGCTGTTGCGCTCCCTGACCTTCATGCTGGCGCAGTCGCTCATGATGCAGGATCGCCAGTTGCGTATCAGCGAACGCATCGAGAGCATCGAGGCGGCGCGCCTGGCCATGGCCGAGCGCCACCGGGAACGGTCGGTCCTGGCGAGCCTCCGTGTGGGTGGGGTCCGGTAAGGTGGTGCCCTATCGCGCCGAGGCGATCGTTGCGTTTCCCTCCGATTGGGCCGGCGAACGGCTATTGGGTCGGGAACTCTTACGCGGTGCCGTCCAGGCGCCGCGGGTATGGCGGCCGCAGGGCAATTGGCAGCGGTGGTATCGCGTCGTGTTCGAACAGATCCTGCCGGTCCATGTCCTGCGATGTTCGGGATTGGTGTTCATCAATTTTTTCTCCGATCAGATTCTGGACCCGATGATCCAGGGGCTGGTGCGCCGCTGTCCTTTTCGCGATCGGGTCGTATTGGAGTGGGTCGAACGGCCGGCGGGAGCCCGACGTCTCGCCCGGGCCGGGGGCGTTTTTCAAGGATTACGGGAAGAGGGGTTTTCCTTGGCGATCGATGACGTGGGGGCCGGCGCCGATGGTTTGGGCCGGTGGGCCCTGGTGCAGGCGGATTTCGTGAAGGCCTCCGGGCACCTCCTTCATCGGGCGCGTGCGGACGTCGGGGCGCGCGCGGTGTTGCGGTCTTTGGGCCATGCCATTCGCGATGAGGGCCATGCCCGCTACATCGTCGAATGGGTCGAGCGGTGGGACGACTGGTGGTTGGCGCAAGAGTGCGGCGCGGACGCCTGGCAAGGATTCTTGAGTCGCAAGCGGCCTGTCTCCGCGGGAGGTTGTGAATGAGTTATGAGCACCAGCTCCATCTGACCATGCGTTTTCCGAAAGACACGGATGCGCGCGCCGTCCATCGTGCGGTCCAGCCTCTTCTTCAGTACTTCGGCCACCCCTGGGCGATCGGAGAGACGTTTGGGAGGGAACCGCTCCTGATGGACCAATGCGAGGTCGCGTGGTCTCGGTCTCCCGCCGGTGCGACCCTGACCCTACAGACCAGCGGCCCGGTTTCGCATGACTTCATCGATCGCGTTCGGGACTGCTTGGGAGCCGCGTCGCATCTCACGCCCGATCGGGGGTGCGCCGAACTGTGGGATCTCGAGACGGGCGATCTCTCTCACATGCTGACGCGTATTCCATTTGGCCCCACGGAAAGGGAGCGAACGTTGGCGCGGGTCGAGGCGGCCCTGGACCAGGCAACCCAGGACCTTGTCGAGTCGATACCAGCGTCCTCGGCGCCGCCGGCACGCGCAGGTGCGGAAATCCGCAAGCTCCTGTTTCTGGTAGCCCCCGCCTTGACAGACAAGCTTTCACGAGCGGCCGGGAGTGAGCCGGATGGACCGAAGCCGTCGCTTTAGCGGGGGCGTTCACGAGAGGAGAGGGCGCACCCATGAAACGAATGTTTCCCATGACGCAGGCAGGTGACCTATGCCAATGCAGGGCGTAAGCAGGATTCTCAATGTTGCGACGAAGATCTTTGCGATCTTCGGTGTGCTGGTGGTGGCCGTGGGCACCGTCGGGTGGTGGTTGGCGCCGACCCAGCCCGCATCACGCCCCGCTCTTGTAGGTCCTGGGGCGGGCCGGCGTTCACGCATGGCGCTTGCCCGTCTGGTCCAGGAGGCGTCCCGGGGGCAGGCCGGTATCAAGCGGACCTTCGCAGGACCGGACGGGCTGACCGGCCTGGTCTTGTCGCCCAGCGGGTCGGTGGCATGGACCAATGGCCGCTACGTCTTTCTGGGTGCGGTATTCGATGCCAAAGGGCACAATTTGTCCTTATTGGCGCAGCAGGCGATTTCGCCCCAGCGTTTTCGTTTTCCCACCCACGCCTCGGCGGGCCTGCTGATCGGGACGGCAGGACCGACGTTGACGATGGTCGCCGACCCGAACTGCGCCTTTTGTCATCGGGACTGGGTGCGCGTGCTCGCCCCCCGCATTGCGGCGGGCACATTGCGTGTGCGCATCGTGCCGGTGGCGATCGTCGACCCCGCCACGGCCCGTGTGCGGGCCGCCGAGATTCTGAGCGCGCCAGATCCCGGACGAGCCTGGGCGCAGGATGAGCGCGACTTTCATGAGACGACGGAGCAGGGGGGATTGCCCGCGCAAGGCGTCACCGTGGCCCCCACGGCCTTGGCGGCGGTGGAGACCAATACCGCGGCCTTCTTTGCCTCCAGCCACGGGACGGCGGCCACGCCGACCTTCGTCTACCACGGTCGCCGGCACGTGGGCTATCTGAGCGCGCCGGCATTACGCGCCTTTTTGGCGCAGGGAGCGGTTGACGGGGATGCGCGCCATGAGTAGACCCGATATCCAGGTTTATGTCGCCGGCCCCGATGTCTTTGCGTCTCATTGGGACACGTTCCGCCAGGAGATCACCCAGTATGCCGTCGAGCGCGGCATCACACCCATCTTTCCGAAGAGCCAGCCCGATGATGGCCCGGCGGACATCTATCGGTGCAATACCAGGCTGATCCGACAAGCGGATGCGGTCATCGCCAACCTTCAGTGTTTTCGGGGGTCGGAGCCGGACTCAGGAACGGTCTTCGAGGTGGGTTTTGCTATTGCGCTCGGCCGGCCCGTGTGGGGATTCAATGCCGCCGGCCTCTATCATGAGAAGGTGGCCGAACACTACGGGTTGAGTCCCGATCGGGCGTTCCCGATTACCTGCAAGGCCGGTTACGCGGTCGAGAGTTTTAGCCAAGACCTGAACTTAATGCTCGCGATTCCCGTCCGGCTGCGCGCCACATGGCAGGAGGCCCTTGACGACATCAATTGGGCGGAATCGTTTCAGGATGCTAAACCCAATTCCCAGGAGTATCCTGGCAGGAAGAATCCGCGGTAGGGGCAATTCACGCCGACAGCACGTCATTATGCCCTCTAGTTTGGATGAATTTATCTCTTTCAAGGCCCAAACACTGATGGCGGCTGAGCAAGATATTGCTTTGAACGCCTGGTCAATCGGCCATAGCGGACCTATCAGTTGGAGTTGCAATGGTCAGCTCCGACCCACTGTGGTTAAAATGACTTGCCAAATGCGGCCGTTCAAACGGACTTTGTCGGGAGCAAGACGAGGATATTTCCGAACGATTGCAGACCAACTGTTTCTTCCCACACGACGCCGCTATGGTTGAATAGACGTGTCCATTCCTCCGATGTTCGTTCGCGGCCTCGCGAGCCCATAAACATCTGCATGTCGAACGAAGCCCCGGTTATATCTGCACCCACCTCCGGCAGGACCATTTCCAATAGCGCGATTCGCGCACCAGTGTGACCACAGGCATTGGCGACATTGCGCAGAACGGTAATACAGGTGTCGTCATCGAAGCCATGCAGGATGGCAGAGAGCAGGAATATGTCCCTTTCGCTCTGTGCTGGCGGAATCGAAGCCAACAGGTCGCCTGCCTGAAAGTGCAGCCGTTCCACACCGCGCGTCCCGTTGGCAGCCCAATAATGCTCTGCCTCGGCAATTACATGGGCGCGGTCCACCACTAGGGCGGTCAGGTTGGGGTGCCGTTTCAAAATAGCGAGCGATTTGGTGCCGCGGGAGCCACCAACGTCGATGATCCGCTCAAAGCGCCCCCAGGCAAAATCGCTGGCAAAGCTATCCCCGGTCAGCGCCTCGACGCTATCCATGGCTTCGGAAAACAAGGTATCGAAGTCGGCGTGGTGGTCAAGGTAGGCGAACAATTCCTCGCCATAGGACAGCTGAAAGGGTGGCACGCCCTCCCGCACGCCCTGTTCGAGCCGCTCATACCAGGGTCGACTCATCGCTTCGGAGTTGTGCATGAGGATCATGGCGCGCACATTCTTCGGGTTGTCCGTGCGCAGGAAGGCGGAAAGCTTATTGTTGCGGAATACGCGCGGTGCCGCCTCCTTGAAGATGCCTATCGCGGCGAGCATGCGCAGCAAGCGTCCTGTGGCGTCTGCATGGGCGGAGACGCGAGCGCCAATGGTGTTTGCGTCAAGCGCTTCATCCCCTAGCGCGGTAGCGATGTCCAGCCGTGCGGCGACATAGAGCGCCCGGGACTGCCAGAAGGCCGAACCAATCTGCATAAGCCGGAACGGCGGTGGGGTGAGCTTATGGGGAATGTCTTGCAGCCACGAGCCAAACTTCATGGCTTTGGCGAAGCGACGCACGGCGCCCGAGTTCTTCTGAAATGACATTCATCTATCTCCCGCTATTTCGACGTGCACGGCGCCAGACCCGCCAAGAACAGGTGCCCATTGAAGGCCGCCAACGTTTCCAGGAAACCGGCGTCCATGGGTCGACCCATTTGTTCCTCAAAGATTTCCTTCAGCAATATTGGCGTCATCGCCAGACTCACAAAAGCCAATCGCAGGATATCGGGGTCGATGTCGGAAGCGATCTGTCCTTGGGCTTTCAGGGCCGATACTTTGCGGGCACCGCGTGTGCGTCCGCGCTCCAGCAGTTGTTGAATGAAGCGCCGACCGGGTCCCTGGTTGAGAGCCAGCACCTTAAGGATCAGCTTGGGAAACTCCGGCCGGGCGGTCATGGTCTCGTAATACAGACGCAGGAAGTCGGTAAAGCCTGCTGTTGACGCTAGCATCGGGCCGTCAAGTACCGTCAACATCGGATTCAGGGTCTCGCGGATCATCTCTTCATAGAGCCCCTCCTTGTTGCCGAAATAGTAGCGAATCATTGAGACGTTGGCGTGGGCCCTCTCGGCAATCAGCCTCGTAGTGACTCGATGGTAGTCGTCAGCAAGAAAGCAATCTAGTGCAGCTCTTACCAGGCGGGCTCTCACCGGCTCCGTGGCGCCAGAATTGTCCATGATCGACTTCCCTGATGTCGATGCGAAACAGATTAGCACGCACAGCGGCGTGATTCAGTATGTTTTAGTCAATCAAGATCGGGGGAGTGATTGAGCGATAAGCGCAGTACTGAACGGCTAATTTCGAGAGCGGCATGGGGCGACCGCTCCTGGCCGCGTGCCGCCACTTACAAAGTGGCCAGTACATACACTCTGGGATATGCTGTCTCCCAAAAAGAAAGTTGGGGGAACCCCCACGTCATCGATGATTAACGTCTTATTCCATCTTAGATGCGCGAAAATCCGATCAGGCCGGCCATTGTTTTGAACAATTTCCGCTCGATGAACTGAGGTCCTCATGCCGACATTTAAAGTGAAGCAGGTTGACGTTCCGCTGTTCGGGGTTGTAGAGGCCAGAGACCAAACAGCGTGGCTGACCGCATTCTCTGCGGCGACCACGACGATCCCAGTGCAGGTGGATGCCGCAGCGCTGGAAATCATTGCGGCCGACCTCGAACTCGACGCAGAGGGACTTGCGGCGGATGCTGAGCGTTACGTCAACGGGAGCTACAGAAGCAAGGCCCGTGGCTTAGGCGGGTCTCGGCTCGGCGACGTCGGTGAAATCCTTGCCTTCCTCATGAACCACGATTTGGGCTACGAGATTGTGCGCGTCGTATCCTGGCGGGCGGGAAACGGTCAGGCAATCAAGGGGGCGCGTTTCCCGCAACCCGACTTCATTGTCATGGACGAGACCGGTTTGTCCGCGCTCGAAGTTAAGTCCACCGAAGCGTTCGACTTTGTCGACCTTCGCGATGCGACCAAGAAGTGGGTATGGCTGCAGCCGTGCACCTCCGTTGGCGGGTGCCGGAAGCGGGCACTGCCGCAGCTTGCGTTCGTTGGTGGGGAGCTAACTCCGCAGCAACACTCGCTTGTCGTGCAGGATGGAACCGTCATCCCGTTCCCGGTGGGGAAAGGAGTTGCCGCCGCGGTCCTCGCCGTGGATGGTAGGACGAACGAGTTGCGTACCGAACCGAAGTACAAGACGCCGAAAGCATGCCGCCAGGCGAGCCGCAATTGCTGGTTGTGTTTGCCGATGGCTTGCCATTTTGCTTTGGTCCGAATGCCGAACGCGCCCGGTGCGCTCTCGCTCGGTGGCGCCGCTAGTGATGGCTCTGCAGGATGGCTTCGTGCCTACCGGCGGTGGGCTCAGGCGCTTGCCGCACGCGACCTTCTGGCTGTGCGTGCGTCGCTCAGTGTTCTCGTCGAACAGGTGGCGTCTTGGCTCGCCGCGCCCGATCAAGTCAATGCCGATGTGCTCCGTGGCTTCTGGGTATCCTATTTGCAGGATGCGATGAGGAGCAGAGGTTTCGATGTTGAGGTGCCGGGACAACTTGGGGCCTTGAGTCTCCTAGAGCTGGGGTTCGAATGGACTCGCGCTTCAGTTGCAGAACCGACGAGCCGCGAGGGAACCATCGAAGACATCGCACGCTTGGTTTCCCAAGATCAAGATTCCGCCGCTGCCTTCATGATTTCGGCACGCCTTCGGCGGAACGACCGGGATGCGGACTCTGTGTCGGTGCGAAGCCAAGACGACTACATCGAATTCCACCTCGTGTCAGAGACCTGGTGGACGCAGGATGCAGTCGAAACCATCGAGAACGCATCGTTGATTGCCACGCGCCTCCTGTCCTTTGCGCTTCCGGCATCAGGTTGGCCGGTCCCGGCGGATGTTATCGAGATTCCCCTTCGGGAAGTGGCTGCTCAAGTTGGAGACCGTAAAGTTCCCTTTGGTTGGGAGTCTAAATCTGCGACAGTGCGCCCTGCCTCGTGGAGGTGGTGGATGCAACGCTGGCCGTTCTGGTTTGAAGAGCGGTTGTCACCATGGCCAGCTCTGCTCGTTTTAGGTGATCCGCGAGTTCGACTGCGCGTGATGCAGGATGGACGTGCCAACCTGAGAGTGCTCAGGACGCTGCTGCGCCACCGCTAGCGAATATAATGCGGCTCAGGAACCGGTTGGCATTTGCTGTACTCGTGGCTTGAGTAGGGTCCGCCTTGGAGAAGTCTTACTGACCGGATTGGGCACGAGGTACGCGTTCGTCGAATTCTGAAGCGGACGGATCGCGAGCGTTCTGAACTGCGTCCGGTAATCGATGCATTGCTGACAGACTCATCGCAGAACACCACTGTCCGCTTTGGCCGATTATGCATATTGCGGTTCCCAACGGATGTTTCGCCGATCATGGCGGACTACTAGGTGCCGCTGGCCTATTTGCGCGCGAGAACGCGATGACTGTTGCGCGACTCTTGGTCATTCGCTGCTCAATAGTTGATGATCGTAGGTGACGTGGCCACCAGGTCGGTCTAAGATATTGGCATTGTATTGTAACTGGCGGCCGTTGTTTGGTGGGCTCTTGCGGCATATGGGTGCGGCGTTCCTGATACGCTGCGTGATTGGGGCTATCGGGAAATCGGATTCAATGCTTTGTCCGACGGCACCTCCTTTCAGGCCCTCCGCGCATTTTGGAAAGATGGGCCGATTATACAAAGGGATTTCCGGTGGGGTAGTATGATAGAGGTATACGATCGGCTATGGGTGGCCAATGATCAATTCTGCCGCAATGGCGGGGGGGAGTGGTCTGTGGTCCACGCCTGCAAGAGCCCATGCCACCAGCGCGCCGTTGGGTACCAGGGAAGTCTTCCTAAGACGCACGCGAATTATCTGATCCTGAGCATCAATCAGGACCTTTTCCTGAATATAATCGATCCGCCCAAGCCCCTATTCATGCCGGCGTCCTTCGAGGCATTTCTATTATTTGCCGACAGAGAATGGTTGGCAGGGCGCAAGCTATTGGTCCACTGCAACCAAGGTGAATCACGGGCGCCGTCCCTTGCGCTGCTGTTCCTCGCCAAGTGCCGAGGGGCGTTGAGCAACGATTCCTATTGGGCGGCTAGGTCGGAATTCGAGAAGCTCTACCCAGGCTACAAGCCTGGTTCGGGCATTCAAGCCTATCTCGCGAGTAAGTGGCACGAACTGGGCACTGCGCCGCGGCAGGGCGGCGGGTTGGAGCCGGCGCGTCACTGAGAAAAGCGGTCCAAGAAGTGGTACGTAGGTCCTAATCCTAATCCCGCATGCCGCGAACCCCACGATCCGCATCCGTTTCCGCTGATCTTTCCGTTGTGGCGCGACTGCCTGGCGCATATGTGGTATATAAGAACGCACCAATCCTTGACTATGGTCGATTACATAGGATATAACACGCGGTATATACCCGGACTGGTGAGAGCATGAGCGCGGACCCGTGGCAGACTTTGGGCGCCAAGCGCCCCGATGAAGGCGAAGAAGGGGACCGTATCGATATCGCGGGGTTTGCGGACTCGTACAACCCGGATCTCGATGGGGAAGCCTTGGAGGGGGCGGCGCCCGCGGGTGAGGTGTCGCCCCCACGTTTTGGAGGCACCAAATCGGGAAGCCCCGCAGGCGAAGACGGGGAGATGGGCCTCGAGGATGGCCACCCCGATCTCCTGGAGCCCCAGCGGGCGGTGCCAACCCGTCCGCCGGCCGCCCCCCCGATTTCGATAACGACCGCGCGAGCCCCGGCACCCAAGGCGGCAGCGCCCATAGCGCAGGCCGCGCCCGCACCGATCGCGCCGATGCCCCCAAAGAGGACCGTTCCCCCCCAGGCGATCGAGGAAGAGCGGGGGGCGGAGGAGGGCGGTGAGCAGGGGCAGGAGTCGGATACCCCGGATCCCACAAGGGGGCCGGCAAGTGCCAGGCCGCGTCGTTCGTCTTGGCCCCTGGTGGCGGCCATTGCCGGTGCCGTGACGCTGTTGGCGGGCGTCGGGACCGTGGCTTTCCTGAAAAGCACCCAGCCGCCACGCGAACCCCTGGCCCAACCGCTGCCCTCGCCGCCTGGTGTCACGACTCCGGCGCCGCCTCCGCGCCCGCTCACAATGCCAGTGGAACCCCCGGGTGCCGCGGGGATCCGCGTTCAGCCGGCACCGCCGGCTGCGTCGGCGTCGCCACTGTCACTGCCGCCGGCGGCCGGCACGCCGGCGCCAGCGCCGAACCCGACTCCTTCACCGCAGAACACCGAAACGGCGGTGCCGGCCGCCAACGCGGCAGGGTCCCTCCCCGCCCCCAATCGGTCCGAGGGTCCCTCCGTGTCGGTGCGGGCCTCGTCTCATTCGATAGCAAGTCAACTGGCCCGGCTCGAGCGCTCGTTTCAGGGGATCAAATTTCTTGTGGGGCAGATCACCCAGAAAGAAAGCGCGCTTGCCGTGGCGATCCAGAAAGAGCAGACG
>JAJYQN010000009.1 GCA_021794595.1 Pseudomonadota bacterium
GCTACAAATCCAGTCTGCAGCTCGGATCTGCGCCCCAGTAGTGTCTTCTGGCGCTTACCGACTCCGTAGACGCGGAAGCCCTCGGCCAGCGGCTTGGCTAGGCGCGGGGCCAGGCCCAGAAACGAAAGGTCTAAAACGTAGGGCTCACGATCCGGACCCGGAAACTCGATCCGGATATCAAGAAAGTTCTGGCCGAAATGGAGCCTGGTTTGTTTCAGACGAGCCACACCCAGATTTACGACATTGCCGTTCTCTCGCGCTTTCCTACGGGTCTGTGCGGCGACGGAAGCGGCCGAACTTCGCTTACGCTTTATGTCCGCATTTTGCAGAAGAGTGGCATTAAGTTCCGGCGGTTCACCAGATGTGATGGTGGCCGACTTTGCCGCCCGGGAGGCTTTAGCCACTATACGTGCAGGAGATCGCTTCTTAGCCATCCCTTTATTCCAGCCCGACAAGAGATCTAATGTCCTGCTGACCACGCGGACCAAACAGCTGGACAAACTTTAAATAAGTGCGAATAGTCGTTTCCAGCCGCTCATGACCCAATTGCGCCTGAATCACCTTCCATGGCTCTGAATTCCCATTGCTTGTTTCGATCCAGTAGGTATAAACGGCATAAGTATGACGAAGATCATGCACGCAGTGATTGGCGACCGAAACCTGCGTCCTTACACCGGAGTCCGGATCAGTGCGCTGTTTCAAACGCATCAGGCCCGCGGAAATACATGACTCGCTGACTATCGTCTCGAACCGCCGCGGGGTGAAAGGGGATCCTGGATCTGGGGAACGTGCTCCTGCCAGAAATAGGACTTTCGGCATCTTTCTTCCTTTCTTGCGCCCCAGTTCCAGTGCTTGAGCCCGCTCTCCTTTCATGTATTGGAGCGTGTCTGCGATCAACCAGTTCGGAACGGCGACGTTCCGTATCACATTACCCTTGCCAATGACTTCAACGGCTTGCTGCGAGAAGGGCGAGCCCTCATCAACATGAAACACAAGGAATTGATACGGGTTGAGCATCATGATCTCTGAAAGGCGAAGGCCAACCGCCCAACCCCAATCCGCCATAAGTCTATTTCTGGTAGGACGCAGGTCCCCTGCCGCCCTTTCTGTTGCGGAGGGACCAAGCACCGCCAGAAACTTCCTTAATTCTTTGATCTCAAACGGCCGAATCGTATTTTTCTTCGCTCGTCGAGACGGAACCAACCGCGAGGCGTCTGATAGGATATCAAGCGATGCTTCCGAGGCTAGTTTCGCCTTCAAGACATCGGCGCTGCAAATATCACTGAAGTACGCGTTGTGTCGCCGGGCATAATCATAGAAAGCAATGACTGGCTGCATGTAAGCGATGATCGTCCCGCTACTGTAGACGTCACCCGTCACTGGACTGATAGCCGTGAACAAGCCATCCCGGAAATCAATCAAATCGTCCTGAGATGCAGTTTGCCAATCAATGTTGGCTTCCAAACACCAGTTGAACCAGAACGCCAATGCGCTGGCGACATTTTTCCAGGTTCGCGGCGACGACCGGGAACCTGACTGGCAGTATTCGTCGTTAAGAAACGCGGTCGCTTCCTCGAACAGTCGCTGTTCTGGCTCCCAGAACAAACTCGGTTGCCCCACTTTCAGGCCCCCGAAGTCCTGAGTGATGTGAACCGCAACGCCACTGTTCATTATTCAAGCTCCAGAGTTCAGCCTAATATGAACATTATACAACTATAACTCACTATTGTAAATGATATTATTGTCATTACGTGAACGGCTTTTTGCATCCGTGCCATTTATGCAATTCGAATGAAGAACGCCCATTTGAACAAGCAGGCCCATTCAGTTATGAGGGTTCATATTGCGGCATCGTAATCGCCGACCACCAAGATCGATTCGGCGCGCGCTATCGCCGAGGCCAAGCCCTCGGCCGCCCGCTTCAGTCCGAGCATCGGCTGCCCGTCCAAGAGGGCGCCAAGACCTTCGGGGGGTTTGAGGGGATCGGTCACGCCACGCGCCGCATAAAGGCGGGCCAGCACCGCTTGCGCCCGGGCCCGAGACTCGGGTGACATCAACGCCATGAGCGCCAAAAGCGCCAGAGATCGCGACGCGTAAGGTGAAAGGCCGGGCCGCGATCGCCGACCACGATCAGTTCCTGAAGGGAACCCCCGGCGAGCCGTTTGGCAAGCGGCTGCAGCCAGCTTGTGACGAAGGCCTCCAGAAACACCGACCAGCCCTCGGGATCCCCGTACTGAACGGGGCCTTGGGCGCCGCGCAGGACGAGCAGGATGGGGCCCTCGTGCGCGAACTCCTCGGGGCTTGCGGGCGTCGGCGCCCAGGAGCTATGAGTGAGGGTCGCCGCTCCTTTGAACAGGACGTCATCGGTGTAGACCCGCGCAAAACGCGCCGGGGCCTCCGCCGGGGCAAGCCCCGGACCCCAAAACCACACGCTATTGATACAAAGCCCGGAGCCCTCGCCCCCGTGGCTACCGACCAAGGCCTGGTGTAACACCATCTGGACCTCGTTCAAGCGCGTCCGCCAATACCTCTGATCGCCCTCAGGTAAAAGGTTCTGGATATTGCGACCCGTCACCTCGGCCAGACTCGCGACCTGCAAGGCCCGAGGCCTGGGCAAGGTCAAATACCAACGGTGCGGCGCGAGCACCTCGATCGCGCCATTCTCCTCGGCGAAGACCTCGGTCACCACACGACTCAGCCGCCGGGCCTCTTCGTCTGTCAAGCCTACCGTCTCGTTGTCGACCAGCAAAAGCCGGTCCCCGTCGACCGCCAAGTGCACCGGGTCGCACCGCACCCACCACTGCGTACTCGGGGCCTGCCCCTCGCCCAAGCGCGCCAGCGCGGCTAAGCCCGTACTTTTCGCTAAACCAAAAAGCTCGAGCGTCCGATCGGTAAGCCCCTCACTCGCCTGGGCCGTGGCGGAGGCCCGGGCGATGAAGCGGGCCAACGATCGCGGCCAGGCAAGCGGCCAAGGCTCTCTCCCGGTCAATCCCGGAACAAAGACCGTGACCGTGTGCGCCCCATAAGAGTCGCCTTGGGGCCTCACTCGTTATCCAGTGCGTCGATGCCTTCTCGTCGCGCGTCTTGCTCGGCGTCGGACACCACTTTATACGCCACGCGTTCATTATCCTCGTAGCTTCCCTTGAGAATCCCGCGGATCACGATAGCAACCGTCAGCACCACGAACGCCACGGCCGGCACAATAAGATAGAGCATGTAAGACTGGTTCATTCCTGATCCCCCTGACCGGAAACCAAAAGTCGCAACGCGTTAAGCACGACCAATAATGAGCTTCCCGACATACCGAGAGCCGCAAGCCAAGGAGGGACGAGTCCGAGGGCCGCAGCCGGCAAAGACACTGCATTATAAAGGATGGCCCACGCCAAATTCTCCCGCACCACCCAGCGCATACGGTGGACTAGCCTGAAGCTTTCAGCAAGGCCCGTGAGCCCGGATAACAAAATGAGATCGGCGCTCGCGGCCGCCAAGACATTGCGCCGGCCGACAGCGATCGCGATCGGGGCTGCCGCTAGTGCGGCGGCATCGTTGACCCCATCGCCCACCATGGCCACGACCCCCAAGGCCGAGAGTTTTTGGATCCAGGCGAGCTTGTCTTCCGGCAAGAGGTCGCCGTGAGCCTCATCGATCCCTAAGGTCTGGGCCAAGGCATCAACCGTCGCCGCGCGGTCCCCAGATAAAAGCGCGATATGCCGCCCCTGACGCCTCAGTCTTTGGAGGAGCGCCTCTGCTCCGGGCCTAAGTCGATCATTGAACACAAACACCCCGAGAGGCCGGTGCTCGTCGGACAACCAGACCTCCGTCGCTTCCGCCTCAACCTCGAGGGAATCACCCAAGGCGCCCGTAAAACGGCGCGTGCCAAGGCGATAGCGGCGTCCGGCGACTTGGCCCTCCAAGCCCTCTCCTGGCAAGGCCTGCACCCCCTCGGCCTCGATCCCGTTCGCCGCTCCTTGCGCGGCCAGGAGGGCATACGCGATTGGGTGTTCCGATCGGCGCTCCAGGGCACAAGCCAAGGCCAAAAGCTCGCCCTCCAAAAGATCCGCGCGCGGTACGATGCGGCTAAGACTCAAACGCCCCTCAGTCAAGGTCCCGGTTTTATCGAAAACAACCACCTGGGCGCGCGCCAAAAGCTCAAGCGCCGAGCTTCTGGTAACGACCAGCCCCCGACGCATAAGGGCACCGGTCGCCGCGGTCAAGGCCGTCGGTATCGCAAGCGACAGGGCACAAGGACAGGCGATGACAAGGACCGCAAGCGTCGCCGGAATGATACGGGCCGGATTCACGACGGCCCAGGTCCCGGCGGTCGCGATCGCCAAGACCAGCAAGGCCCCGACAAACCACGCCGAGGTCCGTTCGGCAAGCGCTGTGAGCCGTGGCTTGTCCCGCTGCGCACGTTCGAGCAGTCCTTCGATCGTCGAGAGCACCGTCTCGCGACCCACGCGCTGAACCAAGACCACGAGCGCGCTCTCCATATTGACGCTGCCGGCGATCACCGATTCCCCGACTCTTTTGGGAACCGGGCGCGCCTCACCCGTCAAGATCGACTCGTCCACAGACGACGCCCCGTCGCTTACGACGCCATCCGCCGGTATACGCTCACCGCTCCGAATCAACAAACGGTCGCCTGCCGCGAGCAAGGACACCGGGACCCGCTCCTCACAATCCCCGGCATCAAGACGCACGGCATCCTGTGGTAAGGCATGGGTCAGAAGTTGCGCCGAGCGCGCGGTCCGTGCTCGAGCCATATCCTCGAAAAGCCGCGAGAGCAGCAAAAAGGCCGCAAACATCGACACCGAATCGAAGTAGACGCTCCCACGGCCCCGAATGAGATCAAAGAGGCTCACGGTAAACGCGATCGCGATGCCGAGCGCTACCGGGAGGTCCATCCCGGTCCGCCCCTGCCTTAAGTCACGCCAGGCCCCGCGAAAAAAGGGGATCGCGGCGTAAGTAACGATGGGGGTCGCAAGAGCGGCCGACAGCCATTCGAAGATGAGAAAGAGCCCATGGGACATCCCCCAAGATGGCCCCAGATACAAAGCCAGCGCCAACATCATAACCTGCATCCCAAAGGAGGCGGCGATGACGAAGCGATGGAGGAGATCGCGGCGTTGGCGATCAAAGACCCCCTGCACGACCCCCGCTTGATAGGGGTGCGCGATGTAACCGATCTCCCCGACCGCCTTCAAGATGGTACTGAGATGAATGCGGGTGTCGTCCCAGCGCACATAGGCGCGCTGGGTCGTATAGTTGATCTTGACGCTCTTGACCCCGGGAAGATCGGCAATATGGCGTTCGTTTAGCCACACACAGGCCGCGCACCGTATCCCCTCGAGGAGCAAGGACACCTCTTTATCGCCATCCGCCCCGTCGGCGACTAGCCCCTCCTGAACCGCCGGATGGTCATAGAGATCGGCCTTTTTGAGAAATTCCGGGACCGCGTCTTGCGCCCCGGAACCCCGTTCTGTGCGGAGGGTATAGTACTCCGAGAGTCCGCCGCCTAAGATTGCGCGCGCCACCTCGTAGCAGCCTGGGCAACAAAAACTTCGCTCGACGCCCAGGGCCTCAAGGCGCCACTTATCCTCCGGGGGACAGGGGAGCCCGCAGTGAAAACACTCGTTCGCCTGCTCTGCGGCCATAAGGTCTTATGCCAAAGGGATGATGAGACTGACGAGGCCATAGCCCACGATAAGCGCGGCCAAGGCCTTCCGTACGGACGGCCGCCTCACCCAAGCGCCGAACCGACGCATGCCCCCTAAGACCAATAGGCCAGGCCAGGTGGCGAGCCCAAAGATCGCCATGAGCCCGGCCCCGTGGGCCGCCGAACCGCTCACAAGCGCCCAGGCGAGCACCGAATAGACCAAGCCGCACGGCAAGAACCCCCACACAAGACCCAGGCCTAAGGCCTGCCGGAGGCTTGTCACCGGAAGAAAGCGCTGTCCCAGGGGCCGCAGGTAGGCAAACGCGCGCCCGCCCCAGGTCTCCAATCGTCCGAGGGCCCCCCACCATCCCCCGAGGAATAGGCCCAACGCCACCATAAACAAGGCAGCAATACGATCACCGACCGCGGCCACCCCGGGTCCGGGCACCGCCGTCATCAGACCATGGCCAAAGGCGCCGAGCACGGCACCGGCTAGGGCATAGCTTACGATCCGTCCGATATTGTAGGCAAAAAGAAAGGGCCACACGCGCGCCTGATCCTTGCGGATATTGGCCGCGAGCGCCCCCATGATGCCGCCGCACATCCCGATGCAATGGGTTCCTGAACCGATCAGCCCCACTACGAGGGCCGATACCCACAGTCCGCTCGAAGCCGGCATAACCCTCTAGACCGCGTTGTCTTCGGCTTCCGTTTCCAGCAGCTGATATTTGGGGAGCTCGATGCTTTTACGAAGGTCCGGACTCTTCTGCCATGTCCGCCAACTCGACACCATAAAGACCTTGACGACAATCACCAAGAAAAAGAACAAGGCCACGAAAAAACCGGTAATAAACACCTGCCACCGATAAAACTCATTCATCACAGGCCTATCCTCCTCTCCCCCGGGACGATCGCCCCGGGGGAGCCATCTTCTCTACAAGTGCCAGGTGCCTGGCTGCCGACTCAAAACGATCCAGACGAATCGTCCCCAGGACGTGGACTCAAGGAAAAAGTACACGCCGACGAGGACCGCCATCAGACCGAGATACCATAAAAATCCATTACGTTGGCTCTGATCCACGTTCCTCTCCTTGCCTTAATGAATAAAGCCGTACAGCGAGCTTCCGATCAAGAAGCAAAACGCCAACAGCCAACCAATTTTGAGGGGCAGGGAGAGACCACCGTTCTCCGGCTCCGGAATGTAAGGCTCGGGTTCCTTATGGCTATTTGATCCCATGATGGTTCTCCTTTACTTTTGGCCAGTGCGGCGCTTACGCGTCTTTAAGGCCCAATTAACGGCGATGTATCCGAGAAACCCCAGCGCGGCGTATATGACCACCCCGATCGTGAGGATCCAACCCAGTTCAACAGCCGGATTATGCGGACCAAGTACGTTCATAGAGTCCCCTTACCGGCCAATAGACACGCGGTCATCACGATCGTCCGTACCAGACGGCGTGAGCCGCAGATCCTTTTTGATCTGGGCTACGACCATGTGCCGGTCAACGACCACATAACCTAGATTGCGCATACGCTTCGCGTACAGAACCCAGACCCCGAACCAAGCCATAACTATCGTCGCGTACACGGCGAAGCCTATGGTGAATACCCAGGCATATATCGATATCGAGTCAAACATAACATTACCTCGCTAGTTATGAGCAGAGCTTTGGGCGGCGGTCAATCGCGCTATCCTGACCGTTTTCCTGGGCGCTGCGGCTGCCGATTGAATATTTTTCGGTTTTTTCGCCAAGGTCTCCACGAAGTAGGAAATCGCCCAGCGAACCTTGCGCGGCAAGGTGCTAAACGACGGCATCGCAGTCCCCGTCCGTCCGTGATTAAGGGTGTGGTAGACCCACCGTGCGGACGGATTCATTAGCGCAAGATCGACCGGCGCCGGCGTTAAGGCTGTGGCGAGAACGCCGTTGCCTTCGCCTTTGGGCCCGTGACAGGTCGCGCAGTTGGTCGCGAACTGGGCCCCGCCCAACTTGACCAAGGCCGCGGTCTTCGCGATCGGCGCATGGGCGGTCGGCGGCGCGGTCGCCCCGCGATGCAAGGTCTGCACGTAATAGGCGACGCTCCACAGGTCTCGCGGCGTCAAGAACGCATCGGCGGCCCGCACCCAAGAGGGCATGGCCGAACCCGGCCGTCCATAATAGAGGACCTTATAGACAAAACCGGCCCGGAAGCGAAACGCGTTCAAGCGCACCGGCCGCGGGGTCAGGTATTGCGCGGCGACACCACGGCCGTTGCCCGTGGCGCCATGACAACTCGCGCAGTCCATGGCGTACAAGTGCTTCCCGCGCTCGCGCGCGGAACGGGTATCGGCTATACGCGGGGCCTTGTGGAAGTACACCACGTGGTCGTAACCCGGAGACATAAGCCGGCCCCCCTTGTATGGGTAGTGCAAGACCGTACCTATGCCCTGCACAAAGACCTTCTTCAGGGTCCCCTTGGCCAGCATTTCCCGCTTACGCGCCTGGCCGAGCGTCCCGAGATAAGCCACCAGCGCCCGGCCCTGCTTGTTCGGCTTACCGGGCGAACCGTCGAACATCCAATGGTAGGCCGGCATAATCGACCAAGGCGCGATCATGCGCGGGTCGTATAGATGCACGTACTCCCAATCGGCCGGATGGTCGAGCGATTCCCGGGTGAGATCGGGACCCTTGCGGCGGGTACTCAAAAGATTGGGATATTGATGCTTGTACTCCCAGGCCTTCGAGACCGCGCCAAAGCGCAAGGGGTCGTCCGCTACCGGACGCACGAACTGGCTATGGCAGTAATAGCAGCCATTGGCTATGTAGATCTGTCGACCCTTCAGCTGCAGCGGCGTCAAAAGAGGGACATGCTGAGTCTTTTTGTGGCCCTTGAGCTCGTGGTTGATATTGAACCACGGGGTCAAGCCAAGACCGATAAAGGCCAACAAGAAGAACCCGATACCGGCCACGAGCATAATAAAGACTGCCCGCTCAATGCCTAATTTATGAGCATCCATGGGTCTCTTACCTCGCACCGGCAAGGACGGCCGGGCTGTCGGTGGCCGGCTGCTTGGCGCGTGCTGTGACAATAAGGTTGATGGCGACCAAAATGAAGCCGGTGAGGACCATCACGCCAGACAGCGTGCGACTGAGCCAGTAGGGCTGAAGACGGACGATGGAGTCCATCCACGGCTTGCCGTAGCCCCAGTAATAGCCCTCGAGGAGTCCCGCGATCCAAAGGTCTATGAACATCCAGGCGCAACCCACGAAGGCGAGCCAGAAAGACCACTCCGACAAAGACTTGTTGAGCTCATTGCCAGTCAGTCGCGGCCACGCATAATGGATAAAGCCCATGGCGACGAACGTGCCGAACCCCAAAAGCGCCATGTGCGAGTGGCCGATTACCCAATCGGTGAAGTGGATCAGCGGCTGCTCGACCAACAGCGCCTGCAAGGGGCCTTGGGTGCAAACCATAAGATAAAACACGGTTCCACCGATAAGCCACCGCAGGGCGATATTGTCCGCGAGGTCGCCCCACCGCCCCTTCATGGTTTTGTACACGTTATACAAAACAGTGTAGACGGTGAAAAACAGCATGAACGACGTCCCTTGGGCGATGTACTGGGCCCACATCGGGATCGGGCTATAGTAATAATGGTGGATACCGACCAGCGGGTAAAAGAAGGCCAGGCTCCAAAATCCCATGAGCGAAAGCGAATGGGAGTAAATGGGACGGCGCAACATAACGGGCAGGAAGTAATAGATCATGGCGGTCGCGAGCGGCGTAACGACAAGACCCACGAGGTCGTGAATGAAAAGCCCGCCGACGACCGCGCTTGCGATACCGGGCGCGATATAGGCCGGCACAAGCCCGCCCATGATCCAATTGAGCGTCGCCCATATGACGAAGCTCATCATATACCAGCTCGAGACATACAGGTTTCGTTCTTGGCTCCGGAGGTAGGAGGCAAAGAAGTTGTAGGCGAGAGCCGCGTACGATATGAGCATGAGGATGTTGATAAAGCTTGGGTATTCCATCCACACCACACCGAGGTTATGGCCCTCCATCAGCTGGAATACGCCCATAGCGACCATGGTGTTGTAGAAGTAGAAGTTAAACCAAGCGAGGGTGGGACTAGCTAATTTGACGCGGGTGAGGCGGGGAACCATGTAGTAGATGGCGGCTAAGAAAATATCAACGAACCAACCATAAGCTACGGTTTGCGTGTGGACGAATCGTAATCGTCCCCAAGTCAGTTCCGGTATATTGCCGAGAAAATTTGGCCAGGTGAATTTTATCGCTACGAGTAAACCTCCTCCCACTATCAAATAAATCAACCAAAATACTGCTGCTGCTATATGAGCTTTTATGAGCCGCGGTTCAATCAACGATTCGCCCGCGACGAGCTCTTGTGTTTCGCTCCTCTTCATCCTCTTTCATCCCCAGATTTGGCTCAGATGTCACTGCCCCAAAGTACGAGCAGTGTCCCTTCGTGGGGGCGCCTGAAGAGCCACCCCCCTCCTTACCGCACTGCTTTTTTGCTTACCTCCTTTATCGCGCAACTCCGGTTAAGCGGAGCCCTTGAGTCTGCTATACTAGCAGACAATTTGTGGGATTTTAACCAGTGCGGTCTAGGATGATCGCACGCACCGCCGATAAGGTCGGGGTAACCGTCAGAAGCTCGGTCGGGCCGCCCTGGCGGATCGCCACATCCGGGTCTTTGAGCCCGTGGCCCGTCACGGTGCACACCACCGTCGCCCCTTCCTCGATGCGGCCGGCGCGCAAATCGTGGAGGGCGCCAGCCACCGAGACCGCTGAAGCGGGCTCGCAAAAGATCCCCTCCTCGCGCGCCAAAAGCTTCTGGGTCACGAGAATCTCCGCATCGTCGATGGCCCCGAACCAACCGCCGGTCGCCTCTTTGGCCGATTGCGCCAAAGACCAGGACTGCGGATGCCCGATACGGATCGCGGTGGCAATCGTCTCCGGATCATCCACCATCTTCCCGGACACAAAGGGCGCAGCCCCCGCGGCCTGGAAGCCGACGAGCCTTGGCATCGCACAGCGGCCTTGCCGGGCATAGTCTTGGTAACCGAACCAATGGGCCGTGATGTTTCCAGCGTTTCCGACCGGCAAATAGTGGTAATTCGGCGCAAAACCCAGGGCATCCACGACCTCAAAGGCCGCCGTTTTTTGCCCTTGCAGGCGATAGGGGTTCACGGAGTTCACGAGCGTCACAGGAGTGGTCGCGGCAATCTCCTTGACAAGCTTCATACCGGCATCGAAGTTGCCCTGGATCTGGACCACCACCGCCCCATGAATCATGGCCTGACTCAGTTTGCCGAGTGCGATCTTGCCCTCCGGGATCAAGACAAACGCCGCAAGCCCGGCACGGGCCGCATAAGCCGCAGCCGAGGCCGACGTATTCCCGGTCGAGGCGCAGATGAGCGCCTGTGAACCGGCCTCCACCGCCTTGGTGACCGCGAAACACATACCACGATCCTTAAAAGAACCGGTCGGGTTCAAGCCCTCGAACTTCACATAGATGGTGGCCTCGCGACCCGTGGTCTTCGTCAAGCGGTCCAGTCGGATGAGCGGCGTGTCGCCTTCACCCAAGGTCACGATGCGAGCGTCGTCCGCGATAGGGAGCCATTCACGATAGCGGGCGATAATGCCGGTATAACGGGCCATATTCCTCCTAATCAAACGTCTCGACGCGTAGTCTCCGGATCTTACCGGCTATGGCCGGGAGGGCCTTGATGCGGCGTAGCGCCTCATCGACTTGAGCCTCACGGACCTTATGGATCAGCAGAATCACCGGAACGGTATGGGCTCCGGCCTCGGGAACCTTCTGTAAAATCGCTTCGATGCTAATACCGAGGTCTGCCAAAATCCGGGTGATATCCGCCAATACCCCGGGACGATCCTCGGCCTCGCAGCGCAGGTAACAGGCGGTTTCCACCTCGCCCATATCGAGAATCGGTCCATCCGATAGGGCATCTGGTTGAAAAGCTAGGTGCGGAACCCGCCATTGCGGGTCGGTCGTCAAGGTGCGGACGACATCGATAATGTCGGCGACCACGGCCGATGCCGTAGGCTCGGCCCCGGCCCCAGGGCCGTAAAACAAGGTCGAACCCACCGCGTCCCCATCCACAAGCACCGCGTTCATAACCCCATCCACACTGGCTATGATCCGCTTCTCAGGAATCAGGGCCGGGTGTACGCGCAACTCGATGCCAGACGCCCCACGTCGGGCGATACCCAGATGCTTGACCCGATAACCCAACTCGCCTGCGTACGCAATATCGGCGGTTTCCAGATCGCGAATACCCTCAACATAGGTCTCGCTAAATTGCAGCGGTATACCAAACGCAATGGCCGCCAAGATCGTGAGCTTGTGCGCGGCATCAATGCCGTCGACATCGAAATGCGGATCGGCCTCAGCGTACCCTAGCCTCTGGGCTTGCGCCAACGCATCGCCAAACTCGGCACCGCACTCGCGCATCTGGGTGAGAATATAGTTGCTGGTCCCATTGACGATGCCGGCGACCCCGCGTATCCGGTTTCCGGCCAATCCCTCGCGGATCGCCTTGATGATCGGGATGCCGCCGGCTACGGCCGCCTCGAAGGCGACCACCACCCCGCGGGCCCGAGCGGCCGCAAAAATTTCGTTGCCATGCGTGGCGATCAGGGCCTTGTTAGCCGTAACCACATGCTTACCGGCCTCGATCGCCCTCAGAATATACGATCGCGCGGGTTCGATCCCACCCAACATCTCCACCACAAGCTGGATCGAGGCGTCGTTTAGAATCTCTGACGGGTCGGTCGTTAACTGCGCCGCGGGCCAAGGCACGAGACGCGACTTCTCGGGATGGCGCGTTAAAATCTTGACGATCTCGATCTGGCGCCCGGCGCGGCGCGCGATCTCTTGGGCGTTGCGGGTCAGAACCGATACCGTTCCGCCACCCACCACCCCAAACCCCAAGAGGCCGATCCGAACGGCGGTCACGAGGCGTCCCTGGCGGGGATACCGACCCGCCGAAACATCTCTTTGATGCTTCTTACTGCTTGCCGGGTGCGATGCTCGTTTTCGATCAAGGCAAAGCGCACATAGTCGTCGCCGTATTCACCAAAGCCGATGCCCGGAGACACCGCCACTTTGGCTTCAAGGAGCAGGCGTTTGGAAAACTCGAGCGATTTCAGTTCGCGGAAGGGTTCTGGAATCTTGGCCCACACAAACATGGTCGCCTTGGGCACGTCGACGTCCCATCCGGCGGCCTTGAGGCCGTCGCACAACACATCGCGACGGCTCTGATAGCGGTCACGGATATCGCTGACGCATTGTTGCGGACCCTCAAGCGCGAGAATGGCCGCAATCTGGATGGGGGTAAACATACCATAATCGAGGTAGGATTTCATGCGGGCGAGAGCGGCAACGAGCTCGCGATTGCCACACATAAACCCCACGCGCCAACCGGGCATATCGTAACTCTTGGAGAGCGTAAAAAACTCGACGGCCACATCGGTGGCGCCAGGCACTTGGAGTATCGAGGGGGACTTATAGCCATCAAACGCGATATCGGCGTAGGCGAGATCGTGGATCACAAAGATCCCGTGGTCCCGCGCTACCGCCACCACCTTTTCGAAGAAATGGAGATCGACGCATTGGGCCGTGGGGTTACTCGGAAAATTGAGCACGAGCATCTTCGGCTTGGGCCAACAGTTCCTGATGGCGATCTCGAGTTCCGCGAAGAAGTCCCCGCCGGGCACGAGCGGCACGTGGCGAATATCGGCCCCGGCGATCACAAAGCCGTAGGGATGGATGGGATAGCTTGGATTCGGTACGAGAATGACGTCGCCGGGTCCGGTCGTGGCAAGCGCGAAGTGCGCGAGGCCCTCCTTCGAACCTATGGTTACGATCGCTTCGCGGTCCATGTCGAGGATCACGCCGTAGCGCTTTTCATACCAGTGACAAATCGCTTGCCGTAACCGCGGGATGCCCCGGGATACGGAATACCTATGGGTGTCGCCGCGCTGGGCCGCTTCGCAGAGCTTGTCAACGATATGCTGCGGGGTCGGGTGATCAGGATTACCCATCCCAAAGTCGATGATGTCTTCCCCGCGCTTACGGGCCTCGGCTTTCAGCTCATTGACTATATTGAAGACGTAGGGTGGTAACCTTTTTATGCGGGGAAACTGGTCCATGATTCACCTAGAGCGCACAACGGCGCCAACTCCCCGTTGTCTTGGGAATGATGTCTTGTATAGTGTCGCGGGACGCCAAACCCGGCTATTCGAAGCGGGAACATACGGGCGAAAGCGTGCGCTGTCAATGTCAGCCGGAGGATTTTATGAAGATTCATCTCGATACGGGCGATGGGCGGCACTTTATGATCAGGGCTTACGAACTGGACTATCTCCTAGTCGGCGAAAACCGCTACGAGCGCAGCCTGATTCTGACGCCGGACCGCATTATCGACGACTGGCGGCCCCAGTATCTCGATCAAGTAGATAGCGCCGCCCTTCAGCAACTCGCCGAGCTCCACCCCGAAGTCGTGCTGCTCGGTACCGGGCGCGAGCAAGGCTTCCCGCCCCCCCATTGCCTCAGCGCCCTGACCGATCGCGGCATAGGCGTCGAATGCATGGACACAGGAGCCGCTTGCCGCACCTATAATCTTCTTATGGGCGAGGGCCGTAAGGTCGTAGCCGGCCTTTTGCTGGCCGATCCCCGACCGCTCCCTTGAGCCCTATCGAGACGGTCTTTGACTAAAACAGAACATCCATAGAATATCCGCCCTTTTCCAACATCCCGCGCAGGCGTCTTAGCGCCTCGACCTGGATCTGTCGCACCCGCTCCCGGGTGACGCCGATATCGGCACCAACCTGTTCCAGTGTCGAAATATCGCGACCGTTCAGCCCAAACCGCCGCTCCACCACTTCGCGCTGCTTTTCGTTCAGCTCCGAAAGCCAAGCCGCAATCTGGCCGTGAAGATCCTCATCTTGGAGGATTTTTTCCGGGTCCGGGGTTCTTTCATCGGCAATGGCGTCGAGCAGTGAACGGTCGGGGTCGATATCGAGGGGGGCATCTACAGAGGCCACGCGCTCGTTTAAGCCCATCATGGCGCGCACATCCTCGATCGGCTTATCGAGAAGCAGCGCCACCTCCTCCGAGGTCGGTTCGTGATCCAGCTTTTGCGCCAAATACCGGGCGGCCCGAAGGTAGATGTTGATTTCCTTCAAAATATGGACCGGCAGGCGGATCGTGCGGGTCTGATTCATAATGCCCCGCTCTATCGTTTGCCTTATCCACCAAGTCGCATACGTGGAAAACCGGAAGCCGCGCTCCGGGTCGAACTTCTCTACGGCGCGAATCAAACCGAGGTTGCCTTCCTCGATCAGATCAAGCAGCGCTAAGCCGCGATTCATGTAACGGCGAGCAATCTTGACCACCAGGCGCAAATTGCTTTCGATCATGTGGCGGCGAGCTGCGGTATCACCTTTCAACGCGCGACGCGCGTAATACACCTCTTGTTCCGCCGTTAACAGCGCGGAAAATCCGATCTCGCGTAAATACAGCTGAGTTGCATCGGCCTGAGGACTTACGCTTTCTTCGGGGTCGCGCGTAACTTCTACAGCTACCCCAAGCTCTTCGCTCGCCTCTATAGTTCCCTCGGCCTCATTCTCCGCTAGAGCCTCCGGCTCCGGGGTTTCCACTATTCCCTCTTCAAGTTCCGATTCAGCCATGGTGGGTCCGCCTTCGTTATCTACTCGTGGTGGATGTGCGGAAGGTAACGAATGGGGTCAACGGCAATACCGCG
>JAJYQN010000053.1 GCA_021794595.1 Pseudomonadota bacterium
CGAGCGGAAGATCAGTCGCGTCAAGCTCGAAAGGCCCGGGGCTATCTACGGCTGTGATCGCAGCGTCCTTCAAAGTGCGATTCGCAAGCCTGGGTAAACGAAAGAAAAACGACCAAAGGACGATGGTCGACCGAAAGACCATCAGGCATAGTGCCCCACTCGATAAACATCGGAGGCTCGCTCTGCGCATCGAAAGAGAACAGATCCGGTCACCGGTTACACCAAAGAGCAAACCGATGGGCAGCCCTATGTCGTGGAAGGTGAGGGCGACGACCCGCTCAAAACTGATTTTGAGTCCGAGGAGACCCGACAACAGGACCTGAAAGGGGGGGGCGGAACACCCAAAACAGGGAGCGAAGCATCCCTTGGATAACGCGCCTCTTCAGCCCGGCGATGAACCAGACGGCCTACCTCAACAATAAGGCTGAGCACCCGACCCAGGCTCTGTGGCCCACCGGTCAGGACTGGCTGTCCTTTCCTTGGCCTATCCCCGCTCTACCGCAGCCGGGACAGCATAGCCCCGCAACAACCTCCTTACGGCGGCCTCATCCTTACACGGCCGCCCTCAATCACTCATAAGATAATGATTGGTAAGGACTAATAGCCACCTCCTGAGCGCCGCTCGGCCCCTCCTTTATTGGGTCGTAGGGAGGCCGATGTTCTGGTATGATAAGGCCCTGTCAAGTGGGCATGAGCGGACTTCACACAGACGCTCACGGGCACCCATGATCCGGTCTTTCCGGCGCGCGCTTTTACAGTGCGCTTACTCTATATCGCTTACTGTTCTGAATAGATATTGCCGAACCAGGGGGACTCATCAGTGGCGCACGGAATCGATCGAAAAAGCCCGGGAATGGCCCTGGTAAAATCCGACCAGGCCCCCTACCAGGCCGGTGCCCGCTTGCGCATTCCCCTCATCAGTCTTCTAGGCGACGACCCGTCCGAAAAACGTGCCCATATCCGGGAGGTCTTTCACGCCAGCTTCTCTCTCTACGAACGTCTCTTTGAGCACCTCGCAGACCCGCGCGCCTGGTACGAAAAGGCGATCCCGATTCGTCATCCCCTGATCTTCTATTTCGGCCACACCGCGGCTTTTTTCGTCAATAAGCTGCGGGTCGCAGGCCTCGTCGACTATCGCCTGGACTCGGCCTTAGAGGCGACTTTCGCAGTCGGGGTCGACGAGATGTCTTGGGACGACCTAGAGGAACATGACCGTGAATGGCCAGGCGTCGAGGCCGTGCGGACCTATCGAAACCACGTGCGCGAGCTCGTAGACCAGCAGATTCAGACCTTGCCCTTGACGCTGCCTATCTCCTGGGAGTCTCCCTGGTGGGTCATCCTCATGGGGATAGAACACGAATATATTCATCTCGAAACGAGCTCAGTGCTCATCCGCCAACTGCCCTTATCGCACGTACGCACACTGCCGGATTTTCCGAGCCACAAAGGGCAGGGAAAGGCCGTCACCAATACCCTTCTGCCAGTATCGGGGGGTCGCGTAGTCTGTGGCAAACAGCGCCAAAGCGCGCTCTATGGATGGGACAACGAATACGGGACCCACGAAGCCATGCTCGCGGATTTCGCCGCGAGCCGCTATCTCGTCACAAACGAGGAGTACCTGGCCTTTGTGCGGTCCGGTGGCTATGAGGAGGTGCTCTGGTGGACCGAGGAAGGAGCGCGATGGCGCGCCTTTGCCCAGGCCTCACACCCCTCTTTTTGGGTTGCCCATGGGACCGATTGGCGCTTGCGCGTCCTCGGAGAAGAGCGACCCATGCCCTGGAACTGGCCGGTGGAAGTCAATTGCCACGAAGCCCAGGCCTTCTGTGCCTGGAAATCGCAGCAAACCGGACTGCCATTGCGCCTACCTACGGAAGATGAGTGGCGAAGATTGCGGGACCTGAGCGGTATTCCCGACGCACAGCTCTGGAACGAGGCGCCCGCCAACATCGGATTAAGCTACGCGGCCTCACCGTGTCCCGTCGACCAGTTTCGGCACGGCGACTTCTACGATGTCTTGGGAAACGTGTGGCAATGGACCGCCTCACCGATCTATCCGTTCAAGGATTTTGCGGTCCATCCGGCCTATGACGACTTTTCCGTGCCGACCTTCGATCAACAGCATAACCTGATGAAAGGCGGGTCCTTCATTAGCCTCGGCAATGAGACCCACGCGACCGCCCGCTATGCCTTCCGCCGGCACTTTTTCCAGCACGCCGGCTTTCGCTACGTCGAATCCACGAACCCCCTGCCAGACGCCCCAGTCTACGAATCTGATGACGCGGTGTCGCAGTACGCGGAATTCCACTATGGCGCCGACTATTTCGGGGTCAAAAACTTCCCCACCACGGTAGCCGAGATCGCCATTCTTGCCATGAAGGGACGACCTTTCCGGCGCGCTCTCGACCTCGGGTGCGCGGTTGGACGCACGAGCTTTGAGCTGGCGCGCACCGGGGCCCATGTCACCGGGATCGATTTCTCGGCGCGATTCATCCAAGTCGGCACGCGCCTGCGGACCAAAGGACACTATTCCTACACGCTGACCGACGAGGGTGAACTCAAAAGCTATCGCACCGTGCACCTCCCAGATCTGGCTCTTGACGAGGCTGCTCAGCACGTGGAGTTTTTTCAGGGGGACGCGTGCAATCTGAAGCCGCACTTCAGCGGTTACGACTTGGTCATTGCCGCGAATCTCATTGATCGCCTCTACCAACCGCGACAGTTCCTCGAAGACATTGGTGATCGTATCCTGCCGGGTGGCCTCCTGGTGATCACTTCGCCCTACACCTGGCTTAGCGAACATACCGCGCGCGAAGAGTGGCTCGGGGGATACAAACGTAACGGGGAAACCTGGACGACCTTCGACGCACTCCGCAGCCTTCTCGGGAACCGCTTTCGGCTACTCGATGGCAGCCCCTGCGATGTGCCGTTTGTCATCCGCGAGACCGCCCGCAAATTCCAGCACTCTCTTGCCCAAATGACGATATGGGAACGCCTCTGACCCTGGCCGGCCGCCGACGCGCGATCTTCCGGGGTCTCGCCCACTCACTGCACCCATTCCGTTCCACCTACCGTGAAGGAGTCTCACATGCCGCATGCCAATAAGGAGGGTCAACACGTACCCCAGGTGACTTTTAAGACCCGCAAAGGAAGCGAATGGCAAGACGTCACAAGCGACATGCTGTTTAAGGGTAAGACCATCGTCGTCTTCGCGCTTCCTGGCGCCTACACCCCGACTTGCTCATCGAGCCACGTCCCGCGCTATAACGAGCTGGGCCCGGTCTTCAAATCCTGCGGCGTAGACGAGGTGTTCTGCCTCTCGGTCAACGACGCCTTCGTCATGGAGGCGTGGGGTAAGGATCAAAATGCCGAAAACGTTCGCTTTATTCCCGATGGCAATGGCGAATTCGCGGCTGGGATGGGGATGCTGGTCGATAAATCCGACATAGGTTTTGGCAGGCGATCCTGGCGCTATTCAATGTTGGTCAAAGATGGCGTTATCAAGAAGATGTTCATCGAGCCCGACAAGCCGGGCGATCCGTTCGAGGTCTCCGATGCCGATACCATGCTGTCTTACATCGATCCGAAGGCCAAGGGACCCGAGTTCGTCACCATCTTCACGCGCGAGGGCTGCCCCCATTGTTTCCGCGCCAAGTCTCTCCTCAAGGAACGAAAGATCGCTTTTGAGGAGATCAAGACTGGCCAAGGCACCGGTGTCTCCTCGCGGACCCTACGCGCCACCACCGGCCGCTCGACCGTGCCTCAGGTTTTCATCGGGGGTCGACACATCGGCGGCGCAGACGACCTCGCACATTACCTGGAGACGAAGTAAGACCAGGATCTCGGTCCTGGTGTCTGAAGTTCAGGAGATATTTGGCCACCCTCCAAAGGACCACACATGCCGGGGCATTACGATCTTATTGTGATAGGTGGGGGTAGCGGCGGGATAGCCACCGCGAATCGCGCCGCCCGCTATGGGGCCCGATGCGCCCTTATTGAGCCGGGACCGCTGGGCGGAACCTGCGTAAATCTAGGATGCGTACCGAAAAAAATCCTTTGGAACGCCGCGCACATCCAAAAGAGCATCGATATGGCGCAAGACTACGGCTTTCCGTCGTTTTCGGGCGCGCTTGACTGGATGGCCCTCAAATCCGCGCGCGAGGCTTATATCTCGCGGCTCAACGACCGCTACGGGCTGGGGCTTCGCGACAACGGTGTCGAACTCCTACGTGGCCGTGGACACTTCGTCGATAGCCACCATATAGCGGTAGGAGACCACACCTATGAGGCCGAGCATGTGGTCGTAGCAACTGGCGGCCGGCCTCTGGAGCCCAGCATTCCGGGGGCGGAGCTTGGTATCACGTCGGATGGATTTTTTGATCTCAAGGAACGGCCCCAAAGAGTCGCGATCGTAGGCGCCGGTTATATCGCAGTCGAGCTCGCCGGTGTCCTCAGTAGCCTCGGGGCCGATGTCTCTCTGGTCCTCAGACGTAAGCACTTTCTGGACCGTTTCGACACCATGTTAAGGGAGGGCCTCATGAACGCCATGATGCACTCCGGAATCGATATCCTTACGCACAGGCAGATCACAGAGGCACGTAAAGACCCCTCCGGACTCTCGCTTATCGCCCGCGACGGCGAAACCCTATCAGGTCTTGATAGCATTATTTGGGCGATCGGTCGGGTGCCCCAGACCGCGGGGCTCGGACTCGCCACAGCCGGCATTGGCACCGATAGCGACGGCTATATTCTCGTCGACGACCGCCAGAACACGAGCGCCCCCGGCGTATACGCGCTGGGAGACGTCTCATCGCGGATCGCCCTGACGCCGGTCGCCATTGCCGCCGGACGTCGGCTTGCCGACCGCCTGTTTGGCGGCATGACCAACAGGCACCTCGACTACAGCCTAATACCCACCGTCGTCTTTAGTCACCCGCCTCTCGCCACGGTGGGCCTCACGGAAGAGGAGGCCCGCGAACGACACGGTGACGCCGGCATAAAGGTCTATCGCACCGAATTCACGCCGCTCGTACACGCCTTCGCCAAAGAGCCCGACAAGACCGCCATGAAGCTCGTCACCGTAGGCCGCGACGAAACCATTGTCGGCCTCCATATCATAGGCGAAGGCGCAGACGAGATGCTCCAGGGGTTCGCGGTCGCCCTGCGCCTTGGGGCCACCAAGAGCGACTTTGACGACACCCTGGCCATCCATCCGACAAGCGCCGAGGAGCTTGTGACCATGCGCTAAAGTCGTTGCCAAGCCCGCGTATACCCACTGGCCGCGGCGATGGCCCACGTCCCGGCACGGGGCAATGATAAGGACTTTGGGGGATTAGGACTTTTTGGGCTCGCTTGTGCGCGCGCCGAGCCTCGATACCGCACCTGCCAAACCCCCTCCCGGCGCCGCAGGCTTTTTCACTTGCTTAGGTTTTTTGGCTTCCTTGTTTCCGCGTAACTGACCCTTAGCCATGGCTCTTGTCCTGTCCTGTGAGAATCTTCTAGCATACGCCGACTTACGCTCGGCGGGGCGTTTATTAAGCGGCGCCAGCGCAATGGCTACGAGACCGAGATCGCGTTTCCCGCTGAGCAAACCGAAAGACCGGTCTTTTGCCCAGGTCTTCGATCATCGCTATACTTTGGCATGACCTCCAACAGCCCGCTTTCGATTACACCCCCCTACGCCGATCTCACGCCGGACACCATTCTCAGTGCCGCCGAGGCCCTTGATCTGCAACCCACAGGCGGCTTCCAGGCCCTCAATAGCTATGAGAATCGCGTCTATAAGATCGAGACCGAAGGCGCGCCCTGGGCGATGAAATTCTACCGACCCAACCGCTGGAGCGATGCCGCGATCCTCGAGGAGCACGGCTTTACCGAGGAGCTTTGTGAGGCCGAAATACCCGCCGTAGCCCCGCTGCGCCACCACGACACGACCTTGTTCACAGAGCAGGGGTTTCGCTTTGCGGCCTTCCCCTGGCGCCCGGGGCGCACCGGGGGTTTAGAAACCGTCGCGGAGCGGACCGCCTTCGGACGCTACCTCGGACGCTTGCATGGCGTGGGACAGGGACGGTTTACGAGCCGTCCCTCGCTCGACGCCGCCTCGTTTGTAGTGCCGGCGATCGCGGCCCTGCGCGACTGCCCGTTTCTCCCGGCCGACCTACGCGCCTCCTTTCTCAGCACGGCCACGCGCCTCCAGGCCGCGATCGATGCCGCGTTTTCCGCAGTCGAACCGGCCATCTTCCGGATCCATGGCGACTGTCATGCTGGAAACGTGCTCTTTAATGGTGAACACTTCGCGATCGTCGACTTCGACGATTGTCTCAACGGTCCCGCCATTCAAGACATCTGGATGTTGCTCCCGGGCGATCGCAGCGAGCAGGAAGAGGCCTTAAGCGCCTTGATCAGCGGCTATGAAATCTTCCGGTCGTTTGACCGTCGCGAATTGCGCCTCATAGAGCCCTTGCGGGCCCTGCGTCTCCTACACTACAACGCCTGGATAGCGCGCCGCTGGCACGACCCGGCCTTCCCACTCATCTTCCCGTGGTTTAGCGAGGACCGCCATTTTCGCGAACTCCTTTCCCTGCTCCAGAGTCAGGAACAGCGCCTCCAGGACCCGCCGATTGAGGTAATCTCCTTCTAAGCCTTCGGGGCCTCCGCGGCCTTACCGAAGGCCGGTCACCAGGGAGCTTAAGGCCGCCTCTCGACCTTAGCTCCCGACAGCCCGCGACACCAGGCTTGACGGCGACATGTCCAGATGCACATCATATCCCCACAACGCCCGGATATGATCCAAGGTCTTCTTCGCCTCGCCCCGATCGAGCGGATAATGATCCATCTTTCGTAAATGGAGGTGGCGGTCACCCCAGCGATTCACAGCCACCACTTCAATATCCGGAGAACGCACGCTTTCCGCGACTTGCTGGGCGAGTGCGGTGCGCACCTCGCGATACCCGGCATCGTCATGGATCGCCGCCACCTCAAAGGCGTCCGACTCCGGATCGTTCGTAAGCACAAAGAAATGGAAGTCCCTCATCACCTTCGGAGACAAATACTGTAAAACAAAGCTTTCGTCGCGAAACTCGCGCATCGCAAAGTGAATGTGCTTAAGCCAATCCGGGTCGCCCGCGAAATCGAACCACCGATAATCCTCCTCGGTCGGCTCGAGACACACCCGCTTAATGTCCTGGAAGATCGCAAACCCCAGCGCATAGGGGTTTATGCCGCTATAGTGGCGACTATCGAAATCCGGCTGAAAGGTGACGGCCGTGTGGCTTGCGTAAAACTCCATAAGCGACCCGTCGCTTATGGACCCCTGGGCATGAAGGCTGTGCAAGACATGGTAATGCACAAAACACGCAAAACCCTCGTTCATTATTTTCGTTTGCCCTTGCGGATAGAGATACTGGGCGATTTTACGGACGATACGCAGAATTTCGCGCTTCCAGGTCTCAAGATGGGGGGCGTTTTTCTCTATAAAATAAATGAGGTTTTCCTGCGGCTCTGACGGGAATCTCCCTTCGTCGCGATCGCTTGCTGTGGCAGGCCTATTGGGCAGGGTCCGCCAAACATCCAACAAATGCTGCTCCAAGAATACGACTCTCTCCTTTCTGCGCGCCTCCTCCTCGCGGGCCGAGAGCTTTTGCGGCCGGGGAGCGCGGTCCACGCCATTGCGGTTGATCGCATGCGCCGCATCTAGAACATCGGCTACGGTATCGATGCCATATTGCTCCTCACACTGGGCAATATAGCCCTTCGCAAACTCTAGATAATCCAAAATCCCATCGGCGTCAGTCCACTGCCGAAAGAACATATTGTTCTTAAAAAACGCGTTGTGTCCAAACGCTGCATGCGCTATCACCAGGGTCTGCATCATCATCGTATTTTCTTCCATGAGATAACTGATGCAAGGATTGCTATTGATGACAAGCTCATAGGCTAAACCCATTTCTCCCCGGCGATACTGTCCAGATTCTATCGCCCGCCGTTTACCGAAGGACCAGTGCGGGTAATACATGGGCAGACCGGTTGAGGCGTAGGCGTCCAGCATTTGCTCGGCGCTTATCACCTCGATCTGGTTTGGGTAGGTATCGAGCTTGAGTTCGCGCTCGGCGATCACGGCGATCTGCTCTGAGGCGGCGTCTATCCGCTCGAACGTCCAGTCGTTGTCGGAAAAGAGGAGGCCTTTGTTATCCGTCATGGCGAGCCCCCTCGCGTTCGGCGAAAAGCGTCCGAAACAATGGATAGATATCCACTGTTTCGGACGCCCGGGCTGTCAGAAGCCCAGGGTACTCCTGCGCGGTGTCGAGATAGATGCGCATCAGATCGCTCGGCCGCTCCTGATTGACCTCCAGATAAAACATGTTGCGCAACTGCGGCAAGAGGCTCTGTAGACGTCCCTGTACTGCGGGAAGATCCTCGTTGGCGTTGTCGCCATCCGAGGCCTGCGCGACATAGATATTCCAGTTATCGGGCGCAAAGCGTTTTTCTATGATCTCCCCGACCAAGGCCAGAGCCGGCGAAACGAGAGTACCGCCGCCCTCCCGCGAACCGAAGAATTGCTGCTCGGTGCATTCGGAGGCCTCGCTATGGTGCTTGATAAAGACGAGCTCCACCGCTCGATACTGGCGATGGATAAAGAGATAGAGGAGCAGGAAGAACCGTTTCGCAAGATCTTTTTCGATATCTCCCATGCTCCCGGAGACGTCCATAACACAAAAGATCACGGCACTTGTGACCGGGTGGAGTTTTTGGTCTATGTGGGCGAAACGCAAATCCGACTCGTCTATAAACGGAATCGCTCGAATCTTTCGTTCCAGAACCTTGACCTCGGCCTGAATCTCACTCAAACGAAAGCGCTCGATACTGGTATCCTGGCCTTGCAGACCCCGCGTGCGGATTTCCTCTTCGAGAACAAGACTCTGTTCTAGGAGTTCTTCCAACTCACGCTTCTTTCTCGCCCTAAGCCCTACGCGTCGCGCACGCGCCGTGCGCATGGTCCGCCCGATGTGCATGCGCGAAGGGCTCCCATCCTTTATGAACCCGGACCGGCGCCATTTCTCGACCTCTACATCCTCACGACGCGTTTGACGGAGATTGGGGAGCGCCAGGCCGTCAAATAGGAGCGCCAGGAACTCGTCGGCCGTCAGCACAATGGCGATCTCGTCGTCGCCCAGTCCATCTAGACCACCACCGGCATCGCCCTCTTTCCCACTCCCGTCCCCATCGTCGGGTTTCGGGATACGATCCCCGCGTCGGTACTGCTTATTCCCCGGTAACACCTGCTCCCAAGGGGTATCGTGTAGATCGCGCCGAAAACTCGGTTCGTGCAGATCCTTGGTAGGGATCGATATGGGCTGCTGCACATCGAGGATATCGTCCATGGAGCGCGAGCGGGCCAGCTTCTCTACCGCGGCCTTGATCCTTCCGTGCACACGCCGCTGAAGACGATCCTGATTGGCCGTCGAGCGGGTCCCGGAATTGCGTCGGTCGATAATAATGCTCATAGTCGTCCCCTCCCGGGCGGCAAGCCGGCGCCGCACCCTAGCCCTTTTAGCCCCTCCCGGTTAGTCTGGCGCCTCCTGGCTTTAGTGGTGCTTCCGGTAACGCATATACCAGTCGACTAGGAGCCGCACCTGCTTTTCGGTGTAGCCCTTCTGCTGCATGCGTACCACAAAATCATGATGTTTACGTTCATCGTCCGAGGTGCGCTTCTTCCCAAACGAGATAACGGGAAGCAGATCTTCGGTATTGGCAAACATTTTTCGCTCGATCACCACCCGCAGCTTCTCGTAGCTTGTCCACGCCGGACTTTTGCCACCGTGGCTCGCCTTGGCGCGCAGCACGAAATTGACGACCTCGTTACGGAAATCCTTGGGGTTCGCGATCCCGGCCGGCTTCTCGATCTTCTCCAAGTCTTCGTTAAGCAGGGTCCGATTCATGACTTGCCCGGTATCGGGATCCCGAAATTCGGTGTCCTGGAGCCAGAAATCGGCGTACTGGATATATTGGTCAAAAAGATTCTGGCCATAATCCCCGTAGCTCTCGAGATAGGCCTTTTGGATCTCCATCCCGAGGAATTCCGCATAGCGTGCCGCCAATTCGTCCTTGAGAAAGCCGAGATAACGGGCCTCAAGCTCGGCAGGGAACTGTTCGGCGCGAATCTGGTTTTCGAGCACAAGCAGTAAATGCACCGGATTGGCAGCCACTTCCTCGTTATCGAAATTGAATGTTCGTGACAAGATCTTGTAGGCAAAGCGTGTGGAAATGCCGTCCATGCCCTCGTCCACCCCCGCCATATCCCGATATTCCTGGAGGCTCTTGGCCTGTTGATCTCGATCTTTGAGGGTTTTCCCGTCGTAGATCTCCATCTTCGACCAAAGACTGCTGTTGCCGGGGTCCTTCAAACGGCTTAAAACCGAAAATCGCGCCAGCATCTCGAGCGTATCGGTCGCGCAGGGGGCGTCGCTTAGGGCGCTGTTTTCCAGGAGCTTACGGTAAATCTGGGTCTCTTCCGTCACCCGCAGGCAATAAGGTACCTTCACGATGTAGACCCGGTCGAGAAAGGCCTCGTTGCGCTTGTTGTTCCGAAAGGCCGCCCATTCAGACTCGTTGCTGTGGGCCAGGATGATGCCCTGATAGGGCATGGCCCCGAACCCTTCGGTTCCGTTGTAGGTCCCTTCCTGGGTCGCCGTAAGCAACGGGTGCAGCATCTTGATCGGGGCCTTGAACATCTCGACGAACTCGAGCACGCCCTGGGTCGTGACGTTCAAACCGCCCGCATAGGAATAGGCATCGGGGTCATCCTGGGAAAAATCCTCGAGTTTGCGGATATCGACCTTGCCCACAAGGCTTGCGATGTCCTGGTTATTCTCGTCTCCCGGTTCGACCTTGGTGATCCCGATTTGATGGAGTTGCGAGGGATTGAGTCGTACCACGCTAAATCCGCGGATGTCCCCGCCAAACTCGCGCAGTCGTTTAGCGGCCCAAGGCGACATGACGTTTTGTAAGACTCGCCTAGGGATTCCGTAACGGTCCTCCAAGACGGGTCCGTCTTCTTTTGGATCAAAGAGACCCAAGGGCGACTCATACAAAGGCGAGACCTTGCCGTGGGCCGCCAAGCAATAGATGGGGTGACGTTCCATGAGATTTTTGAGACGCTCCGCCAAGGACGATTTGGCAGCCCCAACTGGGCCCAAGAGATATAGGATCTGCTTACGCTCCTCGAGCCCTTGAGCGGCGTGGCGGAAATAGGCGACAAGGTTTTCGACCACGTCCTCTATGCCATAAAAATCGGCGAACGCCGGGAACGTGAGCAGCTTGCGATTCATGAAGATCCGCGCCAAACGGGGGTCGGCCTGGGTGTCGACAACCTGTGGCTCGCCAATGGCGGCTAACATGCGCTCAGCGGCTGATGCGTACACCAAGGGGTTCTTGGCGCAGAGTTCGAGATACTCATCGAGACTGAGGGTTGCCTCTCTTTGTTGCAAGAAACGTTCTTGATAACGATCAAATAGCACCATGATCCACCCCTTGCCGTGTTGTCGCTGCCTTTATCCCATACCGGCTTCTTGAGTATCGTCCGAAAATCCCGCTATTTCCTCCTTTTCGCCCTTCCCACAGTGAAGATGAGCCGCAAGCAACACCCGATCATCCTTGAAACCCACGCTACGGGCCCTTGCCCTCTTTGATGCAATCCTGTGCGAATCGTTCCACCCTCATTTGCCGAGGGGTGTACGCAACCACCACGCGGGTCTCGCGCCATAACTGGAACGTTCGGGCCTTTGATCATAAGGGTCCAACCTCTTGCCGCGCCACCTCAATACAGAGCATAGCCCCTTGGCAAGCGTTGTGAATCCGACGATGAGTACGCTTAAGCAGGCTGGGCGGTGCAACGAGAGTGTGCGATAACAGGCGATCGAGGGCGCCATATATCGCAACGGCGAAAGTCCGCCATGGGCAAAGCCATGTGAGCGGCGTGGTCGGGAGAGGTGCCAACGGAACCCGTTTCACGGCGTCCGCTTAACCCAAAAGAAAAAGGGCGGGCCCCTGCCGAAACAACAAGCACAGCAACCCCTCCGTAACTCCTGTGTATATCTTGAGACCGTTCGTCGACTGGCCGGGCCTGTGAGGATCGTGCCCGCCACCGCACGACGGCGAGCGACCGATGCTCGTCAGAAACGATCTTTTTACCCCTGCGGTCCCCGACGGTCGCCTAGGCCTTGGGCCCGTCCTCGCTTCGCACATGCTCATGGGCCGTCAGATGAGGCATGCAGTATTCGTAGTACCCCGCGCACTGCGAGCAATAACGAAAGTCCATCTGCGCATCGTCCTTTTCGGTCATCCCGCACACTGTGCACTTATGAATAAAGGCTCCTTTCTGGCCTAGGCTTTGCGCTCTAAAAGCGCGCCTCCGCGGATAAGAAAGCGCTCGGGTTTTCCACCGAACCCAAACGTCTCGACCAAAAAACAAGAAGTAGTTCAGTATCGAAATCCCCGCCATCACCTTACTCGGCACGGGCTCGACGAGCACGGCAAAAGCAATCGCGGCCCAAATCAACCAGGCGAGATACTTGATCTTCACGGGAAGAATAAAAAACAGCAGTATGGTGAAATCGGGCTCAATCGTGGCAAAGGCCAGGAATAGCGACAAATTCAAGAAAAAGGCGTTCGCGCTCTCGCCCGCGAGGAAGGCGGCAAGTGCTGTCGCCATCATCCCGACCAAGTAATAGATATTGAACCGGAAACTGCCCCACTCGTGCTCGAGCCGCATTCCCAGAACATAATAAAAATAAAGGATAAAGACCACCCAAATGGATGTGCCGGGCGGAATAAAAACGAACGTCACAAGCCGCCAGAGCTGGCCTTGCATGATTAAGGCGGGAATAAACTGAAATTGCTCGATGAGGCGCCTTCCCTCTGGCGCATGCGACAGGAGAAAGACGAGACCTTCAAGACCTACGATGTAACCCATGAGATTGGGAATCGCGTAGCGCCCAAACCGCCTCTCGAGCCTATTCATGAACTTCACAGCACTACCTCACGACTGAAGGACGTCATCGTCCAAAAAACGCGCCGCCCGAAGTCCGCGACACCATCGCCCACTCACACCTACACAATCCCCGTGGTCTTACATAAGCCCTATCGGGTAGGGCACATGCGATTTCATCCAAAACAATCCGTCCTCGACAGGTCCTCCCACCCCGCCACAGACGATGGCGACTCTTGGAAAGCGCCGCCCGCAAACGAGTACAGGCTGCCAAGAAAACCGGCACGGAGCAAGTTTCCGGTAACGACACGAAGGCCTTCACCAAAGCTTGGATCCAAAAGGCCCGGGGATTCGGTTCCTGAAAACGGTCGCGGTCTCCGTCTCGACCGCACAAGGACTAGTCGGAAGCCCCACACACGGGGGCCACGACCCTTAAAACTAGACGAAACCCTCTCGATATCCTATAACATCTGATAACGTCACCGCGCCAAAAGAGCATGGGATACCAGAATTATAAAGAGAGGGGACGGCGTAAGACGCGGCCTGCCTTTCTGGTGGCGGGCGTTGCCCTCTTGCTGCTCGCGGCGTACTACGCGAACCACCAGTCGTCTGCGCCGCCCGCTAAGCCGACTGCCGGCGTTGCAATGAGGGCCATCGATCGCGCCGCGAAGAAACTGGTCGGACCCCAACACCACTTTGTTCCCCTGGCCCGTACGGCCCTTAAGGTGCGCACCTTAATCAATCAGGGCCACTTCCAGCAGGCCGGGCGCATTATAAACGGCGTACTGCGGCGTAGCCGCATCGAAGGCTGGCATTTTACGCCGTTTGCCCGATTCATAGTGGATGTCCCGGAACCGAGCAATGCCCACTTTCAGCAACGCCTGACGACCTGGGTGGCCCAAGATCCGCACGCCGCAACCCCCTACCTCGTACGCTCCCTCTACTTCTTCGACACGGCCTGGATCGCTCGTGGTTATGGATTCGCCAACCATATCCTGCCTCACAATGTGGCCCGGTTTGGGAAAGATATCGCCGCCGCCACAGCCGACTGCGTGACGGCCATCGACAGAGACCCGCAAGACCCATATCCGCGTTATCTCGCGCTCAAAATCCTAAAGACCGAAGGGAACGGCCAGGATATGCGCGCCCTCTTTCAACAATCGATACAGCTCTTTCCGACCTACTACCCCTTATACGCGGTACGGCTCGGGGCCCTGGAGCCCAAGTGGGGCGGTTCGCTCGCCGCCATGCAGGCCTTTGTCTCTCGGTATGCGGGACCGGCCGCCCCCACCTCACCCTTAAAGATGCTCTATCTCAAACTCTACGCTGAATTCCTGGGCACACCGGCGATCATGTGCCCCACAACATCCAAGATCCAAAAGCTTTGCACGACCTACGTACTGGGTCACCTCATCACCCCGGCCCTCCAAAGACATGTACACGCTCTCATCACTACCTATGGGCCGACTGCCCCCCTCCCCTTCGTCATTAAGGCCGGCGGTATCCTGAATAACATGGTCTACGAAGACAGCACCGGTGCCTACGTAGGCCCACTTCTCCAGTCCTTTTCAACCGCCCTCGGCGCCGACGATGCGCTCGTTACTGGTCATAACCGCCGACACAACTTCATGGTGGATAAGCTGGCTGCCATGGTGTGGTATGACCAGAGGCAATTTCATGACGCCAAACGCCTCTTACAGCGTGCGCTCGCCGATCTCGGCCGGACCCATTTTCCGACTCAAAGCGAAAAGAACCGCGTCCGAGCCCGCCTCTACCACGATCTCGCCTACGTCTATGACTACACGCACCATTATCGAAAGCTCATCATCTACCAGCGCGCCGCCGATATCTTAACGGGTACCGGTAGCAGCAATCTCGAGTGTGCGACCCTCTTTAAGCTCGGGTATTACGAGGCAACCATAAAGGCCTGTACGCGCCAAATCGACAATTATGGTGCGAGGCAGGCGCTCTATTGGCGTGCCCGGGCCTATCAGGTGACCGGCCACACGGTAAAGGCTCTGCATGATTTTCGCCGCGTAGCGGATTCCCAAAGCCGTTTCCGAGCGCCATCTGCGCTCAATATCTCCGTGATTTACGGTAACGAGAATCGCTTGCACAGCATGCTGCGAGTCTTAAATCGCTATAGCTACCTCTATAAACCCGTCCTCGAACACAAAGAGGATATCGCCATAGCCTACAACAACCGCTGCTACGCGGAGATGC
>JAJYQN010000022.1 GCA_021794595.1 Pseudomonadota bacterium
GCGTGCGCGAAGACCCTCAAACGCCATCTGCCGGGGTTGCTCGCCACCACGAAACATCGCACACCCGTGCCGCCGCAGAAGGTATGAACGCCCAGATCCAGCTCCTCAAAGCCAACGCGCGTGGCTACCGCAATTTTACCCAATATCGCAACGCGATTCTCTTCCATTGCGGGAAGCTTGACCTCTATCCGGCGGGGTGTCCGTCATGAGGCTTTTAGGGGCTACCCACACGAAACCTGGAAGAGCCTCATTCAGGCATCTCACGTTCAGGCGTGACCTAGCTACATGGATCGGTCTCGTAGCAGAACGATAGGATCTCTTTGTCTGGGACTCAGTTTCTTCACAAGCGTCCCCATCGCCTCAGATGTGTTGACTATTTCCCCGTAATAGCGCGGCTTGCCCTGACCGGTCTCGGTCACGGTTACCGCGATCGTCTCTTTGTAAGTATCCAGGGTCGGGCAGTACGTCGCCCCAGATGTCGGAGTAGCAAAGAGTCGCAGAGGGTAAGGTGATGCCGACGACACGTTTCGGGAATGGATACTGAAACGTATGACGCAACCTTTTGGAAGGCGGTAGGCTACAGGAGACTTAAGCGGTAAGGGTGTTTAGGGCTTGTATCAAGCTACCGGCGGAAAGGTCGTGAAGGCAGTCGGATTGTCCACTATTGCCACAGCCGTTTTGGTCGCATGGACGGCACGAACGCGGGCTTGTGACGAGACGCCGGGCCGTTTGCCAAGGGCCGAATCGATATTCGTCTCCCGGACCAAAGCAGGCGACTACGGGGATATGCAGGGCGGCGGCCACATGCATGCTGCCGGAATCCGTTCCGACAAATACCTGGGCGGCTGCTGTGAGCGCGGCGAGTTCAGCGAGCGTGAGGTCGGCACCGAGGGTATGGACGAGGGAGCCTTGATTCCGACATAAGGACTCAATGAAGCAGCGCTCGCGATCAGTGGGTCCTGCGGTTAAAACGATAAACCGGCCATCGGCAACGCACCGGGCGATAAATTCTGAGCACAGATCAACACTCAAGGTGCGTCCCGTATTGCCGGCAGTGGGCGCAAATAACACAAAGCGTTTAAAGGGGATTTTGCGGGCGGCAAGGCGCGCTGCTATGCGAGTCGTGGAGGCCGTGTCCAGGATTAGGTTCGTGCCGCGATCTTCCGGCGCAGGCGCAAGCCCGATACGTCTTAAGAGGTCAAGATGCACTTCGGCGACATGGCGGGGCGGCTGGTTTTTGTGTGCTTCATCAAGCATGTGAGAAAAGGCCTTGCGCCAAACGAGGCGCTTCAAGGGCGATCCATGAGCGCTGGCCGCGGCGCCAACAGCATAGGGGATCCGCAATAGCCAGATCAGAGCTGGCCCCCACGAGCCGTCGGTGCTGTGTGGGGATTGAATCAAAAGGTCGTAACGATACTGACGAAGGGCCCGAATAACCGCAAACCGAGGCCGAAGAGTGCGTAGGACGCCGCGTTTGCGCCAATTCCCGTCGACCTTATGGAGGGCATTAACGGCGGGGTTGTGGGCAAAAATATCGGATAAGGAGTGTTGCGCCAAGACATCGATCAGGCAGTGCGGGATCATGCTTTTGAGCGCCGTGAGAAGCACCGTCGACACCACGGCATCGCCAAGAAGCTGGGGCGCTATGATGAGGACCCGCCGGACCTTGTCGACCGATATGGCGTCCGGGATGTCTTGAACGCCGCGCTTTTGCTGCCTGTTCGAGTTCGGCGGGAACAAAAACGTTTCGTCCATAAGAGCCTCGGTAGGCGGATCCTCGTTTGGCTTGCGGCCTAGGTGCCCTCCAAGCGCCTGATCTTGGGTCTATTGGGCCACTTTGAGGGCTTGGGCGGGCCGGTCGTCTGCTGCGAGGGCGCAAGAATGAGCCGCGTAGCGTTCGGCCAGGATAGAGGCATGGCTCCAGTAATTAAGGAACAGTTCATCTTCGCTGCGAGGACTATAAACCGGAATCTGGCAATCGCGCCAGTCGAGGTCGATGTTGTAGCGTCCGATCAAGGTCGTGCCGATCGCGCGGCGACCAGCTTCTGTAGACAAAGTCTCCATAGAAATGACGATGTCGGCGTGACGTCTGGATAATACGGTCCCTAGAGCAAAAACGGCGGCGAAGGCGCGCATGGTCAGCGGTAAGTCACGGCGTGCAATTTCTTCGGCATGCCGGCGCGCGTCTCCCGAATCGCTGAATCGCGGCAGGATTTCGAGGTTTAAGGCGGAAAAATAACGAGCGATCCAGGGGTCGCGGCGGGAAGTGAGTAAGATGATAAGGGGGCGAGTGAGGAAGTACACATCGTCATAGGCCTGTTTGCGATCGAGCGCCGATCGCCACATACCGAGTGCGTCCCGTATCAGAGCGATATGAACGCCGGGCATATATCGGGAGAACCAAGGCGCCCGGCCCGTTGATCGGCAGAAGCCGAATACGGGTCGCAAACCCCGCTCTTTCGCATACTGAGAGAGCCCATTGAGGTAAGTCTGTTGGTCGAACAGGGGTTCTTCATTCCGAAAATAGTTGAGGTAGGGGAAGGTCCATTGGAAATTCTTCACGCCCCCGCAAGTCTCCACGAGTTCGCCATACTCCCGGTAATACGGCGCCTCCAGGACCGGGTGTCGCGACGGCCACGATGCCGAGGTGGCCGCCCCTATGGAGGAGGCGGTCAATGTCTCTAACGACTCGTGGAACGGCTCGTAGTAGGCGAGATACGCCTGAGAGGAACGAAACTTGTTCCAGAAATAGGTGGACCCAGCGCGCCACGCGCTATGTATGAAGATCGGGCCTTGGGTCGCAAGATCGGTGGCCTCGGTTCGGGGCTCTTGGTCCGGCTTTGGTGTGGCCCGCAGCATGGCCAGGTCCTCGATTTCGCGGATCAACGTCAGGTGTCGCCGGTTGAGGAGATAGAGCTTAGACTTCATGCGCCGCGAGGCGGCATGAAGAGTGGCGAGGCGGGTCGCTGCAATGGCCCACTGCCAAGCGCGCCAGATTCCGGAGTCTCTAGCCGTCAAACCTGGGCTCGTGGAGCGAACCGGTCTGTGCCGGACGCCCGAAAAGGCCGGAGGATTGAGCCGTTGGGGTCATCGTGCGCATAATCTATCATTCGGTGCGAGCGGCTATTGTAACGGTTTGTGAATGCGCCGTGAAGAACTCCGGGCATGTTGGCGTTGCGCGGCCGCCCGGACTGTTTAGACTAGGCTGGCTGTGCGTTATGGCGACGCACTCAAAATAAGAGCGACTATCAAGGAGATGATGATATGAAGAATTCGATCACGAGGCTTGCCCTACTGGCTTTATGCGCTTGGCCGATCACCGGCATGGCGCGAGTATGGGTTGGCGCAGATGTAGGTCTCACGGGGGGCGCTCTTTCTGGAACATCGCCGGCCGGCGTCTATGGCGGAATGTCGACTCGCTCCTTTCCGGTCGGGATCGAACTCGGCTACCAAGCGCTCAGCGCCAATCCCACTAAGATGGGTATTTTCAGCGTGACGGGGCTGTATCGGACCCGCATTCCCCGGGTCCGCGGACTGCATTTTCTGGCCCGCGCGGGGGTGGCCCACATCTACAGCAGCAACGGTGCCTTCGTGGTCAATAGTACAAGGCCCATCATCGGAGCGGGCGTGAGCTATCGCGTTTCGCGGCCGCTCAGCTTGCGCGCCGAATACGATCTGATCCTGAACGCCCGGACCGCCTACGGCCCGAGTCAAAACGGCGACGAACTCTTGGTGGGCGCCACCTACCATTTTGCTGTCCGCTAAGTAAAAGAGGGCGGGGTTACTCCCCGCCCTCTTTCTTTCCCCCCGGGCTTTCCCCTCGGGTTCTCCGGTTATATCGCAATCCCATGCTCCTCGAGGGCTATGGGCCTTGCGTCCTAAGATGGTCCTTTAGATGAGGTACTGGATACCGACTACGGCCAGTAGGACAAGCGTTGCGTAGAGGAAGGTCTGCTGGTTGATGCGCATGTGTAAATGATTCCCGAGATAGAGTCCAACGGCCGCTGCCGGGGCCAGTGCGACGAAGGTCATGGCGAGGCTCCCGTTTAAGAGCCCGAGGACAATATAGAGCCCGCCACGCAAGACGTTGTCTGAGAGCGCGATCGCCTGAAAAGTCGCACGAAACTGGCGTTTGTCCAAGTGCCGCATCTGCAGATAGGCGACCAGGGGCGGCCCACCGCCGCCATAGAGACTTCCTATAAGGCCGCCAAACACGCCGAGGGGAAGCGCCCAGGGGCGAGAGATCTGGGGCATCCGTTCGGGTTTGGCAAGGATTGCATACACCACATAGGCCAGGATAAAGATACCCAAAAACCGGGTGAGGCTTTGGGCGTTGGTGTGCGCCAAGACGACAGCCCCCACCGCCAAGCCGACGATGCTGCCCGGGATAAGCCACGACAGTTCGCCCCATTGCATCTCATGAAAATCATAGGCCCCTAAGAGTATTGAGCCCAGAAGATCGAGTAGCAGCACGACCGGGACGACCTCTTTCACCGGGAAACTGAGGGATAGGAGGGCCACCGAAATCAGCCCTGACCCGAAGCCTATCGTGGCGCGAACATAGAAGGCGCCAAAGACGACCACCGCGACAAAGAGAAGAAGGGCTGGCTGGGCGACGAGATGGCCTAAGGTGAGCGACTCAACCATGGGCAAACGGACCATGGGAACGCCGTGCCGGGCGCGAAGTGGGGCTCATAGGTTTCCTTAGGGATTTCTTGCTGTTAACGATTTACCCTGTGTCCCGGAGCGCGAGCCTAAGGCCCGCCTTCGCTCCGCACCCAGGCGAACATGCTGGGATACTATGACGTTACCGCACTAAGTTCAATTGGCCTCGCTTTCCGTGGCCCAACTCTGGAATAGGCATAATCCTTGCATACGTTGTGGCTCGGCTATACTGAGGGGGGAGGAGAACGATAACGTGATCTGGGGCATTTTGTCTTATGGGGTGGGGACTTTGCTCGGCTTTGTCGGGCTTGTTTTCTTCATTGCGCTGTTTGTGCGCGATCTCACTCAGCGTGAACACACGGTGCTTCGTAATTATCCCGTGATTGGTCACCTGCGCTTTCTCGGGGAGCGCTATGGCGAATTTCTGCGGCAGTACTTCATTGTGGGGGACCGCGATGAGCGGCCGTTTGATCGCGCCACTCGCCGTTGGGTTTATCGGGCCGCGAAGAATGAACCGGATGTGATAGGTTTCGGGTCTACCTACCCCGTGACCCACGGCGAGGCGCTGGCCTTCGTTCCCTCCCCTTTCCCGCTCAGCGCTGCCGAGCGTTTGCATGCCCCACCGCTTCTGATAGGGGCCGATTCCTGCGTTCAACCATTCTTGGCTCGGGCGGTCGTCAATATTTCCGGCATGAGTTACGGGGCCCTGTCTGAGCCCGCAGTGCGGGCCCTATCGCGGGGCGCGCAGGGCAGTGGCTGCTGGCTTAATACCGGCGAAGGCGGACTCGCGCCGGCCCATCGCGAGGGGCGTTGCGATCTCATTATGCAGGTGGGGACCGCCAAGTTCGGGATTCGTGATGCCCATGGCGATCTTTCGGAGGAGCGCGCGCGGGCCCTGGGTCTTGTAGTGAAGGCCTTCGAGATTAAATTATCGCAGGGGGCGAAGCCCGGGCACGGGGGGGTATTGCCTGGCCGCAAAGTCACCCCGGACGTGGCGCGCATTCGCGGCATCGAGCCGTTTCGCGATGCCATAAGTCCGGCTGGCCACGCCGATATCCATAGCGCCGATACCTTGTTGGACGCCCTAGGCCGCTTGCGTGATCTCACCGGTCGCCCAGTCGGGGTCAAGACGGCCTTGGGTGACGGGCGATTTGTGACCGAATTGTGTGACGCGATCCACCGACGCGGGCTTTCGTCGGCACCCGATTTTTTGACCATCGACGGTTCCGAGGGCGGTAGTGGGGCGGTACCGCAAATGCTGGCCGACCATATGGGCCTGCCCTTGGGCGAGGCCCTCCCGCTGACGGTCGATATCTTATTGCAGGCCAGTTTGAAAGATCGTATTCGGGTGGTCGCCTCGGGGAAATTGGTGACCCCGGCCAAGGCCGCCTGGGCGCTGTGTATGGGCGCGGATTTTGTGGCGACGGGCCGCGGGTTTTTGTTCGCCTTGGGCTGTATACAGGCATTGCGTTGTCATACTGATAACTGCCCCACTGGCATCACGACCCATAATCGCCGTCTCCAACGCGGACTCGTAGTCAGCGAGAAGAGTCTTCGGGTGGCTCGCTACGGACAGGCCATGAACCGCGATGTCGATGGCCTGGCCCACATCTGCGGGCTTGCCCATGCCCGCCTGCTGCGCCGCGAGCACGTCTTGCTGATGACGCCGGAGGGCCACAAGAAGGGGTCGGAGCGCTATCCATACGGGCACCCCTTACATAGGACTCGGCGCCATGCGTGAGCGGGGCGTCGAGTCCCAGGCAGAAGGCCCATCAGGTAGTGGGCGGGCTACGATCTTCGGGCTCGGACCCCCGACCCTGACCAGTCGTATGGGTCGGCAGATACGTCTCGCCTTTACCGCCACCGCCGCCTTGATCATCGTGGTAGCCGCCTTTTATGCGGTCTACGTCCTCCATTTTGAAAAGGATGCGAAGTGGCGGCGGCTTACCCATGTCGCGGGCTTCGTAGCTGAGACCTCCCGTCTGGAACTTGATCATTATCGCGCCGCGCTCAGGATGTTGAGTCGGAGCGTGGCGGCCACCCAGGGCTTGCAGCAGGGGCTGGCGACGCTGCCGGTTACCGCTTTGCTGAAAAGCTTTCGTCACTCCTACTCGGCGTTATCCGCAGTCGTCGTGCTAGGTCCCCACGGCCACGTGTGGGCCGAGACCGGAACCCCGCTTTACGGCGGCCTGCCCTGGATGAGGCGCCGCTTGCCCGCCGCCCGGGCCTCTGGTCGCCCGGTTTTTGTCGAGGGACGCCCGCACCGGGTCAACGGTATCCGCGGCGTCCCTTTGTGGAATGTCGTCTATAAGGCGGGCCGGGTGGAATTCGCGGTGATGGCGATTTTTCCGCTGGCGACGCAACGGGCCCTATGGGCGCGTTTAGCCTTACCGCACGATACCGTTCTTGGGCTTTTGCGGCTTGACGACGCTATGGAGAACCGCTGGCCGAACGCTCACCACTTGGTGTACCAGCGTAAGATGACAGGCGCCTTGGCCCAGGCGCTGAGTCGTTATCCTCGCGCTTATACTGGCCGCTACGCAGGACCCACTGTTCCCGGTGGCCGCTATCGCCTTGGGGTTTACCGCCGCTTACACGGCTATCCGCTTGTGGCCTTCGCCTCGCTTCCGGTTTCGGCCGTCTTTTGGGGCTGGTGGCACCTTATTCAGGGTCCGATTGTGCTTTTGTGTCTCGTTCTCGCCGCGACCTATGGGGTCTATCGATGGACTTTGCGTCGGCAACTCCGCTGGGAACAGGAACGCGAGCAAGTGGACGCGCAATTATTCGACGCCAAGGAGCGTGTCGAGGTCACTCTGCGTTCGATTATGGAGGCGGTTATTGCAACGGATACCGCCGGCCGTATCCAGTATGTGAACGCGACTGCGGAACGGGTCACAGGCTGGGCGCAAGCGGAGACGCGGGGGCGCTTTTTAAACGAGATATTTCCTTGCCTAGACGAGTACAGCGGGGCCTTGCTCGACCCCTTGGCCTGTTGTCTCGATGGCCAGCCCGTGGGTCCGGAGGACGCCTTGTTGTTCCGGCGCGACGGCCGATCTTTGCCGGTCGAGCGGACCGCGGCGCCGATCAGGGGACATCAGGGCGAGATCACGGGGGTGGTGCTTGTGTTTCGCGATGTCACGGAAAAGCGTGTCTTGACCGAGCGTCTCACTCATCAGGCAACGCATGACCCGTTGACGCAGCTGCCCAACCGCGCGCTCTACAATAGCCGCCTCGAGAGGGCGATTGCCGAGGCGCGCGAGCACGGGGCCTGCGTGGCCCTGCTTTTTTTAGATTTGGATGGCTTCAAGGACGTAAACGACTCGCTTGGCCACGATACCGGAGACCGGGTCTTGACCCTGATCGCCGAACGTCTGAGACGTGCGGTGCGAGTCACCGATACCTTGGCGCGACTCGGGGGCGACGAGTTCGCGATCGTTTTGCCGGGGCTCGGACGGCGCTCGGAGGTGCTACCCGTGGTCCAAAAGGTCATGGCGGCCTTCGATCAGATGATCATAAGCCTCCCCGAGGAGATTTTCTTGAGTGCCAGTATCGGCATTGCGGTTTATCCAGACGATAGCGATGACGCCCAGGGACTGTCGCGGTCAGCGGATGTCGCCATGTATGAAGCGAAGGCGTCCGGCAAAAATACCTACCGGTTTTTCCGCAGCGAGATGCAGGACCGGGCGCGCGGACGTCTGAGTCTTGAAGCCCATCTGCACCGGGCCTTGGAACATAAGGAGTTCCATTTGGTCTACCAGCCGCAATTGCGTCTCGCCACGCGGCAATTGGCTGGCGTTGAGGTCTTTTTGCGCTGGGCGCATCCCACCGACGGGCTCAAATATCCGGGCGAGTTCCTAGGCGTTGCCGAGGAGCTAGGTCTCACGGTCCCGCTGGGTGCCTGGATTTTGCAGACTGCGGGGGCACAGAGCCGCCACTGGCGGGCCCAAGGGCTCGCCTGCGTGCCGGTCGCCATCAATATGACCGGTCGGCAATGTCGGGACGAGGGACTTCCCGCAGTGCTCGATCAAGTACTAGAAGACGAGAAGTTGCATGCCGAAGACATCGTGATCGAGATCGGAGAAGGCCTTTTGGAGGAGGACAGCGAACTCATCATACGCCGGTTGCACGCCTTGAAGGATCGAGGCGTGGGGTTTGTGATCCAGAATTTTGGCGCCGGCTTCTCGTCTTTGAATCATCTCAAGCGGGTTCGGGCGGACGCGATAAAAATCGACTTCTCTTTCATAGCCGGGATCGGTGAGCCCAGCAACGAGGCCATCGTTCTGGCCGTGATCGCTCTTGGACGGGCACTCGGTATTCGCGTCGAGGCGGGTGGCGTCGAGACCGCAAGTCAGTACCGGTTCCTGAAGGAGGCCGGATGCGATGTGGTTCAGGGCACTTTTATCTCTCCTCCCTTGGCCGAAGAGGAGGCCACTGAGTTCTTTCGGTCTTTTGCGATGCCTGGGAGTTGATTTCGCGCGTCCCGGCCCCCATGTTCGGTCGGCAACCGTAAAGTGTCGGGAGTAGAGAGGCCCGCAACGACATATGACGACGACCGAAACCCAGAAACAGACCCTAGGCTTTCAGACCGAGGTGCGCCAGCTTCTCGACCTTATGATCCACTCGCTTTATAGCGAGAAGGAGATCTTCCTCCGTGAGTTAATCTCAAACGCGTCCGATGCCTCAGATAAGCTGCGCTTTGAGGCATTGCGCGACGAATCCCTATATGAAGGCGATTCGGATTTGAAAATCCGCGTGTCCTTCGATAAAGCGGCCCGCACCTTGACCATCGCCGACAACGGCATCGGCATGAGTCGCGAAGAGGTCATCGAGAATATCGGCACCATCGCGCGTTCCGGTACCCGCCGGTTTTTTGAGAGGCTTACCGGAGATGAGGCCAAGGATGCCCGGCTGATCGGGCAGTTCGGGGTCGGCTTTTATTCCGCGTTTATGGTCGCAGACAGGGTCACGCTTCTCACGCGGCGCGCGGGCACGGCTCAGACAGAAGGCGTGGCCTGGGAATCGACCGGAGAGGGCGACTATACGGTCGAGAGGGTGGACCGCGCCGAGCGCGGGACCACCGTGATACTGCACCTGCGCGAAGGCGAAGACGAGTTCTTGGAAGACTACCGTTTGCAGGGCATTATTCGCCGTTACTCAGACCATATCACGCTGCCTATCGTCATGCCGGCGGCGGAGGGCGGCGAGGAGACCGTGAATAAGGCCTCGGCCTTGTGGGCGCGACCGCGCGGCGAAGTAACCGAACTCGAATACGACGAATTCTATAAGCATGTGGCCCATGATATGGAGTCCCCGCTTGCCCATGTGCACAGTCGAGTAGAGGGCAAGCAGGAATATACGACCTTGCTGTTTATCCCGCGTCGGGCGCCTTTCGATCTCTTCGATCGTGATCGTCGTTATGGGGTAAAGCTCTACGTCCGGCGGGTGTTTATCATGGATGACGCCGAGCAGCTCATGCCCAATTACCTGCGCTTTGTGCGCGGTGTTATTGACGCCGCTGATTTGCCTCTCAATGTCTCGCGCGAGATCCTACAAAAGAGTCGCGATATCGATACCATCCGCAACGGCAGCACCCGGAAGGTGCTGGACCTCCTGGCCGATTTAGCCGATAAGGAACCGGAGAAGTACCGGTCTTTCTGGGCCGAGTTTGGGGTGGTCCTGAAGGAAGGGGTCGTGGAGGATTCCGGCAATCGCGAGCGGATAGCGAAGCTCTTGCGGTTTTCTACCACTGAGCACGATGCGCAAGAGGTCTCCCTGGCCGATTACGTTGGCCGCATGGTCGCGGGGCAAGACAAGATCTATTATTTGACCGCCGAGAATCTGACCGCGGCTCGCCATAGCCCGCACCTCGAGGTCTTCCGGAAGAAGGGGATCGAGGTCCTGTTGTTGACCGATCGCATCGATGAATGGCTTGTTACCCACTTACAGGAATTTGACGGTAAGCCGATCAAGTCGATCGCCAAGGGCGATCTGGATTTGCCGACGGCGGACGCAGACAAGGCAGCCGATGCCGAAAAGCGCGCGGCCGAGCCCGAATGGAAGGACCTGACCCTGCGCATGGCGAAGGTGTTGGGGGATAAAGTCAAGGAGGTCCGGCTGAGCGATCGGCTGACCGAGTCGCCGGCTTGTTTGGTCGCGGGCGAGCACGATCTCGGCATTCATCTCGAGCGGCTCTTGAAGGCCGCCGGCCAAAAGGCCCCAGCCAGTCGGCCGATCCTGGAGTTGAACCCCGACCACCCGCTGGTTACACGGCTGCGCTCAGAGCCCGCGGATGCGAGATTTAGCGATTGGACGCATATTTTGTTTGACCAAGCAACGTTGGCGGAAGGCGGAACGCTCGAGGATGGCGCCGGGTTTGTCCAGCGCCTCAACGCCTTGTTGCTGGCCCTGCAACCGCATTGAGAGGGGTTCGGTATGAGAGAAGGGGAGTGGGGTTTTGAGCCTTGGGGAATGAAAGGGTCGGGCGTGGCGGGCGCGAGCGCGGGATCTCTGTGAGCGCGCTCTATGAGAGTCACCTGAGTCTCCCGCTCTTGCACCGCGGAAAGGTCCGCGACCTGTACGATGCGGGTCCTGAGCACTTGGTGGTCGTCACGACCGACCGGCTGTCGGCGTTTGACTGCGTACTGCCCATGCCGATCCCTGGTAAGGGCCGGATTTTAAACGCCCTTTCGCGTTTTTGGTTTGCCTACACCGAGTCTTTGATCCCAAACCACCTCTCCGAGCGACCGTTATCGGCGATACTGACGGCCCCGGACGAACGCCGCCTCGTAGAGGATCGGGCCATGGTCGTGCGCCGCCTGAAGCCCTTACCGATAGAGGCCATAGTGCGCGGCTATCTCGCCGGTTCGGCTTGGAAGGAGTACCAGCGTACGGGATCGGTCTGTGGCGTCCGTTTGCCCTCGGGCTTACGTGAGGCCGATCGGCTTCCTGAACCTCTTTTTACCCCCTCTACGAAGGCGGCGGCAGGCCAGCATGACGAGAACATCTCTTATACCGAGGTCGAACGGCTTTTAGGTGCCCGCTATGCGCAGGCCGTTCGCGAGGCGAGCCTCGATTTGTATACCCGTGCCGCCGCTCATGCCCTGGCGCGCGGGGTCATAATCGCCGATACCAAGTTCGAGTTCGGCACCGATGAGGCCGGTACCCTGGTTTTGATAGATGAAGTGCTGACGCCGGATTCCTCGCGGTTTTGGCCGCAGGACTCGTACCGGCCGGGGACGAGCCCCCCTAGTTTTGATAAGCAATACGTGCGCGACTATCTGGAGACCTTGGCATGGAATAAAAGGCCGCCGGCACCTGTCCTCCCAGAGGAGATCGTGAGTCGGACGATTGCGAAATACGAGGAGGCCTTGCGCATCCTGACTGAGCCTTAGCGTAAGGCTGGCCGCGTTTGCAGCCTTATGTTAACGTGCCAGGACGCGTAGGCGAATGTGGCGGAATTGGTAGACGCGCTGGATTTAGGTTCCAGTGGGGTAACCCTTGGGGGTTCGAGTCCCCCCTTTCGCACCAACGATAGCTTTTCCCAGTGCCCACGGCGGCCCAACCCTGGACGAGCCATGATCGGTCTTGGCCACTCGTGGGTGAACCGGTATGATCACATGTGGCTGTGTCCACTTTCCCCTACATATTTTGTGAGAAGGCAGCATGCAAGTATCGATTGAAGCCACCGGCGGTTTGGGCCGGCGCATGACGATTGCGGTCCCGGCCGCGCAATTCGAGCACGAGTTCATGGAGCGCTTAAAGCGCCTGTCTCGGACGGCGCGTTTGGCGGGTTTCCGGCCCGGGCGCGCGCCTTTGAAAATCGTCGAGGCCCAGTACGGCGGAAAGCTGATGGACGAGGTCGCCCAGGACTTGATGCGCGACAGTTTTTACGAGGCCTTGACCCAGGAGGGTCTGAAGGCCGCCAGCGGTCCGGCGATCGAGCCCAAAGCGCTCACCCGCGGCCAGGATATGCAGTATGTGGCGACCTTCGAGATCTATCCCGAGGTGCAGAGACTGGACCTGAAGGATGTCGAGGTCGAGCAGGCCACGTGCACGATCTCGGCCGAGGATGTGGAGCGGACCATAGAGGTTATGCGTAAGCAGCGTCAGACGTGGACGGCGGTTGATCGCCCCGCGGTTGATGGCGACCAGTTGACGATCGACTTTGTGGGGACGCTCGACGGCGAGGCCTTTCCTGGCGGCAGCGCCACTGGTCATCGGGTGGTGGTTGGCGCAGGGAGCCTGCTCCCCGATTTCGAGAAGGGGCTGAGGGGGGCCACGGTCAATGCGGTGTTGGATATTCCAGTCAGCTTCCCCGAGGAATACGGCGGCCCGACGCTCGCCGGGAAGCAGGCGCGTTTTCAGGTCACGGTGCGGGAAGTCGCCGAGCCAGTTCTGCCGGCCCTCGATGACGCCTTTGCCCAGTCCCTGGGGGTTACAGAAGGGGGGATCGAGACGCTGCGGGCTGAGGTCAAGGACAACCTTCAGCGCGAGGCCGGACGCCGGATTCGGGAGCGTCTGAAAGGTGAGATATTCAAGCAACTGCGCGCGATAAATCCCCTAGAGTTACCGCAGGCGCTCGTCGAGCGTGAGGCCGCCGAGTTGCGTGAGGCGGCTCGCGCGCAACTGGCGAGCCAGGGTGTGAAGACCGACGGCTTGCCGGCCGATAACGGTCCCTTTCGTGAGCGGGCCAAAGAGCGTGTGGCGCTTGGCATCATCCTTTCGGAGCTGGTCCGTGCGCGCGGACTCAAGGCCGATGAGGCGAAGGTGCGGGCCCGCATTGAGGAGATGGCGGCGGATTATGACGAGCCCGGGCGCTTTGTCGAATGGTACTACAGCAAGCCAGAGCGTATCGGGGAGGCCCAGTCGCTCGTACTCGAAGATCAGGCTGTCGAGCTGTTGCTGGGGGAGGCGCGGGTGACGGAAAAACCTATGCGCTTTGAGGAATTGACTTAACACCATCTAGGACGGTCCATGATAAACACCGAATTCGCTGCTGATCTTTCGCCCCGGGCCTTAGGCCTCGTCCCTATGGTGATCGAGACCACGGGCCGTGGCGAACGCGCCTACGACATTTATTCGCGGATGTTGAAGGAGCGCGTTATTTTCCTCGTGGGGCCCGTCGAAGACCACATGGCGAACCTCGTGGTGGCCCAGCTGCTCTTTTTGGAGTCAGAAAACCCGGATAAGGACATTCACATATATATCAATTCCCCCGGAGGGGCGGTTACGGCGGGGCTTGCCATATATGACACCATGCAATTCATCAAGCCCGACGTCAGCACGGTCTGTATCGGCCAGGCGGCCAGCATGGGGGCTTTAATTCTTGCGGGCGGGGCTAAGGGCAAGCGCTACAGCCTACCGCATTCGCGGATGATGGTTCATCAACCGTCAGGCGGCTTTCAGGGGCAGGCGACGGATATCGATATACATGCGCGAGAGATCCTGCGTGTTCGCGAACGATTAAACCAAATCCTGGTCAGACATACGGGCCAGGATGTGAAACGGATCGAGCACGACACGGAACGGGACAATTTTATGGAAGGCTCGGAGGCGGTCGCTTACGGTCTGATTGACTCCGTGATCGACAAGCGTAAATAGGGGGATATGCTAGACTAGGCACTAGGACTGTCGCCCATAAGCCCGGGCAGGATCCATTGAGTGAGGTTCAGCGATGGCAGATGATAAGCATGATGGTAAGGGCGAGAAGCTTTTGTATTGCTCTTTTTGCGGTAAGAGTCAACACGAGGTCCGCAAGCTCATTGCCGGTCCCTCGGTGTTCGTCTGCGACGAGTGCGTAGAGCTCTGTAACGATATTATCCGCGAGGAGGTTCAGGACGAGACGGATATCGGGCTCGCTCGCAACAAGTTTCCGAAGCCTCGCGAGATCAAACAGATTTTGGATGAGTACGTGATTGGGCAGTCGACCGCGAAGAAGGTCTTGGCGGTCGCGGTCTATAATCACTACAAGCGCATCGAGCATCAGGAAAAGATCGGGGATGTCGAACTCTCGAAGAGCAATATCCTGCTCATAGGGCCTACGGGCTCGGGAAAGACGCTGCTTGCGGAAACGCTGGCGCGGCTTTTGAATGTGCCGTTCACCATCGCGGATGCCACCACCTTGACCGAGGCCGGTTATGTGGGGGAGGACGTCGAGAACATTATCCAGAAGCTTCTCCAGAAGTGCGATTACGACGTGGAGAAGGCGCAGACTGGTATCGTCTATATCGACGAGATCGACAAGATTTCGCGCAAGTCGGATAACCCGTCCATTACCCGGGACGTGTCCGGAGAAGGCGTGCAGCAGGCGCTCTTGAAGCTGATCGAGGGGACGGTGGCGTCAGTGCCGCCGCAGGGCGGCCGGAAACACCCGCAGCAGGAGTTTTTACAGGTCGATACCCGTAACATTCTCTTCATATGCGGCGGGGCCTTCTCGGGTCTCGAAAAGATCATCCAGGACCGTTCCGAAAAGAGCGGGATCGGGTTCAATGCTGAAATCAAGAGTCGTGCTGGCAATCG
>JAJYQN010000115.1 GCA_021794595.1 Pseudomonadota bacterium
GGAGATAGCGCTCACGATCAGCGTCGGACTCACCATTTACCCCTTCGACGATCAGTCGGCGGACCTGCTTTTACAGCACGCGGATCAGGCCATGTATGAAGCCAAACGGGCCGGAGGCGACCAATATACATGCTTTGATCGCACCAACACCCTGCGCATCGCCGCCCGGTCCCGCCTGCGCCTCGAAATCGAAAAGGCCATCCGCGACGACCTCTGGGTTATGACCTATCAACCGATCGTCAACTGGGAGGGTCAAACGGTAGCGCTCGAGGGCCGCATGCGCTGGCAGCGAAGCGACAGCGTCACGATTCGCGAAGAAGATGTGCGCGACCTGTTGGACAAGGACTCGCGCGCCCAGTTTTTTGAGCATCTCCTCACTATCAGCAAACGCGATTTCCGGGGACCGACGCGGCTCTCGGTGCCCTTGCATCTGAATCTCCACGTCGCCGATCTCGATAACGAACGACTCTTAGCGCTTCTAGACACATGGTGCCGAGACAGCGGCATCACGCCCGCCCGCCTGATCCTGGAGATCCCCGACAGCGCGGTCACAACCCGCCTTGCCGCGAGCCGCACCCTGGCCCACGCGCTCCAAGACCGCGGGATCGGTCTCCTCATAGACGACTTCAACGGCAATCCCCAAGCCTGTGTAGGCCATTTGGTTGACATGCCCATCTCGGCCGTCAAATGCGCCGTCCCCACGGACTACCGCAGTGCGCGCTTAATCCATGCCTTGACCGCCGGAGCGCGGGCCCTGGGACTGCTCCTCTACGGGCAAGCCATCAATGACGTCTCGCAAGGCCAGCTTGCGAAAAATATCGGTTGCAGCTACGGCCAAGGAACGCTTTTTGGGCCCGAACTTCAGCCAAACGCCGCCCGGCACTGGCTAAAGACCGCTACGTATCACGCAAGACGCTCTTCATAATCTCATTTTGGCAGCGAACCGGGAGCGAATAATGGCCCTCGCCCGCCAAAACCCGGAGATCCCCGTGCGTAAGACGAGAGGCAAGTTCGTACGCCATATCCACCGGCACCAATCGATCGGCCTGCCCATGCCAAATCGTGATGACCGTACTTATGGAGCTCAAGCGAAACCTCCAGGGGCGCAGATACAGAACCAGATCCCGGGCGGCGCCGACCGCCCCCCGGCGGAGACCCTCGCGTTGGGAACGTCGTAAAAGTCCCTGGATGTCCGGGTCTGCGAGCACCATGAGGTCTGCGCCCGCGACGAATTGCGCGTTAAACGCGACACGCGAACGCAGCCGCAGCGCCTGAGCGCCCACACCCGCCCAGAACGGAATCAGGGCGGGGCCATGTTGAGCCACGCGCCAGGCGCGCCTCAAAAACGGCGCCAGTCGGTCATGGACCGCGGCCAAGGCCTCGGGTGGCCCGAGAGCGCACACCAAAGCGGCACCGGCGACCCGCTCGGGGGCAAGGGCCAGGAGTGCCAAGGCGTAGGGCCCCCCGCCCGAGACGCCAAGGACCCCGACTTGGCCGATACCCAAACGATCAAGGAGTACCACCGCGTCCGCCGCGAAATCGGCAAGCGTGCGTCCCGGACACGGATCCGAGGACCCGTAGCCGGGACGATCGGGGGCGATGACCCGGACCCCTAAGGCGTCTGCGGCCGGTTGCCACAATTGCGCCTCGAGGCGCGAGCTCGGGAAACCATGACAATAGAGAACCGGGTGACCGTCGGACGGCCCGTACTCGGCGTACGCCAACATGCGCCGATCGGGCAACACGATGTGGGACTCACGGGCGTTCTTCGCGGCCACGACCCTTCCCTCCCTCTGCTCTTTGCGCTCCCATAAATCGTCGTTTGGCGCTATGCTAGAGCGCAGATCCCCAGCGACGAGAACCTCATGACCCTTCCTCCCCCATCTTGCCGGGCGGCCTAACCGTGCGTCGACCGTCCTTTCTCACCCTCATTGCGCTCACCGGTGCCTTCGCACTCCTCAGTTCTACCATGGCGAAGACACCGGCACTACCGCTCTTTGCGCGCGCGCTCGGGGCGCCCCCAGGCCTCATCGGCTGGGCGGTGATGGTGTCGACCATCCCTGGTATCCTCATAAGCCTGCCGGCTGGCCTTTTGAGAGATCGGATCGGCACGAAACCGCTTCTGCTCGGGGCGCTCTTTGTGTTCGCATCCGCCCCGTTTTTATACCTTCTAGTGCGCACGATAGACCAACTCGCCTTGATTCGTTTCTACCACGGGTTTGCGACCGCCATCTTTGGGACCGTCGTGGGTGCCGAAATCGTGGCCCGCTATCCCACCGACCGCGGGCACGCCCTCGGTGTATATAGCGCCATTAGCACCATAGGTCGATCCCTCGCGCCATTCCTGGGCGGCGCACTCATCTCCCTGGGCGGGTTCCCGGCTGTTTATATCGGCTGCGCGCTAGCGGGTGTCCTCGCTCTAACTCTCGGGACCCAAACCAGCACCGAGCTCGCGCCCCCCCAAGCGAGCCGGAAGGAGCCCTTCACGGGTCATCTGGCGGCGGTGCTGAACGACCACCTCGTACTGACCACAAGCGTAGTCGAGGCCGTACAGTATTTGGTGTTTGGATCCGTCGAGGCGTTTCTGGCAGTCTATACCGCCCATCACGGTTGGCCGGCCTGGCGTATCGGCCTTTTACTCGGGGTTCAACTCGTGGTCGTGGTCCTTTTTAAGCCGCGGATCGGACGCTTGTCGGACCGCTACGGACGCCGCCCAGCCATCCTAGGCGGCCTAGCCCTGGGGGCTTTAGCGGTCGCGGCGCTCCCCTTTACAAGCCAATTCATCCCGCTTTTCATCATCAACGCGATTTTTGGGACCGGTTTTGCCGCAACCACCGCCGCGACCGGCGCGCTCGTGGGGGACCGCGCCCGCAGCGGGGGATTTGGCGCCAGCATCGGCGTGCTGCGGTCCATCATGGACGTGGGCCAAGCCATCGGTCCGGTGCTCACAGGCCTCCTCATCCAGACAGGGGGCTACCGGCTGGCCTTCGTGACGCTCGCCGCCTTATTGGGCGCGGTCGGCGCGCTGTTTGCCCTAAAGACCCACAAAGCGCACCCGCTCTAGGCCAACGCCGACGATACTAAACCTCGTGAGCGGACAAAGGGGCCGCAAGCCGCTCACGGCGACAAAAGCCGCCATAGACAGCGGCCGCCACTCGCCTTGTCCAAGGTTTCGAGGTAGGCCTCATGGGCCGCCAGCTCCTCAGCATCGGGCGCTACCACCAAGGCCTCCCCGTCCTCGAAGGCAAAGCCATCCAAAAGAACCGGCTTCTCGGGGATAGCGCTGTCGCCAAACAGCGCGGTCTGGCCGCCGGTCATGGCCAAATAAACGTCCACCAAAATCCCCGCGTCGAGTAAGGCTCC
>JAJYQN010000113.1 GCA_021794595.1 Pseudomonadota bacterium
TCCATGCCAGTGTCATGGGTCAATGGTTTGGGAAACAAAAGTTTACCGCTCGGGACATGCGCAAAGATCCCAGACCAACCGCCCAGCTTCTCCGGGATATATAGGACGGCCGCTAGGACGGTCGCATAGATAAGGACATCCTTTACGATTGCAATGACCGCAGGGGCCCGCAATCCCCCGGTATAGGTGTAGGCGGCCAAGATCGCGAACGCCACGATCAAGGGCAGATCCGCCCACTGACCATGCCCGCCCATACCAAGACCTGCCAGCACGACCTGCATACCAACCAGCTGGAGAGCGATGTAGGGCATCGTGGCCAAAATGCCGGTGATGGCGACGAGAACGCCGAGAAGGCGACAATCGAACCTCTGGTGGACAAAATCGGCTGCTGTGACATGCCCGTTTCTGTTGGCGATCGTCCACAACTTCGGCATCACCAAGAACATCACGGGGTACATCATGATGGTGTAAGGCAAGGCAAAGAAGCCAAGCGCACCCTGCCCGAATACCAGGGCCGGCACGGCAATGAAGGTGTACGCCGTGTAGAGATCTCCGCCCAGCAGAAACCAGGTGATGACGCCGCCGAATCGGCGCCCACCTAAGCCCCATTCGCTCAGTAAGCCGAGATTAGCCGGGCGCCATCGGCTGGCCCAGAACCCAAGCATCGTGACAAAAAGAAAGAGGACAAGAAAGACCGCGAGCGCGACTGTCATGAGTCGGAACGGGGGGCCACCCGGCGTGGTTCGGTCAGTAGATACACCATGCCAGTCAGGATAACGCTCCCTGGCACCCAAGCCAGTTGGTACCAATAGAAAAACGGGAATCCGAATACTGTGGGGCTTAGCCTGTCATACAGGGGGACCCATGCCGTTCCGAGAAACGGGACTATTAGTAGTAGGTAGACCCACTTTGACCGCGTCGAAGCCATAGGCTCCTCCCTCGTAGACGCGCCGTTTGCGTTCTTTTTTATCTACGGCTTAGTTCGATTAAGCGTACTCAAACACCGATGTTTGGTCAAATTGGGGCTCTTGATCCGGGCGCCATCGCCGTTCGTCCAGAACGGCAAAGCACCCCGTTGTGAAACGATAACGACAGGCCTTAAATAGCCGCCGTGTCTTCCCTTATCGGCCTATTGTGACTGACCCTACCGAACAATCGCTCCATGCCGTAACCTCCGAAGGCGTGTTGTCGTCCATGATGCGTGGCGCCGGCGAATCGTATCTCCCGGCCTATGCGCTCTTTCTTAAGGCCACCGCTGGCGAAGTGGGACTACTCGCCACGCTACCCGCTTTACTGGGTTCTTTTGCTCAGCTTTTGGCGGCCTGGCTTGCCGAGCGCCTGGGACAACGCCGATCTTTGATTATCGCGGGGCTCACCGCCCAAAGCCTCCTGTGGCTCCCGGTCATAGCCCTGCCCATCCTGTTTCCCACGCACGCGATCATGATTCTCATGGTCTCCCTCAGCTTTTATTACGGGGCCAATCACTTCGCAAATCCCCTCTGGCATAGCCTTATGGGAGATCTCGTCCCGGAAACGGTGCGCGGGCACTACTTTGGTCAGCGATCACGCCTCATGAATCTCGCCAATTTCATGGCCCTGGTGTGTGCGGGCCTCATATTGCGTTTTGCCAAAGGCGCGGGCCATACCTCCTGGGGTTTTATCACCATCTTCGCGGTGGCCATGGCAGCCCGAATCGTCTCGGTCTTGCGCGTCAAGATGGTAAGCGAAAAGCCCCTACCCAAAGGCCGTCTCAGCCTGCATCCGCGCGCCCTTTGGCGCGAACTCCGAGGGACGCAGTTCTCCCGATTTGCGATATTCACCGCCGTAATGAGTTTCTCGGCCGGAATCGCCGGCCCCTTTTATGCGGTCTATATGTTGCGCGATCTCCATTTTTCTTACATCGAATTTATGGCGACTCAGGCCATTGTCGTTTTGACCCAAGTGGGAACTTTGGCCCTATGGGGACGGATCGGAGACCGATTTGGGAATCGCCTGGTGTTAGCCATTACCGGATCGCTCATCCCTATCGCCCCGATGCTTTGGCTCACCACGACGCACTTCGGGGTCATAGTGTTTATTCAACTTTTAAATGGGTTCGCATGGGCCGGGTTTAATCTCAGCGCCGGCAACTTCGTCTACGATACGGTGCCGCGTGAAAAGCGATCACTCTATAATGCCCTCCACAACGTCCTGACGGCCTTTGCGCTGGTCGCCGGAGCCGGGCTCGGAGGATTTTTGGAAAGTCATGTGCCAAATACCCTTCAGGTTTTCGGGTTTTCTCTCGGCAATAGTCTACTGTGGGTGTTTCTGATCTCAGGCCTCGCGCGCCTGAACACGGCCTTGGGTTTTATCCCGCTCCTGCGGGAAGCGCGTGTCGTCAAGCCGGCGTCTTTCAGGTCGGTGGCGGGATTCGTGAGGCGCCGCCCCACCCCGGCCCTATAACTGCGCGCGACCGAGTGGCGGCACGCGTTATTGTGCTCCGCATGGCCCGCGAGCCATCATCGCGCTTTCTCCAAGAGAAAGGGGCCCAGGGCCAGCGCATCGATAGGGGTACTAGCGTAACAGGCGATGGCCTCCGCGGGGCTACAGACCATCGGCGCGCGGAAGGTATTAAACGATGTGTGCAGCAAAACGGGAACCCCTGTGAGGGCGCCGAAGGCCTCGATCACGCCATGGAAAAGCGCTTGGGTCTCACGGTCTACCGTCTGCACGCGGGCGGTGCCATCCGTATGGACAGCCGCCGGGATGCGCGGTCTTTTGTCCTCCCGGACGGGCGAAACAAACGACATAAAGGGTGAGTGCGCCGCATCCTCAAACCAGTCCCCAGCCGATTCAGCCGTCACCGATACGGCGATTGGCTGGAACTCTTCATGATCTTTCAGCTGATTGATGCGTCTTGTCATATCCGGGTCCGTGGGTGACGCCAGAATCGACCGGCCTCCTAAGGCGTTTTGTCCAAATTCCATGGCCCCCTGAAACCAGGCGACGATCTTGCCGCTCGCAAGCCTCGCGGCCACGGCGACCGATATCGCCGGGGGGCGTCCGAAGGCAAGCCGAGAACGGCGTAGCGCCTCCTCGAGGTCTTCGACGCTAAACCGAGGACCAAGGCGGGTGTGAGTGAGGCGATAACGGTCTTGCGGGGCTCTATTTTGCCTGTCGACCAAAAGCGCCGCGCCCACGGCCGTACCCGAATCCCCCGCTATCGGGGGGACCCACACCTCCTCAAATAAACCCGCGTCCCGCACCGCACTATTCAAAACGCAATTGAGGGCAAGGCTACCGG
>JAJYQN010000056.1 GCA_021794595.1 Pseudomonadota bacterium
GGATTTTGGAACAATAGGGCCGCATGCTGAAACTTGAGGAGATCGAGAAAAACGCCGCCATCACGGGTATCGACCCCGGACACGTCGTGCGGGTCGTCACGACGGAATTAGTCGGCGACAACGCCCTCACGGTTTACTACAAGACGCCCGATGGCCGGGTCCTGGAGCGTATGCTGTTCCGGACCGACGAGGCCCAACTGTCGTTGGCCGAGGTGGGTAGGCCTTGGGCCTTCGATGCGCCGGGCGCAGCGTTCAAGCTCGCGGCCGAGGCTTATCGGATCCATCTGGCCCACCTGTTCGACCCGATGATGGCCGTTCACACCTCAAATGTGGAGCCGCTCCCGCATCAGATTACCGCAGTCTATGAGTCGATGTTGCCGCGCCAGCCGTTGCGCTATGTGTTGGCCGACGACCCCGGCGCGGGGAAGACCATCATGGCCGGTCTCTTGATCCGCGAGCTCTTGATGCGTGCGGACGCCCAGCGCGTGCTGATCGTGGCCCCGGGGAGTCTCGTCGAGCAGTGGCAGGACGAAATGTTCGAGAAGTTCGGCCTGTCCTTCACATTGTTTTCCCGCGAGCAGGTGGAACAATCGCGGAGTGGCAATCCCTTTGACGACATCGATTTGATGGTGGCGCGCGTTGACCAGTTATCCCGCAACGAAGACCTTCAGGAAAAACTGCGCCTTTCGCGCTGGGATCTCATCGTCGTTGACGAAGCCCATAAGCTCTCGGCCAATTACTTCGGCAATAAAGTCAATAAGACCAAGCGCTTCCAGTTAGGCGAGCTGCTGGGCTCGATCACCCGTCATTTTCTCCTCATGACAGCGACCCCGCATAACGGCAAGGAGGAGGACTTTCAGCTGTTCCTGTCCTTACTGGACTCCGATCGCTTTTATGGCAAGTCGCGCGATGGGGCGCACAAGGTCGATGTGAGCGACCTTATGCGGCGGATGGTCAAGGAAGACCTGTTAAAATTCGACGGGACGCCGCTCTTCCCCGAGCGGCGGGCCCGCACCGTCAATTATAAGCTCTCGGACCCCGAGGCCGCGCTGTACACCGCCGTCACAGAGTATGTGAAGGAGGAAATGAACCGGGCGGATCAACTGCAGGATGGGGGCCGCCGGGGTACCGTGGGCTTTGCGCTCACGGCCCTACAACGTAGGCTCGCCTCCAGCCCCGAGGCGATCTACCAGTCACTCAAGCGCCGTCGTAATAAGCTCACACGGCGGGTTGAGGAAGAGAAATTGCGTCAACGGGGTCAGTTACTGGCTGAGACCCTGAATCCGAGCATCGCAAACAATGCCCCGGAAGATATCTGGGAAGCCGCCGATGCCCTTTCGTCGGAGGACTACGAGAATTTCGAAGAGTCCGTGGTCGATCAGGCCACGGCCGCGCAGACCATCCAGGAGCTCAAGGCCGAGATCCTCATCCTCGAAGGGCTAGAGGAGCAGGCCCGGCAGGTGGTGCACTCCGGGCAAGATCGCAAGTGGGATGAGTTGTCCCGATTGCTGCAAAACACACCCGAGATGCAGGATGCCGAGGGCCGCCAGCGCAAACTCATTCTCTTTACCGAACACCGCGACACCCTGAACTATCTCGCCGTCAAGATTCGCGGCCTGATCGGTCATGAAGAGGCCGTGACGATGATTCACGGGGGCATCAAGCGCGAAGAACGACGCAAGGTGCAGGAGTTGTTTCGTAACGATCCGGCCACGCGCGTGCTGCTCGCGACGGACGCTGCGGGTGAGGGCGTGAACCTACAAAACGCGAATCTCATGGTCAATTACGATCTCCCCTGGAATCCCAACCGCTTGGAGCAGCGCTTCGGCCGCATCCACCGCATTGGTCAGACCGAGGTCTGCCATCTCTGGAACCTGGTGGCGAGCGAGACCCGTGAGGGCGATGTCTTTCAGCGCCTATTCGACAAGCTGGAAATCGAGCGCCAAGCGCTGGGCGGCCGTGTGTTCGATATTTTGGGCGAGGTGTTCGAGGATAAGAGCCTCAAAGACCTCCTGATAGAGGCCATCCGCTATGGCGCCGACCCCGAGGTGCGCGCCCGCCTACAACGCAAAGTGGAGGGCGCTTTGGATACTGCGCACCTCGAAACCATCATCCAACGCAACGCCCTCTGTGAAGAGGTGATGGACGAGCGCCGGCTTTTCGCGGTCAAGGAGGAAATGGAAAAGGCCGAGGCTCGCAAGCTCCAGCCTTACTTCATCCGCTCCTTTTTCCATCAGGCCTTCCAGCAGCTCGGCGGCGAATTGCGCCCCCGCGAGCCGGGCCGCTACGAGATCACCCACGTCCCGGCCAATATCCGCGAACGGGATCGGCAGATCACCGGGCGGGATCGCCGGCACGCGAACCCCGTTTTGCGTCGCTATGAGCGAGTATGCTTTGAGAAGCAGTATGTGCGTCTCACCGACCGCGCGGGTGCGGTGATGGCGAGTCTCATCCACCCGGCTCATCCGCTGATGCAATCCGTCATCGATCTCATACTGGAGCAGCATCGTCCCACGCTCAAACAGGGCACGGTGCTCGTCGATCCTGCGGACATGGGTCTTACGGTTAAGGCGCTCTTCATTATCGATCACTCCGTCAAGGAGGGGGCCGATTCTACCCACGTCGTGTCCCGGCGCATGCAGTTTGTCGAGATCGACCCGGAAGGTCAGGCGATCAACGCGGGGTGGGCCCCTCACCTGGACCTGGAACCCATTGGCGAGGCGGATAGGGGTCTCATCACAGACGTGCTGGCGGCCCCGTGGATCACGCAGAACCTTGAGCAGCAGGCCTTGGCGCATGTTTCTACCCATCTTGTGCCCGAGCATTTCGATGAGGTGCGTGCCCGGCGCAAGAAGAATGTGGACAAGACCCTGGCCGCGGTCCGCGAACGGCTGGTGAAAGAGATCAACTACTGGTCGGATCGCTATATCAAGTTGCAGGATGACCTTGCGGCGGGTAAGGATGTCCGTCTTCCCCTGGAAAACATCCGTCGCATGATCGATGACCTGACGGTGCGTCTGGCGTCACGCGAAAAAGCGCTTCTCGCCATGTGTCATGTGATTTCAGCCACACCCGTGGTGGTCGGGGGAGCGCTCGTGATCCCGGCCGGACTGCTCGCCCAGCGCCAGGGGCAGCCGGGGTGGACGGCGGATGCCGAGGCCCGAGCGCGTGTGGAGCAGGTCGCCATGACGGCCGTCATGGCGACCGAGCGGGCCCTGGGACATGAGGTTATCGATGTCTCGGCGCAAAAATGCGGATGGGACGTGACCAGTCTGCCGAAGGCACAGGAGGGCAAACTGCCGCCGGCGCGTCATATCGAGGTGAAGGGCCGAGCCCAAGGCAGCCGCACGGTGACCGTCACCCGCAACGAAATCCTTTATGGGTTGAATCAACAGGACAAGTTCATCCTGGCAATTGTTCTGGTGGATGGCGATCAGTATGAGGGGCCGTTCTATGTGACCAAGCCTTTCGGGCAGGAACCGGATTGGGCGGTGACCAGCATCAATCTCGATTTGGATCAGCTGCTGGCAAGGGCGGTCGCCGGGAAGGGATCGCCATGACGCGTCGGGGACGTCCCACAAAGAAACGCCTCCACAAGGGAGGCGTCGGGCCGGTGATGCGATCACCGGCGGGGTTAACAAGCCAAATTATCGTAACAATACCCACCCGTGTCAAGGGCCGGACCGGCCTCTGCGAGATCGGAGGTCCGGCATGAGCCGTGTCATGGTCTACATTGATGGATTTAACCTGTATTTTGGGCTGCGCAGCAAGGGCTGGCGCAAATACTACTGGCTGGATCTGGTGGCGCTGGCACAAGCCTTGCTAAAGCCGGGGCAAACGCTGCAAGGTGTGCACTATTTCACCTCGCGCATCCGCGCCAACGGCCGCAACCTAGCCGATAGGCAGCGCCAGACCACATATCTTGAAGCCCTCGGCACGTTGCCCGGCCTGCAGGCGCACTTCGGCCACTACCTGGAAAAGCCCCGGCAATGCCGGCAGTGTGGCGCGCAGTGGATGGACTACGAGGAAAAGATGACGGATGTGAATATCGCTGTCCAGCTGTTGACTGATGCCTTCGACAACCGATTCGATACCGCGTTGCTCATCTCTGGTGACAGCGATCTGACCGCGCCCCTGCGCACATCGCGCACGAAGTTCCCGGCCAAGCGACTCATCGTGGTGTTCCCTCCCGGCCGCCAATCCTTCGAACTTAAAAACACGGCCCACGCCACTTTTACTATAGGAGAGGCCAATTTGCGTCAGTCGCAGTTACCGCCCGCGGTGTCCCGCACCGATGGCTTTATTCTCCAGCGCCCTGCCCACTGGCGATAAGGACCGCACCATGACGCCCATTAAAACCCCTAAGAAACTGATCGAGGTGGCGCTGCCTCTCGATGTCATCAATGTCGCGGCCGCGCGCGAGAAATCCATCCGTCACGGACATCCCAGCACTTTGCACCTCTGGTGGGCGCGACGGCCGCTCGCGGCGGCACGGGCCGTGATCTTTGCGCAGATGGTCAATGACCCCGGCTACCAGCAGGGCGGTGGCTTCAAGTACGGAATGAACAAGGAGAAGGCCGCGATCGAGCGTGAGCGGCTCTTTAAAATTCTCGAGGATCTCGTGCAGTGGGAGAGCACGACCAATGAAGAGGTGCTGGGCAGAGCCCGGGCTGAGATCAGGCGTTCCTGGCGGGAAACCTGCGAACTCAATAAGGACCATCCGCAGGCCTCCACGTTGTTCGATCCGGACAAGCTGCCCGCCTTTCATGATCCGTTTGCCGGCGGCGGCGCCTTGCCCCTCGAAGCCCAGCGGCTGGGACTTGAGAGTTACGCCTCGGATTTGAATCCGGTGGCGGTATTGATCAACAAGGCAATGATCGAGATCCCACCGAAGTTTGCCGGGCTGCCACCGGTGAACCCGGGGTGGCGGCAGCAAGCCGCTGATCGCAGGGCCATGACAACCGACTGGCGCGGGGCGAAAGGATTGGCGGACGATGTCCGCTATTACGGCCAATGGATGCGCGATGAGGCCGAAAAACGCATCGGTCACCTGTATCCGCAGATCGCCATCACGGCAGAGATGGTGGAAGACCCCCATAATCCGCGACCCGACCTCAAGCCCTATGTAGGGAAGAATCTCACCGTCATTGCCTGGCTCTGGGCGCGTACGGTCAAAAGCCCCAATCCTGTCTTCAGCCATGTGGACGTGCCGCTGGCCTCCACGTTTGTGCTCAGCAGCAAGGTGGGCAAAGAGGCGTATGTGCAGCCGGTTGTGGAGGGCGATCGTTATCGCTTTTTTGTTAAGATGGGCACGCCGCCTGAGAATGCGGCAGGTGGAACGACGGCTGGCAAGCGTGCTGCTTTCATTTGCCTGCTGTCGAAGTCACCCATTGACTACAAGCACATTCGCGCCGAAGGGAAGGCCGGGAGCATGGGCCAGCGCCTCATGGCCATCGTTGCTGAAGGTACGCGAGGACGAATCTATCTGTCGCCTACGCCCGAGCAGATTGCCATTGCCGAGAGCGTCAAGCCAGAGTGGTCGCCTGAAATGGATCTGCCGAACAACCCGCGCGACTTTAAGACGCCGAACTACGGCCTGACCAAATTCAGCGATCTCTTCACGCCCCGTCAACTCCTGGCGTTGACCACGTTTTCCGACCTAGCCCAAGAAGTTCGAGCCAAGGTGAAAACAGACGCTCTGGCCTCCGGTATGGCCGACGATAGTAAAGGGCTTGAGACGGGAGGCAGCGGGGCGACGGCATACGCGGAGGCGGTGGGGGTGTATTTGGCGTTTGCTGTGTCGAAGATGACAAATATTGGATCGTCAGTCGCATCATGGATGAGTGACCGTGGTGCATTCCGTGAGACATTTGCGCGACAATCGATTCCAATGGTGTGGGACTTTGCGGAAGCTAACACGTTTGCAGACACGGGTGGTAGTTTTCTAATCGCAATTGACAAAGGCGCAATGGCCATTGATGCGTTCCCGGCGAACTCGCTGGCAATGGCAGTACAGGCAGATGCTGCGTCACAGACAATTAGCATTGGTAAAGTTGTATCAACAGACCCACCTTATTATGACAACATTGGCTACGCTGATCTGTCGGACTTTTTCTACGTCTGGTTGCGTCGCGCACTGAAACCCATTTTCCCAGATTTCTTTGTCACGCTTGCCGTACCCAAGGCGGAGGAATTGGTTGCTACACCTTATCGCCATGGCAGCAAAGAGAAAGCGGAGGCATTTTTCCTCGGCGGCATGACGCGGGCGATGCACCGCTTGGCCGAGCAAGCGCATCCGGCCTTTCCAGTCACCATCTACTACGCCTTCAAACAAGCGGAAAGTGACGATGCGGATGGTACGACGAATACCGGTTGGGTGACCTTCTTAGGCGCCGTCATCGAGGCCGGTTTTGCCATCAGCGGGACTTGGCCGATGCATACAGAGGGCTCCGGCCGTATGATTGCGATGGGAACCAATGCCCTTGCTTCCAGTATTATCCTCGTCTGCCGCAAGCGTGTAGCAGATGCGCCGACCGCCAGTCGTCGGGAATTTATCCGGGAACTGAACGCAGCCTTGCCCGAGGCACTGCTGGACATGACCCGCGGCGGCGTTAATTCGCCGGTCGCGCCGGTGGATCTGAGCCAGGCCATCATTGGCCCCGGCATGGCCATCTTCAGCCAGTACAGCGCGGTGCTGGAGGCCGACGGCACGCCCATGCGCGTGAAAACCGCCTTGCAGCTTATCAATCGCTTTTTTGCTGAAGATGATTTTGATCACGACACCCAGTTCTGCCTCCATTGGTTCGAGGGGCAAGGCTGGGCTGAGGGCAAGTTCGGGGAGGCTGACGTACTGGCCCGTGCCAAGGGTACCAGTGTCGGGGGCCTGCAGACATCCGGGGTCGTCGAAAGTGGCGCTGGCAAATTGCGTCTTCTGCGCTGGACCGAGCTTCGCCCGGACTGGGCGCCTGAGACGGATACTCGCATACCAGTCTGGGAGGCGCTGCATCAACTGATCCGCGCCCTTAATGGGGACGGCGAGTCCGCTGCAGGGAGTCTCCTCGCACGCATGCCTGCCCGTGCCGAATCGATTCGGGCGCTCGCCTATCGCCTCTATACCCTTTGTGAACGCAAGGGGTGGGCCGAAGAAGCGCGTGCCTATAACGAGCTTATCGCCGCGTGGCCTGGCATCGAGCAGGCCTCGACAGATACTGGCATTGTCGGCGCACAGGCGCAACTGGATCTCTGATTGAGGGGATGAATATGAATCTCAAACCATGGCGTGAAGTCGCCGTTCCGCATGAGGATGTCCTGAAGGGGACGTTCCAGCAAGCCGAGTTTGCCGCCGACCTCTCGCGCGTCCATGACGGGACGGCAACCCCTGAGTACCAGAACCCCGCGCTGTTCTTTCAGCGTACCTTCATCACCGAGGGTATGCGCCTGCTGCTGGATTCTGTGGTCAAGCGCTTGTCGGGCAAGGGCGGTGATCCGGTCATTCAATTGCAAACCGCGTTCGGCGGCGGTAAGACGCACACGATGCTGGCGGTCTATCATCTCGCGAAAGGAGATGCAGTAGTCAGTGATTTGTCGGGTATCCCCCCGATTCTGGATGCGGCGGGAGTGACGGAATTGCCGCATGCGCGGTTAGCCGTACTGGATGGGGTCAAGTCATCGCCCAACCAACCGGTGATACGCGAGGGGCAGATCATTCGCACGCTGTGGGGCGATCTCGCGTGGCAGTTGGGGGAGGCCGAGGGGTACGCCCTGGTGGCCGACGCTGATGCTTCCGGCACCTCGCCCGGCAAGGCGATACTAGGGACCTTGCTCCGCCGCTATGCTCCGTGCGTGATTCTGATTGATGAGCTGGTGGCCTATGTGCGTCAGTTTGAGGAAGGGAAGACCCTGACCGGGGGCAGTTTCGATTCGAACCTAAGCTTTATTCAGGCGCTGACGGAGGCCCTTAAGGCCGTACCGACCGCCGTCCTATTGGTGTCGTTGCCGGAGTCGGACAAAGAAGCCGGTAGCGAGCGGGGCATGAAGGCGCTGGCCTCTTTAGCGCATTATTTTGGTCGCATTCAAGCGCTGTGGAAGCCGGTTGGTACGGAGGAGGCGTTCGAGATCGTTCGTCGCCGTCTCTTTGCGCGCATCAACGACAAAGCGGCCGCCGAATCGGTGTGCCGCGCGTTTGCTGACACCTATACGGCCCACAGCGAGGACTTCCCACACGAGACGCAGGAGAGCCGTTATTTCGAGCGCCTGATGCATGCCTATCCGATCCACCCGGAAGTGTTCGATCGCCTGTATGAGGACTGGTCATCGCTCGATAGCTTCCAGCGGACTCGGGGCGTCCTGAAGTTGATGGCGAAAGTTATCCACCGACTATGGAAAGATAACGACAAAGACCCGCTGATTATGCCCGGTAGCTTCCCGCTTGCTGATGCCGACACGCGCAACGAGTTGCTCTACTACCTGCCGCAGGGTTGGGACCCAGTGGTCGAGCGGGATGTCGATGGCGAGCGCGCCGAGACCACCGAGATCGAGAACCGCGACCCCCGCCTGGGCAGTGTGCAAGCGTGCCGCCGCTCGGCCCGGACGATCTTTCTGGGGAGCGCGCCGAGCACGGCGAATCAGGTCGTGCGAGGCGTTGAACGGGAGCGCGTCCTATTGGGCGCCGCCCAGCCGGGGCAACAGGTCGGTATCTATAAGGATGCCCTGCGTCGATTGGGTGACCGCCTTCATTATTTGAATAGCGGCAGTAATCGGTTCTGGTTTGATACCCGCCCGAACCTGCGCCGCGAGATGGAGGAACGCAAACGCCGCTTCCAGGACAAAGAGGACGTGTTCCCGACCATTCGGGATAGTGTGCAGAAGGCTCTCGCTAATGGCGTGTTCGGGGGCATCCATATCTTCACGACGAGCGGCGACGTCCCCGACGACTGGCAACTGCGTCTGGTGGTGCTGCCGCCCGACGCCGCGTTCAGCCGCAGCGGTGAAAGTCGGGCTCTCGCGCGGGCCACCGAGATTTTAAAGACGCGTGGCGACCAGCCGCGCTTTAAGCAGAATCGCTTGATCTTTCTGGCGGCGGCCGATGACACCATCAGTCGTCTGAGGGATCAGGTGCGATCCACCCTGGCGTGGCGCTCTATTGTGAGCGACATCAAAGAGACGAAGCTCAATCTTGACCAGATCCAGGCGCGCCAGGCCAGCAAGACCTCCGAAGAGGCGAACGATGCGCTGCGCCGCATGATCCGGGAGGCCTATAAGTGGATCATAACCCCCATGCAAGAAGCCTATCCCGGCAAGGGGCTGTCCGAGATCCAGTGGGAGTCTTTCCCGATCAATGCGGGGGCACCCAACCTCACCCAAGAAATCGAACGGGTATTGAGGGAGAACGAGCTTTTGATCACCGAGTGGGCGCCGATTCACTTGGCCAAAGTCTTAAAGGATTGGTTCTGGAAGGACGGCGTCAAGGAGACCAATGCACTGAATGTGTGGCAGCAAAGCTGCCAACAGCTGTACCTACCCCGCCTGAAGGACGATACGGTCTTTCGCCATACACTGCGCGGCGGGGCGGAGAGCCAGGACTTTTTCGGTTTTGCACAAGGCAAGGACGCGGATCGCTACCTCGGATTCACGTTCGGAAAGCCCACCTCGCAGATTTTGGATGCGTCCCTGCTCCTGATAGAGCCCATGACCGCAGCGGCTTATGCCGTAGCACAGAAAGCCGCCGACGCGGGCGCTCAATTGAATCCAACGGAGCCGATTATCAGTTCCGTCGGCAACGCGCTTCACATTGCGGACTCCGGAAAGGCGGTCTACACAAGTAGCCAAATTGTGCCGCAAACAGTGAAGACGCAGTTCTATGGCAGCATCGAGTTGGAGGCGATTCAAGCCAAAAAGCAGTTTGCCGATGTGGTCGATGAGGTTATCCTACATTTCACGTCGCGTGCCGGCGTGAAGGTCAAGATTACGGTGGATATTCAGGCGGAGGCAACTGCCGGATTTGACGAAGGGGTACAGCGTACCGTGAAGGAGAACTCCAAGGTGCTGCGATTCAAGAACGCTGAATTCGAAAAGGAAGGTGACTGATATGGCAAGCCCGATACGAGCATGGTCATCTACAGATGTGATCTGACCTTGCACGATATCCTGCTGGAGGCTTGTGACTACGTGGTGAGCCGCCAATTGACCATTGCGTGCCAACGGTCAATCAAAGTGAGGGCTATAATGGTCCGCTACTCGGCCTTTGCGGACAGTGGCGCGTTGAGCGGCGGATGTCTGCTCTGCGCTGCTGATCAGACATCCGCCCCCACCCAGACGTGAACATCGCTACTCGCCCCCCTTAATCTGTACTCCGACCATTTCGGATGCTTCGACGCCGACTCCTGGGTCGCAGTCGATACCGTCGAGTTTGGGAAACACGGCGCGGCGTTCCCGGGGGTTGACGGCTCACGCTGACTGCGTGGAACAGAGCTAAGGCCTTGACCCAAGATGGTTACGTGGATGAATATGTGCCTAAAGGTGACCATAATGGATGACCGCGATTCGTTGCGCCTATTCACTTCCCAGGGCTATCTGCGCGCCGACGTCGCGATTCGGATCCAGTTGAGCCCGACCAATTTTAAGAAAGCGATTGAACGTTACACGGCCATCAACGGCTACCTCGACCGCCCGGCTAGTCTTGGGCTAGCACGTCAAGGTGCAAAGAGATGATTGCGGTCTTCTTAGGTGCAGGATTTTCTGCTCCGGCAGGTGTGCCGTTGGCGTCGCAGCTTTTTGATACCAGACCTGACGTCGATAGAATTACACGGCAGCAATTAGTCGACCGAGTCCTGCATCGCTGGAACGACTGGAAGGATGCGACCGGCCGCTCCCCTGAGGAATACCTTGCTGACCTTCAGACAGGCGGTGGGGCGGCTTGGCAGGACGCGCAGCGATATGTCGGTCTCGTGATTGCGCTGGCTATGGGCCACCTCGAACTGGTGGGATTAAATACAACACTCGTGCGCCATAACCTCAACCGCACCACGCGTGTCCAAACACACGAGGCCTTTTGGACCACGATCTTCCGGAAAACCGACGACATCAGCGTACTCACGACTAACTACGACATTTTACCGGAGCGGGGTATCCGCCATGAGCGACGCCCACGAGTACCCCGTCCGGGCTTTCACTATGGCTGGGGGCCAGAGCAGCTTGCGGGAGGAGGCTACCCTTCCTATTCGCACATCCAGAAGATATCTATTGCGGGCACCGTACCAGTCTACAAGCTTCATGGGTCGGTTTCCTGGTCTTATCGCAACGGCCATCTTGTCCGCTACCATGATTGCCGTCCCGCCATCCGAGGCGACGCGGCTATCGTGGCCCCAGTGACGGCGAAGACTCTGCCGGCGTACCTCGAACCTGTGTGGACGAACGCGAAGCGTGCGCTCTCGTCGTCACGCACATGGCTGGTCGTCGGCTACAGCCTACCCGAATACGATGTGCTCGTGCGCGAGCTTCTTGAGGGCTCGGCGCGCGACCCTGTGGTACATGTGTTTGACCCAGACCCAGGCGCTGCACAGCGCTTTCGATCATTGCTTGGTGATCGAACCGTTGTCCCACACAATGGACTGCCGGACGGGATTAGCGATCTTGAGGAAGTTCTTTCTCTGAAATCATTGCAGAACACACGCCAACAACAGCGTACAGCTGGCGGCGCCTCGCGCCGCAGCTGATACTGAGCGTTGGATGTCTGGATCAGTCATCTTGTATGGCCGCTTCTCGGTCCACTAACCAACCGCTGGTCGAGTGCCGCCCTACACTACTGACGAATGCGGCCATTTAGGAGGAGGGGGGAATGCCGCCCTTTGTTGATCCACCGAGTAAACATCTGGCCTGCATCTATTTTGCCGACTTCTTCGCGGTTGTACCGGAGACGCTGGAAGACTATGGCGCGTTCAATGTTTCGCTGATTAATGACCTGCCGCTGTTCATCGACCCCTTTCTGTTGTTCGACAGCAAGGAGGCGCGTTATCAGGCACTGCACGACGAAATCATTCGCTACCTGAAGTTCCTGCGCGACGCCTCGGCTGACGAGAGCATTTCTGCCGGATTGCTTGATAGTTGGTTCCGATTCCCAGAAATCAAACAGAACTGGCTTGGGTTCAGCAAAACCGGGAACACCGGGAGCGGCCTCGGTGCCGATTTCGCGCGCAGCCTGCGTCAGAACTTGCACCATGTGTTCAGCGATTTTGGGAGTGAGTCCATAACCCGTGGCAGCCACCTGGAAAAGCTCTGCCTTTTCGGTAGTGGCGTGGGGCGTGACCACCTCAGCGACTTCACGACGAATCTGATCAAGAGGTTTTTGCTGGAGTACACTCAAATCTTTGCACAGGCGCACATTCGCCCCGAGCTCAGGCGCGATTGTCCCGTCGAGAAAATTACCTTTAACTACGAGAATCGTCGATGGGTCCGCGGCACATACAACCTCCCGATTCACGGCAACGACTTCGTTTTGCTGACCCCCAAAGACATCCTGACCAAGGACGATGCGTGGATTAACCGCGGCGATCTGCTGAGTCATATTGAGCAGGTTTACACAGCCGTGCCCGATGCTCAATTGCGCGCCCAGGTGGAGGAATATTTCATTTCGCGCTTGTCAGAAGATGCCGGCAAGGAAGAGTTACGCGATGCGGCCGCGGCGACAGTTAATAAATTCCCGGTGCTCATCGACCACTTCATCCGCATGAAGGAGGATTGCGGGGAAGAGGCGCACCGTTTGAGCGGCTTAAAGGTCCATGAAACGCAGGAGCAATTCGTCGAGAAACTTCGTGCACTGGTCGACCTGCATCTGCAGGGCACTGAATTTTATACGCTGGGCGACAGTTACACCGAGTCATTACGGCGTGTGCAGTTTCTGAAGGATGTCATTGAGAACAAGGATGGCTACCGACTGTTTTACCTGAAAGGAAAACCGGTCAAACGCGAGGAGGATTTGCAGGTTATGTATCGTCTGACATGGTTTGCCGCAACCCACGACGTCAACCGCGAAGTCAATAATGGGCGCGGGCCGGTTGATTTCAAGGTGTCTCGCGGGAACGCTGACAAGACGTTGATCGAATTCAAGCTGGCCAGTAACAGCAAGCTCAAGAGAACTCTGGAAAAACAGGTAGCCGTCTACGAGGCTGCCAATAACACTAAGAAATCGATCACGGTCATCCTCCATTTCACCGACAGCGAACTTCAGAAAGTCATGCGCTATCGGCAAGATCTAGGACTAAATGCTGCCGAGAACATTGTCTTGATCGATGCCGGTCAGGATAACAAGTCTTCGGCATCATTGGCATGACGACGCTGACCTTTGCATGCATCCACCGGTTGAATTCGCAGAACTGCTGCTGCCACTCGGCCCGTGTGTTCTCAACGGCTGTTCTGGCCGACCACCTGCCGATTAATTGCTGTGCGCCTGACCGGCCATTCCTCGGCCATTGCAGTCATACGCGCCGCCAGACCGCAAAATGCCCAAGCGCATGATTTCCTGGGCGTTAGGGAGCTTTTTCGGGAGGGTTTAGTGAGGCAGTTTAAGGCCATCCCCTCAGAACCAGCTCTTGATCCAGTCGACGATCCGTTGCCAAAGAGTACGTTCCTTCATACGACGCTCAACGTGGGCAGCTTCAAGCACCTTCCTATCATGCGTCCGGTTGGCCTCGATCTGCGAGTGCGTAAACCTCGTGGCCCACCGCACCGAATTGTTCTCGATCCAATAGTGCGACTGACATGCCAGGCTCCAATTTCCGATAGACGGCACGAGGCTGACCCGACCCTTGTTCCGCTTTAAGAGCCAACGACCTTCTTTAAGTGGCGTAACTACTTTTCCCTTACAGCCGCAGCAGCAATTATGCGCCGCCGTCGAATACTTCTCCGAGATGTAGAGCACCCCGTCCTCTAACGTCTTCGGAATTCGATCGACGAACTGGGGTGCGACGCTACTGACCTTCATGAAGGTCGCTCTTAGAAAGTAGGCTGTTAGCAACCGAGTATGAGACGAATCGCTCGTGGCCCATATCGCTGTAGTACCCAATGTACTTTTTCCAAGCGACAACTGCCAAGCAAGCATTCAGCGCGTTGAGCTCGGCAATTTGAATGTTCTTGTCGTACTCATTAATGATGTCATCCTGGGCAAACGATATCCGCGCCCGAGCTTCTTCTCTCGCATCGGGCAAGCTAACAATTGTGCGCAGAAGTCCGCCGATTCTGTCGCGCTTGACGAAGAGTCCCATACCAACGTCAACGAAAGGCGTTCCCCAGGACTCAAGCTGAGTGACGATTGCGCGCTTTGCATCTCCACTGTCCATGGACAAGAAGATGAACGACATGCCGGCCAATCTACCGACGTTCGTGGCATCGACTTGGATTGGGTGCGTGACGATGCCGCGGTGCATCTTTGAATAGATTGACTTCAGGTATTCGACCTTCAATTGCTGAGCCCGAAGTTCCTCGATGCTTGGGGCACCCGGTGCCCGAAATGCGTTGTGCGTCAGCATCACATCGGAGTCAAACAGATGAATTTCACTGACATGTGTCTTCGCG
>JAJYQN010000090.1 GCA_021794595.1 Pseudomonadota bacterium
ACCCCTTAAACTGGACAGATCGCCAGCGTGAGCGTTTCCAGACGCTCACAGTCGATGCGCTGAAGGTAGGTCGCGCCTGGGCCATCAAGGAGGCGTTTGCCGACTTCTGGGGTTTGGCCGATGACGGCCAGAAGATCGGATGCACTTGGAACAGACAGGAGTGACGAGACATTCGTGTCCTTCCGGCAGAGATGCGTAAAACGCTCGGCCACCGCGGAGATCGGCTAATCGGGGGGCTCAGGGCCGGGGTTTTGCGGGGTCAGTGCCGCCTGGTAGTTCCAAGGCATCCAGGCGCCAGGGTGGGCGGCGACCTCGTCACCGTGACGCTGTAAAGCGACCAAGTATTCGAACGAGGCCACGTGGTTCAGTTCGGCGGTATGGATCAGGCTCATGAAGATGTCGCCGACACGGGCCCCATTCAGGGTGCGGTAGAAGAGCGCGTTTTTCCGGTGCAGGATCGCCTTTTTGAGAACTCTTTCGCAAAGGTTATGCCGACTCCCGGATTATGCCGCGTTCCTCTGCACAAGGGCCCTCTCCACGCCTTTTGATGATAGGTGAGTCGGCATAATCCGTATGATTTCTTCAGGCCGGTAATCACGCTGGCTATGGAGAAATCCCATGAAGACGACAGACACAATCGAAGACGACGTACCCGAAGGACTGCCGGTCCGCCACATCGAGGCATGCCTCGAACACCTGCGCGCGGCGCGCTATGCGCAACGGACGCTGAATGACAAGCGGCAGATCTTGACCGCCTTCGCGCACTGGATGAGACGCCGGAACGTCGGCTTAGCAGGCCTGGATGAAACCGTTATTGCCGAGTTCATTAAGCGCTCAACGCATACCGCAGCGACTCATATTCCGCATGAGCGGGCCGCATTGCGGCAGCTACTGGCCACCCTGCGCCGTAAGGGCCTGGTCTCGGTACCGCAACCGGATCACGCATCTGCGATTGACCAGATCTACGGCCGTTACGTGGACTACTTGCGGCAAGAACGCGGCCTGGCCAAGAATTCAGTGCTCGTCTATGCGCCCTTCATTCGTGACTTTCTTCGCAGTCAGGATGCGGGCGATGGCCAGGTTGACCCGGGCGCGTTCGATGCCGTGACGATCCGCAACCATCTTCTGGCCCGTAGCCACGGGCGATCGGGCGAGTACATGCGGCTCATGGCCGTGGCGCTTCGTTCGTTTCTGGGCTTCCTGTTCCTGCGGGGCGAGGTGCCACGCAACCTCGCGTATGCGGTGCCCATGGTCCGCAAATGGCGGCAATCGTCCGTGCCCCGATTCCTTACGCCCGAGCAAGAGGCCGCGGTTCTCGCATCCCCGGATCGATCGACGCCGCGCGGGCGTCGCGACTATGCTGTTTTGCTGCTCTTGGCGCGACTCGGCTTGCGCGCCCACGAAGTCGTTTCTCTGGAGCTAGACGACATCCGTTGGCGTTCCGGGGAACTGGTGGTCCATGGCAAGGGGCAAAGGGTCGAGCGTATGCCCCTGTTGGCCGATGTGGGCGAGGCGCTGGCAATCTACCTACACGAGGATCGAGGCGCTAGCGCGTCACGCCGCGTGTTTTTGCGCCTGTGGGCGCCGCGCGTGGGCTTGGTAGGGCCGGCGGCGATCGGCCATATCGTCCGCTTGGCCTTCGCTCGGGCCGGGTTTCGTCCCGCATGCCGAGGCGCCGCCCATCTGTTCCGTCACGGTTTGGCGACGACGATGATTCGTCACGGTGCGTCCATGGCGGAGATTGCGGAAGTGTTGCGACATCGCTCACAAGACAGTACCGCTATTTACGCGAAGGTCTCTTTTGACACCCTGCGCGGCGTCGCGCGAGACTGGCCCGCGATGGGAGGTGCCTCATGAGTGCGATGCGCGACTCTCTGGTTCAGTACGTGGCCGCCCGCCGGGCCCTGGGGGCGAGTTTCTACGAACCGGCGTTGACGCTGGGTCACTTTGTCGATTGGCTTGAACGCGAGGGAGCCGCGTTCATCACCATCGATCTGGCTTTGCGCTGGGCGATGGCACCCCAGCATGTCCAGCGGGCCACCTGGGGGCGGCGCCTCTCCCAGGTACGGGGATTCGCCGCGTGGCTCAGCGCCCTTGATGCCCGGACCGAGGTTCCTCCCAAGCGACTCCTGGAGGCCCGCCGGCGACGCAATGCGCCGCACATCTATACCGAGCAGGAAATTGACCAGCTCATGAGTGAGGCCGCACGACGGTCCTCACGTACGGGACTGCGGGCACTGACCTATACGACGCTCATCGGACTGCTCGCGGCCACCGGCTTGAGGCCCAGTGAAGCCATGGGACTCAACCGATCGGACGTCGATCTCGTGAGCGGGATACTCGCCATTCGGGAATCGAAGTTCGGCAAATCGCGCTTTGTTCCGATGAGAGAATCGACCCGCGCGGCGCTTGCGCACTATACGCGATGCCGCGACCGGCTCTGCCCCCTTACGTTGAGTGAGGCATTCCTTATTGGCGAACACGGTACGCGGTTGAACGCCGCCTCAGCCCGTACGATGTTTGCGCGGCTATCCCAGGTGGTCGGCCTGCGGGCCCCAACCCAGCACAGGCGCGTGGGTCACGGGCCGCGCCTGCAGGATTTTCGGCATACCTTCGCAACGGGACGACTAGTCGAGTGGTATCGTGCCGGCCTGGATGTGACGCGGGAATTGCCAAAGCTTGCCACCTACCTCGGTCACGTGGATGTGGGCCTCACCTACTGGTACATAGAAGCGGTTCCGGAGCTTCTCCAGCTGGCCGCGCAATATCTTGGCCAGGATCGGCCGGGGGAAGGGCCATGAACGCCGCCCGTCTTCCCGCGCTCGTCCAGCGGTTCTTTACGCAGCGCCTATTGGAGCAACAAGGTCTCAGCGCACACACCGTGGCGAGCTATCGCGACACATTCCGATTGTTGCTCGGTTTTGCAACGCAGCGTCTGCGGCGAGCGCCCTCGAAATTGCTGATGGAAGATCTCGATGCGTCCTTCCTGGAGTCCTTCCTTCGGTACCTTGAGCGCGACAGAGGCAACTCTGTACGGACCCGCAACACCCGCTTGGCGGCCCTGCACGCCTTCTTTCGGTTCGTCGCTCTCAGTGAGCCGGCACTCGGTCTTCAATGTCAGCGCATCCTCGCTATTCCCGCGAAACGCTATGAACAGCGTCCCGTCGAGTTCCTCACCGAGGAAGAGGCGGCCGCCCTCGTGGCCGCCCCCGACCCTCAAACATGGATCGGAGGTCGGGATCGAACACTTCTTCTGGTC
>JAJYQN010000126.1 GCA_021794595.1 Pseudomonadota bacterium
AAACTGGGAGTATGGGAAACTGGCTCACTTTCCTCAAGCGTAAAGATCCCCACGCCGCCCCGCGTCTCTGCGAGCGGTGTGCAAGCCCTTCGCTCAAACGCCAGATCGCCACCTACCCGGTCGATCTCACGGGCCGGCTCACGGGCCGCCGTGTCGATGTCTACCGCGTGGAACTTGACCAATGCCGCCAATGCGGTCATCTCATGCCTACCCCCGAGGGACAAGCCAAGGTGAAACGCTGCGTCAAAGTCGGAAAGAAAATCTTCCTTAAGAGCCTCGATTAGCTACGTCGGCTACCCACACTTTGTGCGGAAGAGCCCGAGTCACTAATACTTAGCAGTGCTCCGGTTGGTCACGGTAGCGAGATACTGTGGAGCATTTGGGCGTCTCTGCAACTTGGCATAAACCTATCGAAGAGCGCTCAACAAGCGATCGCAGGGGTAGATGACTCGTTTGTTGCGGTTGCGGCAATGGTAGCCCAGGAAAAGAAGGTTTTTGCAAGCGACTTCGCCTCTCCACTCTGGGAGTCATGGCTAGTTGAGGATTGCTTTAAGCAAGAACATTGGTTGTTTGGCTATGAAGCAAATCGTCAGGGTTGGCTAGGCCAGAAGGTTCGCGCTGCAAAACTGCGTCAGGAGCCGTCCGTAAAGGCTCTGACAGAGGCGGGCGTAACCTTTGTCAATGTTAAGCAAATTGCGAGCTACTTACCAAAAAAACTGGTTGTACATGGCGGTGGCGGAGGCGGAGGCGAGTATTTCTAAATCGGAATGAACACTCGAGCCCTTAACGAATCAGTTGTCGAAGACGCCACCCTCGCCTGGCTGGAGTCGCTAGGCTACGCTATCTTCCACGGCCCCGACATCGCTGTCGGGCTACCGGGTGCTGAGCGCACCGACCCGAACTACCGCGATGTCATATTTGAAAACCGCTTACATCAGGCCCTTACCCGCCTCAATCCCGACCTGCCCCCCGAGGTGCTGAAAGACGCTTTCCGCAAACTCACCCGCGCCGACGCGCCGTCGCTTTTAGAGCGCAATCGCGCCCTGCACCGAATGCTCGTGGACGGGGTGACGGTGGAGTACCGTCGCAAGGACGGCTCCATCGCGGGCGCCCAAGCCAAGGTGATAGACTTCGAAAGGCCCGAGAATAATGACTGGGTGGCCGTCAATCAATTTACGGTATCTGAAGGACAACACACCCGCCGCCCGGACGTAGTGGTGTTCGTGAACGGACTGCCACTGGCCGTGATTGAGTTGAAGAATCCGGCGGATGAAAACGCCACCATAAAAAGCGCCTGGCAGCAATTACAGACCTATCAGGCGCAGATCCCTGTCCTTTTTGGGGCCAATGTGGTGCTTATTATTTCGGATGGCGCCCAGGCCCGTATCGGTGCGCTCAGTGCGGGCCAGGAATGGTTCAAGCCCTGGCGCACTATTACCGGACACGAAGATGCGCCCCCCGCGTTACCGGAGTTGCAGGTGGTGTTGGAGGGGGTTTTTGCGAAACGCCGCTTTCTCGATCTTTTGCGCTATTTTATCGTGTTCGAGGATGAGGGCGGTGGCCGGCTCGTCAAGAAGATAGCGGGCTATCATCAGTTCCACGCGGTGAACGTCGCCATCGAAGAGACGATACGGGCCGCCCAGATCCCCATGCCGCAGGTGGCCGAGTCCCGGAGTCGTTATGGGGCAACGGACCATCCGGGCGGAGATCCGGGGGATCGGCGGGTCGGCGTGGTGTGGCATACGCAGGGTTCCGGCAAGAGCCTCACCATGGCCTTTTATGCCGGGCGCGTCATCCTCCATCCGGCCATGGAGAACCCCACCATCGTCGTGCTCACCGACCGCAATGATTTGGATGATCAGCTCTTCGCCACCTTCGCCCGTTGCCGCGATCTCTTGCGTCAACCGCCGGTTCAAGCCAGCGATCGCGCGGATCTGCGCGAGAAGCTGAAAGTCGCTGCCGGAGGTGTGGTCTTTACGACCATCCAGAAGTTCTTTCCCGAGGAGAAGGGTGACCGCCACCCGGTGCTCTCCAAGCGGCACAATATCGTCGTGATCGCCGATGAGGCCCACCGTAGTCAGTACGATTTTCTGGACGGCTACGCCCGCCATATGCGCGACGCCCTGCCGCATGCCTCCTTCATTGGCTTCACCGGGACCCCCATCGAGAAGACCGACGCCAATACCAGGGCGGTCTTTGGGGACTACATCAGCATCTACGACATCCAGCGCTCGGTCGCCGATGGCGCCACAGTCCCCATCTACTATGAAAGCCGCTTGGCACAGCTCGCCCTGAAGGCCTCCGAGCGCCCGCAGATCGACCCTCGGTTTGAGGAGATCACCGAGGGCGAGGAGGTCGAGCGCAAGGAGCGCTTGAAGACTCAGTGGGCACGGCTTGAAGCCGTTGTCGGCGCCAAGGCCCGTATCCGTCTCGTTGCGCGCGATCTCGTGGAGCACTTCGAAAACCGCCTCACGGTTATGAATGGCAAGGCCATGGTGGTGTGCATGAGCCGGCGCATCTGTATCGCGCTCTATCAGGAGATCGCCAAACTGCGCCCCGCCTGGGCAGCCGAGGCCGATGATCAGGGCCGTATGAAGGTCGTCATGACGGGTAACGCCACCGACCCCCTGGACTGGCAACCCCATATCCGCAACAAACCCCGGCGCGAGGCCTTGGCCCAGCGCTTTCGCGACCCGAGAGACCCCTTTCAGATCGTGCTGGTGCGCGATATGTGGCTCACAGGCTTTGATGCGCCGAGCCTCCATACCCTTTATATGGACAAACCCATGCGGGGGCATGGTCTTATGCAGGCCATCGCCCGCGTGAACCGGGTCTTCAAGGATAAGCCGGGCGGACTGGTGGTGGACTACCTGGGGTTGGCTGATGAACTGAAAGCGGCTCTGGCCACCTACACCGAAAGCGGGGGCCAGGGACAAACCGCTCTCGATCAGGAAGAAGCCGTCAGCGCGCTTTTGAAGCACTACGAGATCTGCCGTGGCCTCTTCCACCCCTTCGATTGGTCGAAATGGGTCACCGGCACCCCGCAGGAGCGGCTATCGTTACTGCCGGCCGCCCAGGAACATATCCTCGCCCAGCCTGATGGCAAGGCGCGGCTCTTGCGGGTCGTCACCGATGTGTCAAAGGCCTTTGCGCTGGCGGTACCCAACGAGCAAGCGTTGAAAATCCGGGAGGATGTGGGTTTCTTTCAGGCGGTGCGCGCGGTGCTGGCGAAGAACACCCCGGGGG
>JAJYQN010000062.1 GCA_021794595.1 Pseudomonadota bacterium
TGGCATCTTTGATACGCGCAGCGCTTACGGTATGATGCCTGCCGGAACGGGGCGTAGCGCAGCCTGGTAGCGCACCTGAATGGGGTTCAGGTGGTCGGAGGTTCAAATCCTCTCGCCCCGACCAAAACCCCTTATAATTCCGTGAGTTACGTAGCCACTCCTTCCGAAGCCAAGCCCTGCCGTTGATTTTTTGCTCCAAATTTGCTCCACTTGAAATCGGTTTTGGCGCGTACAACAATTCCGAGGAACCCCGTAGCATCTATTCGAAAACGCGGCGATCGGCAATGGGAGGTTCGTGTCCGCAAGCGCGGCCACCCCGTCCAGTGCCAGACTTTTACAACCAAAGTCAAAGCCTGCGCCTGGGCCACGATCGTCGAGTCCGAAATGGAACGAGGCGTGTTCGTCTCCCGCGCCGAGGCCGAGACCACAACTCACTAAAGCCCTTGAGCGCTCCACCCGTGAGATCAGCAGCAAGAAGAAATCCGGCAACCGTGAGATCTTCACCATCCGTTGCTGGCAGGCTTCGTCGTTAGCACCGTGTTCCCTGGCCTCCCTACGCGGCAAAGACATCGCCGCAGTACTCGCAACCCAAGAGTTCGAAGGCGCGGCGCCCCATACCATTCACCTCTATCTCGCCCTGCTCTCTCACCTATTCACCGTGGCCCGCAAGCGGTGGGGTCAAGCGTGCGCCGGCTCTCGGTATGCGCGACGGGACGTCCAAGTCGCCCTCGCGCCTTCGGTCTCAGCGCAACTCACATTGTGGGCCGCATGGCCCATTATCTCTCCGCTCCGCTACGAGATGCCGCGGCCGTCCTGCGGACGAGCCTTGCGCTTTTCCGGCGCACAAGAGGCTCGACTAATCTCAAGTTGCCCCGGACAAAAGACGTTTTCCTGCGGCCTTTCAAGACGTTGTGAGAGCATCTCTGGTCCGCGCCCTGCCTACACGGCGAGGGCGTCAATGAGAACCATGGCGCGCGCTTGCAGCGGATTGGGTTGCGTCGTCACGGAGAAGGTCGGGGCATTGGCTTCCGCGGAGGTGCGGCAGGTGTTGCGCACGATGGTGGCGAGCTCCGTGAGGAGCGTCGGGAAGCTGTGGATGGGGGTGCCATCCTCGTGGTGTCGGCGCGCGACCTTGGCTTTCGCCTCCTCCGAGCGTTGCGCGGGCGCCACCGGATCGCGGGTGGCCCGGGCCACCTGATCCTCATCGGCGAAGAGCAGTTCGCGCCAGGCCTCCTTCAGGTGCCACTCGACATAGTAGGCGAGCATACAGAGGAAGATGTGGGCGCGGACACGATCACTCAGCCGGTGATGGATGGGACGAACTTTGATGTCTACGGTCTTCATTGAGCGAAACGCCCGCTCGACCTGAGACAAGGATTTGTAATGGCGGACGCAACTCGCGCTATCCAGGCGCTCTGGGCTGACCGAGGTGCGGATGATATAGAGCCCATCGAGGGCCGCCTCCGCAGCAATGGCGTCCTCCTTGCGGGCGAAGGTGAACGTCGTGTCGGTGATGGTGAGGGTGAAGTGCTTCGCCATCTTATAGCGGTTGATCACACGGCCCACCGTAAGCCCGATCTTGTCCTGCCCCGTAAGACGTCCGGCTTCGATACGGGTCTGGATCGTGCGCAACGCCTCTTCGGTGGCACTGAGCAAATCCTCGCGCTTATGGCGCCTAAGCTTGGCAAGCTCGGGGTTACGACAGGCCACGAGCCGCTCCCCGGGATAGTCGGGGTGGGTGATCTCGCAGAGGTTGGTGTCATCAAAAAGATCGGGTTGCAGGGATTTGTCCTCCACGAGCGCACGGATCGAGGTACTCTTCAAGGCCGTGATCCAGTCGATGCCGCCGTGCTCGCGGAGCGTCGCAATCGCGGCACTACTGATCATGCCGCGGTCGCCGACCATCACGAACTGCGCGATACCGAATTCGTCTTTGATGCGGGTGATCTCGGGCATCAACGTGGTGGGGTCGGCCGTATTGCCTTCGTGCACCGTGACCGCCACCGGACACCCCCGGTCGTCGGTCATCAAGCCATAGTTCACCTGCAGGGTCCCGCGTCGGCCGTCGCGTGAGTAGCCACGTCGCGCGAGCGGACAAGTAGTCCCTTCGAAGTAACTGGAACTCAAATCATAGAGCACCAGGCCATCGGCCTTCAGGTGGCGGGCCGCCAACTTCGCCTGGATGCGGTCCTGACGGGCCAAGAGCCAGTCCATGGCCGCGTAGCAGTCCTGCTCATCGGCCAAGGTCACCCCGAAGGTATCGGCGAGCGTGGTGGCCGCCCAGGAGCGGGTCGTGGCGAGCTTGGGTCTCGGGTCGAGGATGCGTGCGGTGATCAGCGCCAGCACGAGGTCCCGCTCGGGGCAGGGCTTACTCGCAATGAGCGCCGGCAGCCCTAAGCGTTCCATCATCCGGTGCACCGCGTCCACGTGCCCCGCGGGCTGCGAGCGCTCCACCACGAACCCCAGCCCCGCCGGTTGCAGATCCGCGCCCTGAAAGACCGCGCGCAGAAGCTCGATCTGATGCATCGGCAGATGCGAGAGATTGGCGATGGTGCGCTTCTTGACCTTCTTGCCTTCGCGGTAGGACTCCCGCAACAGGATGGTGGGGCGTGCGCCGCGATTGGGTACGATATGGATATGCATGCCTACTACATAGCACATACAACAGCGCATTGCAAGCATATATACAACTATTACATGCCTACATTCCGACAGACCAGAAAACGCCCAAGCGCTTGATTTCCTGGGCGTTAGGGAGCTTTTTTGGGGGGTTTAGGGAGGCAACCTCAGACTAATACCCGCCAACGCCGTCCTAGCTCTGCAATCCCCCGATCACGGTTTATTCCTCGTTTCGACCCAGTGCGCGGCCTCGGCCCTCTTGGTCTGCACCACGCACCTTTCTCGGGAAATGGGGCTTGGGACCTCAATCTCCGCTTCTCAGCCGTGATGAGGTCGCGGGGCCCGTGGCGATGTGCTCGAGCCTGTCAGCAAGGCGTTGATCCCGCGTATATCGGTTTCTGCGAGGGCACCCACGGCCGCCTTCAGGGCCAACCCCGCCAGTAACATCCGATAACGCGCCTGGGCATAGCGGCGTTTCGCGCGGTAGAGCGTGCGCAGGGCCGTCAGGACATCGAGGTCGGTCCGGGTACCGAGGCGATAGCCGATCTGGGCGCCCGTTAGAGCCTTTGCGGCCGCGGCCGCCGCCAGGCCCCATGCCCTCGCCTGGGCGCGCTCCG
>JAJYQN010000063.1 GCA_021794595.1 Pseudomonadota bacterium
AGGGTCTTTTGCACCCATTCGTAGCGGGCTGCAGGGCTACTCAGTACCGAAAAGGCCACCGTCTGGGTGCCGGACAAAAAGTCCGCGAGCTGATCAATGGAGGTCAGGTTATCGAGGTTCATAAGGGCCTGCATCTCCCCATCATGAACAAAACCCGATCCGGCTTCAGACTCATTTCATGTTAGAAACACAACCCCTCCTCCAGACTCATCTCATGTTGGAAGAGGCTATAGATTTACACACATGCCAGTCAGTGTCATGATGGATTCTCCAGCCCCTGTGGGAATCGGAAATGACCGGGAAGACGAGGCGCGCCCTCGGCGTGTCACGACCAATGATCGCCAAAAGCATCGACAAGGCCGATGTGGTCGGGGTGTTGGTTGGGCTTGGGGGCCGGCATCATGGGCCCAGGGAACCGAAGGTTACGCTAGGGATCTGGGTGGTGGGCTTGGTCTGCACGAAGCTGAAGGAACTTGTTTGGCCGCGGAATGGTCGGCCCTTTCCGCCTCGGTGCAGTTTGTGAGCGGATGTGCTCTGTAGGCAGGCCTTAAGCGCAGACAAGACGGGGGCCGACCCCGGAGAGTACCGCGAGAGACGCACCTTCTGGGTTCCGAATGAGACCTGCTGGCAGCATCTCATATACCCATTCCGCAGCGTGAATATAGTGGCGCAAGCCATGGTCCCGAAGAAACCCGAACCTCGCATCTCGCTGTGGTCGAGCTGTTGTGAAACGCACGATGGCGTGGGCGCGAGCCAGCACGAGGACCGCGTCCTGGTGCTGCTCGTCACTAGGTACGTCACCGACAAGTACGTTCGCCAGTTCTGCGAACCGGTTGCTATTCCCCACCGGACCAGCTTCAAGGGTGTGGTCGCCCTCAGGAGCAGGTCCGACATTGGCGTCCAGATCAATAAGAAGAGAACCATCGCCCTGCTCGCGAACGCTAACACGCTGTTCGATATGCCGGACTTCAACAACACCCATAGGCCTGGCAGCGGCAAGGAGGTAGTAGACCTGTCCACAATCCTCATCCCAGTCTTCGAGAATGAAGCATCCGATTTCTCGATGAACCGCGCTAGCGGCGACGATGTTTTGGGCGATTACTGCGAACGTCTAATGCGATATTTTGCCAGAGAAAGCGGCAAGAGTAAGGCGCAGTGCTGTACACCTCTCGAGATAAGCCGCGTCGTGGCGCAGATCGTTGGTACCCGGAATGCCCGGACCCGCGCTGCACCACCGTCTACGTCCCCACCTGCGATTTGGGTTCCCTGCTCCTCAAGCTGGCAACGAGGCTGGTGTGGCCATCGTGTTCTGCGGGCAGGAAAAGAATGCCGCAACCTGCAGTCTCGCCCGCACGAGCATGATCCCGCACGACAACCCCGCCGTGCTCGTCGCGCAAGGCAACGCCCTCACCGACCCGAAGCTCAAGGACGGCGACGCCCTCAAGACTGTCAGCAAAGCCGCCGCCAATCCAACTTTTTCCGAAAACTGCTGAGCGCGGGTCTGGACGTGTTACACGCTCCCTGCGAACGTTTCCGGCCTCTCTGTGTGCCGCCCGGTCAGGAAGCAGGGCGACTACGCTCACCTGTCGCACGCCGTCCGCTCCCTGAAGATCATCGGCAAGGGCGGGCCGCATCCTTCCCCATGGCGTATTCTTCCATGGTAACGCCGGGGCCGACACCAACGACAATCTGGCGCCCTGGAGCCCGGGGTCCTCGTCAAGAGCGACCGTCGCGCGGGCGATTAAGAGAGGTACCGATCTTTCTGTCGCCAGCCTCTCGCTGGACCGGGGGAAGCCGGAACGCAAAATTGCCCCGTTCGCGCTTGTTGACAATGGTCTGCGCTGGCACGTGCGCGCCTTTAGCCGCAAATCCAGTTTCTAAAAGAGTCTTGTCTTCACAAGGATACGAAGGGCCGACAAACGATATCCAGCAAAACCGGATGGTCGAGACGGGGCTGGCCCTACGTCCGGACGACTATCAATTGCAAATCGCTGTCCTCGACTATTCGATGGAGGACCGCGTCCTCGGGTTCCGGGCGCGGGGCGACTTCGCCGGATACGTCCTACGCAGACCGCTGGTTCGCTGCGGTGTGGCGCGCGCAACCCTAGGCCCGGGAAACGTGCTGCCCGGGGCAAGTGCGTGAACGCCATGGGCGAACTCGCAGAGCGGCCTCTCAACCGGCTCCTAAGGATGGCCGTTCTGGCGGGCGCGGAGTTGGCAGTACGCATGCACATTCGCAGGGGCGACGATCTTGATGCCCGCGACAGAGACGGCATGACCCCGCTGATGCTGGCGGCCGCGAAAAACAAGGCCGCTATCTGCATCCTGTTACTCGATTCGGGGGCGGACCCGTCTCTGACCGACCCCTCGGGCCGTGACGCATTGGGGATCGCTACAGCGTCGGGCGCCGCAGATGCGGCCTCGGTCCTGTCCGCTCCTGAACTGGAAACCTGCGCTACGCTGGAAGTGGAAGCACCCGGTTCCGCGGAATCTGGGGCCAAACGGGACGCTGCTCCGGACGCCTCTGTCGATTTGCCCGCGCCGAAGCCTGCGGAGATTGTTTTCGTAGAAGAAGACCCTCTTCCTGGCCTGTCGGAGTGGGATCCTGAGGAGGACGGCCCTCCACCCGAAGCCGACGAGGCGCTGGCCGCCGCCGCTGCTGCCGCCCATGCCGCGATCTCCAGGCACGTGCCGGTAGACACGGCAGAAGACTGGGAGGACTTCGAGGCGTTCCTGCCCGAACATGCCGTCCCGCTGCCCCGCGCTGGTGACGAGGGGGGGCGCGAGCGTATCCGCCATCTAATGACGAGGGCTCTTCGCGAAGGCAGCGTCCCCGAGGCGGAAGTCGAGGCGATCTGCGCCAACGTCGACGACTCGCGTAACCTCGAAAGCGAAGCCCTCCTCGGTCTGGTGCTCGGCGATCTCGGCGCGGAGATGGACGAGCGGATCGAAGCGGACTCGTTCGGGGCCGGCGATGATGACGATACCGGAGAAGACGCGGAGATATCGGAGGCGCTGGCCTTTCTCGACGACCTCCGGTCCGGCCGCAACGAGCCCTTAAGGATTTACGTCAGGGAGATGAGTCAGCGGAGACTCCTGACGGCTGAGGAGGAGCCCGCCCTTGCCCGAGACATCGAGGAATGGGAGTCCTGCGCCCTCGATGCGCTGGCCGCATGGCCCGAGGGCGTGGCGGCTGTTCTAGTGGCGATTGGCCAGGTCAAAGCCGGAGAGACGGACGCGGAAGATGTGTCGACCGGGGGCGCGCCGGGACCTTCGGTGGAACGCGGCGAGGAAGCAGCAGAGGTGCCCAAAGAGCGTGAGACCGGAAACAAGAACGAGCCCCCCGAAACCGCCGCCGCCCCGCCGGAGACAGTGGCTGTTTTTCTGGAACGAGCCCTGGAAGTGGAGCGGCTAGCCAAACATGTGGGCAAAGGCGGCACGGGAGAAGGGGCGCTCAGGCAGGCGCTCGCCTCGGCAAAGCTGTCGAGGACATTCTTGCTCGGACTCGCCAATGGGAAAAAGGGGATGACTGGCGCTGCCGGGAAATTTGCGGCGGCGATCGCGCGGCAGGCAGGTGCGCGCGAACGCTTCGCGGTCTGCAACCTCAGGCTCGTGCTCTCCATCGCCAAACGCTATCAGGCCCGCGGGCTGCCGCTCGACGATTTGGTACAGGAGGGCAATATCGGCCTGCTTAAGGCCGTAGACCGGTTCGACTGGCGCAAGGGGTTCAAGTTTTCCACCTACGCGACGTGGTGGATAAGGCAACAGATCACCAGGGCGCTGGCGGACAAAGCCAAGGCGATCAGGATGCCTGTCCACGTCCACGAGAAGGCGGCCAAGATAATCAGGGAATCCGACCGAATCGAGAGCGCGACGGGCCGCAGGCCTTCGATACGCGATCTCGCAGAGATACTGTCGATGGAACCTAGGCAGGTCGCCGTGCTTTTGGCCCGCACGGAGGAGCCGACCGCGCTCCATGAGCTGGACGCCGACGGGATAGCTGGCGCGGACGTTCTGGCGGACGAGGCTGTCGCTGATCCGGCCGAGGCCGCGGAAAGGGCCGGCCTGACCGCGGTTCTGGGGAGGCTATTGACCCAACTCAAACCGAAGTCGGCCAAAATAATAGCGCTGAGGTTCGGCCTCGGCGGGGAGGAGTCCCACACGCTGGAAGAGTTGGGCGAGATTCATGGCCTGACGCGGGAGCGCATCAGGCAGATCGAGGCCAAGAGCCTCGCAAAACTGCGCCACCCGTCCTTGTCAGATATCCTCAGGGACTTTGTCGATCCCCGCCCCTCCCCCACGATGGACCCCGAGGCGCCGATTTACAGTGCTCGGAGCGGGGAGGATAAAACACAGAAAAAAAAGGCCGCGCTGCGCATGGCGCCATCTGCCGCGGTGGACAAGACGCTGGCGTTGGCGAGAAACCACGGGTTTCCCGTGGAGGATGACAGAGACACCGGAGGCGATGTCGTGGTAAAACTGGGGGGACGGCCCGGCTTGGAGACCCGCAGGCTGGCACAGATGCTGGTCAACGCCGGCTTTTCGCGGATGCCGGGTATGGTGTTCCGCAAATGAACGAAAGAACGAGAAACGCCCCGCCAAGGGCGGGGGCGATGATGGAGGCCCTCCGGGGTCTTGGATACTCCACGATGGCCGCTTTGGCGGACATCGTGGACAACAGTGTGTCGGCCGGGGCCTACGAGGTCAGGATCGACTTCTTGTGGGCTGGAACGGCCAGCCGGATATCCATTCTCGACGACGGTCGCGGGATGGACGATACCGAATTGGAAAGCGCCATGACACTCGGAGACAAGAGCGCTCTGGCCGACCGGGCGGCGGACGATCTCGGCCGGTTCGGCATGGGTCTGAAAACCGCCTCGTTCTCGCAGTGCAGGAGGCTGACGGTGGCCTCGTTCCGCGAGCGGGGAACCCTCTGCTGCCGGCGCTGGGATCTGGACGCCATTGCGGCGAGGCCCAACGAGGGGTGGCTTTTGTTCGAGGGGCCGGCTGCCGGTTCGGAGTCGTTTTTAGCCCCGCTTTCCGGACAGGGCAAGGGAACGCTGGTGCTGTGGGAGGTTCTCGACCGCGTCGTGACGGACGGCTTCACCATTGACGATTTCGCCGACCTGATCGATGGGGTCGAGGCGCGTCTCGCCATGGTCTTCCACAGGATGCTCCAAGGACCGCACCCATCGCTGAGCCTGTTGGTCAACGGAAGGCCGGTCGAGCCCTGGGACCCCTTCATGTCGGGCCACGCTGCGAAACCGTGGGAATCCCCGGTCGCCACACAGGTTACTGCGTCAGGTCTCGTGGCGGTCGCTTGCCACGTTTTACCACATCGGGATTTGCTGACGCCGGACGAGTACGACAAGGCCGGAGGACCAGAAGGCTGGACCGCCCAGCAGGGATTCTACGTCTACCGCAACCGGCGTCTACTGCTCGCGGACGGCTGGCTCGGGCTCGGACAGGGCCGGGCGTGGCACCGCGAGGAGGCCCACCGTCTCGCGCGGGTACGTCTGGATATCCCGAACACGGCTGACGCCGACTGGAAAATCGACATCCGGAAATCAACGGCCCATCCGCCCGTGTCGCTGCGCCCGTGGCTCACGCGTCTGGCCGAGGACACGCGCGACAGGGCCCGGAGGGTTTTCGCCTACCGCGGCTCCCTCAGGCCAAGTCCCGGAGGAGTACCGGTGGAGCAAGCGTGGCGCGCGGAGCACTCGAGATCGGGCATGCGCTACCGGATTGACGGGAAGCATCCAGCGGTCGCCGCTGTTCTAGAGGCTGCGGGGCCGCTACTGCCTCTGGTGAGGTCCATGCTCAGGGTCGTCGAAGAGACGGTTCCGATGCAGCGTATGTGGTTGGACACAGCAGAGAACCGGGAGACACCGCGTACCGGATTCTCCGGAGAGCCAACCGCTGACGTCGTTGAGGTGCTTCGGGCGCTCTATAACGACATGGTTGGGCGCCGAGGTATGAGTGTGGAATCCGCCAAAGCATTGCTGATGCGCACTGAGCCTTTCCAAAACTACCTCGATCTCATCGAGGCTATATCGTCCGGTGGGGTTTGAAGCGGAACCATTAAGGATATGAGGAAACACTATGGCGGAGCCCAGCAAGACGCTTATGGATGCAATCGGCATCGCGCAGACTCTGCTGCGAAACGAGAAAGGCAAGGCCGCAATTACTCCCGCGCTCATCGCCGATAAGGTTAAGATCGCTGCGGACGTTTTGGCTTCGTCGAGCGAAGAGCCCGTCGATCAGGAAGCCGCGATCACCGAGCTTATCCGCCGGTTTAGTCACTGGATAGGCAAGACGGCGACCTTGCAGGACACCGCGGGTCACGTAGCGTGGCTCTCCGCCTCGCGCAAGAAGGACTGGCGATACTGGCAAAGATATCGAGGTTTGCTTGAGCGCAAGCTCGCCGACGATGTGGTCGAGGCTTTAAGCGAATCCACGGACGACGTGCTGGGCCTTCTGGAAGATCCTAGGCGCGACGGGGTTTGGGATCGCAGGGGCCTAGTGGTAGGCCATGTGCAGTCGGGAAAAACCGGCAACTACTCGGGTTTGATATGCAAGGCCGCAGATGCCGGATACAAGGTCATCATCGTGCTTGCAGGTATGCACAACAATCTGCGTTCACAAACACAGATTCGCTTGGAGGAGAGCTTCCTCGGTTACGAGACATCGCCGAACCGCGATCCGGGCAAGCCGATTGGTGTGGGCGAAATCGATAGCGATCCGAAAATCCATCCACATTGCGCGACGACCCGCGCTGACAACGGGGATTTCAATACTGCGGTGGCACGCAATTTCGCCATTTCCCCCGAAGAGCGTCCATGGCTCTTCGTCGTAAAAAAGGGAAAACCCGTTCTGACGCAGCTTCTCAAATGGATTCGCGGCCACGTCGCGGACGCCACCGACGCAGAAACAGAGAGGCGCATCGTGACCAACCTTCCCCTGTTGGTCATCGACGACGAGGCCGACAACGCCTCCGTCGACACAGGTGAGCAACTCTTCAGCGAAGACGGCACGCCGGACGAGGATCACCAGCCAAAGGCCATTAACAGTCTGATCCGCCAGATACTGCATGCTTTTTCGAAATCGGCATATGTTGGCTACACGGCGACGCCGTTCGCGAACATCTTTATTCACCGCAATGGGGCAACGGTTGATGAGGGGCCGGATCTGTTCCCGCGGTCGTTCATCATCAACCTTGCCGCGCCATCGAACTACGTGGGCCCATCACGCGTCTTTGGCCAGCGCACCATTGATGGTCGCGTCGGCGGATTGCCGCTGGTGCGAGATATCTCAGACCACTACGATCCCAGCAACGAAAGCGGCTGGATGCCGCCCATACATAAAAAAGAGCATGTTCCAGTTTTCCATGGTCAGCAGATTCCCCCACCTTCCTTGCGCGAGGCGCTTTGTTCGTTTGTCTTATCGTGCGCGGTCCGTGTGTGTCGTGGCCAAGGTGCAGAGCACTCCTCCATGCTCATTCACGTCACTAGGTTCATCAAGGTCCAAGGAGAGGTATTCGCGCAGGTTGAGGAGGCTATTAAGCGCATGAAACAGCGCATCCTTCGGAATATGAATAATGAAGCGCTTCTGGCTCAGCTGAAGGAGCTGTGGGAGCGCGATTTTGTCCCAACCAGCGCAAAGGTTGCTGGGCTATGGCCCAAACAGGAGGGCCGCTCCAAAATACCCTCCTGGGCGGAAATATTGGACGTGCTCCCGGATGTCTTGTCAGACATTGTCGTACGCCCGATTAATGGAACGGCCAAGGATGCGCTAGATTATTCGGAAAACCAGGAAAAAGGCCTCAAGGTCATTGCGATCGGTGGCGACAAGCTGTCCCGGGGACTCACCCTAGAGGGCCTTTGTACCAGCTACTTCGTCCGGACGACAAAGATGTACGACACGCTTATGCAGATGGGGCGCTGGTTCGGCTATCGTCCGGGATATGTGGATTTATGTCGCCTTTACACCACCGGGGATCTGGTGGAATGGTTTGGGCACATTGCGGATGCCTCCGAGGAACTGCGGGAAGAGTTCGATACGATGGTGCAGCGGGGGGCGACGCCCCATGACTATGGCCTGAAAGTCCAGTCGCACACAGTGTTGACGGTTACGTCTCCCTTGAAAATGCGCAACGCCGAGACGCTTTCGCTTTCATACAGTGGAAGCATGTCGCAGTCCGTCGTTCTTTTCCGCGACTCCAAGCAGTTGCATCTCAATCTAGCAGCGACTGACAAGCTGATCGCGGCTATGGGATCCGCCTATGAAACCGATCTCATCCGCAAGCGTGATGACGTGCCAGATAGATGGAAACGATCGATTCTGTGGCGCGACGTAGACTCGGAACTTATCAAGGATTTCCTCGGAAGTTATACGACCCACCCGAGGGCAATTTCCGCCAACAGCATCGTGCTGGCCGAGTTCATCAAGAAAATGAACGACCGAAGCCAGCTTAAGCAATGGACCGTTGCACTTATGGGCGAAGGCCATCCTGGCGAGCCGTATAAGTTCTCGACCGGCCTGGAGATTTCCCACTTCCCGTCGCGCTCCGACACCAGCGTCGCCGGCGGCTACTCTATCGGGGTGCTGACCGACCCGAAAGATGAGGCGATTGATCTCGACTACGAGCCGTGGAAGAAGGCCTTGGACATGACATTGGCGGTATGGAAGAAGGATCCCGCGCGCAATCGCATCACCCCTCCGACTCGACCAAGCGGCAAGAAGATCAGAGAACTCCGGGGCTCCGATGCCGGCGACCTCAATCGGGGCGTGCTGCTTCTTTATCCCCTTTCTCCGGCACTCAAAACCGGTAACCTGATCTCGGAAGATTGGGACAAGCCGATCATCGCTTTTGCTATTGGTTTTCCGTCGAGCGAGGCGGGAGTTAAGGTGGAATACAAGGTCGACCACCTCTATTGGAAGCAGGAATATGGTTCGTCAGAATAACGAATTCATCCTTGCGTGGGGCTCGCTTTCAGGCTCCACAGAGAAAGCGGGGTGGCGCAGCATCCCCATAAGTGCAGCGGGCCCAATCCTTATACACGTGGGGCGCCGCTTCCCGGGCAACGAGGAGGCTCTGCTCGTCGCTTTCGCCAACACGACCATTCCTGCTGACGAAAAGCTGCCAGACGCCCAAGGCTTTTGGGTCGAGCGCGCCGACCCCAATGGCGAAGGCAAAACATGGCTCGCACTGACGCGCAAGGCAGCGGGGGGGCTCGAGATTTTCTCTACAATGGCGCGCGACGTCGCCGGAGCGCTTGAAGCGGAGCACGTGGCGGATGAACCACGTTTGCTGCGCGTGTTGCTTGGGCGTGTCCGAGCTTGGCAGGAGTTCATGCGGAAGGGTGGGCGGGTGCTTAGCCCGGAGGCCGAGATCGGCCTCATCGGCGAGCTCACATTTCTGCGTGCCATAATGCAGGCCGGAGTGTCGCCGCCGCTGGCGATGGAAGCTTGGGTCGGTCCCTACGATGCAGAGCAGGACTTTGCGTTAGGTGCGGGGGCTGTTGAGGTCAAAGCAACCATGTCGTCGTACGGCTTTACCGCGAAGATCGCGTCACTCGAGCAGCTAGACGACTCCGTCCGCAAACCGCTGTTCATGGCTGGAGCGAGGCTCTCGGAGCGAGAATCGGGCAGGAGCCTTCCGGATTTCGCATCGTCGGTCAGGGAAATGCTTGATGACGAACCGGGGGCTGCGGCCATGTTCTCCGACAGGCTTTTGGCCGCCGGCTACCATGGGGAGTACGTCGACCACTATAAGAGGCGCTTCTCGGTGGAAGGTATCCGCGTGATGGAGGTTCGGGAGAACTTCCCCCGTATCGTGCCAGGAAACGTGCCGGCAGGTATCAGAAAGGTGATTTATGAGATCGATTTCGATCGCGCACCGGGGGTCGATGTGGGCGTGATGGGGGCGCTAAGAAAACTGGGGGCACTATGAGTACGGAATTGGGGGATTTCCTGAGGGAGACGCAGGCCGAGGTCAGAGCGCAGATGAGCGATGGACCACCGTTCGCCGAACTCGTTTTTTCCGAGGTGGTGATGCAACACATGGCCGAAATCGGGATGACCTTCGAGCCTGTGGTCTGTCATTACCAGGGCAGAGTTGGGAACGCGAACTTGCGGCTCAGCGGTTACGCGATGTCGGACGATGCCGACCAGTTGGACATGTTCGTTAGCCTCTATGAGGGCGTGGACGTCCCGACGCCGATCCCGGATGCCGAGACCAAGACGGCGGTCGAGCAGTGCCTGCGGTTTCTCGGTCTCTGTGCCGAGGGGCGAATGGCGGCGAAACTCGACCCATCCAGCGACGCGCATTCCCTCGCCCTGACGATCCGCGAAATCTACAACGGCCTTGAACAGGTGCGCGTCTTCGTGCTGACCGATCGCATCGCGAAAGCGAAAAGCTTCAAAACGAGGGAGATAGGCGGCAAGGCGGTGCGTCTCGAAGTGATGGACATCGAACGGCTACACCGGCACTGGTCGGAGGGCAAGCCCCGGGACGAGCTGGTGGTCGATTTCGGCGAGGTCTGCGGCTCGTCGCTCCCGTGCGTATTCGTGCCGGGGGACACCGACGAATATGACTACGCCCTGACAGCGGTGCCGGGCGAGGCTCTCAGGTTCCTCTATGAGAGATTTGGGGCTCGGCTACTTGAAGCCAATGTGCGCTCGTTCCTGAGCGTGAAGGGCAAAGGGGTGAATGCCGGTATCCAGAACACGTTGCGTACCGCACCGGGCCGCTTCATGGCCTACAACAACGGAATAGTGCTTGTGGTCGACGAGATGCGGCTGGATGCGGCGGCTGACGGGTCGCCAGGCATTGCGTGGCTCAAAGGTATGCAGATTGTGAACGGCGGGCAGACGACCGCCTCGCTGTTTTTCACCAAGAGGAGGTTCCCCGAGACCGACCTCGGGCGCGTGCGGGTGCCCGCGAAGGTCATCGTGATGAAGGTGAAAGATGAGGCCCGCGAGGAGGCTCTCGCCTCCGACATCTCCCGTTTTGCCAACAGCCAGAACGCGGTCAAACAGTCGGATCTGTCCGCCAACAAGCCCTTCCACGTCGAGGTTGAGCGGCTCTCCCTGACAGTTTATCGTCCTGACGGCACCGGGCGCTGGTTCTACGAGCGCGCGGCGGGCAGCTACAACACGATGCTGGCTCGCGATGGTACGACGCCGGCGAAGCTGAAGGTGTTGAAGGACGCCATCCCCACGACTCGGAAAATCACGAAGACGGACCTCGCGAAATACGTCTGTGCGTGGTCCGTCCAGCCCGATGTCGTTAGCCTCGGGTCGCAGAAATGCTTCGAGCGATTCATGGCAGGCATGACGGTCGCCGAGGGGGGTCCACCACCACCCGCGCCGGACGTCGGCTCCTACAAGCAGATGGTCGCGATGGCCATCGTGTTCAAAGCGACACAGAAACTCGTTCGGCCTATGTTCCAGGCCTTTCAGGCCAATGTCGTGGCCTACACCGTTTCGTTGGCCGCATACCTAGTCGCGGATAGATTTGACCTAGACCGCGTGTGGGATAGACAGGGTGTCTCGCCGGAACTGCTGGCCCAGTTGGGAGTGTGGGCGCGGGAGGTAAACGACGTCCTGCACCGGACGGCCGCCGGCAAAATGGTCTCCGAATGGGCCAAGAAGATGGAATGCCGGGAGGCCGTCCTCCGGGCGACCTATTCGGGGCCCATGCCGGGGATTCCGGAGATTCGCTGAGGTGTCCTGTGGCTGGCGTGGTCGATCCGAGACCCGAAGCCGCGGTGGCTGTCAAGCTTGTTGTCGGAGTGTCAAGAAGTCGCTCTCCTAGGGAAAATGAGGAGCGACATGCTACACGCGGCCGGCCGGCGCGTGCTTGTGGTGTGGGAGTGTGCCACGAGAGGCAAGGCGGCCGAGGGTCTGACGCTGCGGTTATCGGAGTGAGTCGGGGGGCATGCGCCCTTCGGCGAGATACCGGAAACCAAACATATGAAAACATCAGGAAATCTGCGTCGAATGCCCAGGAGGGGCTACCGTCAGATTTTCTGCAACCAAATTTTGGTATTATCCAGAGTTCCGAGCCTCTCTTTCAGTTTTGCGGCAATATCTCCGGAGGATATGATCACCACCGGGTGTCCATCCTCGACCAGCTCTTGGTACGCTTGCCTGTCGAGGTAGGATGTGGTGACCAAAATCCCGAACTGGCGATGTCTGAGGCGTGAGATCAACCGGGATACGGGTTTTATCCCCACCCCGTTGTTCATGCCGTAGCATTTGGCTTCCATCGCAAAATCGACGTCGATCGCACCGGCTCCGCGGCCGATGCGATAAGTCCCCAAGGCGTCTCTTCCGCCGTCCCTCCAAGGGCGTGTTATCTCCCAACTGTGGATAGCCGGCATGAATAGCCGGGCCAGCTCCATTGCGCACCGTTCGAAGGCATGGGGATCTTTCTTGTAAAATTCGTAAACAAGGTTCGCATAGGCGGCAAGTTCCGGAGAACCTGGAATCTGTTGTTGTCGGGAGCGTACCGATTTGACGGGGACCGATTTGAGCGGCTTAAACTTTCTGCCACCGACCCAGTCCAGCCAGGGCCCGGGCGCGTGGGGGGAAGATATTGCATTGCCGGCCTGAATGTCTTTCACCCACGCCCTGGACACAACGGGAACATCGAGAATCGTGAAAGTCGATTTGTAGTTCTGAAACCGCACGCCGTCGTTCGTGGTCCGCCACACGGCTACTAGGTCTTCGTCTCCACCCATTCCTACCGCGCCCGGTACCGCAAGCCCGATGAACCGCACGTCTCGATATGTGCCAGTGCTGCCGAAGAGAAGAATGGGCGGGAAAGCGGAGCTTTGCTGATGTTGGTGTGCCTCATCGAACAGATTTCTTAGTAGCAGATTGCCCTGCCGCGGCGTTTTGTGCAGGTCCCCGGGCACCCGATTATCACCATAGTAGACAAACGTTCCGTTTTCGCGATCAAGGGTATCCGGCCAGCTCACGTCCGAGAAGCTGGTTTTCAGCACCAGAAGCTTGAGCGTCTTCACTCCGGATCTTTGCCCTATGTGACGGAACCCCGCTCCGTTATCCACGCCCAGCAGATTGGGTAGGGGGTCGTCCGAAGAATTGCCGTTTCGGGATCCGCCGTAAACCTTGTCCACGAGCAAGTCAACCACATCCGGTTTCTTGTCGATCATCGACTCAATTTCGCCATCCTCGGTTTTCCCGCCTTTTCTGACCGTGCAGCGCCGATCCACTTGAAAATTGCGGTAATGACGTCTGAACAGACGCCATTACCGCAAAGCTTCACCTTTTCACGGCGGCTACCGTGGGGAAGAATATGCTCATCTCCCCCGCCCATCGCCTTGAGCAGTTCGTTCGGCTGAAGCATTCGCAGGAATGGAACACCCTTTCGCCAGGTGACCAAGCCGAACCGATCGACGGTAGTAATTGTACGTAGTGGCACGTCCAGCGTTTGCCACCCTCCGGCATAGTCGGAACCGTAGTAGACGATGATGAACGGGACATTCCGCCCTATTGCCGCAATAGCCCGCTCGGCTCGTTCGAGGGTTGCTATCGCTCTTCCGGGTCTACGCAGCGGATTTGATAGGTGTGGCATCTCCCAGCTTATTATGTCGCGAGCTGTCATCGGGGCTTTTTTCGCGAACGTCAAAAGCTGTTCACGGCTAACCTTGGAACCTTGCCTGTCGCAGACCAGAAACATTCGCTTCCGGGCCTGGGCCGACCCAAAATCGGCCGAATTAAGGAAAAGGTCGCTGACCGTGTAACCCAATGCCTCAATGGTCTCCACAAGCTCATTGTGTCGGTCCCATTTCTTCATACGGTTCACGTTCTCAACAATCACCCAACGCGGCTGCATTGACCTTACCCACCGAACGATACCGATGGCAGTTTCACGGCTGGTTTCAGATCCAGGTTTGGCGCCGCGCGCTATAGAATGCGACGTGCATTCCGGAGAGGTCAGGAGCACATCCGGCCGATAGCGCCGACCAACAGCCTTCGCGTCCACATTTTCTATGAGGTCGGTAATGACGTCCGATTTAGGGAAGTTAGCCTTGTAGGTTTTCGTGGCCAAGTCCCACGCATCCAGCCCGAGCAATGGCACTCCCCCGCCCCGTACGGCGCCCCTGGCCCCAAATCCGCCGCCACAAAAAAGATCTACAAACGTCGCCATTTTCGCTATTTGCTCGTTATGTTATGGCCCCAATAGTACACATATAAGGGTCGGACGTTTAATGAAAGGTTTACGGTGATCTCTGTCCCGGACAGCGATCAGCCTACCAGGTTTGCGACAATTTCGCCAAGCCAAGCCGATAAGGCGAGTTCCTGCAGCGTTTCACCCCCCCCCCCCCCCCCCCCCCCCCCACACACACCCCATGCACTGTGTCTTCATGT
>JAJYQN010000007.1 GCA_021794595.1 Pseudomonadota bacterium
AGGATTGTCGTGATTACGGCTGCGGCAACGTATGTAAGCGGGTTCAAGCTCATCGCCATGCCTTGGGCGCTTGATGCTGTGACGCCCGACCCTGTGATGCTATACATGCCTCCCATGAACACGCCAAAACTCCCGCCAACTAACGGCCCCAGTATATTCAGCAGCATGAAACTGGCGAAGAAGCCGATCACCATGAGCGCTGGTCGAAACATGACGTTGAGGAAAAGCATGACCCCTTGGTCGCCGCGCGGCCCGAAAATCCCCTCGCCCTCTGGAAGCGCGATGCCGGCCGCCCACACGACGGACCCGACAAGAGCTTCGATCAAGAAGATCAACCAGCCGATGAGAGCCATCGTCCATAAAATGAACGGGATTGATGGAAGGTAGTAGGCCCATATTGCGCCAATCACGAAAAGTGCCATGGCGGCCATTGTGACATATGGCCCAACGGCTTTGACCGCCGCGTTTGCGGCGCCAGTCAACCACGATGTCCCCTCCCCAAACCACCCAGCTCCCTCCGATTCAGTATTCGCGCCCGACGCAACAGACCGCAGGGTCGTGTATGTCGCAAGCGCTGCAGGAACCTCAGTCGTCACGATCAAGTCCCCAGCTGTCTGGAAACGCTCCAACGGATTCCCGCTCAGCAATCGCCAAGGGCTTAAATCTGTGAACCACGCGCCCTGACTCGTGAAAACCTTCGTCAACAAGCTCTGCGCAACACTAACCCCATCCGTGGACTTCGCTTCTCTGATACTCGCCCCGGCCGCCGCAGCGATCCTCGCGAAGGTCTTCCGGTCAACTTTTGAACTCATCGCCTTGTAGATAGCGTGCATGTCAAATCCCGACCAAACCGGCGGCCTGCCGACCTGTGTTTGTATCCCTGCGTTGACTCGCGCGATGTTCCAGTAGTACATGCCAAGAGTCCACCACCCCAGGTGGCTAACCGATGAATTGATGTTGTCAATGGCCTGGACGAGTTCCGGGTGCGCTTGACTGATGACCTGCTGTTCCGCCGCCGCCACAGCTCTGTCATACGCCTCCCCGGCTTGATACACGACGAGCGCCGCCTGTGTGGCGGGCGTCGTTGCCGCGGCTTTATTTGTCGCCGATATCGACGATGACCCAGCCGCCGCTTGCGTCGAGTTAACCGCCTGCACGGCATATGGCGCTACCGTTTTGATCATTTGCACGAGCGCAGAAACTTCCGCAGTACACATCGGATCGCTTTTGCGTGCGCACTGAACCGTGAATTTTCCGGCCTGCCCAGGCGAGAGACCGTCTGCATAGAAGCCCAAGAATCCTCCCGATTTTGCCGGTGTGGCAAACGTAACCGTATAATGGCCTGGATCGTCGAGGGTGGCCGTCGGTCCTAGCGACGCATCTGATGCGGTCAATGGGTCCGGGCGCCACGGCGACACTGTGTAGATCGGGTTGATGTTGTCTTTCTCATAATTGACGAAAAACGCCATGGCTAACTCAGACTGCAAAGTCTCCTTAGCTAATAACTGCCCACCCCCCGGCGCGATGCTTGTCAACTGGCCCCCGTTTTTAGCCATATAAGCGGTCGCCTCGGTCGCCAGATAATTCGCCCCGCCGATCGAAAACCAGATCATGAGCAACACGGCGCCCTGGATCAACGACAAGCCGACGCCCGGAATCGGGGCCAAGAGAACCATCGCAAACGCGGACCTCAAAGGAGTCCAGAGCGAGTGATACCGGCTCCCGAACGTCTTCCCTTCGTGCGCGGTACTCGTCACGCCGATGGCCATAGTGATGAACACCATGATCGTGACGAAGGCTAGAACCACGAGATCAAAGTCTTGCAAAAGATTGAAGAAAAGACTTCCCTGGCCAGACCCGCCAATCGTTTGGTAGTAGAGGCTGTGCCAATTGCCGTTGGGGATGCCGAACAATTTGTTCAAGATGCTGACGGACTGGTCGGATGACGACGGCGTCAGCAGAGATTGGGCCTGCGTGACGGATGGGAGGGTCGTGTTGGTGAGCATGTCGGTGTCCTCAAGATGGGGCCTCTATAAGAGGCCCCGCGTGGAAATTCCTGTCACTTATTAACGGCGCAGACTAATCCGCGGACAGCAGGCACCCAGCCGCAATTCGGCTTCCCGTTCTGCAGGATATCGAGGCTGTAGCCGGTCGGCAAAAGGCTCCGGTTGTAAGCCTCATATTCATGGGTGAGGATGACGCCTCCGGCTAAGAACAGTCCGCAGGTTATGAGGATGGTGACCCATGACGTGGCGGCTGCAAGCGAACTTCGTTTGGCCGCTTCGGATGCCGCGGCAGATGTGAGGTCTTTTCGCCATTCCGCCAGAATTGCGTTTCGGTGGGCCTGGGCAGCGGCATCGAGGCCGCCCACGGCCTCTGCTATCTGTTGCACTCCTTTGGTGACAGGCTTGTCGATGGCGGCGACAAGTCCGACCGTGATCTTCTTGACGAGGTCCGACCCCGCACGGGTCGCTTCGGATGATAAGGCCATCTTGAGTTCATCCCCTGCCCTGGCGGTCTGCGCGAATATTTTTGCGCCGAGATCATTCCCGGCGGACTCGATCTTTCCAGCCGCCGCCAGTGTCTCCTGGGCCGCCTTTTGCGACCCGAGCAAGATCAATACCGCCGACCATAAGGGGTCGTCATGCGTGACTCCGTAGCGCGTGGCGATTTTTAGCAGGGTCGTGGCGTCCGTGCCGCTGAGTGTGTCCGTCACTCGATCCATGGGTGATGCCTCAGGCGGCGCATCCGTGGAGGCGCCTTCCATGGGGCCATCCGTGGTCTCCGTGGAAGGGGGCAAGGCCCCCGAAGGGGCCTCCTCGGCAGTGTCATCGTGTGCCTCTGGCATCTGAGGCATGTCGTCATCATCGTTGTAGTCACTCATCACTCGCCTCCATTAAAGATCGGGGCCATGGCGGTCATGACCGCCTGGTGCCACCGAAAGACCGACGACTTGTCGAGCAGCATCCACCCATCACACCCCGGATACGGCGGCACGATCAGGTGGGCAATGCGTCCGGGTGTGGCCTCCAGCTTTTTGAGTGCCGAACGGTTCCCGAGGGCCGGGAACACGATTTCGCGGGCACCTATCGTTTCCCGCGCCGGATGCGTCATCCACTCGAACGTCTCGGGGTTCCCCTTATACGCTGGGATGATGATGAATCGATCTTCGGGGTGAACGTGTGACATGAGCCCGCCCTGGAATGATTCGGCCATCTCCTCCGTTGCGACCCGGTTCTTTTCGAGCGAGTAGGTCACAACCATCCGGTAGCCCAGTCCGTCGGCCAGATATCTGATCTGGTCCCCTAAAGCGTCGAGCGTTTCGCCAGCCCCGGCAGGCAGATTGACGACGACATGATCGCCGCCTTTCTGCTCTAGCCACTCTCCGAACTCAGAGACGCTATTCTCAGCGTCCCCGGCCCGGTTGAGGCTTAATGCCCCAACCGTCACGTCTGGGTCGGCGAGATACCGGGCAGCCACATCCGGTTGCGTCGGGTCCGCCTCCACTATAGTGACGTGGAAACCCATCGCTAAAAGCGCCTCGGCGACGGCCTGGGATACATACGTTTTGCCCACGCCGCCCTTCCCGCCGTGACTGATAAATAGGATCTTCTTGGTCATGGTGTGTTACCTCCGATTTTAGGGATTGAGTCAAAGAGCTTCTTGCCAGCCGTCGCTGGGCTGCTGCCCGGTGATGACTGGTTTAATGCTGGCCTTGTGGGTATGGGTTGCACCTCCTTTGTGTTTTTGGTTTCCGGTTCAGGGAGAGGGATCTGCTCCGCCTCGTACCGACAATGCTTGACCGCCAGTCGAACCTGCCTGTCTCCTACTCCAAACAACTGCCCGATATCGCCCCAGGTGGCGCCTGCCGCTCGCGCCTTAGCGATTGCCTCCTTATATGGGGCGACCCGCGCCCGCAGTCTCGACATCTTCTGAGTGCCCATCTGCACCTCCTGTTTTACGTCTTTCATTAGGTCGACCGCGATGGAAATTCGCAGGTCCCATATTCGACGCGGCCCGGTCCCTATTGCGTACCAATCTCGCCGAAGTGGTCTCATCTAGTATCCACATAAGTCTCTTCACGATAAGTTTTAGGTCTGCTTCTGGTCCCTTAATGGTCTTTTTAGCCCTGTTTGATACCTGAATGGTCCCAACCCAAGACCAGGTTGCGACGCCCACTGTTCAGTGGGCTGCAACACACCGTCGCACCCTGGCGGGTGGGCCGGTGTTCCGGCTTCGCGCGGAGAGAGATTTCCGGATGATGGGTGGCATAGCCCCCGCAATTTCCATGAGGGGCCACCCTATGAGATCCATTCCTTATATATAGGAGTGTGCGCGAATGCTGACATTGAAAGGTTTGTCCGGTGGCGCGAAGGAAGCCGCCGACGTTGTTTCTTACTGCCAGCACGAGGTCGGCGAAGGTCGCAGGCAGGGCGGGTACTACAATAAAGGTGCGACCCCCAGCGCCTGGGGCGGCGCGCTCGCCGCGGAACTCGGCTTGCAAGGCAAGGTCGGCGCCAAAGACCTGCAGGCGCTCCTGGAGGGTCGCCTTCCCGACGGTACCGAATTCGCTGAGCCCAGCGACGACCGGCGGATGGCGACCGACTTGACGTTCTCGGCCCCCAAGAGCGTGTCCGAGTTTGCCCTCTGCAAGGCCTCCCCGGCGATGCGCGATGCCATCCTCGCCGCCCACGACCGATGCGTCGCTCGCGCGATGGCCAGGATAGAGAAGGAGGTGGTCTGCGCGAGGTATGGTCATGGCGGCGCGGACATCGAGAAGACCGGAGCAATGTTATGGGCGGCGCACAGGCATGAGGATGCGCGTCCGGTGGGCGGCAAGGTCGCCCCACAGATCCATAGTCATGTTTTGGGCTTGAATGCCACGAGGGGGCGCGACGGGCGTCTGCGCGCTATCGAATTGCAGTTCGGTCAGGATGGGGTCCGGATGCATGGAGCCGCTTACCGCGCGGATTTCGCGCAGGAGCTGCGGCAGTTAGGCCTATCTCTCAGAAAAACAGAGGAAGGCTTCGAGTTGGCCGACGTGTCGGACGAGCAGATCGAGGCCGGGAGTCCACGTACCCAGCAAATCGACCAGGACCTCGCGCGCAAGGGGCTGACTCGCAAAGGGTCGACTGGCGCCCAGCGCACGGCATCAAATCTTTCTACCAGGGAATCCAAACGCCAGCTATCCCAGGACGAGCAACGGTGGGAATGGAGGGAGTTAGGTCGCGAGATCGGGTTGGACATGCCCGACCCGACCCCACCCCAGGAGCCCCTGCCGGAACCGGATGCCGCCGCGGCCTTAGCTCACGCAACCGACCACCTATCTGAGCGGGAATCCGTGATCAGTAGTCAGTCCGTGCGGCTCCAGGCTTTGCTGCACGGCATGCACTCAGGGCTGACTCTTAATGACGTCGATAAGGAGATCGATGCGGCCCGTGTATCCGGCAATCTCATTGACGCAGGCGATCAAAAGATCGTCACCCGCGAAACTCTGGCCCGCGAGGCCTCGATCTTGGCTACCGTTGCCGCCGGTCGCAACACTCTGCCCCCGCTGGCCGACGAGGCCGGGGCCCTGGCGCGCCTCGCGGCTCGTGAGGCAATCGAGAGATCCGTGCGTCCCTATTTCGCGTTTTCAGAGAGTCAACGAAACGCAGTCGTGTGCGCCCTCACGACCTCTGACCAGTTCTTTGTGATCCGTGGTGCGGCAGGCGCCGGCAAATCCACGGCCCTCGCCGCCCTGGCCGACGAGGCCAAAAGCCAAGGCTTCCGAGTGATCGGAACCGGGCCGAGTCAGACCGCAGTTGATGGCACGAAGGACGTCAACCCAGACGACGCGCGCGTCCTCGCTTCTTTCAATGTCCGCGAAGACAAAGACCAGTCGCCGCGCTTGATCCTGCTGGATGAGGCCGGTATGGTCTCGTCGAGAGACATGGAAGCCTTTTTCGCGAAGATCAGACCGCAAGATAAGGTCGTTTTTGTCGGCGATGACCTGCAACTCGCGGCGGTCGAAGCCGGGTCGCCTATGGCGCAGATAATGCGCGAAAAGGTGGTCGAGGTCGCAGAGATCGACGAGATTGTGCGCCAGAAGGACGCGGGCTTGCTCGCCGTGGCGCAAGCCTTCGCCGACGGTCGCAATGAAGAAGCCACGCGTCTCGCCGCCCCTTACATGACCACCGTTACTGTCACGGATGACGACTATCAGGCGGCAGAGGCCTCCAAGAGCGACGCCAAGCCCGTAGGCGGCCCCCTACCAGACGCGACGCGCTCAATGCTGAATCTCGTTAAGACCATCCGCAAGAAACACAAAGACATCCCCGCGCCAGCCGCCCATGATTTTAAAACCGTGCGGGCATGGCTTGACACTCATTCAAAGACGGAACTCGGGTTTGAGGCCAAGGTACTCGCCCCGCAAAACGTCCGCATGCAAGCTATCGCCCGCGAGACCGCTCAAGCGTATCTCGAATTGTCGCCATCGGAACGCGACAAGACGCTAGTCTTGGCCGCAACAAATGAAATGCGGAGGGCAATCAATGAGAAGGTCAAAGCCGGTTTGCAAGAACAGGTGCCGGAAGGCGCCGATACAGCATCCGTCACAGTAACGGCACTGGACAAGAGTCAATGCACGAAGGCGCAACTCCGGGAGGCCATCAACTACAAGCCCGACATGATCCTCCGCGTGCCCGAAGGGCGCGGACGTGCAAAGAAGGTCGTGGACTGGACGATAACGGCGAGCGACCCGACCCGCAATACCGTCACGGTTACGAATCGTGACGGTGAGGAAAAGGTCTTCAAGCCGCGCGACCTGAACCCGAAAGAATGCGGCCTATACACAAAACGCGATCTCGACTTGGCGGTCGGCGATCGTGTCGTTTTCACAGAGAACCGTCGTAACGACGGCTATCAAAATAACGAGACCGGGACTGTGATTGCGGTAAGTGCCGACAAGGTCGCGATCCGGAAAGACAACGGTAAGGCCGTCACCCTCGATGCGGGCAAAGCCCACACGCTCGACCACGGCTGGGCGGTGACGGTGCATCGTAGTCAAGGCCGGACAGTCGATCGGGCGCTCGTCGCGGGCATGGCCTCTAAGATGGCCACGGCGATGCTCGCGTATGTGGCATGCACGCGCGAAAGATTCCATCTGCGCATCTTCACTGATCACGTCAAGAGTTTGCAGAAATCGTGGGCGCGCGTTGCTGAGAGAGAGACCGCCAAGGATGCCACAGAGAAGGCGGTACAGACTAAGGAGGTCGCGCCCTTAGAGGCCGCGCGGGGCGCCGTGCGGGCGGAGGTCACTGAGGCACAAGAAGAGGTTTTGCTGAAAGCCTTGGCTGAGCGAGAAATGGCGCACTGGCGGGAAGATGAGCGATTGCTGGAGGTCCTGCGGTCCCATCCCGACCCTGTGGTCCGCGTGGCTGGTGAGAAAATCTGGCAGGCGCGCGACGACGCCCAGGCCGCCGCCGAGGCGGGTGCTGAAATCTCAGGCGACGGGGAAGAAGCGGCGGCGTACGAGGCGGCGATGCGGGCTGAACGGCTGGCCCGGGCTCGCAAAGAACCCGATTCTAGCAGCCTGGCGCGATGGGAAAAGGAGGGAACGTTGGCAGTGCTCACCCCACAGGAACGGGAAAGGCTGATGACTATCGATGCGGAGGAACTGGAGGCCAAACCTGAACCAGTTCAGGAACAGGAGCACGAAAGGGAATTGGGTGATAGCTACGGATGGTGATGAATTTCCAGCGTGGGTCACTTAGTAGATACACAACATAAACCAAACTATGGAGGTCAACATGCCCGACTTTGATTATTGGGAAGAGTTGCCGAGCTTTTGCGGCCCGCGCATTAGCCCGGGCCTGCGCATCCGTAGGATTGTCGCCGAACAGACCCGCCGCGACGAGGCGCGACGCGAAGGCGAAATCTGGGGCTGGACGATGGGCTGGACGATGGAGAAGAAAGACCACGGAGGCAATCCCAAGCCCACTGATCCGGACGTCCGGACGGCCGCTGCGCGAGACCTTTTTATCGATGACATGCGGACTCGCTATGGGATTTGTATGCACTGGAAACGGGAGGACGAAAAATGGTTGTGAGCATGCTGACACTGAAACAGGCACGCAAAGAGCGGGTTGTCTTGGAGCGTCAGGCATCAGCGCTTTTCCGTGCATTGCTGAAATCGGAGCGGGGGCGCTCTAGCCCCTACGCGCACCTTACGTCACCGAAAGATCGGGCGGCGACGGCGCGGCGCGTCAAGACGATCGAGGCCGAGATCCTAAAGATCCGTCGGCAGATCCGCCGCATTGGGGCGGGCCGGTGATGGCCGCCCCGGCGGAGACCTTCGCTGCAATCGACCACGATGCCGTCACGGCGGCGGCATCGAGGTTCTATCGGCACATCCGGCGATGCGGAAGATGCTGCTTGCTAGACGAGCGTCTATGCAAAACCGGAAGAGCCCTGCGGGACGCGAAATACGAGGCGGTCGCACAAAAATGGAGGCGATGATATGGGTGACAATCAAAACGTAGCGAGCGGGTCGGACATCAATTGGTCCTCGTCAGAGCGTCCCGTTGTTTCCGGTTTGTGTGGCGCTATAGGGGTGGCGGTCGGGTACATCGGCGGCATGGAGGGTTTGCTTTGGTATGTGGGACAGCCTCTCACGCCAGCGCGCGAGATCCCGGCGTGGATCTACCATATAGTCCGCGTGTATGGCGTCGTGCCGCCGGTGGTGGGCGGCTGGATACCGGCGGCCTTAGCGGTCGGGCTCGGGATCGGGTTCGGGGTTATGGGGTGGCGGTTGGCCACACGCTCAAATGTCAGGCATATCCGTGGCACGCAAATTATCACCGACGCAAAAACCGTGGCAGCAAACTTTCGTCCGTTCCAAGGGGGACTAAAGGGCGTCTCTGTACATCCGCAAGTCCAAATCGGTGAGCATGCGGAGTGCCGTCACTTAATGCTACTAGGGGGCGCGGGATCAGGTAAGACCACGATCTTACATCGCATGCTGCGGGAGATTATTAGACGTGGAGATCGAGTTATCCTTCTGGACTTCAAGGCAGATTTTACGTCGTCCCTGGATTGTCCGATCACTCTCTTGTCTCCGACGGATGCGCGTAGCGCTCGCTGGGCGCTGGGTCGCGACATCAGGACAAAGCTTGATGCGCTGGCCCTCGCTGAAACCCTCATACCGTTACCATCTGGCGGTGAGCCTATATGGGCGCGGGGCGCTAGAGGGCTTCTGGTCGGGCTCATTGTGCATCTGCAGGCGAAACATAAGACCGGGTGGGGGTTCGCGCACATCGCTGAGCTTGCCTCGCACGTCCTCACGAACTACAAGCTTCTCGTCGAGATCGTCAAGAAAAACCACCCGCCTGCCAAGGCGTACCTGATGGGGGCTGATTCGAAAACGACTCAAAGTTTCCTTGCGGAGCTTTCCGGCGCGCTCACGCACGTTATAGAGCTTGGTGTGGCGGATTATGCGGCCCAAAAACAATACGGACGGTGGTCTGTGCGCGGCTGGTTAGCGCCCGATTCTAAATTGCCGAGGGTCGCGGTGATCGGGTGGCGCGCGTCATCTAAGGAATTGTCGCAAGCATGGGCGGCAAGTCTTACCGAGCAGATGGTCCGACAGATCGGTGATATGCCCGACTGTGACCCCAATGAACGGCGGATCTGGCTGGTGCTCGACGAGGTGGCGCAGATGGGTAAGGTGCCCAGCGTCGGTGACTCACTGACGACGCTGCGGAGTAAAGGCGTTCGCACAATTTTGGGACTGCAATCCGTGGCGCAGATCGACGAAGCCTATGGCCGTAATGCCTTGACAACCTGGGCCGGTAGCATAGCGTCGAAGATCATCTGTCAGCTCTCTAGCCCAAACGATCAACAGTTTGGTGCGTCACTTTTAGGTGACCATGAGGTAGAGATATATACGCATCAGTCCACACAGTCTAATGGCCTCGTCTCACACTCCGGGTCATGGCAACGGGCAAGGGAGCCTGTCATGCTCCCCAGCGAACTCGGGACAGAGATCGGTCCGGGCTTCCGGGGTGTTAAAGCTCTAGTCGTGACCGGTAACAAGAAAGTCGCGCTCCTGCGGTGGCCGTTTTTCCTGTCCCGCAAGGTCCGCAAATCTCGGGTGCTGGCGCGATGGGTCGGACCGGACTATGTGCGTCCCGTTTGGGGTGAGAGCCCGCCGCCCGTGTGTGATGCGCCAAAAGATGAAGCTGCACGGAAGGCCCCTTTGTATGATGCCGCTGAAACGTCCGGCCCTGGGGTGGCGGCGCGGATAGCAATCGATGCAGGAGTATTGGCGGTCTGTCCGGGCTGTGGGGTCGTGTATAGGCAGGCCGACGCCGACCCGGCATCCGCCTACAAACTCGCTAATGCAGGCTTCTCCCGTAAGATGTATCCTGATTTTTCGGATCGTCGGGCGCTCACTGACGCGGTTAAGGTGTCCATCGATGGTGCGCCAGACGTGTGCGAGTGTGGAGCCAAACCCAGGACCGAAGACGCGCCGAAGAAAGCAGGTCAAGCGCGGGAGCAAGTGCCCGATCGTCCGGTCGGCGCGGCCACCAAAAAGCCGCAACAAATAATGAAGCCGTCCGTCCCGCAGGTGCAGGCCAAGCCTACTAAAGAGAGGCAACCAGAAGGCGAAAGCGACCCATTCGCGGACATCGTCGGTGGGGTGTTCGCCGACGCGCTTGTGCCCGGCGCCTCGATCGCTCTTGATATAATCAACACGATCGGAGAGGTCACCCCAGGAGCCCCCGGTGCCGCCCCGGCCACGCCACGAATGCCGGAGGTGGAGCCGGAGCCCGACGAACCAGGACCCACCGAACCCGAAGCGGGAGACTAAACCATGCCCAAGCGCGAACCGAATGCCGCTCAGCTACAGCAGCCTTTGGGCCCCGTCCTCCGCGTCATCCTGGCCGGCGAAGTCCTCGCCACATCGCCCGCGCTCCACCGCAAGAGCCGTCTCAAGACGCCCTGGACGCTCGTCATATCGGGCGACCATGGCCCGTACTCTCTCACGGTCTCCGACGACTCCGGCATCCGCGTCGCCGAGCGCCTGCAGGTCGGCGATTTCATCGTCGCCGAGGCGACGCTAATCCCGCGGGGCGCGCGGTGTGAGATCCGGTCGCTCTTGATCCAATCAAACCGGGAATCGCGGTTGCCGGTCGTTCCGGCGAACCCAACACAGATCCCGGACGCAGCCGATACGGAAGGCCCACATAACGAAGGCCTTCCCTGGGAAGAAACGGGCTCCTAGCCGACGTGTGTTATTCTATACCGTCAATTCCATCGGCATTGACATATCGTGCGGCATGATTTACGGTTGAGTCCGGTATCACAAACGAGGTCCGGGAGGACAATCGCAATGTGCAGATTTGACGAATATGCAGAGGGGCCGGAGTGCGTCGAGGTCGTGCGGTGGCGCGCTGACGTAAATAACGCCGGGATCACGGCATCAGTGACGGAGACAAAGGACTTGGTCGCCCATGCGCCCGCGTGCCTCGTCGCGCATGGGGTGCCAGAGGACTACGCCCGATTCGGTCTACTGGCATTGACGGCGCGTGCGGAGGTGCCGCTTGTCGATCTTGTGATGTCTTAGTCGCACACAAGCATCCGCACCGTAGGGCCACGGAAGGCCCATTTTTTATGCGGGGCGGCCAAAAACAACCGCGTAGGAAGCCCTAGGAGCCACGATCTCAACCTAAGCCATATCGTAGTACCCCGACATAAGACCTTTAACCCGCCGCTGATTGTGCTCCATTCGCCTCCTGGTTCTGCCGCCTCTCCTTTCGCCTCCAAGCCACTTACGCGCGCAACTCCCTCACAAGCTCCGCGCCAACGATGAACCCGTTGTCACTACGCTTGCCGGTCGTAAAGCCGCGCACTGACGCGGCTCTCAGTGAGGGGCGAAAAGTCGAGGCAGACGCAGAACCAACAAACCCGGAGGTGAATATGAATACGCACAATCAAAACGCGGCAGAGTCAAAGGCCAAAGGCCAAACCGAGAGGGCTCAAGTCTCAGCATCCGCAGGTGTTGAGATCTCTTTAGTGCAAGCGACCGCAGGTCTTCACATCCTGGCGCCATTCATCAGTAAAGGTCAGATGCAAGCCCTTTGGGATCTTTGCCGGAAGGGTGAAGAAAAGGCTTATTTTAAGGCACAAGTCATGGAGTTGGCCTTGCTCATCAAGACCATGCCCAAGACGTACGAGCAAGACGGTTTGGGCTTGCGTGCGGTGGCCCACCTGCACTATTTCACGCCTGTCTTCGATTTCTACATCACCGAGAAGGATCGCACGGGCAGTGGCACCCAACAGGCCTTTGGTCTCGCCTGTGCCCACGAACGGGAGATTGGATACATCAGCATCCGGCAGCTTGTCGAGGCTGGCGCCGAACTGGACCTGCATTGGGTACCCAAAACACTAACCGAGATCGGGAGGTAACAATGGAGATCAAGATAACACGCAGCCGGTGGCGCCGCATGTCGCCAGACTTTAAGGGCTGGATCATTATCGATGGCCGACGCGACCCGTTTCATTAGGAGCACCGGGTACGATGGCGAGATTTTTCTGGAAGAGAAAGGCGGACATTGGTCGATTATTCGCTAAAACAAGGCCGTGGCCAGCGCGGGACGCTGGCCACGAGTTACAGATCAGCGGAAATCCGTAGTCGTAAGAGACCCTGTGATACATGCGGCTTCTATTGGATGCTCACCAGGGGCAACTACTTTCTGCCAAAAATCCTCTCCAAAGAGCCCAGACTGGCATAGGTATCGACATCCGAAGATCAATTGTTCCCTCGACCAGGACAATCGCGCTTCCAGATTATAAAATGTGGATACTTTGGACGAGTGATCGGTGGCCAATTGGGACCATTCGCTGTCTAAAACTCTCGTAAGCTCATCAATCATATCGGCGTTTACGATAAACTCTTTATCGTAAGGTCGGTGGAACTCGTAATAATCTTGCTGCGCAGGGAAAACGCCAACCTTCCAAGCGTACACGTACGCGGAGTGCAGGCGGTCTTTTTCCTGTCGGGAGATTTGCGTCTCCAGGATATTAAAACGCATGGACTGAAACAACTGTTTTTGTAACGTATGGAATGACTGATTGGAGTCCATTTTTGATACCTATTAAGGTCGGCATATGCCGACAATTGACAATATAGGCGCGATCCGTTTTGTGTGGCTAGGGTTAGCTTCTGAAAGTTATCCCAACCTCCCCACCAGATCCCCGCCCCGCAGATGCGTATACCGCAGCAGCATCTGTATGGTCTTGTGGTCCGTAATCGTCGTCGCCTCCGGGACCCGGTATCATACCGCTCAGCAAATATGGCGCTCCCACCGTCCCGTCTGTACAGACTGCGCCACGTCCAGGCGCTCGTACAGATTGCCCTACGGGTAGCGGGCGGCTATGGCGACCTTGACACCCTGACGGCCTAGGAGATCGCCACACCGCTGGCGCTCGTGAAGGCCCGCATACAGGCCTTCGGGGCCCGGGATCGTGGAGCAACTAGCGAAGGGCCAGGGATTCTCGCCCCGCGCAGGCCCCGGTCAGAGCGGGGCCCTTTGCCGGTGTAAGGTCTTGTGGCCCGTAATGGCGGCCACCTGCATCGGATTGAGGCCCTTCTCAAACAGCCGTGAGGTGGCCTCATGCCGCAGATCATGCATGGAAGGTCAGGCCCTCGATGCGGGCTTGACTCCCTGGCGTAATCGGCTTATTCAGTACCGAACATGACAAACAGGGGGGGTTATGGGCTCACGTAAATGGTTTGGGTTGGTGGCGTCCGTGGTGTTGGTATCGGCCTGCTATGGGGCGATGACGCCAAAGGCTGAGAATAATAGGGGTGACATTTACTACTACGGCCAGGGTGTCCCTAAGAATTATCAGAAGGCGGTGTATTGGTACCGTAAGGCGGCAAGGCAGGGTGAAGTGGTCCCTACGCAGCGGACCTCATAGACGGGTCTTGATCTGGGTGTTGCATTCTGCGCGCATACTCGTTGGGCGACAAGTATCCGAGTGATGAGTGCAGGCGGACAGGATTGTAGAATCCG
>JAJYQN010000089.1 GCA_021794595.1 Pseudomonadota bacterium
CGGTTTTAGGTGATCGTCAACAGTCCGGTCGACCACCGCGAATAGCGAAAGACGGGCTAGCCTACAAAGGAGATCCGGGGGTGCGGTGTTCGCAGGCGGTCTTGAAGGCCGGGCCTGATATGGTCTGCCCGCCAGTCGCGGCTCGGGCGGCCTCCTGCTTCGGCAATCATTCTGATTAGGCGAATGCTTATCTTGACCGCTGTGCTCGGCAGAGCCCGGGAGAACGGACATCCGCGCACGCGGCGATGAAGATCGCGGACGTTTCGTGCAGCCTCATGAGTGGCGGGTCGTCGACCAAGCCCGCGGTTGAGGGGTGCTTGGGGCCGTGAACCGCGTGGTGACTTACTGGCACACGGCTCATAATGTGGCTAACTAAAAAAACATGACACTTGGGGGTGCGGTATGGCAAAAGACGAGCTGAGGGCTGACGTGCAAGTGGGCGCTCACGGGCGGCTTGTGATCCCCGCGCCCTTGCGTCGGGCCTTGAATTTGAAGCCCAGGGAGCAGCTCATCGCCCGCCAGGTGGGGGAGGGCCTGGTTCTGGAGCGCCGGGCGACTGTCGAGCGACGTCTTCAGGAGCGATTCCGGTCTGTGCCGCCGGACGTGAGCCTCGTCGAGGAACTGATAAGCGCGCGCAAGGCGGAGGCTGAACGGGAAGGCAAGAAGGCGTGAGGCACGTCCTGGATGCCTCGGCCTTGCTCGCGTTCCTGCATGGAGAGCCCGGTGCCGATGTCGTCCGCCCGCTTCTGGATGGGGCCGGTGTTTCGGCCGTGAACGGGGCGGAGATCCTACGAAAGGCGTTGCATCGGAACGTCGACGTGGAGGGCATGCTGGCGGATTTTGCCGATGACGATACCGCCATTTACGGGAGAGCACGCCGATGTCGCCGCGCGGCTTTGGTTCAACACTAGGCCCCGGGGCCTTTCGTTGGCCGACCGCGCCTGCTTGGCGCTAGCGGTCGCGAACGGGGTCCCCGTTTGGACGGCCGATAGGGCTTGGGGGCTGCTTTCCGTAGGGGTCGACATTCGCGTGATTCGCTGAGCTGCGGACCTTGAGTGCCTAGACCTACCACAGGCAGGTGACGCGCTGAGCGCCGCCGAGGCCTTTCCACCCCTTTCCGTCGAATTGCCCGCGCCGCTTTATCCTTAAGGTCGTGGCGCGAAGGGGGGGCTTGAGTATTTGTAATGGCGGCTAGGCCCCAGGCATTGGCGGGGGTTAGGTAGCCTTGCCCGGCACTCCGTAGAGGGCTGCGGGGTGACGATCCCATTTGCGCCCAGTTGAGCTGGACGGGGCGCCTACGCCCGCGATTTCGGTGCCCTTTGTTTCTTGGTAGCCAGCGTGATGACTAACAGGGATAGACGTCGCCTCTCGCTCATCCCGGGAATATAGGCATCTGTTTGCCAAGAAGATTCCAACGGCCGCCATCTTTTCCCTGATACCCTAGTCTCGCGACTCATGAGAATCGACGGCCGTCCAATCTCATTAGTGGCAAGACCGCAGGTTCTTATAAATCAGCGAGTTAGAAGAAAACGTCTCACTGGCCGTGAAACTCAATCTCACTAATCGCGAGACTTTTCGTTATTCGTCTCACTAAAGCAAGATTTTGACATATTCCCCTTATCGGCATCCAGAGTTAATCCCTCCCGCATCGAGAGGCACCGGCCTCTGTCAGGCAAGGCCCAACCAAGATCGCCCAAGGAGCCCTTACGTATAAGGGTTGATGGCGCACTGATCGTTCGCGCCTTCATACCGCCAGCTCACAACAATTTTTGTCTGGGGATTATAGGTGTAGAAGATCTTGCATTGACGGTTGGCAAGCGGGTTATGGACCTCGATTTCTATGTCGCCATTCGCTGTGCGTTTTGAGGATAACTTAAATCCACCTTTGTCAGTCCTGGATTTCGGAGGGAAGTCATGAGTAACCTGTCCAATATGTTTGCCCACATACCATCCGTAGCTTTCTACAAAGGCTTGGTGTGGGGTGGCGGATGTCATCAAAACACAAGCACTCAGTAACAGGGGTAAGCCGAGTGCGGCGAGAACCCCAAAGATCCTTTTCCCGTGAGGTCTCATGGCGTTCCATCTGGCCATTTCATCGCCGTTATCGAGTTGATATTAACAAGACGCGTCTCGCCACTAATGAGACCAGTGTAACGACTGGTGAGAATCGACGACGGCTGCTCTAATCCCAGGACAGCGCCCCACCGGTCTGATACTCCGTCACGCGCGTCTCGAAAAAGTTCTTCTCCTTCTTCAGGTCGAGAACCTCGCTCATCCACGGGAAGGGATTGGTCGCGCCCGCGTACTGGAGGGGCAGGCCAATCTGCTGGCACCGCCGGTTGGCGATGAACTTCAGGTAATCATCGAACATCGCGGCGTTCAGTCCCAGGACGCCGCGCGGCATGGTGTCGACGGCGTAGCGGTACTCGAGCGCAACCGCCTGCTTGATAAGATCGGCCACCTCGGTCTGGAAGGTCTCGTTCCACAACGCCGGGTTCTCGATCTTGATCTGGTTGATAAGATCGATGCCGAAATTGAGGTGCATGGATTCATCGCGCAAGATGTACTGGAACTGCTCGCTCGCGCCCATCATCTTGTTGCGTCGGCCGAACGACAGCATCTGCACAAAACCGACATAGAAGAAGATGCCCTCCATGATCACGTAGTAGCCGATCAGGTTGCGCAGGAACCGTCGGTCGTTCTCTTCGGTGCCCGTCGAGAAGTTGGGGTTCATGAGATCGCGGGTGAACTGCAGCTCGAACACATCCTTGTCCGATATGCACGCCACCTCGCGGTACATATTGAAGATCTCGCCCTGGTCTAGGCCGAGGCTCTCCACGATATGCTGATAGGCGTGGGTGTGCAGCGCCTCCTCAAAGGCCTGGCGGAGCAGGTACTGCCGGCACTCCGGATTGGTGATGTGGCGATAGATCGCGAGCACAAGGTTATTTGCCACGAGCGAGTCGGCGGTCACGAAGAAGCCGAGATTGCGCTTTATGATGGTGCGCTCATCGGCGGTAAGCCCGTTGGGGTCCTTCCAGGTCGCGATGTCGCGCGACATGTTCACCTCTTGCGGCATCCAGTGGTTCGCGCAGGCATCCAGGTACTTCTGCCATGCCCACTGATACTTAAAGGGCA
>JAJYQN010000028.1 GCA_021794595.1 Pseudomonadota bacterium
CGAACCAGATGTCGGCGAAATCCCGCAGCCGCGGCGTGTGTCCCGCAGCCTCTTGGGCTTTCTGGGCAAGTTGCGCAGCCTGTGCGCTATTCGGAAAGTAGCGGGCATAGTCGAAGGTGCCGAGCGTGATCTCGGCCTCGATACGCTCAAGCACCTGCCGCGCCTTCCGGCGGTTTGCTGGGGTGTCGTCGAGCGCTGTCTGCTCTCGGCACCGTTCGCCCCGGTAGCGGAAATCGAAGAAGAGCTTTCCAGTCTTCGGCCGGGCGCGGATGCTACCCATGGCACACGCCGCCGTTGGCCATGGGGAGCACAAACCCGGTGTTCTGGGAGTGCTTCGGCATGTCGCGCTCTATGGCCTCCCAAAGATACAGAATCTTCCGGCCGCCGAAGGGCCGGATGTAGTGGACGCCCTCGAACAACACGGAATCCTTCAGGCGTTCTCGGATGGTCCGGGCGTCGTACTTGATGCGCACCGCAAGTTCGTCGGTGGTGAGGTAGGTGTCAGTCATGTGTAGGCCCCTTTCAGTTCTGGTTTCAGTCATTGCAAAGTCACTGCTCCATGCAGATTACAGCGGGCCTTAAAAATGCAAGTCGTCTCTGAAAATGCCCCTGCCCATCCCCCGCAACCCAGGATGGCGGCCTTGTCATGCTGTGCGTGAGAAGCGACTACGAGCGGCAAGCAGGACTATGCGGGAGGGCGATTCCTTGGTAAGCCGCAAAGAACAGGGCCGGCATGTATCGCGCGATACGTTCGAGGGCGGTGTGGGCAGGGAACAGCCGAGCGAAGCGCTTCGATAGCCCCACTTTTCTTCGGTTATTGCATCTGGGGGGCTGAACTGAAATAGGCCTTAACCGTAAGGCCGTTTCCTTGTTTCTCCCTCTGGTTTCGTTCGTTGAACTCGTGTAAGGTGGCTGAAAAATAAAGGCATTGTGCGCGACCGTTTACCCACGCGCGCCTCCCGGCTGTGGCGCGCCGACTACCATGGAGGGTCTGTCACGGACGCCGATGGGTGGCGCTTCCTCTATCCCGGATGGGGGTTCGAGCACGGAAGTTGTTTCCATCGCGTATCACGATGCCGACGGACCCACGGTCAGTGGCCATGCCTCAATGCCGCCTGGCGACCCCGGGTGAGGTCGGAAATGAACTACGTTAAGGACGCAGTCGTTCCTGGATCATGAGCCGCCTCGAAGACCTCCAACCTCACACCGCGATTTTGGGCATCCTGCCGGATGCACAGGTCACGGTCGTGAATGTCCAGTGGTTCGGGTCGGAGGCACTAGAGCTCACATATAAAACGCCTACGGGCAAAGTTGCAAACGAGCTGCTCTATCGTCACGACGAATCCCGCATCAAGGTCGTCCAAGAGGGGCGACCCTGGGGGTTCGATGGTGACGGGGCGCTTTTCCGCCTAGTCTCGGAGGCGCAGCGTATTAGGCTTGCGCATCTGTTTGATCCCGTGCTGGCGGTCCATACCTCTGTCGTCGAGCCCCTGCCCCACCAGATCACGGCGGTTTATGAATCCATGCTCCCGCGCCAGCCGCTGCGCTTCCTGCTGGCTGATGACCCGGGCGCTGGCAAGACCATCATGGCGGGTTTGCTGATTAAGGAGCTCATTGCCCGGGGCGACCTCCAGCGTTGTCTCATCGTCTGCCCCGGGAGCCTCGCCGAGCAATGGCAGGACGAGCTCTACCGTCGCTTTCATCTGCCCTTCGAGATTCTTACCAACGACAAACTCGAAGCGGCTCGCACCGGCAACTGGTTTCTCGAAACACCTCTGGCTATCGCGCGCCTCGATAAGCTTGCGCGCAACGAGGATGTGCAGCAAAAGCTCCAGGCGCCCGACTGCCGCTGGGACCTCATAGTCTGCGATGAGGCACATAAGATGTCGGCCACGATCTTCGGGGGCGAGATCAAGTACACCAAGCGCTATCGGCTGGGCCAGTTACTCTCGACCCTCACCCGGCACTTTCTGTTGATGACGGCGACCCCGCACAACGGGAAAGAAGAAGACTTTCAGTTGTTCATGGCGCTCCTCGATGGGGATCGGTTCGAGGGCCGGTTCCGCGATGGCGTCCATGTCGCGGATGTGTCCGACATGATGCGCCGTATGGTGAAAGAAAATCTCCTCAAGTTCGATGGCACGCCACTGTTCCCCGAGCGCATTGCCTATACCGTACCTTATAAACTGTCAGAGGCCGAGGCGCAGCTCTACAAGGCGGTCACCGATTACGTGCGCGAGGAGTTCAATCGCGCCGAAGCCCTCGAGAATGACAGTCGCGCGGGCACGGTCGGCTTCGCGCTCACGATCCTACAACGTCGTCTCGCCTCGTCTCCGGAGGCTATTTATCAGTCTCTGCGCCGGCGTCGGGAGCGGTTGGAGGGCCGCCTGCGGGAATTGGAGGTTCTGCAGCGTGGGGGACAAGCCGTCCCGTTATTAGGGCCTATCGCCCCGCTGTTGGATGCGGACGATGTCGCCGACCTGGAAGAGGCCCCGGATAACGAAGTCGAGGCCGTCGAGGAGGAGGTTCTGGACCAGGCGACGGCGGCGCGGTCGATTGTGGAGTTGACGGCCGAGATCGCGACTTTACAAGGTCTGGAAACGCGAGCCCTCATGGTCCGTCGCAGCGGGACCGACACCAAATGGCGGGAGTTGGCGAGCCTTTTGGGTACTATCTTCACCACGGTCGATCAGGTGGACCGGGTCGCTGAACCCGCGATGCCCCCCTATAGTGGTGGGGCCATTGCCCCCCCGATGTCCTCGCCGCACCAAAAGCTTGTGCTCTTCACTGAGCATCGCGATACGCTGAACTATCTCGAGAGCCGCATCACCACGCTCCTTGGCCGCCAGGAGGCCGTGGTCTTAATCCATGGGGGCATGGGTCGCGAGGCCCGCTTGAAGGCCCAGGAGGCCTTTAAGTTCGATCCGACGGTCCAAGTGCTGCTCGCGACCGATGCGGCGGGCGAGGGGATAAACCTGCAGCGCGCGCATCTCATGGTGAACTACGATCTGCCGTGGAACCCCAATCGCCTAGAACAGCGCTTTGGGCGTATTCACCGCATCGGGCAAACCGAGGTATGCCACCTGTGGAACTTGGTGGCCGA
>JAJYQN010000130.1 GCA_021794595.1 Pseudomonadota bacterium
CAGGCGATCGAGGTCTTGCCGACACCCCCCTTGCCCGTGAAGAACAGGAAGCGGGATGGCTGCTCAAGAAACTTCATCCCCGCTCCTTTGAGTTCAGCAGCAGCGGCCACCGGAACAGCAGCCGCCCGCGGCGTTCGTGGCTACGGGCTCTGGGATGTGCGCCCAACGCGCGAGTTCCGCGCGGCTCGGGTAGCGTCCCGCCATGACCACCTGATCACCCATGAGTATCAACGGCAAGCTTTCCTGACCGGCGCGTTCAAGAAAGGCGCTGACGATCGCGTCCTGGGCAAAGATCAACGGCTCCTGGGCGAGATTTATGCGCTCGATGTCGGCGCCGCGCTGGCGGGCCCAGTCGACGTCCGCGGCAAATTGCAGCAAGGCCTGATCAATGTCCACACCGCACACACCGGTCGTGCAGCACAGGGCGGGATCGAATACACGGATGGTTGTCATGGCTTATCCTCCAAGATCAAGATTCACGGCGCATTCAGGGGAGAAGGTCCCCGATGCGGTCGAGCGCGGCCTTCAGGCGATCGCGATCGGATGGGAGATCGGTCAGCGCAAGGGCGCGAAAGGCCTCCACGCGCGTGCGCAAGATCCGGTAGGCCGACATGAAGGCCGCGTCGATCTCCTCATCGCTGCCCGTTGCATGCGCGGGGTCTTCCACGCCCCAATGGCTGCGCAGAACCGGACCCAGGTAGGCCGGACAGGTCTCGCCGGCGGCATTCGAACATACCGTAATGACCACATCCGGCACGCGCGGCAGGTCCTCCCACGACTTGCTGTAGAGCCCGTCCGTGGAGATCCCCTCCCGGGCCAAGAGCGCCAGGGAACGAGGATGCACCTTTCCGGTCGGCTGACTCCCGGCACTCATGGCCTTCCAGCCCGCCGGCGCCAAATGATTGAACAGGGCCTCCGCCAGAATCGAGCGACAAGAGTTGCCGGTGCACAAAAAAAGCACGTTCATGGTGGGCGTACCGCTCTCCAAAGGTTGGGAAAAGGTTAAGGCGCCGGTGATCACAGGCAAAAGGTCCACACAGCATTCAGGATGGCCGCCACAACATTCCGCGGTCAGATAGGCAAGCAGGTCGCGCATGAGCGAGAGATTCGGCCGGTAACGCTGAAAACGCCCCTCCTGCTTGACCGTGAGCAGGCCCGCCTGCACGAGCGCCTTGAAGTGGAACGAGAGGTTCGTCGGCGGCAGACCCAGGGCCGCCGCGATCTCGCTCGCCACGAGCCCCTCCGGACCCTTGCGTACGAGCAGACGGTACACGTCCAGGCGCACGCCCGAGGCCAGCGATTCCAGCACGGCGACGGCCGCATCCTTATGCATACTCGCACTATAGATCGATTATTGAAGCGTTGCAAGGGCACTGCGCCGCGCCCCGGCAAAAAGGGTCTTAGCTGCGCGCTGATGGCGGCGCCTTGGGGCAAACGGCCGAGGGCATGCCAGTGCCCATTGGCCCAGGAACGCCGGTCGGGACCCGTATGCCAAAAGACCCTGCGGTTGATCAGTGCGGCGTCGGCACCGCCAGATCCCGATAAGCCTTTACATAGGAATGCGCTATGGCACTGAGCTCTTCATAGGCCCGCGGCCGTCGGGACCTTTTGAGGCCCTGCAATATCCGTTCGATATGCCAAAGCGCGCAGATGAGCTCCTCGGAAAGCCGGTACACCCACGCACGCGCCGATCGGCCCGCGATATCTGCGGAGGGGTCCAACTGAACAAGGGCAGATAAGAGAGCGAATTCCACGCTCACATGGTCCGGCGTGACGGGATAAGACCGGCCGGGCACGAATTCCTGCTTTCTCCATGGTATTTGCAACGACGCCGCCAGTATCGTCACATCCATGACGAAATCCTCCCCCGCGCCCGCCTTATCGGCGCAGTACTGCGTGCTGTATAGACTGAGCGGGCTTGCCGGGTCCGGGATCAGAAACAGCGGCTCATAGTCTTCGGCGAGGTCTCGTGGATCGATTGCATCACGCGCCCCCGTCAACCCCACCGCATGACGCAAATCGTCGAAGATCTCGTTGATCCGCCTCGCGGTGACAGACGCAGGCGGGGGCCCATCGAACAGCGCGGAAAAGAATAGAAATATCTCTGACACTGCGGCGCGTTCGCCTATGACGCCTTTGCCCGCCAAGGTCCCACCCTCCCTCCCCTGCCCCGCATTCCCTGCCACGCAAGGCGGACTATGGAAATGCGGGCCATCGGGGCACAGTTCAAAGATTTCCTATACGCACCATTCCGTCAGGCAACGCAGTGCCTGTTACACGTATCGTGATACGCGAATCCTGACGCCATTTTGATAAATGCCAAAGATTCGTTTGAAACTGTGGGATAGCGTTCTCCCTATTTTCAAAGAATGGCGCTGCTCGGGACAAGTGTAACCAAGGCTCAATGAGCGGGTATACTGAACGGGGAGAGTCAGCATGTCACATACACATGCACAAGACGCGCGCGCATCACGGCGTGCCCTGCTAAAGCAGACGCTCTTATGGGGGCTCGGCCTCACGGCATGGCAGGCGGTATCCGGGCTTAGCGAGGCCCACGCGAATACCGGACCTGCCGTAGGCCAAACCGAGGGCACCGCCGCCCAGGCTGGTCCTTACTGGTTCTCCCGCACGACCAGCGTCAATCCCGCGCAAAACCCAAGCTGGGAAGGTTGGAATAATCCGCGGCTGCATGTCAAGGACGGCTGGGATAATTGGGGCGCCATATTAAATCCGAACCATTTGCCGATCTACCACGATCGATTTGGTCGCATAACGAAGAGCCACCCCAAGCATCACTGGGGTATGGTAATAGACGTTCGCAAATGCGTCGGATGCCAGGCGTGCGTGGTGGCATGCAAGTCCGAGAACAACGTGGCGCTCGGCACCTATCGCACATGGGTGGATGTCTACCAAACCGGGGATACGGTGCCGGACCCGGATGGCGATATCGTTCTCGACAATGGCGAGCGCTACCGCCAGGACGTGCGAGTCATGGCCGTCCCGAAGCTCTGCAATCACTGTGACGACCCGCCCTGTGTCGATGTGTGCCCCGTCAAGGCCACGTTCAAGCGCGAAGACG
>JAJYQN010000114.1 GCA_021794595.1 Pseudomonadota bacterium
AATACGCGGTTTCCGGCATGGCCGGGTGGATCGGATGGTCCGGCCCTTGCCCGCCCTCTTCGACAAGCTGAACCGTTTTCCCAAGTCGGCGCGCCGACTCCGCGATAAGGCGCGGCAGGCTTTGACGCTCTAGGTGATGGGAACAAGAGGCGGACAACAGTAGGCCGTCATCGGAAAGCAACGCCAGCGCCGCTTGATTGAGGTGCTGATACGCCGCGAGTCCCGCCTCGTAATCCTTGCGCCGCTTAATGAGCGCAGGCGGATCAAGAACCACGACATCAAAGCGCGCACCCTCGTCGCGCAAATCCTTCAACACCCCAAAGGCATCGCCAGGGCGCGTCGCAACGCGCCCGGCGACGCCGTTTTCGGAGGCGTTCTCGAGAACATAAGCCAGGGCACGCTCGGACCCATCCACAAAAGTGACGTGATCGGCGCCGTGGTGCGCGGCCTGTATCCCGAACCCGCCCACATAGCTAAAGACATCGAGAACGCGCCGTCCCGATACGTACGGGAGGAGGCGCATGCGATTTGGCCGTTGGTCGTAAAACCACCCGGTCTTCTGCCCCTCTTTCAGGGACACATGAAATCGGCAGCGGCCTTCGTTCACCACGACCTCCGCCGGAGGTTCACCGAGACCCGCCTCAACGTAAGACGACAAACCTTCTCGGGTTCGACTGCTGGCGTCGTTGCGCAAGAGTATGCTCGTCGGACGCAAGGTCGCGTCCAAGGCCTCGATCACCAGAGGCTTTAAGACCTCCATGCCCGCAGTCGTTATCTGCACGACCAGCACCTTATCGTAACGATCCACGACCAGACCGGGCAGGCCGTCGGCCTCGCCAAACACCAATCGATAAAAGGGCTCACGATTAAAGCGCTCACGCCAGGCAAGGGCGACCTCGATGCGGTGCCGCAAAAACTCGCGATCCACGACGGCACGATGATCAGAACTTAGGATTCGCACGCTGATCAAGGATTGAGGATTCGCATACCCCATTCCAAGGGCGCGGCCGCGGGCGCTCTCTATACATACGAGCTCGCCTGGCTGTAGGGCCGTAAGCGGGGTGGCTTGGCAGTCGATCTCGTTACTGTAGATCCATAGGTGGCCGGCCCGTACGCGGCGGTCTTCACGAGGCTTCAATCGGACTAGAGCAAGTGGCATCGACGGATTATATAGGAACTGACGGGTAGCAGGGTGAATGGGTACAATGGCGTTTTGGGGGAATCCATGGACACGCCACGCAGATCAAGCCAGCCCAACCGACTCGCCGCGGAAACGAGTCCTTATCTGCGTCAGCACGCCGACAATCCGGTCGCTTGGCAGCCGTGGGATGGCGCCGCCTTGGCGGTGGCCCGGGCCGAAGACAAGCCGATTTTGCTGTCGATAGGCTATTCCGCATGCCACTGGTGCCACGTCATGGCGCACGAATCATTCGAGGACGAGACAGTGGCCGCCATCATGAACCGACTCTATGTCTGCCTTAAGGTCGACCGCGAGGAACGACCAGACCTCGACAAGATCTATCAGGCTGCGCACAACCTACTGGCGCGCCGCGCCGGGGGTTGGCCCCTCACCATGTTCCTCGACCCCCACGACCTCACCCCGTTTTTTGGTGGGACCTATTTCCCGAAATCGGCGCGCTTTGGGCTGCCGGCATTTCCCGATCTTCTGGTACAAGTCGAGCACTACTACCGCGAGCATCGCGACGAGCTCGCCGAACAGGCCCCGCGTTTACGCGCGGCACTTGCCGAACAAGAGACTCAGGGGGCGGCAGCCTCCGGCGCCCCCCCCAAGACGCTCTTGGACCAGGCGGTCGCGGAACTCACAAAGCAATTTGACGCGCATAACGGCGGGTTTGGTGATGCCCCGAAGTTTCCGCATCCCACCAGCATTCGGCGTTTGCTTCTGGCGGCGGCCGAGGATGACGATAGCGATGCCCTGCGCATGGCAACCTTCACGCTTCAAGCGATGTGCGACCGCGGCCTTTCCGACCATCTTGAGGGCGGTTTCTTTCGCTATAGCGTGGACGGACAGTGGCATATCCCGCATTTCGAGAAGATGCTCTACGATAATGCCCAGCTCATTCCGCTTTATGCCGAGGCCTTCAGGGCGACTCGGGAACCCCGATTCCGGGAGGCGGCGCGCTTGAGTGCCGACTGGGTCATTCGCGACATGCAGTCGCCGTCGGGCGCCTACTACTCGACCCTCGACGCAGATAGCGAAGGCGAAGAAGGCGCCTTTTATCTTTGGCAGCGCGCCGACTTCGAGGCCCCTTTGGATGGCGAAGAGCGGCTTGTCGCTGTTCCCTATTTCGGGATCAATGGGCCACCCAATTTCGAGGGCCACGCCTACCATCTCATGATCGCAACACCACTTTCGATGCTAAGCGAGCAGCTCGGGCTGTCGCTTACCGAGGCGCAAAAGCGGGTGGACGGGGCGCGCGGCAAGCTCACCGCCGTGCGCGCAAGGCGCCCGCGCCCTGGGCGCGACGAAAAGATACTGACTGCCTGGAACAGTCTTATGATCAAGGGCATGGCCCGAGCTGGGCGCCTACTTGGCTTGCCTCCATTACAGGATTCGGCGCGCCGGGCCTTCACCGCCGTTCAAAACACCCTATGGAACGGGCAACGCCTGGCGGCGGTTACCAAGGATGGCCGCACAAGCTCTTACGGTTACCTGGACGACTACGCCTTCTTACTGGATGCGGCCATCGAGATGCTTATAAGCGAGTGGCGAGACGCCGATCTCGCATTCGCGCAGGCGCTCGCACATAGGCTCGTCGACGACTTCGCAGATACGACCGGTGGCGGCTTTTTCTTTACCCCCACAGATCATGAGACTCTACTCTATCGCCCGAAACCGTTTTCCGACGATGCCTTGCCATCTGGCAATGGCGTGGCGGCCGCCTCCCTATTGCGCTTGAGTCATCTTCTGGGAGAACCGACCTTCGAGGCCGTAGCTCTGGCCGCGATCCAGGCCGGCTGCGCCAATGCGGCGCGCTATGCCTCGTCACATGGGGCACTCCTCGAGGCCCTGGAGGACGCGCTGGCGCCGCCACCTTTCATCATTCTCAGAGGAGAGGGCCGTGAACTCGCGGCTTGGCATGCGCGCGCCCAGCAGCAATTTGCGCCGCGCCGCTCGGTCTTTGCGATTCCGAGTAGCGCACGCAATCTTCCTGCCGGGCTCGCGGCACGGGCCCCGATCGGGCCGATCGTCGCCTATGCCTGTCATGGCTTGGCTTGCGAGGCGCCCATTACCGATGCACAAGCCTTTGATGAACTTTTAAAGCGCACCGCAGCCTTAGAGTCGGTCACCGAGGGAGCACATCCATGACCATGAGTCTTGGCGACTTTGTCGCCGAAGCCCGTCGCCGCATTACCGAAATCACTGCCGACGAGGTCGATTTATTGCTTGAGAACCATGAGACGATCCTGCTGGTCGATGTCCGTGAGCCCTCCGAGTATGAGGGTGGCCATATTCCCGGAGCCATCGCGATACCGCGCGGCGTTCTCGAGGGCGCCGCCGACAGCCAAAGCAAGCACCGCGTCGGGGAACTGTGTGCAGCGCGCGACAAAACGGTCATCGTCTACTGTGAATCAGGGGGCCGAAGCGCGCTCGCCGCCGACGTTCTACAACGCATGGGCTTTACAGCAGTGCGTAGCCTTGCGGGTGGCTGTGTTCTTTGGGAGGCCGAAGGCTATCCGCTGGTAGCGGGGTGCTGAGAAGCCCCCCTGTTGGAACAGGGGGAGGTGGCAGCCCCTGCCCAGGAGAAGCCGTTTACGCATGGTTGCCAATGCCTTCTTTTTGGCTCATGACCCGGCGCACCCACAGCTGAGCACCAGCACGCCGCTAAAGCCCGCTCAAGTCCGTCATGACGACGGACGTTACCGCCTCCGGCCCTAGATTGGCTTCCTGGCCGCTCTCATTTCAGGCTCATGATCATCTGTCAGCCCCCAGCCTGCCTTACCCAAACTTCCTCAGCCTTTCAATCCTATCGGCGCCTGTCATCACCATCACCATCGACATCCGAACCGGACACCGGCCAACCATAAAGATCGTGGAGACCACATGGTTTGTGACAGCACCTGACCTGGGTTTTTGGTGTTCGTTTTTTAGGGTATCCGGGAGAGCATGTTAATGCTTGTCTATAGATCACCACTTTCACATTCTGCCTCCTGTGCAGCTGATTTTCAGCGCCTTGATGTCGGATGATGCCTTATACATCCTTAACGCAAATGGACTTTGCGATTTACCCAGCACAGCACGACAGCTGCTTGACGTCCTTGGTGAATGTCTGCGCGGCGAGTTTGAGTCCTTCGACCATCGTGAGGTAGGGGAAGAGCTGATCGGCCAGATCCTGCACCGTCATGCGATTGCGGATCGCCAGTGCCGCTGACTGGATCAGTTCGCCCGCTTCCGCCGCCACCGCCTGCACGCCGAGCAGGCGGCCCGTTTCAACCTCCGCGACCAGCTTGATGAATCCCCGCGTATCAAAGTTGGCGAGAGCGCGCGGAACATTGTCCAGGGTCAACGTGCGCGTATCGGTTTCTATGCCTTGATCCTGAGCCGCCTGCTCGCTCAGCCCCACGGTGGCCACCTGGGGATCGGTGAATACCACAGCTGGCATGGCGGAGAGATCAAGACGCGCCTCGCCACCCGTCATGTTGATCGCCGCGCGAGTGCCGCCGGCGGCGGCCACATAGACGAACTGGGGATTGTCGGTACAGTCTCCGGCCGCAAAGATGTGACCAGCGCTTGTGTGCAGCCCATGATCCACAGCAATGGCGCCGCTTTGGTCGGTCTTGACACCTGCCGCTTCCAGATTCAACTCGCGCGTGTTCGGGCTGCGTCCGGTGGCCACGAGTAACCGGTCGACACGCAACTTATCCTTGGCCAAGGTCAGTACGAACTCGTCACTTGCGTAGGCGACATGGTTTGCCTGAGCGTGCTCCAGCACCTTGATGTTTTCGTCGCGGAAGGCGGCGGCCAGCGCTTCGCCGATAGCGGGATCTTCCTGAGACAGTAGAGTATGACGGGCGAGGATCGTGACCTGGCTTCCCAGGCGAGCAAAGGCCTGAGCCAACTCCACCGCCACCACCGACGCGCCGATCACGGCCAGGCGGTGGGGGATCGTGTCGGTTTCCAATGCTTCTGTCGAGGACCAGTAGGGTGTGTCAGCCAACCCTGCGATGGGCGGGACGGCAGAACGCGCACCGGTGGCAATCAGGCAACGATCGAAGGCGACTTCGCATTCGCCGCCGTCGTTGAGGGCCACGTGCAGGGTCTCGGTATCGACAAATCGCGCCTGACCATGCAGCACTTCGATAGACGGGTTGCTTTCCAAAATGCCTTCGTACTTGTCGTGACGCAGTTCCTCTACACGACCCTGTTGCTGGGCCAGCAAGGAGCCACGTAGTACGGTAGAGGGGCTGGGCGGCAAGCCGGCATCAAATGGGCTTTCGCGCCGCAGATGCGCGATGTGCGCGGCCCGAATCATGATCTTGGACGGTACGCATCCGACATTGACGCAGGTGCCGCCGATGGTACCGCGCTCGATCAGTGTGACACGCGCCCCCCTCTCGACGGCCTTGAGCGCGCCGGCCATGGCCGCGCCGCCACTACCGATTATAGCGATATGTAGCCCATGCTTGCTGCCTTTGGATGTAATTTTCTCACTCCGCGGCTGCGCCCCATAGCCACTTTCCACCACCGCCTCGGTCAACTGCTGGACGGGCACTTCGCGTTCTGACACAACCCGGGCCGTGCCATCTGGATAGGATACTTGAGCTTCGCGTACCCCGGGCACGCCTTCGAGCGCTCGGCGCACATGTGCGGCGCAACTGTCACAGGTCATGCCGGTGATAGCGAGTTCAATGATTGCGTTCTGGGCCATAAGGTTCTCCGAAGGATTCTTGCGATTAGCCATGTTGAGTGGGCGTTTCGCAGCCGCCGGTAGCGCAGCGGCGGTTCGCCGGATTGACCATGTCCCAGATGGAAATCAGAAACATGACGATCAGCCCCGTATAGAAAATCCCCCTCGCCTGATCCTTGGCAAGGAAATGATGGGTCATCCCAAAGACGCCGATCAGCGCCAACACCGGGCCGATCGATCCTAGGAGAGTGCGCTGCCACTGGTGGTGCGAGAACCAACCCATCACGGTCGCCAATAACGCCACGCCGGCGAAGATTGGAATTAACCAATGCACGAACAGGCCTTCCCAATGGCTGAGAAAGCCCAATCCGATCGCGGCCCCCAGGGTCGCGGCCGCCGGAAAACACATAGCACAGCTGAAACTTCCGACGATGGCGCCTATGACACCAATTTTGTCGATGGTACGGGTGATGACGGACATGACCGAACCTCCTGGATGACGATTTGCGAGTGCGTTATGGACCTCTGTAGGCTAAACTTACTGCCGTACTAAGGTACGGAGTCAAGATTTATGAAACCTAGAGCCGCCCTATTGACGATCGGCCGCCTGGCCGAAGCAGTCGGTGTCAACGTAGAGACCATTCGGTTCTACCAACGCAAGCGATTGTTGCGCGAACCACCCCGTCCGTTAGGGGGGATCCGGCACTACTCAGCCGAGGATGTGGCGCGGGTAAAATTCATCAAGGCGGCTCAGCGAATAGGGTTTAGCCTTAATGAAATCCACCATCTGCTGCGACTCAATGAGGGGATGCAATGCGATGCGGCAGCGGAATTAGCTACCCACCACTTACAGGATGTGCGGACGCGGCTACAAGATCTGCGCCGGATGGAGGTGACGCTGGCAAACTTGCTCGATCAATGCCACCGAGGCGGCAAAAAGGTGGCCTGTCCGTTGATTGCAGCACTACAAACAAACAAGGTAGAGGCGTCCTAACGACCTACCCCGTGAACGGGGCGCTCGTCCGCCATGGGGTGAAGAGCAGGATGTAGGAGTGATTGATCGCTGGCACCGCGCGGGGCGTACCCGGAGTCGTGGCCGGAGAAAGAGCAGCGGAGACAGCGGCCCCCGTGCGCGCTAGCCCTTTGTCGCTATGACGGGCTTTGGAGCCCCAGCCTGCCGCGACTGGGAGGCTTCGCTCTGTTCGTGATGACGGTGGCGCCCAAACCACTGCACAAAAGCCAAGCGAGCCGAGGCGGAATGGGCGGGCGAGGCCTTGCGACGGTTCTCCAATGCCTGCTCGTGGAAGTTGTCGACATCCTTCGTCAGGGTCTCCTGGGAGCGCTCCATGAGGCCGATATAGGCTTCGGCATCAAGCGGCAATTCCAGTTCGCGACGAATCACGAGATTCGCTCGCACCACCAAGGCCCCAAAGGCGATGCCGGCATTGGCCCCTTTGCGAAGGAGGTCGGCTTCGCGCACCGAGAGCTCCTCCTTCATGGCACGCACCCGTTCTATGGTGCTTTCTATGGCGCCCTGGGCCTCGGTCAGTATTTGGTTCTGCACGCCCCAGAACGCCGATTCCGTCGCTTGGGCCCTATCCATTTCTCGCATGCGCATCAGCGCCTCGTCGCGCCGGGCGCTGGCCGCCTCAAGCAACGACTCTTCCGCCTTGATCTCTTCTTTCAGATGCTTGACCGGGAGACGCTCGACACTCAGGTCCGCAACGCTATGCACGAAAAACTCATTGGCCTCGACAATAGCCTCCACTGTTGGCAGCGACCCTACGATGTGCACCTTATTCAGATCGCCGCCTATACCCTTGATGAGAGCCTCGTGTTGCGCGGCCGCCAATTCCTCGCGCGCAAACGCGGCGAGATACTCTTGGGCGTGGGCCAGGGCTTCGGCAGACTTTAGATAGACATCACGCCTCAAGGCCATCTCACGCTCGCGATCGCGCATGAAGGCGTCATGGTGGAGTCTCTGCGTATTGCGCTCCGACTCGCTTCGGTTCTGCATGTACAGACCGCTCAAGGTGATCGTCGAGCCGGTCGTGATCGCATAAAAAATGGCCGGAACGGATTTCAGTAGCGCAAATACGGATTCTAACAACATGACGTGTGTCACTCCTCAGCTAAAGCGATACCCGAAAGCCAAAGCAAAACGCTCACGGAAACTTTCGGGATCAGTCTGATGGTTCTGTGTTCCCTGGTGTTCAATCTTGAGCGAACTCACTAGTGCGGCGATCCGTCCGCTCGTTTCCCAATCAAGGCCTTCGGCCAGCCCGAACAAAAGGCCGGCGCGATACGCGTCTCCGCAGCCCGTGGGATCGACAACGCGGCTTGGCTTCACCGCCGGAATCTCGTAGACCTTGCCTCCGGCGTGGATTTCCGAACCCTCCGCACCCCTCGTCACCACGAACGCCCGTACCCTACGACGAAGTTGATCGACACTTAGTTCCGTGCGCGACATCAATAATTTCGCTTCGTAGTCGTTCACACAGACGTAGTCGGCCATATCAACGAACGAGACGAGATCTTCCCCGCTAAACATAGGCAGCCCCTGCCCTGGGTCAAAGATAAACGGTATCCCGGCGTCCGCGAACTGCTTGGCATGGGCGATCATGCCGTCTCGCCCATCGGGCGAGACGATGCCGAGCGTCACTCCAGACGCGTCGGAGACCTGGTTGCGATGCGACTCCGCCATCGCTCCTGGATGAAAGGCCGTGATCTGGTTTGCGTCCAGATCCGTGGTAATAAAGGCCTGGGCCGTATAGCTTCCCGGAACGGGGGTCACGTAAGTGCGCGAAATCCCCTGTTTATCCATCCATTGCGCATAAGGAAGAAAGTCTTCGCCCACCGTCCCCATCGGCACAACCCGTCCACCCAGTGCCTTCAGATTGTATGCGATGTTCCCGGCGCAGCCGCCGAACTCGCGTCGCATTTCCGGAACCATAAATGAAACGTTCAGGATATGGAGCTGGTCCGGAAGGATATGACGTCCGAACTTATCGGGAAACACCATGATCGTATCAAAGGCAAAAGAACCACATACCAGTGTTGTCATAAACCTCCGAGAAACCTTATGGTTATTCCGGAGGTCTCATGGCCGTAAGCTTACCGGCGACCGAGGCTCCGGGCTATGTTTAGGGAACCAAGTGGATGAAATACCCGATGGATGGCGCGAAAACGGTCTTAGCTATGGGTTTTGTGCGGTGGCGTCCACGTAAGATTCAGCTCGCGCGCCGCCCGCACTTCGTCCAGTCGTCGCACGGGTAGGGTGTGGGGCGCCCCCTTGAGTACGTCTGGACTCGTCCGTGCTTCCAAAAGGATCTCGGCCATGGCCGCGATGAAACCGTCGAGCTCGTCTAAGCCCTCGGTTTCGGTTGGTTCGATCAAGAAGCATTCCGGGACCATCAACGGGAAGTACACGGTCGGCGCATGATACCCCTTGTCCAAAAGGCGCTTCGCCACGTCCATGGCGGTCACCGAAGTGGCGTCTTTCAGGTTCTTCAGCGTCAACAGGAACTCGTGTGTCGCCCGCCGCCCTTTATAGGCCGGCTCGAAGCCCAGGGCGGCCAACTTACGGAGAAGGTAGTTCGCGTTGAGCACCGCGTATTGAGCAATGCGCGGCATACCCTCTCGGCCGATGAGGCGCGCATAAACATAGGCTCGCAAAAGGACTCCGGCATTGCCCATGAAGGTCGATAAGCGGCCGATCGACTGAGGTCTCGTCTTTTCGGTGATCCAGTAATAGTGACCGCGGCTTTCCCCCACGATCGGGACCGGAAGGAAGGGCAGGAGGCGTTCACTGACCCCCACGGGTCCCGCCCCAGGACCACCACCTCCATGGGGAGTCGAAAAGGTCTTGTGCAGATTTAAGTGGATGACATCAAACCCCATGTCGCCTGGCTTCACTTGACCCAAGATGGCGTTGAGATTGGCGCCGTCGTAGTAGAGCAAGCCCCCGGCCTTATGGACGCGCTGGGCGATATCGAGGATGTGGCGATCAAAGACCCCGAGGGTGGAGGGATTGGTCAACATGAGGCCCGCGGTCCGGGGACCAATAGCGGCATCGAGCGCCGCCAAATCGATGTCCCCATCCGGCTTCACATCGATCTCGTGGACGCGGTATCCGCACATCGCGGCAGTCGCCGGATTCGTGCCATGAGCGGCCTTAGGAATAAGGATTTCGTCGCGCGCCTCGTCGCCGCGCGCCTTGTGATAGGCGCGGATCATGGCGACACCGGCGAACTCGCCTTGGGCGCCGGCCATGGGCGTAAGCGACACCCCGCGCATGCCCGTGACGTCCTTCAGTATCTCTTGGAGCTCGAATAGACAGGCCAAGAAACCCTGGCCGGTCGATTCCGGAGCCAAGGGATGGCGATTGAGAAAACCCGGCAACATCGCAAGCGCGTTGGAGGCGCGCGGGTTATATTTCATGGTGCACGAACCCAGCGGGTAGAAATGGGTGTCGATCGAAAAGTTGCGCTGGCTCAAACGCGTATAGTGACGCACCGCCTGAAGTTCGGAGACCTCGGGCAACACCAAAGGCTGGCGGCGCAAGAGCGCTTCCGGGATGTCGCTCGGAAGATCCATTGCCGGAGGCATTTGGGCCGCGTTGACTCGACCCGGCTGGGACCTATCAAAAATGAGCATACGAAATCACTTGGCCGCAGCGATCGCCGCAATATAGTTGGGCTCCTGGGCGATTTCCGGGACCAACTCCGCGTGCAGCACCTTGTCATCGCCATCGAGCACCACCACCGCCCGAGCGGTGATACCGGCCAGCGGTCCATCCTGGATCAGGACGCCGTAATCGCGAGCAAAGTGTCGATCACGCATCATGGACAAGGCGATCACGTTCGGTGTGTGTTCGGTCGAACAAAAACGTCCCTGGGCAAACGGCAAATCGGCCGAGACCACGAATACGACCACGTTTTTGTCCTTGGCCGCATGCTCGTCGAAACGCTTGGTGCTGGTCGCGCACACCGGGGTATCGAGACTTGGGACAATGCTGATGATCTTTTTCTTGCCCTTGAACTGGTCTAGGCTGACGTCCTCCAAGGAACTGTTGACCAACCGGAAGCCGGGCGCCTTCGTGCCCACTTTCGGAAGATCGCCGGAGGTCGTGAATGGGCTGCCTTTCAGAGTGATCTTGGCCATTTTATAAACTCCTTTGGTTGTTGTCTTTATAGGCGCAAGGAGGCTCCATGCGCCGCTTGCTGACTATCCGCTCAAGCTGCTCGGCATAGCGTTCGATATCGGCCTCGGTCTTGGTTTCGGTGGCACAGACAAGCAGACCGTCCGCGAGCGCCGCAAACGCCTCGGAAAGCGCGTAGCCCCCCAAAATCCCTTGCGCCTCGAGGGCCCGCAAGACATCGGGCACGGGGGCGTCTATGCGCAGCACCGCCTCATGGAAGAACGGGGTATTGGGATAGGCCAGACGAATCCCGGCAATGGCAGTCAGCCTAGCCACCAGCCGCTTGGTATGGGCGTGAGAGGCAAGCGCCACTTGCCTAAGACCCGCGGGCCCCAAAAGGGCCATATGGATCGTCGCCGCAGTCACCAATAATCCTTGATTGGTGCAGATATTGGAGGTGGCCTTGGAACGCCGAATATGCTGTTCGCGCGCCTGCAAAGTCAGCGTGAATGCATCACGGCCCTCGGCGTCAACCGTGCGGCCGACGATGCGCCCGGGCATTTGCCGAACGTGGGGTCGCTTGCAAGCCATAAAGCCAAAGTAGGGTCCGCCCGAAGATAAAGGCGCGCCGAGCGACTGGCCTTCGCCTACCGCGATATCGCAACCCGGGCCCCACTCACCGGGAGGCGCTAAGAGCGCGCAGGCGATGGGGTTGACGAGGCCGATGGTGAGCGCTTGCGCCTCTTGGGCTAGCTGCACCATCTCTGGCGCATCCTCCAGGCAGCCAAAGAAATTGGGTTGCGGAATCACGAGCGCGGCCGCCCCCGGAAGCTGCTTTCTCAAGGCATCCATGTCCGTCCTGCCGTCTTCGCCGGCCGGAACCGTTTCTAACACGATCGACTGGGCGGTAACAATCGCTTCCACAACCTGTCGATAGAGCGGGTGAACGGTCTCTGGCATGAGGACGCGGCGCGAGTTGCCATGGAGTCGGACGGCCATGAGAACCGCCTCGGCCAATGCCGAGGAACCGTCATAGAGGCTCGCGTTCGACACATCCATGCCAGTCAGGCTCGCTATCATCGTTTGAAACTCGTAGAGCAACTGCAGCGTGCCCTGACTCGCCTCGGCTTGATAGGGCGTGTAGGCGGTGTAGAACTCCCCGCGGGTCGCGATCTCCCATACCGCGGCCGGGATATGGTGCTCGTAAGCGCCGGCGCCAATGAAGTTCAGGAAGGTGCCGTCGGCCGTGGCGCGCTCTTGCATAAGCCGACTGATTTGCTGCTCGGTCAGGGCCGAGGGCACATGGGTGAGCGGACCGCAGCGCAGCGCCTCGGGGATCTCATCAAAGAGTTCGTCGACCGACCGGGCGCCGATCGCTTCCAGCATGGCGGCGGTGTCGGCCGGGGTATGAGGAATAAATGGCATAATTACCCTTCAGAGGCGAGAAGCGCCTCATAAGCGGAGGCATCCATTAAGGTCGCAGCCGCGCCTTTATCCGCAGGGCGAAGTTTGAAGAGCCAGGCGTTGCCGTAGGGATCGCTGTTCAAGGTTTCGGGCGTCTCCGCCAGCGTTTGGTTGACCGCAATCACTTCCCCGGTAACCGGGGCATAGACGTCCGAGGCGGCCTTGACCGACTCCACCACCGCGCACTCCTTGCCAGCGACAAGGTGCGCGCCAACCTTGGGAAGCTCCACGAAGACCATATCCCCCATCAAGTCTTGCGCGTGGTCAGTGATCCCCACTACGAGCCCCTCATCCGTGGCGCGGATCCATTCGTGACTTTTGGTATAGCGCAATTCTACCGGCACTTTGCTCATACTCTGTTCCCCTTTAGAGATCGATCAGCGGCCGCCCATGGCGCACGAAAGGCGGTGCTACCAACCGCGCCGCCATTATCTGGCCGGCGCGCCCCACCACCTCGCATGACTCGCCTGCGACCGCCGCCACCGGCACCCGGGCAAGCCCGATCCCACGCGCGAGCGAGGGCGAAAACGTGCCGCTCGTGAGCACCCCCTCGCCTTCGCGACAGCGTACGACCTGACCGTGGCGCAGCACTCCGGCCCCCTGCAAGGCAAGGCCGGTAAGCCTCTGCCGGAGACCTTGCGCTTGCTGACGCAAAAGCGCGGAGCGGCCAATGAAGTCGCGCCCCGGCGCGAGACTCACCGTCCACGCAAGCCCCGATTCGAGCGGCGAGACCGACAGATCCATATCGTGCCCATAGAGGTTCATCCCGGCCTCGAGCCGCAAGGTATCGCGCGCCCCGAGTCCCGCGGGCGCAATTCCCTGGGCCACAAAACCACGCCAAAAATCCGCGGCCCGGTCGGCGCCAACGAGCATCTCAAAGCCGTCTTCGCCGGTATAACCGGTACGCGCCACAAACACGTCCTCGTGAACCGCGGAATGGAACGGCTTGAGTCGAGTAGCGGCCACATGCAGAGCGGGACCAAGAACGGCTTGCGCGAGATCCAAGGCCTTGGGCCCTTGGACGGCCAGCATGGCCAAATCGGGACGCGGGGTCAGATCGACGTCGAAGCCGCCCTTGTGGGCACGAAACCAGGCGATGTCCTGATCCGCGGGCCCGGCATTGACCACGATCCGAAACCAGTCCTCGGCCAGATAGTAGGTGATGAGGTCGTCCAGCACGAAGCCCTGCTCGTTCAGCAGGCAGCCG
>JAJYQN010000041.1 GCA_021794595.1 Pseudomonadota bacterium
TGTAGCCGATCTGCCAGCCCTGGCCGGAGATCGCCAGGCCTGGGGTCACGGAGGTCGCCGAGCCGCCCACGGCCGAGGTTGTGGCCTCCGTTACGGTCGGGCATGGGTAGCCGCCGTTCGCCGCCGGCGTGCATCCGGACCACATCAGCTGGCTGGATTCCCCACCCGACAAGCTCTGTTCGCCGAGCCAGCCGATCTTACTAATCAGTACATATATTACTAGTATAGCGTTTCATCAAAAAGTATCCCATGCTAGGGCTTGGTGAGTCCGAGATCGAAGTGGCTCCAGCGGAAAACCGCGGGCTGTTCGTTCCATTCGGCAATCCCTTTGAGGATGCGCTCCTTCAGTTCTGCCTTCGAGGAGACACGGATATGGCGCAGGAAGGTGCGTGCCATTTTGGAGAAGGCGGTCTCCACGAGATTGAGCCACGAGCCATGCTTGGGGGTATGGACGTATTCGAAGCGACCCGGGCGGGTCGCGAGATAGGCGAAGGTTTCCCGGGAGATGTGGGCCGAATGGTTGTCGAGCACGACCCGGATGACCGCCTCGGGCGGATAGTGCGCGTCCAGGTGTTGGAGCAGGGCCACGAATTCCCGGCTCCTATGGCGGTCCTCGACATGCGCGATCACCTCGCCCGTATGGAGGTCGAGGGCCGCCAGGATCGAGAGCGTCCCATGACGGACGTATTCATAATCGCGCCCGACCGTGGCGTGACGGAGGGGGACGGGCGGCCGGTCCGGCGCCGTATTCTGGATCGCCTGGATGCCCGGCTTCTCGTCGACACTGACCGTGATCACCCGACCCAGGCCTTCGGGTCCCGCGGCGGATCGCTGATCCTGGTCGTTTTGGAGATTCACCTCTTGATAGACCATCAACACCTCTGCCATTTTCTGATCGAAGTCCGGGTCTTTCTTCTCCAGATAGTAGCGAATCCGATGCGGTTTGATGGGGGCGGCCTCCAGAATCCGCCAGACCGTCGTTTTCGTCGCCCGACCCAATCGGGGGAAGCCCGCGCGCGCCGCACGGTCCCGCACAAAGGCGGCCAGGGCCGAGAGGGTCCACAACTCGGCCGCCAGTCCCTGGTCTTTGGGTTTCGTGCAGGCCAGGCTTACGACCCAGCTTTTGGCCTCTTCCGTGATCTCCGGTTCCCGGGGCCTGTGATACCGATCCTTGAGGCCGGCGGTGACCCCCGCCGACAAGGCCTTGTCCAGGCATTTGTAGACGGTTCGGCGGGTCAGCCCCTGGTCCCGGGCGATGGCTGAGATGGTCATCCCCCGCGCGCAGCAGAGCAGGATCCGGGCCCGCTCAACCTCGCGTCGCGGGGCCGTCCGCGATCCCGACAGCTTCTCCAAGAGGCCTTTCTGTTCCTCGCTGAGCACCAACGCCGCGCGCCCCGTCCTTCTCCCCATGCCGCCCTCCCGTGACAGCCGATTCCCAGGGAAGCAGTGTAGATCGCGGCGCGGATCTTTTGCGTACTATTTGGTGTAACTCACTACTCCGCCCCACGGCGCGGACTGTAACAGTGTGCGCTTCGAGGACCGGCTCGCTTGTGGTCATGGCGGGCGGCCAGAAACGTGCATCCCAGCCGGGAGGCGCAGCCGTGCGCCCCGGCCGCTTGGGGCGGCGCCCCCTTTCGCGCCTCCGGTCCCGAATCGGCGATGTGGCACGTTGTGCGGGCGCGCACGAAAACACCTGCGGGTCGGGCGTCCCGCGGTCATCCAGGACGCAGGAAGGATGCGAAGTCTTGCGGTCTTCTCGGGCCCTTCAGCTCACTTCGCCGATCGGGTACACTCGTCTGCCATGAGCCTTCTTTTCTGGCGCGCGCCGCGCATCCCGGTCTTGTCGCTTCGCGGTATCATCGCGGCCAAGCCCTACGCCATAAGCCTTGCCGCCTATCGCGAGCCGATCGAGCGGGCCGTGGCGCTGGCCAAACCCCGCAAGCGCCTCATCCTTTCGATCGAGAGCCCCGGGGGGTCACCGGTGCAGTCGGACCTTGTCGCGAGCTTCATCCGTGAGCGCGCGCAGGAGCAGGACGTGAAGGTGCTCGCGGTTATAGGGGATGTGGGGGCCTCCGGGGGCTACTGGATCGCGTGTGCGGCCGATGAGATCTATGCGAACCGCATGAGCATTGTCGGTTCTATCGGGGTGATCGGGGGTGGATTCGGGTTCGCCGAATTCATTGCCCGTCACGGTATCGAGCGGCGCATCTATACAGCGGGCGAACATAAGTCACGCCTCGACCCGTTCCGCCCGGAGCAGGCCGACGACCTCCTCTTTACCAAAGAACTCCTCACCGACATGCATGCCGAGTTCAAGGACTGGGTGCGCACCCGTCGTGGCAGTCGCCTGGGACCCGAACCCGAGGTGTTCGATGGCTCTTATATGTTGGGGAGCAAGGGCAAGACCCTGGGTCTCATAGACGGCTTCGCGAGCGTCGACTCGCTGGTGCGCGAGATCGGTGGTAAGCGCGCCAAGCCGGTCATGATCGGACCAAAGCGCGCCCGAGGCCTTATGCGTTTCATGGGCCAGAGCGCCCTGGAAGCGGCCTTCGATGTGGCCGAGGATCGCCTCGCCCATCCGAGCCTGCGACTCTGAGCGCTTTCCAACCATCCCATCTCTACGGATCGCTCCCCGTCTCGCCGCCCTGGGTCGAGCCCATTACGCGCGAGCATCCCGGCGGCGCCGGGACGGCTCCGGGTGATGGTGTGTCCTCCGAGGTGTGACGGAGAGCGGCACGCTGCCACTTTACGTCACGCACGACCACGCGGGTGACGTTTTACGTCACCTATCGCGCCCTGCAATTCAGGTTTTACTCATATACCGCCTGTCGGCCCAATGCTACGGCTCGCCCGCAACCCTGGTTGCCGCATCTTTGCGCCTTTAAGGACTTACAGGATTCGTGCCAAGTAACACCTTAATTCACGGCCGCGTCTGGTACGGATCATGCACTATCCTCAGTGCGTACACCGTTCATCGTGAACCGGTGCTATTGAGGTGAGAGGAGTTATGGCCATGCGTACAAAGAACCCGGTAGTGGCCGGTATCCAAGCCGGCTTTACCTTG
>JAJYQN010000081.1 GCA_021794595.1 Pseudomonadota bacterium
GAGTCCGGGCCCACATCTTCCTCTGCATGCTCGCCTACTACGTCGAGTGGCATCTGAAGGAGGCCTGGCGCGAGCTGCTCTTTGCCGACGAGGATCAAGCCGCCAAGACCACCCGTGACCCGGTGGCGCCGGCCGAGCGCTCGGCGGGCGCGAAAGCCAAGATCGCCCGTCGACACCACGCGGACGGTACACCCATCCACAGCTTCCAAACGCTTCTCGCCGATCTTGCGACCATCGTCCGTAACACCTGCCTGCTCTCGGGTGTGGACGATGCCTCGCCCTTTACCATCACGACCCAGCCAACCCCTTTTCAGCAGCGGGCCATGGAGTGTGTGGCGAACTTCCCGGTGTAGTCAGTACGAGGAACCGCGTTGTCCATATAGCCGATTGAAATATCAGGGAAAACCGGTTTCAACTGGGAAGAACTTCAGCCTAGAATGAAACCCATGAAGAGGTCCGCCCCCGTCCATAGCGCACCGCTCAGCACATGGATCCAGTTGAGCAGGTACAGGTCGTGGGCTCCAAGGGCGATGAGCAGGGCCGCCGGAAAGGCGATCGCCCACCAAGTCAGCTGGCGGGAGAGCGGCGCGCGTTTCGTGATGTCCACTGAGGCCGCTCAGGGCCGCGGGCTCGTGGGCCCAGCCGTGGGTTTTTGGGGCACGAAGACGATATAGGGGGTCGTGGGGCGCTGGCCCGGCGGCGTATAAGCCGGGGCCGGTCTGCCCATGGGGCCCAGGCCATGAATAAAGACATAGAGCGCCTTGAGGTCGCGCACGCCGAGCCGATGGATGTTCACCCAAGGCATGGGCGGCCGCATGGGAAATTGCGGGAGCGGGGCCTTGCTTTTGAACATGGCCAACCACTGCGGCTCAGACACCCTCTGCACAAACAAGCGCAGGTTGGCCGGGTAGGTCGTCCCCCACGGCCCCTCGAAACCCACGGGGCTGCCCGTGAGCCAGCGGGTCATGGGCACCTTGCCGCCTGATGGATCCCAACCGGGCGTGTGGCAATCATTGCAGCCGCCTACCAAAACAAGGTATCGGCCGGCCTCCGCCGGAGTCGGTGCCCAGACATGAATCGGCGATGCGCCGGCGGCGGCACCGGGGACCGCAAGGATCCACAGCACTGCGATTTTCCAGACATTGTCTTTTGGCATGATGGCCCTCGCTCTTGCCGAACAGGTTTGCCTCCTGTGCCGCACCTTGTAACGCAATATCGCGCGCCATGGTTTCAGTATCTGGCGCCCACCTTTAGATTCGCGACATTTCCCCCTGATCGAGTCGATGGCCTCGCTCTACGGGAAGCGAGTGACGGGAATATGGTAACGGTTGCACGGCCATGGTGCGCCGGTGCCATCTTAGGCGATGCGTGGGATACGTTCCGGAAACCCCTGTCGGTGGCGAGCGGTGATCATTCGCGGTTCATGGCGACTCTGGCGAGTCAACGGCTCGGTGTCGAAATGGGTGAACCGCCGGAGTTCGTCGTGTTGGCGGCGCCCATACCCTTCTCAAGGCGTCGAGTGAAGATACACCGGTCCGAAACGCGCGCTCCTTTATGAGGGAGACGTCGTGCGCAGTCCACGGCCGGCCAATGCGTGGCGACCGCTTGCCCGCCTGCTTTGGGCGCGCATCGTATCGCGGCGCCGAGCGCTGAACTCGCTGGCTGCGAGAACCATTTATGGGCTCTACCTGTGGCTGCTGTTTGCCCTATTGGCCTCAATCACCGGGGCATTCATCGAGCGCTTCGGTTGGAAGCCAGCATGCATGGCATGAAGCAACTCCTGCAGGCTATGCAAACTGGTCAATCGATCATCGTGGTGTGGCGAACGTGCCGGTCGTCGCCGTTCGCAGCAGCTGGGCGGTCCTCCGCGACGAGACCTGGCTGTCCCATTACGGCGCGATTTCTTCTCACCATCAGTCCGCCCATCATGCCGACGGGGACCGATTGGGCCCCTGCGCTGATGCTACGGGACGCTGGCCATAACGAGATCCTGCATCATTGCGGCGACAGCGATGCCATCCTCTCGTAGGCCTACCGGAAAGCGCCGCATGTCGGGGCGCCTATTCATTCCGTCCTCACCATGAGCAGCACGGGCCACGTCGGCCCAAGAATACCATCAAGGCCGTCGCGCGGTCCGGGCCTTTGTCCGCTAGGTCTCGGCGCTACCCCTTCCGCACCCATTGTCTGCATAGGCGAGTCAGCGGATAACGCTGCGCTATCGGCGTATCCTGACGCTAGTGGCGGCTCGGGATCAAAAGGATGGGCATAGTCGCCGCGCGCGTTACGCCCTCGGCCACACTACCCAGGACCAGATGTTGTATACCGCGGCGCCCATGAGTACCCACCACGACCAAATCGGCCGACCAGCCCTTGGCCTCTTCCACGATGACGGTGGCGATCCGCTGGGTCAGGTTCTCAGGTAGCGCGGTCTCGACCTCAAGGCCTGCCGCTATGACCTTGGCCCGCGCCTCGTCTATGATGTCCTGCCCGGTCTTGAACAAGATCTCCTCGAGCTGTGCATTGTCCATCATGCCGGCATCCGCCGTGATGAACGGAAATTCATCGATTACATGTACCAGCCGCAAACGCGCCGACTGTTCCTGGGCCAGCTTGATCGCCTCTTGCAGGGCCAGAGAAGAGGTGTGGCTACCATCGATAGCAACTAGTATCTTTTTGTACACAGGAATTCCTCGTTGTTATTTAAGTGACCCCGTGCGTCCCGAAAACGAAGATCCATCCCACATTTTCGGAGCCGCAGTTCCCTAAAATCGGGCACCACACCGCCCCGTACGATACGTAAATTGGGCACGGACGAGCCGTATCGGACACCCCTCAAACACCCTACGACTTTCTATCGCCCTCCCCTTGCCGCGACTACCTGCCGTGGCGCTGTTCGTAAACCGGCATCGCCGATACAAGCATTCCCCATGACACGCTCAAACATCTTCCTTACCGCAATCCCAGTACACCCAAAATCCCATCAGTCGCCGACACGTTCGTGACGTGTCGCCTATCCATCTTGATCTCTTACCATTACCTGTAGGATAGGCGGAT
>JAJYQN010000077.1 GCA_021794595.1 Pseudomonadota bacterium
GGGGTGCGAGTCCGTCCGGCGGGTCACGTTAAGCGCGGGGTCAAGCCGCCAAAGTCTTTTGCGACATCTCCCCGCCACCTTCCGCCTGGAAGTCTCTTTCATCATCAGGGGTGGCGACAACCCCCCCACCATGATCGTTAAGCGGAAGGGATATGGCACCCAGACGCGGACCTTCGACAGTAAGGCTGATGCGGGGGCGTGGGCGCGGCGTATCGAGGAGGAGATGGATCGCGGAATATTCGTCTCCCGAATAGAGGCTGAATCCACGACGCTGGCCGAGGCCTTGGATCGTTACGAGACCGAGATCAGTTCCTATAAGCGCAGCGCCGATCGTGAACGGTCAACGATCACGGCATGGCGCGAATCGTCATTAGGGCAGCGCATGTTGGCGAGTATCCGGGGCAAGGACATCGCGCAGGTGGTCCGCGATCTAGAGGCGCGGGGACTGGCCCCGAACTCGATTCGGATCCGTCTCGCCTTGCTCTCCCATCTCTTCAATACCGCCCGCACCGCCTGGGGCATGGAGTCCCTGACGAACCCCGTGGACCTCGTCAAGGGTCAGCGCCCCAAGCTTCCCCAAGGCCGCGTCGTCGATGATGAACTCCCGCGCCTCCTAGCCGCCGCGCGGGCCTATGACGCGGGCCCCCATGCGGGGGTCGGTGTCGCCGATATCATCATCTGGGCGATCGAGACCGCCATGCGTCGCGGGGAGATCGCGGCCATGCGCTGGGACCACATGGACCGTAAGGCCCGGGTGCTCCTGATCCCCGAGACGAAGACCGGGACGCCTCGGCGGGTGCCTTTGTCTACGGCCGCGCTGGCGGTCTTAGATAGCCTGCCAAGGCGCATCGATGGCCGGGTGTGGGGCATAGGCCATTCGGCCTACAATGTGCGCCCGGACTCAATCTCACAGGCGTTCGAGAGGGTTTGCAAGGCGGCTGGTATCGAGGGTCTGACCTTCCATGACCTGCGGCATGAGGCGACCTCACGGCTGTTTGAGAAAGGGTTGAACCCTATGCAGGTGGCCGCCATTACGGGCCACAAGACCCTGCAGATGCTCAAGCGGTACACACATCTGCGGGCCGAGGATCTAGTGGAGATGCTGGGATAGGCCGTTTTGGTCCGTTACTAGCGGGAGGCTCCGTTCATATTTTGTGTCTTTAGGTCGAGAAGAAATTCAACGCCATGGAAGATCGCAGCCAGGAATGTACCATTGGGGGATGGTTACGGCAGGCCGGTTTTCGGCCAAAGCAGACTCTAACGCCTTGTACTAAAATGGCCGGTATCGGCCACAACCGCAACCAGCCGGTCAAGCTGTTCCATATTTAGCCGTTCACTATATTCGTCGGTTCGGCTCGAATGCGCTAGTCGGCGAGTGCGCAGAAGCGCGGACCACTGATTTCTTCGGGAAATATTTCCGCCAGAGTCGCGTCGGGCTCTGAACGCGCCCCTCGTCCGAAGGCAGTGAAAACCCTTGCATGTCGGGAAAACAGACATTATACTTAACTCAAGTCGCCTAAAGACACGGATATGGTAGCTCTCACACTCGTCCGACCGCCTGTCAAGATTGCGCCGTTCCCCTCGACTACCGTCGAGGCAACACTGCGCGACGAATTGGTCGAGGCTGTAAAGATCGAGGCATCAATTAGGGGCGTAGGTCTGCCCGTGGCACGGGCAGACATTGCCAAGGCATCGGTTCACATAGACTCGTTGGTGGTCGTTTCAATCCTGTGCGCAGTTGAAGAGATTGTCGGGTTCGAAGTGCCTGGGAGCGTGGTTCGGGTAGGTGGATACACTTCAGTCGACAGTGCACTCGGCCAACTTTTGCCCAATTTAGAGAAACTGTGGGCGAGAAAGAAAGGAGCGGAATCATGACCGAACTTGCAGTTCATCAGGATAACGATGACGAAGCGCGCCGGCACCTGGGCGGCCGGCTACGTGAAGCTCGTAAGTATCTCGGCCTCAAGCAGGAAGAGGTCGCAACGTATTTGAAGATCCCACGAACTGCCCTGACGGATATCGAGAACGGTCAGCGCCGCGTCGAGGCAATCGAACTTGCCAGGCTTGCTAAGCTGTACCGTCAGCCGGCGGGCTATTTCACCGGGGAAGACGCTGCGGCGAGCTTGCCAATCGATGTGGCCCATCTGGCGCGTAAGGCGGCGGACCTGTCGGAGCAGGACCGCACCGAGCTCGGGCGGTTCGCTGAATACCTACGTGCTCGATCGCGCGCGGCACGACGCTGATCTATGGTGGCCGCGGATTATCGGAGCGCTGTCCGCGTTGGCACGAAGGCCGCGGCGCGGCTGCATCGGCAACTTGATTTGCGTCAGCAGATCGAGGCGACTGGCGGCAACGTCGACGTCTTTGCCGCAATCCATGCCTTGGAACTACCGCTGCTCGTGCGACCCCTGCAAGGGCTCCTCGGTGCTTATCTGAGCGATCCTGGACCAGGCATCCTTGTTACCACCCAACGTCCGATGAGCATTCAACGGTTCACTGCGGCTCATGAGCTCGGCCACTTTTGCCTGCAGCATCCCCCCAGCCTTGACGACGACAGCATCCTGCGGCGGATGCCACTGCAAGCACAGCCGACAGGCGAATTTCAGGAGGTTGAGGCCGATGCATTCGCTGTTGAGTTCATGATGCCTCGATGGATCGTCGCTTGGCACGCGGCTCGACAGGCCTGGACCACTCGCGATTTTCGGCGACCAAGTACCGTTTACCAGCTTTCGTTGCGGATTGGTGCAAGTTACGAGGCCACTTGCTGGACGCTCGCCCACCACAAATTCATCAGAGCAAAGCAGGCCCGCGAGCTTCTTCAGACCAAACCGCGCGAGATGAAGGCCGCGCTGCTTGAGTCCTGCCAGCCCCGGGATTACCGCTGCGACGTCTGGCTACTCACCGAGCGTGATGTGGGAGTCCGCATCGACGGCAGCCGCAACGACCTCTTTGTTCTCCGGCTCGAGGAACACAGCGGCGGGGGCTATCTCTGGGATATTGACCAACTCAAGAGGAGCGGTTTTGCCGTCGTTCGTGATGATTTGC
>JAJYQN010000059.1 GCA_021794595.1 Pseudomonadota bacterium
CAGGAAGCGGGATGGCTGCTCAAGAAACTTCATCCCCGCTCCTTTGAGTTCAGCAGCAGCGGCCACCGGAACAGCAGCCGCCCGCGGCGTTCGTGGCTACGGGCTCTGGGATGTGCGCCCAACGCGCAAGTTCCGCGCGGCTCGGGTAGCGTCCCGCCATGACCACCTGATCACCCATGAGTATCAACGGCAAGCTTTCCTGACCGGCGCGTTCAAGAAAGGCGCTGACGGTCGCGTTTTGGGCAAAGATCAACGGCTCCTGGGCGAGATTTATGCGCTCGATGTCGGCGCCGCGCTGGCGGGCCCAGTCGACGTCCGCGGCAAATTGCAGCAACGCCTGATCAACGTCCACACCGCACACGCCGGTCGTGCAGCAAAGGGCGGGATCGAATACACGGATGGTTGTCATGGCTTATCCTCCAAGATCAAGATTCACGGCGCATTCAGGGGAGAAGGCCCCCGATGCGGTCGAGCGCGGCCTTCAGGCGATCGCGATCGGATGGGAGATCGGTCAGCGCAAGGGCGCAAAAGGCCTCCACGCGCGTGCGCAAGATCCGGTAGGCCGACATGAAGGCCGCGTCGATCTCCTCATCGCTGCCCGTTGCGTGCGCGGGGTCTTCCACGCCCCAATGGCTGCGCAGAACCGGACCCAGGTAGGCCGGACAGGTCTCGCCGGCGGCATTCGAACATACCGTAATGACCACATCCGGGACGCGCGGGAGGTTCTCCCACGACTTGCTGTAGAGCCCGTCCGTGGGGATCCCTTCCCGGGCCAAGAGCGCCAGGGACCGGGGATGCACCTTTCCGGTCGGCTGACTCCCGGCACTCATGGCCTTCCAGCCCGCCGGCGCCAGGTGATTGAACAGGGCCTCCGCCAGAATCGAACGACAAGAGTTGCCGGTGCACAGAAAAAGCACGTTCATAGTAGGCGTACCGCTCTCCAAAGGTTGGGAAAAGGCTAAGGCGCCGGTGGCCGCAGGCAAAAGGTCCATACAGCATTCAGGATGGCCGCCACAACATTCCGCGGTCAGATAGGCGACCATGTCGCGCATGAGCGAGAGATTCGGCCGGTAACGCTGAAAACGCCCCTCCTGCTTGACCGTGAGCAGGCCCGCCTGCACGAGCGCCTTGAAGTGGAACGAGAGGTTCGTCGGCGGCAGATCCAGGGCCGCCGCGATCTCGCTCGCCACGAGCCCTTCTGGGCCCTTGCGTACGAGCAGACGGTACACGTCCAGACGCACGCCCGAGGCCAGCGATTCCAGCACGGCGACGGCCGCATCCTTATGCATGCTCGCACTATAGATCGATTATTGAAGCGTTGCAAGGGCACCGCGCCGCGCCCGGGCAAAAAGGCCCTTGGCCGCGCGCTGATAGCGGCGCCTTGGGGCAAACGGCCGAGGGCATGCCAGTGCCCATTGGCCCAGGAACGCCGATCGGGACCCATAGGCCAAAAGGCCCTGCGGTCGATCAGTGCGGCGTCGGCACCGCCAGATCCCGATAAGCCGTTACATAGGAAAGCGCTACGGCACTGAGCTCTTCATAGGCCCGCGGCCGTCGGGACCTTTTGAGGCCCCGCAATATCCGTTCGATATGCCAAAGCGCGCAGATGAGCTCCTCGGAAAGCCGGTACACCCACGCACGCGCCGAGCGGCCCGCGATATCTGCGGAGGGCTCCAACTGGACAAGGACAGATAAGAGAGCGAATTCCACGCTCACATGGTCCGGCGTGACGGGATAAGACCGGCCGGGCACGAATTCCTGCTTTCTCCATGGTACTTGCAACGATGCCGCCAGTATCGTCACATCCATGACGAAATCCTCCCCCGCGCCCGCCTTGTCGGCGCAGTACTGCGTGCTGTATAGACTGAGCGGGCTTGCCGGGTCCGGGATCAGAAACAGCGACTCATAATCTTCGGCGAGGTCTCGTGGATCGATTGCCTCACGCGCCCCTGTCAACCCCACCGCATGACGCAAATCGTCGAAGATCTCGTTGATCCGCCTCGCGGTGACGGACGCAGGCGGGGGCCCATCGAACAGCGCGGAAAAGAATAGAAATATCTCCGACACTGCGGCGCGTTCGCCTATGACGCCTTTGCCCGCCAAGGTCCCACCCTCCCTCCCCTGCCCCGCACTCCCTGCCACGCAAGGCGGACTATGGAAATGCGGGCCATCGGGACACAGTTCGAAGATTTCCTATACGCACCCTTCTGTCAGGCAACGCAGTGCCCGTTACACCTATCGTGATACGCGAATCCTGACGCCATTTTGATAAATGCCAAAGATTCGTTTGAAACTGTGGGATAGCGTTCTCCCTATTTTCAAAGAATGGCGCTGCTCGGGACAAGTGTAACCAAGGCTCAGTGAGCGGGTATACTGAACGGGGAGAGTCGGCATGTCACATAAACATGCGCAAGACGGGCGCACATCACGGCGTGCCCTGCTAAAGCAGACGCTCTTATGGGGGCTCGGCCTCACGGCATGGCAGGCGGTACCTGGGCTTAGCGAGGCCCACGCGGATACCGGACCTGCCGCAGGCCAAACCGAAAGCACCGCCGCCCAGGCCGGTCCCTACTGGCTCTCCCGCACGGTGAGCGTCAATCCCGCGCAAAACGCAAGCTGGGAAGGCTGGAATAATCCGCGGCTGCATGTCAAGGATGGCTGGGATAATTGGGGCGTCGTATTAAACCCAAACCACCTGCCTATCTACCACGATCGATTCGGTCGCATAACGAAGAGCCACCCCAAGCATCACTGGGGTATGGTAATAGACGTCCGCAAATGCGTCGGATGCCAGGCATGCGTGGTGGCATGCAAGTCCGAGAACAACGTGGCGCTCGGCACCTATCGCACATGGGTGGATGTCTACCAAACCGGGGATACGGTGCCGGACCCAGATGGCGATATCGTCCTCGACAATGGCGAGCGCTACCGCCAGGACGTGCGAGTCATGGCCGTCCCGAAGCTCTGCAATCACTGTGACGACCCGCCCTGTGTCGATGTGTGCCCCGTCAAGGCCACGTTCAAGCGCGAAGACG
>JAJYQN010000055.1 GCA_021794595.1 Pseudomonadota bacterium
CATACTGAATGAGCGGCTTGTCGACCACGGGCAACATCTCTTTCGGGCTGGCCTTGGTGGCCGGCAAAAATCGTGTCCCCAAGCCAGCGACCGGGAAAATCGCCTTTTTTACGACGCTCACTCCACACACCCTCTTCCAAGGCAACATGCCAGGTACTTCCCTGACCATTGTCGCGATTCTATAGGCAAAGATCGGCGTGACGCCATCCCTCCCCGGAAGGCCCCTGGCGCCGCCTATCGCCTAGGCGTAGGTAGAGGCATCGGGGCGCGTCCCCGCACGTGCGGATAGCGGCCTTGCCTCGCCCTCATGCAGCCACTAGGCTTAAAAAAGCCGAGCCGGGCGCGGCCTCAAGTCGCCTCTGCGGCCTCACACACCACCACATCATCCATGGGGAGGATACCATGAAGAACCTACAAGGACTCATAATTGCGGTCACGATTGCGGCCACGGCGCTGCTGTCTTCCGTGGCGCGCGCCGAACAGCTGAATGACCGCGCGGCGCTTGCCGGGTTACATGTCGCCAAGACGATATTCCTGGTGAATGTCCGTCAACCCGTGGTCGTCGAACACTTAGTCCGGATCATCGGCCTGACCGAGCGGCAACTGCGCGCACAGAAGGTGACGCCGCACATCATCGTGGTCTTCATCGGCCCCGACGTGGCCTTCCTGACGCGCAATAGACGGGGCATTCCCTACACCGACGAGCGCGCCGTGGCCAATATCCAAAAGGAAATCACCGGGCTTGCGCGGCAAGGCATCCGCTTCCAGGCCTGCGGGGTCGCCATGCACGGCATGGATGTGAATCCGCGCACGCTGATCGCGCCCGTGGCACCAGTCGAAAACGGCTTCATCTCGGTCATCGGCTATCAGGAAAAGGGCTACGCGCTGATCCCGATCGGCTGATCCGAGACCTTGCCATCCCGGGGCGGACGCAGCCTATGAACAGGCGTCCGCCCCGACACACGCAAAAAGGGGCATGAGACATGCGGATGCAAGATATTCGCGGCAAGATTGCGGTGGTGACAGGGGCCTCGAGCGGCATAGGAGAAGCCGCCGCGCGCCTTTTGCACCAGGAAGGCCTTGAGGTGGTGGTATGCGCGCGCCGCGCCGACCGGCTTGCGGCGCTTGTCGGCGAGTTGAGGGAGCGCATCTACCCAATAACCGCCGATGTCGGTGATTCCCGGCAGGTGGCGGCACTCTTTGCCGAGGTCAAACAACGCTTCCACGGCCTCGATCTTCTCTTCAACAATGCCGGCGTCGGCTTTCATGCCCCATTCGCCGACAGCAAACCCGATGAATGGCGGCAGACCATAGATGCAAATCTTTATGGGGTACTGAACTGTACGCACGCCGCCATTCCGCTTCTGCGCAACCGCCCCGGGGCCATGATCTCCACGGTCTCGAGCGTGGGCGGCCGCTATGGTCTTCCGGGATGGTCGGTCTATAACGCTACCAAGTTCGCGGTCGTCGGTTTCCACGACGCCCTGCGCAAGGAATTGGGGTCCGAGGGTATCCGTGTGGCGCTGATCGAGCCAGGCGCGGTCTGGACCCATTGGGGCCATAATGTGCCAGCCGACCAGATGCAGGCGCGGCGCGAGTCCCTGGACGCCCTGCACGCCGAAGACATAGCCCAGGCCCTCGTCTATAGCTTCGCGCAGCCCGCCAATGTCCTGGTCGAGGAAATCCTGGTACGCCCGGTCCGCCAGCTAAGCCCATGAGACATGATGGGCGGCGGCGCGGGGCGCGGCCCTCGGACGCCATAGCCACCGGGCCCGACCGTCCGCCCCGCAAAGGTCGGCCCCTTGCACCCCATTTTATTGCCTCCGCGGCTTAAAGCGCCCAACGCGCAGGCGGTGAAGGCATTCTTGCCTGCCATCAGGCCCGCCCTGCGTCCTATTTGCCAACACTATAACCATGCTAACATAGAATCGCTCTAAGATCGTGTCGGCAAGGGACCTGCGGACTTCGTCATCGCCTGGAAATCGAGACCATCCCGCAGGTCTTGCGCTTTGGGTTCTGGATCTGGCCGTGAACATACGCATGCCGTTCACGCCCATGGGCCCTTATATATCGATGATTCCGATAGCATTGCCAACAGGAGGATGCGGGAGCAGGCGCTATCCCTCCCCGGTCGCGGGACCGGGGTTTCCCGCGCATATCATGAAAAAACTTATAATGTTGTTCGCTGCAGCCGGTCTTGCGATAAGCCCGGCATTCGCCAAACCCTTGAGGGTCCCTCTTATGGCCGAGAATGGCTCCGGGGAAAGCGGCTATGCCATGCTCTATCCACACGGCGCTTATACCCGCGTCATCGTTCATCTAAATGGCACCCCTAAAGGTATCGCGCAGCCCGATCACATCCATCCAGGGACCTGCCCCAACGTGAACCCGCGGCCTGCGTACATGCTAAATTTGGTAAAGGACGGGCGGTCGGTTACGACAGTCCATGTGCGCCTCAAGGCACTACTTGCCAAACCCATGGCCATCAACGTCCACGAAAGCCGTAGCGACATGAAAAAATACGTGGCCTGCGGAGACATCCGCGCCCACTAACGTCCGAGACTGGGGATCCGGCAGCCGCCGGGTCCCCCCTTTAAACGGAGCGGGCTTACCGCGCGATATGCCAAGACCAAACGGGCGAGTGACTTAAGCGCCCGGTCATGGCAGGGTCTGCGTTTGCTCCTCGGGCGTCTTCACGTATAGGTGCTGAATCAAAAACTCCTTGAACCCGAGGGGCGCGGGGGCGAGCTTTTTGCCCTTGCGATGCACCAGATGCCAAGCGCGCCGCAGGGGAAATCCCTCCACGGACAGCTCCCGCAGGTAACCGGATTCCATCTTCACCAAAACACTGTAGCGCGCGACGACCGCGACCCCCATGCCTACCTTCACTGCCTGCTTGATGGCCTCGTTGCTGTTCATGACCACCCCCTCGCGCACGGTGAGGCCCTTTTCCGAAAAGTAGCGCAGCACCGTCTCGCGCGTCCCGGATCCGGGTTCCCGCAATACGA
>JAJYQN010000021.1 GCA_021794595.1 Pseudomonadota bacterium
ACGATCGGCATCCTCACCATCAACGGCAATTACACTCAAGCCGCGACCGGCACCTTGGGTATTGAGGTCACGCCTAACGACACCACGCCGGGTGTGGGTTACGATCAGTTGAGCGTCACAGGCAGCGCGGTTTTGGCCGGTACTCTGGCGGTCCAAGTCGACCCCGGCACCTACACCGTAGGCGAGAGCTACGACATCGTCCATGCGGTCAATGGCGTCAGCGGGAACTTTACCCAGACCACCTATAACCCGGCCTTTGCCGCTTATATCACCCCGCAGGTGAGTTATGGCACCCACGATGTGTCCTTGGTGCTGAAAGCCAATCCATTGGCCTTTACCTCGGCATCCGGTGTGACAGCGAGCCCCTATATCGTGAACCAAAGCCTCTTTGGGGCCTTATCCACCGTCCTCGATGGCGCGCAAGCCACAGGGGGGGCGACACCGCACTTCACGGCTCTCCATGAAGGCGCGTGGCTGAAGGGGGCGGGGGACTTCGGTCAGGCCAATGGGGCGTCTGTGACCGACTTCGGCGGGATCACAGGCTACGGGAAGGCGGTCTCTCCGACTCTTGTGGTCGGTGGCGCGTTCTCCGGTCTTGGCACCACGACCGATACCCCCCAACAAAGCCTGAGCGGCCAGTCCTTGGGGGTCTATGGCTATGGGATCTACACCCAGGGCGCGTTACGCCTCTCAGCGAGTGTCGGTGCCGGGGCCTTGTCTCAGGATAGCCAACGCAATCTCGCCCCCACCGGGTTGATCGCCACCGGCTCCACGAGCGGCTGGTTTACCGATACCGGTATCCAGGCCCAGTATCTGATCCCGATGGGGCACGCCTTCCTCATGCCCTATGGCAGTGCGACTTATCTCCATACGAGCCTCAATGGCTTTAGTGAACACGGGGCGGGATCGCTTGATCTCACCTATGGGAGTCAAACCGGGAACTTAGGAGAGTTCACGGGCGGGGTACGCACCGGTATCGATCTCACAGACCACACGCTCACCCTTATTCCGTGGGTGGAATTAGGCGGCACGGGGACCGCTGGGAATCGGACGCTCACCACCACCGAGGCAATCGGGGTCACAAACGTCAACGCCACAAGCCAAATGGCGCCTGCAACCAGTCTCGATGTCGGGGTCGGGGTGACGGTCACAAGCCACGGACCGTGGGCGGCGCGTTTGGCCTATGCCGGGCAGTTTGCCGGGACCACCCACTTGAATAGCTTTACTCTCTTGGGACGGTATCGATTCTAACGATCAAGAGAGGGACACGGGTTCGCCAGGGGGCGGACCCGTACCGCGTGCGGGGGATTCCCTCACCGGCACAGAGGTGTCGCAATGCCATCCTCCGGGGATGCAAAGTCTAGCGATCTCGATCCTTTGGCGGGCCCCGATCTTTTTTATAAGCAGGGTGCCGTAGGGCGATACAACCCCTCCAGGGCTGCCCCAGGGGCGGGTTTCTGCCACGTGGCCGGGGCCGCGCCTGGTGAGGCGGTAGGCGACCGAAAGGCAAAGCGAAGCCGCTCGATTTTGTGACGGCCCCGAAGCCCCTGCGTGATATCAGCGCGTGAGGCGATCGTTAGCAGTTATACGAGGTGTGCATCAACGTGATCTCATAGCTGAGTTTGCGATCGCGTAGGCCGATCAGGGCTCTGCGGTCGATGGCTCATGTGGCGAGCAAGATAACGAGTTTGAGATCCGTGTTCATCGCTGGTATCAAGGTGGTCTGTTCGAAGGTGATGGGTCCTCGTGTGGGATGTTGAAAGCTCCGGGAGCCGCCTTCGCGTTCCACCACATCTTGAGACGCCCAGAATGTCTTAAAGTCTGGACTGGCCGCGCGAAGATCGGCCACCATGCGCTCGAGAACGGGATCACTGAAACGTGTTGCCGCATCGGCCCGAAACTCCGCTACGAGGCGCCGCGCGCGCCTATCCCATTCGAAAATAAGCTCACGCGCGCTTGCTGACAGAAACAGATACTCGAGCAAAGAGGGCGCGCTAAGACCCTGATCGTCGCCCCCATCGAGCCAGCCCACGAATAGCTCGGCGGCCTCCTTGTTCCAGACAACAGCTCGCCAGTAACGATCGAGGATGTAGGCTGGCGTCGTCAGGGTCTGGACGATCCGCGCTACGGCATGGGACGGTAAGGCGTGGCTACTTTTCGTCTCGGGATCGGATCGTTCCGCCAAATGGAAAAGATAGGCCCGTTCCGCTGCCGAGAGCTGAAGGACGTGGCTTAAGCGATCGAGAACGGCGGCCGAGGGTTTGACCGGCCGGCCCTGCTCGATCCAGGTAAGCCATGTGGTGCTAAGGCCGCAAAGCTGAGCCAGCTCCTCGCGCCGCAAGCCGTGCGTGCGTCGGCGGCCATGGACTGCAAGGCCCGCTTCGGCCGGAGTTATTTTCTCGCGATGGGTCCGAATAAAGGCCCCGAGGACAGAAAATGAGGTGGTCAATGGGGCTCCTGGAGGCCAGTCGAACGACCGATGTGGCAGCTTTGATACCAGTATAAAGTCTCATATTGTACCAGTGCAAATAGGCCTCTAGCATAGCGTCTTCGTTGTTTCCTGATTGGAGCTAGTCTATGAAACCGCCTTCCCTCGCTGCCCAACAATTCGGCGCCGGCGCCCAAAGCTACCTCGAGAGCCCCGTCCACGCCCAGGGGGCGGATCTTGATCGCCTCCGAAAACTCGCCGAACGGCAAGGGCCGGCGTCGGTCCTCGATTTAGGCTGCGGCGCCGGGCATGCGAGTTTCGCCATAGCCCCTCACGCCGAGGAGCTTATCGCCTATGACGTATCGGCCCCTATGGTGGCCCTCGTGGCCGCGGAGGGCGTACGTCGCGGCCTTACCTCCCTTAGTGCCCAAGAAGGGGCAGTAGAAGACCTTCCTTTTGCGGATCGGCGATTTGACTGGGTTGTGACTCGCCTCTCGGCCCATCATTGGAGCGATGTGCCAAAAGCGCTCCGGGAGGCGCGCCGGGTCTTGAAGGAGGAGGGGCTTCTC
>JAJYQN010000036.1 GCA_021794595.1 Pseudomonadota bacterium
CTAAACCACAAGCGTGGCAGGGTGAAGAGAAAGTCCAGACCCCAAACCTGAGAGGGGCTGCGAAAGCAGTAGAGGGTATGAATCAGAGGGTCGGGGGTTCAAATCCCTCTGCGGGCTTTATACCCAGTTGAAAAGGGCGGCCGCCCAGAGAACATTCATGGAAAAACATCCTGCCGATGCCGAACAGGGCGCGCTGTCTTATTACGCGAGCCTCGATGAGCGCCTAAAGAGTGCGCGCGTGCGTTTGCGCCGTCCGCTGACCCTGACCGAAAAGATCCTCTTCGCCCATTGGGTCGACCGCGGCGCGCTGCCGGTTCCCGGGGTCAGTACCGAGGCCTTCCGTCCCGACCGGGTGGCGATGCAAGACGCCACGGCGCAGATGGCGCTTTTGCAGTTCATGAGCGCCGGCCGGCCGCAGGTCGCGGTTCCGACCACCGTGCATTGCGATCACCTGATTCGCGCCAAGGTGGGCGCCGGTCGCGATCTCGCGATCGCCGAGCAGAGCAACGAAGAGGTCTATGCCTTTCTGGCCTCGGTCTCGGCTAAATATGGCATCGGCTTTTGGCAACCGGGCTCGGGAATTATCCATCAGGTCGTTCTCGAGCATTACGCGTTTCCGGGCGGCCTTATGATCGGCACGGATTCGCATACCCCTAACGCCGGGGGGCTTGGGATGTTGGCCATTGGTGTCGGCGGCGCGGACGCCGTGGACGTGCTGGTCGGCATGCCCTGGGAACTGCGCTGGCCGAAGCTCATCGGCGTGCAGTTGCTGGGGAGCTTGTCCGGCTGGACGAGCGGGAAGGACGTCATTTTAAAGCTCGCCGGCCTTTTGACCACAAACGGCGGCACCGGCCATATCGTGGAGTATTTCGGGCCCGGTACGAGTTCCTTGAGTGCTACCGCCAAGGCGACGATCACCAATATGGGGGCGGAGCTCGGAGCAACCACCTCGGTGTTTCCATTCGATGCGCGCATGGGGACGTATTTGCAGGCGACCGGGCGGCAAAAACTCGCGGTGCGGGCCGCGGCCCTGGCGGAGCATTTGACCGCCGACCCCGAGGTGCTGGCCCGTCCCGACGACTACTTTGATCGGGTGGTGACTATCGACCTCTCGACGCTAGAGCCGCATGTGGTCGGCCCCCACACCCCGGATTTGGCGCGCCCAGTTTCGCAACTGAAAGACGATGTCAGCGAACATCACTATCCGCCGGTCTTGCGAGCGGCCTTGATCGGAAGCTGCACCAACTCGTCCTATGAGGATATCGGGCGGGCCGCCCACGTGGCGCGCCAGGCCCGAGCGCTGGGCCTAACCGCGAAGGTCCCGTTTCTTGTGACCCCGGGCTCGGAGCAGGTGCGGGCCACGATCGAGCGCGACGGCCTGCTCGCCGACCTAACCGCTATTGGCGCCACAGTACTCGCCAACGCCTGCGGCCCGTGTATCGGCCAGTGGGAGCGCGAGGGCGTGGATAAGGGCGAGGCCAACAGTATTTTGACGTCTTATAACCGGAATTTCCCGCGCCGCAACGACGGCAATCCGGGGACCCATGCCTTTATCGCAAGCCCCGAGCTCGTGACCGCCTTTGCCTTGACCGGCAGTTTGACCGAAAATCCTCTCGAGGGTCTCGTGCTGGACGGTAAGACCGTGACTCTCGCGCCGCCGGTGGCCGAGGAGCTGCCGAGCGCCGGTTTCGTGTCCGGCATAGAGGGTTACAGACCGCCCGAGGAGCTGGGGCAGGCAGTCACGATCCGGATCCGTCCCGACAGTGACCGACTGAGCCTGCTCGAGCCGTTCACGGCCCCAGTGGCGGCGGATTTTCAGGACCTTCCGTTTTTGCTGAAGGCGGTCGGCAAATGCACGACCGACCACATCTCGGCGGCCGGTCCGTGGCTCAAGTACCGCGGCCACCTCGATCGCATCAGCGACAACCTCTTTCAGGGCGCGATCAATGCGTTTAGCGAAGGGGTTGGGACCGGTTTTGATGTCTTAAAGAAGGAGTCGGGCATAGCGCTGGCCCAGTTGGCGCGCGCCTACAAGGCCCAAGGGCTCGGTTGGGCGGCGGTCGGCGACCAGAATTACGGCGAAGGCAGCTCACGCGAACACGCCGCCATGTCTCCGCGCTATCTCGGGGCCCGTCTCATCCTGGTACGCAGCTTTGCCCGTATCCATGAGACCAACTTAAAGAAGCAGGGCGTGCTGCCCCTGACCTTTATGGAGCCTGCGGATTATGACCGCATCGCCCGCGAGGATCGGGTGAGCGTTCCTGATATCAAGGACTTACAGCCGGGTTCGCCGGTCCGGCTTGTGATCAAGACCGCGAATGGGGCGAGCTGGGAGCTCATGGCGCAGCATACCCTGACCGCCGAGCAACTCGCCTGGTTTTGGGCGGGCTCGGCGCTCAATCTGATCGGGCGGCAGGCGCATTCTTCCTAAGCCGCAAGCTCAAGGTGTTGACAAGGGCTGGTCCCTTAATCACAATTCGCGGCTTACGTTTGGGAGGGGTACCCGAGTGGCCAAAGGGATCAGACTGTAAATCTGACGGCTCTGCCTTCGGAGGTTCGAATCCTCCCCCCTCCACCATCGTGACTGTAGGCGAAATGGCCCAAAAGTGTAGGCGGGTGTAGTTCAATGGTAGAACTTCAGCCTTCCAAGCTGATAGCGTGGGTTCGATTCCCATCACCCGCTCCAGTTTGGGGGCAATTGATTTAAGGACCTGGCCCATATAGCTCAGTCGGTAGAGCACTTCCTTGGTAAGGAAGAGGTCATCGGTTCGATTCCGATTATGGGCTCCATACGCGAGATCTGGCGACTGAAGTCGACCAGTAAGAAAAGTTTATAAAAACTGAGGTACCCACGGTGTCCAAGGGAAAATTTGAACGCACGAAGCCCCATCTGAATGTGGGCACGATTGGCCATGTCGATCATGGCAAGACCACGCTCACGGCGGCCCTGACCAAGGTCCTGGCCACGA
>JAJYQN010000064.1 GCA_021794595.1 Pseudomonadota bacterium
CACGGCGCCGTAAATCCCAAGAGCTTTTGGTACAGTTCAGTGTCACGCATAGGGGTACCATACTTGCCTGCGGGGGCGCCTGATGCAAGCCCAATACCCCCTTACCCACACGAAAGCCTGAAGACCCCCCTTTGTAGGCTAGAGCGCGCAGGGCGTCGGGGTCGCTTGGGAGTTCTGGCGGGTCCTTCTCATTCATGGGACCATGATACCAGAAACATCATTATAATACCATGAACCTAGAAATAATAATAAGGTTTTAGAGCCGCGTCGGCATCGCCTTTTTCAGGAGCGGCAGTGCACTCCAGGGGCGCCCCTCCACGAGCAGCGCCCACTGCGCCAACGAGAGCTCGACCGCCCCCGATTCCGTCCGCGGCCAATGGAGCCGGCCCTGATCGAGACGCCGATACAAAAGCCAAAAGCCCAAGCCATCCCAGAGCAGGAGCTTCAAACGATCCCCCCGCTTATTGCGAAACACGAAGGCATGCCCGCAGAACGGGTCGGCGGCCAAGACCTCGTGGACCTTGGCCGCCAGTCCATCAAAACCCAGACGCATATCCACGGAAGCGGCGGCAAGCCATATGCGGCTCCCGGGGCTCAACAGCACGGTGTCTCCAGCAGCTGTATGACCGCAGCCAGCCACTCAGGGTCCACGGGGCCCGTAAGCCGTATCAGGCGACCCGATACAAGCCCGATCTCCAACGCCGGAGAGTCCGCGGCCCGGGCACCCCCGAGACGGATGGGCAGAAAGCCCGTGTCGCAGCCGGCTGCGCTCGCCCGCGTTTCCGGGTTTGCCGCGCTGCGCTTACGCCAATACGAGAGATCCGACACAGAGATGCCGGCGCGCTTGGCATAGGCCCGGCCCGAGAGACCGCTCGCCTGACAATCGGCGACATGGCGCCGCCAAAACATCACCTTCTCATTTTTTGTCATAGGGAATCCTCCTTTGTCACAACGGATAAGGAGGATGCATCAGGCCTTGCGTGGCGAGATAGGTGGGATGGTCAGACGCTTACGACGACCCTACAGTCATGGCCGAGATGGGTCAGCTGCCGGTGGATCCCATAGCCGCAGGGGCCGGCCTCGTAGCAGAACGACAGCACCTCCCCGTCGGGGCTGAGTTTCTTGACGAGCTTCACGATCGCCTCCGGGGTGTTGGCGATCTCCCCGTAATAGCGGGGCTTACTTTGGCCGGCCTCGGCCACGGCCACCGCGATGGTATCTTTGTGTGTATCTAGCCCTACGTACTTGCTAAACTTTGTCATGACCTGCCCCCTCAATTGTGGCTCTGAGCTGATGGTGGTTTACCCGACCGTAAGCTTAATCCACGTCGCTTGAGGCCGGGCAGGTCAATACATGATGTCTACAATGTACGGCCCACAATGCCCCCTCCTGACCTACGGCCCAGGAAGGGGAATGCGCGGGCGAATGTTCAAGTCCCGCGACCCTGCCCCTCGGATCCCTAGGGGCGCACAGAAGACGCTATCGCGACCCTGGGCGGGCCGCGACGCGCATCGCTCACGCGTCGTCTCCGGCGAGGCCTTCCGGGAACAATACGCTCTCGTAACCGAAGAATCTGAGATCACGGATGCGCGTAGGATAGAGGACCCCATCGAGGTGATCGCACTCGTGCTGCACGACCCGCGCATGAAAGCCCTCCGCCTCGCGGTCGATCGAGCTGCCCTCCATATCGTAGCCGCGGTAGCGTACGCGCCGATAACGGGGAACGAGCCCGCGCAGGCCGGGGACGCTCAGACAGCCCTCCCAGCCCTCCTCCTCTTCGTCGCTCAAGGGCTCGACGATGGGGTTAATGAGGATCGTCTCGGGGACCTCGGAGGCATGAGGATAGCGCGGATTGACACGGACCCCGAAGATCACGACCCGCAAAGGCACGCCGATCTGCGGCGCGGCGAGGCCCGCACCCTGGAGCGCCGCCATCGTATCCTTCATGTCGCGGACGAGATCGCCGAGGCTTGCCACCGAAATATCCGTGACCTCCTGGGCGCGCGCCCATAACAAGGGATCACCCATGCGCCGGACCGACCTTACCGTCATGTCTTTACCCCTCGTCCGTTCCGCCCCATACTAAGGGCATTGTACCAAAGGAGCGTTTCGTGCGTCGCATAGCCCTGATTGCCCTCTCCGCCCTGGGTCTCGCCGCGCAAGCCTGGGCGGCGCCTTCCTCGCGCCTCTATGAGGTCGACGTGCTCGTGTTCGCGAACCATCTGCATAAGCTCAATGGCGGTGAACACTGGACGCAGGAAAAGACTACCCCTATCGCGGGCTTCAAAAAGGCACTCTCGCCCAGCCATGGCCTGCCTGCGAATTCACAGCTCGCGCTCGCGCAGTCGCTCCTCGCCAACCACCCGAGCTATACGATCCTGGCGGCGCGCAGCTGGGTGCAGAACGCCGTCACCTTGAGCAAGACCAAACCTGTGCGCATCATGAGCCATCGTGACGGCGGGCGACTGAAGGGTGTCATTCGCGTCTTCCAGTGGCGACTCATGCATGTGGCGCTCGATCTGCATTACACGCCATCCGGCGGCACGTCGTCGTCCAGCACGTTGTCCGACGCGACCTCATCGTCACTGTCGCCGTCATCCCTCTCGTCGTCCCCTGCAGCGAATTCCGTACCGACCTATCAGATGATCGAATCGCGGCCGGTGGCGCTGCGCCGGACCAATTACTTCGACCACCCGAAATTCGGCGTGCTCGTACGGGTCGTGCCTTACAAGGGACCCTTGACCGCGCCCCACTGAAGCCACCTTTCGGACGCGCCGTCCGGCGGGCTCAGACGGCGTGCAGCCGCGGTATCGCGTGTTCAAGCAGCGTCCGGACCTTGGCCATGCCGGTTTCGAGGTAGCGCCCGATCGCGCGCAGATCGATCTCCTCCTCGGATTTGCCGGCCGCGTAATTGGCCACCACCGACAGCGACGCGTAACAGAGCCCGAGCTCGCGGGCAAGCGCCGCCTCCGGCATGCCGGTCATACCCACGATATCGGCCCCATCGCGCTCGAACTTCAGGATCTCGGCGGCAGTCTCGAAACGCGGCCCCTGGGTGGCCGCGTAAGTACCCTTGGGCACGAGCGTAAGCCCCGCGCGCGCGGCGCCGTCGCGCAACACCTCACGCAAGGCTTCGCAGTAGGGGTGGGTGAAGTCGACGTGGGTCACGGGTTCCGGATGGCTCCCGAAAAAGGTGTGGGCCCGTCCGTAGGTGTAATCGATGATCTGGTCGGGCATCACGAGGGTCCCGGGGGCAAGCTCGGTATTGATAGCCCCTACCGCGTTCACCGCCACGACATGGCTTACGCCGCACTCCTTCAGGGCCCACATATTGGCCTGATAATTCACGCTATGCGGCGGTATGGTATGCCCGTGGCCATGACGTGGCAGGAAAATCACCTCGTGATCACTCACCAGACCATAGAGCATGGGCGCCGAGGGCTCGCCATAGGGCGTGCGCATAACGCGACGTTCGCGTACCGTGAGGTTACGCAGATGGGTCAGGCCGCTGCCGCCTATGATCGCAAGCGTCTTCATAACGTCCTCGCTTCAGGTAACCCGCCCCATGAGTCATGGCACGCCAGACTCCACATACCCCGGCCCATCGCGGGCCCTTTGCGCCTGCGGAAGGGCGCTCGGGCTGAGCGACACACTCGCCGGACACAGGGCCGCAAAGCCCGGCCTCAGGGCAGGGCGTAGATCTCGTCTGTGTTGCGCAGAAAACCTTCGTAATCCATGCCGTACCCGAAGACGTAACGGTCAGGGACATCAAGACCCGAGAAATCGGCCTCGAGACCCTCCGGGCGCGCCCGTCGTTTCGTGACCAACACCGCCTTCAAGACGGCGGCCGCCCCGCGCGCACGCAAAGTGTCGGCAAGCGCCGCCAGGGTTACGCCTTCGTCCAGGATATCATCCAGCAAGACCACGGTGCGCCCGGCCACCGGCAGGCACGGGCCGGCCTCCCAACTGAGTTCTCCGCCTGTCAACGCGCCACGATACCGTGTCGCATGGACGTAATCGACCTCCAGAGGAAAATGCAGGCGCGGCAATAGGTGCCCTGCAAACACCAGGGCACCATTCAAGACCACCATCACGATAGGGTTGGCCTGGCCCACGGCCGCCCCGATCGCGAGCGCCATGCGGTCCAGGGCCTGTTCGACATCGGCCCGGGCGTGAATCCGTTCAGCCGTCTCCAAAACCCGCCAGGCTTGGCGCGCCTGCGCGCCGCGATCGTTCCCCACGGCCACCGATCAATACGTGAAGGTCACGGTGTCATCATCCATGGCCTGGGTGATGACAAAGGCGCCGCCCACGGTTTCCTCGATCTCCGGAATGAGATCCTTGCCCCATAGGTCGAGGGTCGGCGTGCAAACCTTGAAATGGACGCCCGCTTCATGCGCGTCCTTGATAAAATCGTAAACCGACTTGCTGCTGCCTTCCTGCACGAAGAGCTTTTCAGCCACACCCTTGACCGCCAGCTCGCCTGCGCGCGCCGTCAGTACCACCGTCACGTCATATTCCATCGCCGCCGCAACCGTCGCCTGGAAAAACGGCGCGCCGAGCTCAGAAGGATTATGCGGGTCGGTATTCACCATTATCATCAAAAGCTTGTCAGCCATCGCTATGCTCCGCCCATACGATCAAAGAAAGGACGCGCGATTGTAACAGCCTGTGCTTATAAAGCCCATAGCTTGAGGCCGCGACCGAGGGCCCCCGCGGTTTCAGCGGGGACACCGACAACGAGACCCATCCCCGGGTGCACGTTACAGGTTCAGACCCTTCAGATAGGCGCGGAACTCCTTCTTCAGCTGCGGATGACGCAAGGCATACTCGACCGTGGCCTCGAGGTAACCGAGCTTGCTCCCGCAGTCGTAGCGCTTACCCTCGAATTCATAGGCCAGGACCTGCTCCCTCTCGAGCAGTTTGGCGATGCCGTCGGTGAGCTGGATCTCACCCCCGGACCCAGCGCCGAGATTCTCCAGGAGATCAAAGATCCGCGCCGTGAGGATGTAGCGCCCGACCACACCCAGGGTCGAGGGCGCGTCCGCCGGGCTCGGCTTTTCGACGATGCCCTCCACCCGGTGCAGACGATCATCCCACGGTCTCGTCCTTACGATGCCATAGGAGCCCGTATCCTCGCGGGCGATGTTCTGCACACCGATGACGGCGTTGTGGTAATGTGCATAGAGATCGACCATCTGCCGCAACGCCGAGGGCTGGGCATCTATCAGATCGTCGGCCAGGATGACGGCAAATGGCTCATTGCCCACCACCTGGCGCGCGCAGAGCACGGCATGACCCAGTCCTAAAGCCTCGGCCTGACGGATATAGATGCAGGTTACCTCCTTTGGGAGTATGCCGCGCAAGGAGTGCAGGATCTTGTCTTTGCCGCGCACCTCGAGTTCGGCCTCGAGCTCGTAGGCCTTATCGAAATGGTCTTCAATGGCGCGCTTGCTGCGGCCGGTGACGAAGATGAGTTCAGTGATACCGGCATCAATCGCCTCTTCCGCCGCGTACTGGATGAGCGGCTTGTCGACGATGGGCAGCATCTCTTTGGGGCTCGCCTTGGTCGCCGGCAGAAACCGCGTCCCCAAACCCGCCACCGGAAAAATCGCTTTCTTTACTGCTGTCACTGGATCCAATCTCCCCGTTGCAAGATGCCAAGCCCTTCCCTGGCCTCCGCCCTGATTCTATAGGCAAGGATCGGCACGGCGCTATCCTTCCGTCCACCGAAACCGCCAGGGGCACCCCTCATGGCCCAACTCCGGCGTGCGACGACCCCATCGTGACGCCCACCTCAAGGTTTGGGGTCATCAGGTCAATCGCCCACGATCACCCCCGTGACTGTAAGCCTTCTGCGAGGCCGGGCGCGCCTTCGGTCACCTGCCGAAAGTCTCGCACGACCGTATCATAGAGGCACCTCGCCGGCCGCGATGGCCCATGGGCGCGCTCGCAGGTCATGGCCGCCTCGCTGCGCTACGCCTATTTGCCCTGGCGCCCCTGTATATATCGGCGGATCGTTTCCGCAGACACGCTGCCGACATAGTACACCCATGTCCAAAATGGCTCGCCCCCCACGCCTTCTTTGCCGAAGAAACTCTCCACGCGATCTCCTCGACATGTCATCTTTCAAGAGGCCCGCGAGGCGGCGGGCGCCCACCGAGGCGTGCCGGATACGAAGCGATGCGCATGGTCGACGTCCGCCTCTGTGGCCTGAGCCGTAAACCTGTGCTGCGCGCAACACTCATGGATGAGTCGCCCATAAGCGCCCCGACGCTCCTTCGGAATCCAGACGAAGTGATGCGCCGCCTGATAGTCCACCCATCGCGCTTTTCCGGTTGGCAAGGTGTCACCCATCACGCTAGAATAACAAACAGTGGCGCGCGCACCCTGTCCCTCGAGGGGATTGGCTGGCGTTTTCCGGCCATCACCCGAGAACGGCAAGTGATGCCCGCTTCCACCGCACATCACGTATCTCCGTCCGCAAAGCCGTAGTCGTTTGGGCGCGGACTAGCGTGCGCTCATCGAATCGCTCGCATCAGGTAACACACCAAAAACAGCGCAGTTTCCCCGCGCGAACAAACCATGGTGTGTGAGATACGCTCCGAAGGCCAGACTCTAATAAAGGGGGCCGAGGAAACATCAATCGACAAGGAGGTGGTTATGCGCATGCAAGACATCCGCGGCAAGATCGCAGTGGTGACGGGGGCGTCGAGCGGCATAGGCGAGGCTGCGGCGCGGCTCTTGCACCAGGAAGGCTTGGAGGTCGTCATTTGCGCGCGCAGCCGCGACAAGCTCACGGCGCTGGCCCATGACCTGAAGGAGCGCATCCACCCGGTCACCGCTGATGTCGGCGAGCCTGAACAGGTCGCCGCGCTCTTCGCCTTGGTCAAAGAACGCTTTGGCGGCCTTGACCTCTTATTCAATAACGCCGGTGTCGGCTATCACGCGCCATTCGCCGACAGCAAACCGCGCGAGTGGCAGCTCACCATAGACGCGAATCTCTATGGTGTACTGAACTGCACGCACGCCGCCATTCCGCTCCTGCGTAACCGCCCTGGCGCCATGATCTCCACAGTCTCGAGCGTCGGTGGCCGCTATGGCATCCCTGGATGGTCGGTCTACAACGCCACCAAGTTCGCGGTCGTGGGCTTCCATGACGCCCTGCGCAAGGAGCTGGGGCCCGAAGGAATTCGCGTGGCCTTGATAGAGCCGGGCGCGGTCTGGACGCAATGGGGACACAATGTTCCCGCCGACCAGATGACCGCCCGCCGCGAATCACTTGATGCCCTGCACGGCGACGATATCGCCCAAGCCCTCGTCTATAGCTTCGCGCAACCACCGAACGTACTGGTCGAAGAGATCCTGGTACGCCCGGTCCGCCAGATCAGCCCATAGGCGGGCCGTCGACCCGCTTCAGCCCCTCCGGCCGCGCCTCGGAGCCCGAAATAAAGGGGGGAAAGGGTGACATCGAAGGATGGCGGATCTCAAACGCCCTCAGGAGGCCACCGCGGGTCCCTTACACCCCTGTCGACCTCTCCAGGACCGTGTTAGCATGGTTGGCGATTCAAAGCGCATCGGCAAAGGGACCTGCGAACAATCGTCATTCTAGGCGTGAACCAGGACGGTTGCGCCGCACCCCTTTCCAAGCTCCAGGGCCGTCGTTCTCCGAGCGGATCGACGTGAGGATCTCGTGCCTGCGGGCTTGCTTCATCGTGCGACGATTCCGATAGCATCGCCAACAGGAGGAGCGGGATCAGGCGCTATCCCTCCCCGGTCCGGAGATCGGGGCTTCCCGCGCAAGAATGATGAAAAAACTTATCGTAGCGTTCGCCGTGGCGGGTCTCGCCTTGAGCCCCGTCTTCGCCAAGCCCTTGAAAGTCCCCCTGAAAGCCGAAAACGGTTCGGGGGAAAGCGGCTACGCCCTGCTCTATCCCCATGGGTCGCGGACCCGGGTCGTGGTCCACCTGCACGGCACCCCCAAGGGTGTGGTGCAGCCGGAACATATCCACCCCGGGAGCTGCCCCAACATCAACCCACGGCCCGCCTATATGTTGAAGTCCGTGCGAAACGGCAAGGCGGTCACTATGATCCACGTGCGCCTGAAAAACCTCCTGAAGAGGCCGTTTGCCATCAATGTGCACGCAAGCCACCAGGACATGCAGAAGTCGGTGGCCTGCGGCGATATCCGCGCCCAGTGACGTGTCCCGACGAGAGGCGGGGGGTGGACAATATCCCCCGCCCTCGTGTGGCGGCACCCCTTAGGGTCCGCAGCCTTAAGGTTGTCCACGCCACAGAGCTTAAGAGCGGCGCACCCGCGCGAGTTCAGTCGCGGGCGGCGCATCCATGCCAATCATCCCTTCGCGATCCAGAAAAAGGGCCAAGAGATTCACGAGTCGTTCGGCCGCGCGAAGCCTTGATCGTTCGGCCTGATAGCCGGACTTCAAGATCGCGGGGAAGGTCTCAATCGCCCACGCCATGCGTACCATTCACGCTTTTCGATGGCCTCGCTCCGGGAGGAGATCGGCCGATGGGTGACGAGCTTCCCTACGATCGGATCACGACCCCGGGGCTTGCCGCGCAAGGGGGCCTGCAGCACGGTGAGGGCCAGTGCCGGAGTGCGACGTTGACTGTCGACGGGAGGTGCGATCTGGATCTTGCGTACGCTATGCCCGGGGATCACCTCTGACACACGCCCCCAACGATCTCGCACTGCGATCCGGTGTGACCCTTTGCGCGGCCCTTCCGCCCGGCCTCCGCGATCGGGTAGCCGCCGTCGCCTACGCGCCGGCCCACGGAGGGGCGCAAGAGAAGCCGTGTTCTGGTCTCCCGTGCCTTGTAAGACCGCACGGTGATGTCGCTCTCACCCTCTCCGATAGGCACGCAGCGCGCGTGGTCACCCAATCGGGCCGTGGACTGTTCCCGATTCTGGGGGCCAGCGAATGCTTTCACCTCCTCGATCGCCACCCGCGCAGGAACTGATCTTCTTCAAAGCGTTCGCGCCCTTGAATGTCTTTCGGGACCCGAACGTGATCGCTGCGAGTCCCAGCGGCAAGCCCTCCGTGGTCACTACAAGGCCCGAACGCATGAGGATGCCGCACGCCGTGTAGTACCGTGGAATCCCATTTCTGTAGGCACCGGCAATACCGACGCGCGCCCTACCGAGCGCCTCGGTATCGTCCCGTTGATCGCTGAATTCCGCGGTGTCATGGAGCACGAAGATCGGTCCGTCCGTTGCCGCTGCGCGATCAGCAGTCGTCTGGAAACGACCTGCCAGAATATCAGCCTCACTGACCCGGCCCTTATCGAGGAAACGGTAAGCAGCTTTCGTGTTCGCCCAGTCTTAAGATCTGCGGAATGCTGTCCCCAGGACGGCGGGACAACTGCTCAAGAACAGCCAGAAATCCCTTTCCCAGTCTCTCATCGGCGAAGACCGTGAAAGTGGGGCAAGGTCAGCCTTCCCATGCCTACTATTGTGGAGTTACGTGTGCCTCCTTCCGCAAGCAAGCGCAGTTATCCATATCGATGGGTCCGGTCACGGCACCACGTACGTTGGGAATCTAGAGCTCGATCTGAAATCTCGATCACAACAGGATGCATAGTACGCGGGGAAATACAATCTTATTTTATTTCATAAACACATTGATGGTCATTGTCTTTGTCATATTTGCAGTATTTTAGATACTCCGTATCTTTCTAACATACTACTATGTATGCTTATATCGCATTACCTCATAATGCCTTATAGAAGTTGCTCGCAGCGACATCCTCGCCATTCGTACCGGACACAGCGTGTGCTCCAGACGCGGCACTGCGTAAATTCAGGAAGACCAGAATGTATAAAATTCAACATTTTTCCAAGCGAATACCGTATGGCATGGCACTTATTCTCACGATCGCGCTCGCCGGCTGTAAGAACGGCGGAGAGGGGCAAGCCCCAATCTTGGCGCCGCCGAGCCCTGTCGTATTGGGCGCACCCGCGAATTCGATCGTTCCCGGCGCCATTTGTAGCGTGTCTTCCGGGCCCAATGTCCCCGCGGTCACCGTCTCTGATCCGACGAACGGTAACAACGCAGCAACGACGAGCACTACGGGGATCGCGGGTGGTGGGAAAGTTGTAACGGCCACATTTAACATGCCGATGAATCCGGCCACAATCACCGCTACCAGTTTTAGGATCGCAGTCGCGGGCGGCACAACATTAACTCCCATGTCGGTGACGTATAATACGTCAACCTACGTAGCGACTCTCACGACAACATCTGCTCTATTGCCCGGCACGTCTTATACCGTGGTTGTCGCAAATACCGTTACGAGCAACAGCGATGTCGCCATCGGGTGCGGGTATGCGTGGAGCTTTAAGACGGTCACACCGGCTGCCACCGGTCTTGCCCAAGTGCAGCTTGGGATAGTGGCGCCTTATGGGATTGCTGCAGCGGCGGGAGTCACCAACACCCCAACAAGCCCCATGAGTAACATTAACGGGAACGCCGTGCTTGATCCGACGGCCACCTGTAACGCGGTGGCGGCGCCAGGCGGTGCAGGGACGGGGGGTTTTGGTACCTGTCCTAGTAGTTCAGGTGCTAACGCAGCGCCGACCATAAACGGTACGGTCATTACACCGACCTATCCCGACACAACAACGGCCAATTCCGTTATGGCGGCTTTAACGTCCGTATATAACAGCATTACGCCAGCCAATCTGCCTGGTGCTACTGTTTTAGGATGCGGCACGATAGGAACAGGCGGCGGCGCAGGGGCTGGGATTGGTTGCGCGGGTAACGCCACCTTGCCCCCAGGCGTTTATACGTCGGCAACTGGCTCCTCTATCGGGGTAACTGGCACTCTCACCCTTGACGGCCAGGGCGACACGGACTCGGTGTTCGTGTTCCAGGCGCCCTCTACGTTAGTTAGCGCATCCGGCGGGTCATCCGCGGCACCGGCAAGTCAGATTGTCTTGATCAATGGCGCCAAGGCCTCCAATGTCTTCTGGCAGGTCGGAAGTTCCGCGACGATCGGCACGTATTCGATATTCGAGGGGAATATTTTGGCCGACGCATCGATCACCATGGATCCCTCATCCACATCGTGCGGTCGCTTGCTGGCAGGAGCAGTCGCCACAAGTGGTGCTTTTACCTTCAATACCAGCGACGTTTCCGTGCCCGGCAACAGCTACGCGCCAGCGTCATGCCAGTAAGGGCATGCTGACACCGTACTGTGCCGTGCACGCAGGTTATTTCCAGCAATAAGAAAGAGCCCGGGCGGCACAAAGAACGCCGCCTGGGTATTTTTGGAGAGAAATATGAATAGCCAACACAGTGTTGTCGTTACCAAGAAGGCCATTAAGAAAAATATGAAACGCGCGACCACCTGGGGAGTGTTAGGGTTTGGAGCCCTGTCAGTCGTAGCGGGCCCCTTAGCAGCTGCTCACAACAGGATGGACAATCTCGGGTGGTATGCGGGGGCCAATATCGGCCAGTCACGGGCCAAAATTGCTGATGGCCAGATCGCCAGTCAACTCCAGAGCCAAGGCTTTACCGGCAGCTCCATCAGCAATGATAGCCAAGGGACCGGGTTTAAGCTTTTCGGCGGGTACCAGTTCGATCGTTACTTCGCGTTGGAGGGCGGCTACTTTAACCTCGGGGACTTTGGTTATAGCGCCACGACCGTTCCGGCCGGCACTTCGAACGGAAGTATCAAGCTTCAAGGCGTCAATATGGATGCCGTAGGGATTCTCCCAATTACGCGACGGTTCTCGGCGTTCGGACGTCTTGGCGTGACCTACGTCGATGCGCGCGATAACTTCTCCGGTTCCGGTGCCGATTATGCCCCGAATACGACAGCGAGCAAGCATGAGTTCAATTACAAGTATGGTGTTGGGTTGCAATACGCACTCACCCACGCGCTCACTATGCGCGCCGAGGCCGAGCGCTACCGAGTCAAAGATGCAATCGGTAATAGCGGCGACGCGGATCTCGTCTCAGTCGGACTCGTCTACCATTTTGGCAGCGATAACGGTTCTCGCATCCATCGCGGGGTCGCCCGCGCGGACGAAACCCGGACTCCGTACGTCGCACCGAGGGCGCGCGCCCACAAGGCCGCGGCCGTCGTCAAGGTCATCACGCTGGGCGATGTCTACTTTAATTACAACAAGGCCACTCTGACCCCTAAAGGCAAAGCCGTGCTGGATCGGAATATCCGGATTATGAAAAACAATCCGAATGACCAATTCCGCATCGCGGGCTATACGTCAGCGGCCGGCACCACGGCCTATAACCAGGAACTGAGCGAAGGTCGGGCCCGGTCGGTCAGCAATTATCTGATCCATCACGGCGGTATTGCGCCTGACCGCTTGACCCGGATTGGGTTTGGGGATACGAGGCCAGCGGAATATGAAGCTAACCCGTCTCACCTGAACTCCTCGGCCGCGAAGGCCAATATGCGGGTTCTTTTCGAGATCACCGTGAAATAATGACGATAAGATTGGACGCGCAGACCGCCCGGTAAAAGCCAAGAGCGCCCCGGCACCAGAGACCCCTGCTCCGTGCGAGCAGGGGTTTTTTTGCGGTCATTTCGATCCTTCACGTCAAAAAAAACGGGGCGAAATCAGCATGGTCGGCCTCAGGGTTGGGTGGTCCTTCGAGGGCTACGGCCCGCGGCCGTGACCGGTCGCCGGGAGTCTTCTCGGTCGCAGCGTTCCGTTCCTCACGGAGGCGTTTGAACTATAGAGAGATCGCCTCCGCGACAACGGTCGACGCAGGCCTTAAGCGTCTTGCCTCGGAGGATCGGTCGTAACAGGGACGTTGGGCAGCGGGCCCCTCGGTCTCGTCTGGCAGGCATCGGCTGGTCTATGCGCGAATCCCTCGGGCCCGCTAGCGCCTAGCCGAGGAATACACCGAGGGCCCCGATAACAGGCGCCGACAGGGGGTGTGATGACCTCTCCCGCTCCCTTGCGGCCGCCCCTCTTATAGAGCCCACAGCCTGAGAGCTCGTCCGCGCCATGAACCTAGTGTAGTGCTTCATAATTATAGGAACTAATATGGCCCCCTCCTGTCTGAGTGATAGAGTACAAGACAGGAGACCATTGATGCGTACCGCCCCCCTGATCGTATTGACCGAGGAAGAACGGAAGA
>JAJYQN010000004.1 GCA_021794595.1 Pseudomonadota bacterium
CTGACGGACCGACAGACACCGTGGCAGGCTTATGCTGGGGTGTCTCTGGGACAAGCCGCTTGATCAACCCGGCGGATAATCCACTTAAAGATCCGGAGATTTTGTCCAAAGGTTGGGGTCCACCTCTGTCTTTACTTTTATAGCGGTACTATACCTGTATATCTTCAGTACCTCATCTTCTGATGAAACTACAGCCCGCGCCTGCCCCGACATTTCGAAATGCCTGTCCGTGGCCGCCACTGATTGGCTCGCGGGCCAGCTTTTCGCGGGCCTCGGTCGTGGCGAAGTAGCGGCTCTCACGAATGGCGGTCGCGGTCTCAGCCCACCGCTTGGCATCCGTCAGGCGGCTGAAGGTGGTAGTCTGTTCCGGCCGACCCCGCAGCCGGATCTTGACGCGGTAGGAAGTCTTTTCGGCTGTAATGCGCTTCTCGATGATCGGCGTGCTCGTTCCCTTGTGTTGCCGCGTACGTTTATCGCCTCACTTCCGGCAATACAAGGCGACATAGGATACTCAATCCGATGCTGTTGAAACATAGATCGTTGTTATGCATGGATTTTTGGAGTTTCCCGCGCGCAATGGGAAAATACTGGCCACTCTGGTGGAAAATAGGCACTTTTCCACGCATGGCATGGCCGCCTTCAGTGGTAATAAAAAGAGGCTGAGGCTAGCTCCTCGCAAAACGCTTTGTCTGCCGAGGGGCCCAACAAAGTGGCCGGGCGGAGAGCCAAAGCCGTGTATCTTTGGCGCCCAACAGGCGACCTACTTAATCTTTGAAGGGGGTTTGTGAGCCGTTAGGGTGCGAGCGACAGCGCGCCTTTTTGTGGATGGATTCACCTTTGCGGCATTAACAGTATTCGGTCCCTCGTTGTCTTTACGAACAAGCCCAACGCCCTGGATTGAAAAAACCGCACCAGGAAACTGTTGCTCCGGCACTGGCCCGACAGTTCCGACCGCTAGGTTCAGTAAGAACGAAGCTTCGAATAGACCCTCATGGTGCCCGTAATGCTTCACAAGCACTTCGGCTAGCTCCTTGAGCGAGAGACTCTGCTGCCCGTTTTTTTCAGTGGGCGGTTGCATACGATTCCGTGAATGTACTAGAGGTCGCTACGAGATTCGACGCCGCCTCAGTGAAGCGCATAACAACACTATGCTCGTGCTTGTGGACATGCTCAACCTGCTGACGGCCACCATTTAGAGCAGCTATCAGCGCATGGCCCACGAAATCGTTCAAACTCACATCCTTTGTTCGTGCCGCAATGGCGACGCTACGGTGAAGGTCAGGACCAACACGCACGTTAAACGAACCCTTGCACGGTGTGTCGGGCTGATCACCGAGTTCTTCGCAAGTGCGGAGGTAGTCGTCGACGGCCTCTTCAAATGCGACCTTCAATCCCGCAGCATCCTTGGCGCTGTATGTAATTACATCGCGGATAAACAGCAGCTTTCCAAAAAGTACCTCGTTCTCAACATCGATTTCGGCAGAGCCTAAATAGTCTTTGTATTCAAAGTAATTTTTCATCATTCAATCTCCCCTGCAGATCTCAAGCCTTCGAGCAGTGCGTCTATGACATACGGCAACAAAGTCTTCTCTGGGTGGGGCTCGTGCCGACTGATCTTAACCCTCGTCTTTTCGTGAACAAACTTTCGCCGAGAGCCACTTACGCTAATGAGTCGAAATCCGTGAAGCTTCATCAACTTTTGCGCCTCATCCCACGTAAAATCCCTGGGTCTACTCTGCAGCCGCTCTCTCAGTTTATTTTTTTTCGACACTGATATTGGCCGGGGTTCAAGTATTTTGCAACTGAAAATAGTCGCAGGCGGATTCTGCGCCAAATTAATACTGCCAGCAAGACCAGGAAAAATGGCGGGTAAAAACAACGATGCAAATCGACACAAAAGGCGGTTGGAGTTATCCGCGTAAATGTGGGGCTTTATTGCGATTTAGTGTCCCGCAGGGATATTTTGTAAGGACGTACTACGCTGTAACTGTTTGTTTTTATTGGTGGGCCGTGCTGGGTTCGAACCAGCGACCACCTGATTAAAAGTCAGATGCTCTACCGACTGAGCTAACGGCCCCAAAAGCCGCCCATTATTGGGACGAAGCGCCGCGCTGTCAAATCCGGGCGGGATCCGGGAGACCCGCCTCAGCAAAACCCTTGGCACGCAGCCGACAAGCGTCACAGACACCGCACGCCTGGCCCCTTTCGCCTGGCGCGTAACACGAGACCGTCTGACCGTAGTCCACCCCAAGAGCGAGACCGGTCTTGATGATATCGGCCTTAGAGAGATGCAGGAGCGGGGCACGGACGCGAAAGGCGCTCCCTTCTACCCCGGCCTTCGTGGCGAGACAAGCAAGCTCCTCAAAGGCCTTAAGAAAGGCGGGGCGACAATCCGGATAGCCCGAGTAGTCCACGGCATTTACGCCAATGAATAGATCGCGCGCCCCCAGCACCTCGGCCCACGCCAAGGCCATCGCCAAAAAGACCGTGTTGCGGGCCGGCACATAGGTGATCGGGATACCTGTCGTGGGGGTCTGCGGGACGGCAAGATCCCTATCCGTCAGGGCCGAGCCCCCAATAAAGCTCATATCCAGCTTCGCGACCTGATGCTCCAAGGCCCCCAGGACGCGCGCCACGGCTTGGGCCGCCATGAGTTCGCTACGGTGACGCTGACCGTAGTCAAAAGACAGCGCATAGCAGGCGAAGCCCTCTTGGCGAGCAAGCGCGAGCGTCGTGGCCGAGTCCAGGCCTCCGGACAGCAAAATGACGGCCCTCTTATCAGCGCCCACGGACATCTCCCCATAAGATCTTATGCAGCTGGACCTGCAGACGCACAGCCATCCGGTCCCTTAGTATCCAATCGGCCAACTGTTGGGCCGGCAATTCTCCATAGACCGGAGAAAACAGCACGTCGCATTTGCCGGTGAGCTCGTATTGATCCGTTATCGCGCGTGCCCAGTCATAATCCTCGGCGTGGGTGATCACAAATTTTACTTGGTCATGGGCACGCAGATGATCGAGGTTACTATACAGGTTGCGCTCGACCTCTCCCGACCCGGGCGTCTTCAGATCGAGGACCACGCTCACCCTCCTATCGACCCCCTGGACGGGTAAGGCCCCGCTTGTCTCGAGCGACACCTCGTAGCCACGATCACAAAGACTCGTTAACAGCGGAAGGGCCGCCGGTTGCGCCAAAGGCTCGCCCCCGGTGACCGTCACAAAGCGTGGTGAGTAAGCGTGCACTTCCTTTATAATGTCGTCTAATGACCGGCGCTGGCCGCCATGAAACGCATAGGCCGTGTCGCAATAACGGCACCGCAAGGGGCAGCCCGTCAGACGCACGAAGACCGTAGGCCATCCCACCGTCCGGGCCTCGCCTTGCAGGGAGTAAAAGATTTCGGTCACGCGAAGGTCTTGTCCCATACCCTATTCTACCCTGCTCCAGAGAAAAACGAGCCATCGGGACGAATCGAGTCTTTAAGTGCCAGGACTCAGATTCGTTAAGGAGTTGCGGGCGACCTGGGCGGCCATGCTCTTCGGATACTGGGCGATCAACCGCTGCCAAGTCGATCGAGCCTTCTTAGGATGTCCCTGCCATTTGGCGATATAGCCCATCTTCAAGAGGGCATTCGGGACCTTCTTACTGGCGGGATAGCGCGTGACAAGCGCTTTAAACGCCCGACTCGCCTTGGGATAGTCGCGCTCGACATAATCGGTCTCGGCGACCCAGTACTGGGCTTGGGAAGCCCGCTTATTCTGGGGATAATCCCGGAGGAAGGCCTGAAGGGCCGTAACCGCGTGACGATAACGTCCGGCCCGCAGAAGATTGAAGGCCTGCTGGTAAGCGGCGTGGGCGGTCTGGCCCTGAACCCCCGTAGGTCCTGACGCCAGTGCGCCTTGGGCGACCGAGGGCGACGGTGGGGGTATATGCACTGGCTTAGGGGTCCCCGCATCGGGAGGAATCACCGTAACTCCTGAGCTTGCGCTAGCAGCCGCGCCTTGCCCGGTCGTAGCATCGCCCGATGCCGCGTCAGGAGGGCTTTGCGGGGCCTGAGACCCGCCCGCAGTCCCCTGGTCGCCGCCTTTTAAGTGACGCAGCTGGCGATCGAAGTCGGAAAAAAAGGCCTGCTGCTGAGTGCGCAGGCGCCTGATTTCGTGGTTTTCAATTTCGGCTTGGTTTTCAAGACTGCGAAGCTGTTCGCGGATACCCCTCAGGGTCTCCATCAAGGCCAAAAGGCCCGCTCGCGACGTCGGATTGCTGCCGTTTGTGGGGATAGAAATGATGGGTGGCCCGCGATCATGGGCCGCGGCGGGGATCCCGATGACCCCCGCCGCCCAAAGCGCTGCCCCAAGAAGATAACTGGACCGCGCCCCCATAAACCTTACTTGCTAGCGAAATACTTGTAGTTGAAATGCACGCGACGATTGATCGCCCACGCCTGAGGGTTATGACCTAAAGCCAAAGGCCGGGCCTTCCCAAAGGAAATGGTCGCGATCTGATTGCCAGCCACGCCCAAGACCTCGAGCATGCGCTTGACCGCATCGGCGCGGCGTTGGCCAAGGGCCAAGTTGTACTGAGCCGTGCCCCGTTCGTCGGTGTTGCCTTCCAGACGCACCCGCACATTCGGGTGGGCTACGAGATAGGCCGCGTTTTCCTTGACGATCTTGCGGTTTACCCCACTGATCTTGGCGCTATTCGTACGGAAATGCACCAGATGGGAGAAGCTCTTTAACGACATCTGCATGCCGTTGGCCTGCGCGTTGTTGCCCTGGCCGGCTCCATTCGCCTGGGTATTCATGCCCCGCGAGGCATTAGCCGAAGCGCCGTTGTGTTTCACTTCCTTGCCAGCGCAACCCGCTAAGGCCGCGAACGCTACGACCACCAGCAACCGTTTATTCATTTTCATTACACCACTCCTTCCTTTGCTGTAAATTAGGGATGACGAAACGGCGACCAAGCGGGATCAGTAACATCCCCCCCTCTTAACCCTAGTATACGATGGCCCTGACCATTTAACGAAACCCAGGCCAAAACTCTATGTCCTCCTACCACCGTGCTATACAGGATCTCTTGTCCGTTAGGCGCGAAGGTCGGTGATTCATCAAGACTGGTATCGGTCAAAACCTCTAGGGTCGAGTCCGCCAACTCAAACACTGCTGCATGATACTGGCCCCGACGCCGACTTACCAGCGTCAGCCATTTGCCGTTTGGAGAAAACGAGGCATCGGCATTGTAACGACCACGGAAAGTAAGGCGATGCTTATGGTGCCCGTGAGCGGTCATTTCATAGATCTGTGGGCCGCCACTGCGATTCGAGGTAAACACCAGATGGCCGCCCCCCGGCGACCATGAGGGCTCGGTATTGATATCCGGGCCGAAGGTCAATTGCCGTAGCTGCCTCGTCGCAAGATTTAACGTATAAATCTCCGGATAACCGGTCTTTGATAGGCATAAGGCCAGATGCGTCCCGTCCGGCGAAAACGCCGGGGCACTATTTAAACCATGGAAGGCCGCCACCTGAAAACGCGCCCCGGTCGCCACGTTCTGCACGTAGACCACCGGCCAGCCGGTCTCGAAAGAGACGTAGGTCAGGCGCCGGCCTTGGGGAGACCAGCGGGGCGACATGATGGGTTCACGCGAACGCAGAATGACGTGGACACTGTGGCCCTCGGCATCGGCCACCTCGAGTTCATACAGAAAGTGTCCGGGTAAGCCTCGCGGATACATCCTCACATAAGCGATGCGGGTACCGAAGACGCCACGGATGCCAGTAAAGGCGCGGTAGACCGCATCGGCTATCTTATGGCCCACAGTCCGCAGCTCATGGGGCGAAACGGTATATTCAAGTCCTTGAATTTGCGCACCCTTATCAACGCCGTAGAGTCGAAACGCCACGTTGACACGCCCGCCGTTCAGGCTTTGCATATGACCGATCAAGAGGCCCGTGGCCTTCAAAAGTCGCCAGTCGTTAAACTGCACTTGCGCGGCATGATGAGGCTTGGCGAGATAGTCCCGGCTGGGGAGACAATCGAACCACCCGCTCCCGGTGAGATCGCGACGCACGATCACAGACGGCCGTAAGGCCGGCGGCCACATCTGCTCGCCTTTAAACGGAACGATGGCGACCGGAAACTTCTGACCGTAGCCATGATTAATATCGATCCTCACCGCCGCCCGGGCCCACGGCCCCAAAAACAAAGCCGTGAGCCCTACCGCAATATAACGTCCCCAACGATTCATGGTAGAGATCCTTTTGGTGCCCGAAAAACAAAATTAAACCGACTCAAATACCGCAGCTTGGCGGGCGAACGGGGCACAGGTAAGGGCACCGCATTGTAGATGGCAGACACAACCGACTGGTCAAAAGCGGCATTCCCGCTACTGCGCACGACCCGCACACTCACCACTTGGCCGCCTTCGATCACATGGACCGCTACATCGCAGCGCAGACCCTTCGCGCCCGGCACCGCGACCCAGGCGGCACTAACCCGCGCCTTTATGAGCGCCTTATAGCGGTCGACGATCCCGCGGGCCGCGCTCTCGGCCGCCGCCCGGGCCTGGGCGCGGGCCGCGGCCGCCGCCACCTGACGGGTAAGAGCCGCGCGCGCCCGTAGTGCGGCCCGAGCCTCGGCCGCCTGCAGTTGCGCGCGGGCCCGGGCGGCCTTCTTTAACGCCGCCTGGGCCCGCGCTTGAGCCTGAGCCTTAGCGACAGCCTGAGCCTGAGCCTTGGCCACAGCTTGGGCCCGGGCCATAGCCTGCGCCTTGGCCCGGGCTTGCTCCAGGGCCTTAAGGTGCGCCAACTGCCGTGCTTGGGCGAGGGCGGCAGGCGATGGGCCCTTGCGCGGAACGACCTTGGGCTTAGGCGTCGGCGTGGGCTTAGGCGTGGGCGCGACGTGGGGAATCGGCGGCGGAGCCGGTGGTAAGGGCTCAGTCAGTCTCGGATTCGGGAGGGGGCCCACCATAAAGGCATGGATGACATGCGGGTTGGACCGCAGGACGTACGATATGTCGGTTCGGCTCCAACGAAAGCTCAAGACCAAAAACCCAAGCACCACGAGATGCACGAGCAGGGCATACATACCGGCACCCAAACGCCCGAGCGGTTCGCGATTCTGTCCGGCCACGCTAAGATCCGTGAGTCTTAGTCATAAGCCCGACGCTCGGCGCGCCAGCCTGCTGTAACAGCACCATGGCCCGCACCACGTCCTGATAAGGCACGGCCCGATCACCGCGAATCAAGACCGGCGTATGCGGCCGCAAACGCAGAAGCCGACTCGTCCGCCGCCCCAATTGCGCGGGGGTCACAAGATGCCCGTCGAGGAAATAGCGACCGCTTGCGTCGACCGTAACGATCAACACCGCCCGGTGGGGATTGGGGATCGCATGAGCGGATGCCTGGGGCAGGCGCACTTTGACGCCACGCTTTAGGATCGGGGCCGTAATCATGAAAATGACGAGCAAGACGAGCATCACGTCAACATAGGGGACGACGTTGATCTGACTCATAAGTCGCGGACGGGCGCGACGATGCCGTTTCATGTGCTGGTCCTAGCGACATAGGCCTGCCGCTGCAAGACACTGGAGAATTCGTCCAGGAAGATCTCGTAGCGTGACGCCAGTCGATCCGTGTCGTCAGCATAGCGGTTATAGGCGATAACCGCGGGAATCGCCGCGAAAAGCCCCATCGCAGTCGCGATCAGTGCCTCGGAAATTCCGGGGGCAACGTGCGCCAACGTTGCTTGCTGCATATTCCCGAACGACTGGAAGGCGGTCATGATGCCCCACACGGTTCCGAAAAGACCGATATAAGGACTCGTGGAGCCCACAGTGGCTAGGAACGACAAATTGGTTTCAAGGTAGTCGATTTCGCGGCTCAAGGCCACGCGCATAGCGCGCTGAACCCCTTCTACGATATCCGCGGGCAAGATGCCTTTTTGTTTCTCAAGCCGGGTATATTCGCGAAACCCGGCGACGAAAACGCTCGCGTCCCCGGACAGCTTGTCCTCGTTGCGCGAGAGCTCGGTATACAGATGGTTGACGTTAGCACCTTGCCAAAACCGATCCTCAAAACGCTCCACTTCACGATAGGCGTTTTTGAGAATGAACCACTTACGAAAGATCATGGTCCATGAAATCACGGATACGACAAACAAAATCAACATCATGAGTTGAACGACGAGGCTCGCATGGGCGACCATGGACCACAGGGTGATACCCTGGTGTGAAGCGGCAATTCTCAAAGCATTCTCCTTTACAAATCGGACGTCTTGGCCAAAACCCGAGCTATCGCCCCAGGAAGGCGACGCGGGGCAAACGTTTGAGCATCAACACACACGAGATCGATCTCACCACAACACATTATCTCCTGACCGCGCCAACACGCCTGATAGAACGTCAGGCTCGCCCCCCGGATCGAGGTCGGCTCGGCGGTAATCGTCAAAAAGTCGTCCAGGCGCGCGGGCATGAGAAATTCGAGCGCCACCGAACGGACCGCGAATAAGACCTTGTCGCTCGCGGCAAGTTCATGGGGCCCGGTCAGTTGCGCCCGCAACCAATCGGTGCGGGCCCGCTCCATGAAACGCAAATAGTTCGCATAATACACCACCCCCGCCGCGTCCGTGTCCTCATAATACACGCGCACCGCCACCGAGAATGCGTCGCCCGCGGCCCTAGTCATCGCCGAGCAGACCGTCTTGTCGATGCAAGGACCCGTCGGGTACCGTGAGGCCAAACAGCTGGTAAGCGCGCGGCGTGGCCATGCGCCCCCGCGGCGTGCGCATGAGATAACCCTTTTGGATCAAAAACGGTTCGACGACATCCTCAAGGGTCCCGCGCTCCTCGCCGATCGCGGCCGCAAGGCTGTCTAGACCCACGGGCCCTCCTTGGAAGGTATCGGTCACCGCCCACAAGAGCTTGCGGTCCAAGGTATCGAAGCCTTGGTCATCTACCTCTAACATACGCAAGGCCTCCTGCGCCACGGCCCCCGTCAACTGCCCCTGATTACGCACCTCGGCAAAGTCTCGGGCGCGCTTTAACAGGCGATTGGCGATGCGCGGCGTGCCGCGCGCGCAAGACGCGATAGCGCGCACCCCCTCGTCCTCGACCGCCATTTTAAGAAGACCCGCGGAGCGCGCCACGATCTGGGCGAGATCCCCTGTCTCATAGAATTCCAAACGCTCGACGATCCCGAAGCGATCGCGCAAGGGCGAAGTCAAAAGCCCGGCCCGGGTGGTCGCCCCAATGAGGGTAAAGGGCGGCAAGCTCAATTTGATCGAACGGGCGGCCGGTCCTTCGCCGATCAGGATATCGAGTTCGAAATCCTCCATGGCCGGATACAAGATCTCCTCGATAACCGGGCTCAAGCGGTGGATTTCGTCAATAAAAAGGACATCGTGCGCCTTTAAATTGGTCAAAAGGGCCGCCAAATCGCCCGGGCGCTCCAGGACCGGCCCCGAGGTCTGGCGCAAAGCCGCCCCCATCTCCTCGGCGATGATGTGGGCCAGCGTAGTTTTGCCAAGGCCGGGGGGTCCGAAAAGCAAGACATGGTCGAGCGACTCCTTACGGCCTCGAGCCGCCGCAAGGAAGATCTCGAGTTTCGCGCGTAACCGGGGCTGGCCTATGTAATCGGCGAGGCGCTGCGGCCGGAGACTCACCTCCTGAGCGCGCTCCTCGGGTGGTCCATCGCGCGCGACCAGCCGTTCGGTTTCGATCATCGCACCATACCCCTTAGGGCCTCACGAATAAGGGCCTCCCCGGATGCCGCCGTTCCCAGATCCTTCGCGGCGCGATCAACCGCGGCCTTCGCTTCCCGGTCATTATAGCCGAGCGTCAATAGGGCGCTGATCGCCTCCCCGCTTTGGCTCCTCGCCGCCGAACCACCTTCTGGCATCTTGCCGCGCAACTCGATCAAAAGCCGTTCCGCGGTCTTGCGGCCAACGCCGGGTGTGCGCGTTAAGCGCCCGACATCGCCGTCTTGTACACAGACCCACAACTCGGCGTCGCTGAGACTCGAGAGCAAGGCTAGGGCCACCCGCGGTCCGATACCATTCACCTTAAGGAGCAGCCGAAACCAAGCCCGGCGCTCGGGGGTCAGAAAACCATAAAGCGAATGGGCGTCTTCGCGCACGACAAGATGGGTGTAGAGGGTCAGTTCGCCGCCGCTTGGCATCTCGGCAAACGTCGACAGCGGAAGCTCGATCTCATAGCCGACCCCTCGAACATCGAGGAGCAGTTGGGGGGGCGCGCTTTCAATGACCGCACCGCGCAGGTAACCGATCATGACGAAACCACGTGCCGGAGCGATTCCTGCCCCTGGCCATGGTGCATGTGACAAAGCGCACAGGCCAAAGCGTCGGCCGCATCCGCCGATGGCAGGGCAGATAAACCCAATAAGGCGCGCATCATATGCTGAACCTGAGCCTTCGCGGCATGACCGACTCCCACCGAGGCCTTCTTAATCTGTAAAGCGGTGTACTCATGAACCGTCAGATGGGCGCGCGCCGCCGCGACCAGCGCGACACCCCGGGCTTGGCCCAACTTTAAAGCGCTGTCGGCGTTATGGGCAAAAAAGACCCGCTCCACAGCGCACACATCGGGCTGATACGTGGCAATCACCTCGTCTACGCCATTAAAAATACGAAGAAGACGTTCGGGAATACTGCCCGAAATGGCGACGATTACCCCGCAGGCCACATAGACCGGTTGGCCCCCCTTGTCGTCTAGCACACCGAACCCGGTCCGTTGTGATCCCGGATCAATGCCGAGGATCCGCATCAAAGGCCCGCCCTAGGCGGGCTCCTCCAAGAACGCGGCGTTCGTGTACACGGTTTGAACGTCATCCAGGTCCTCCAGGGCCTCTAACAACTTCATCACTCGTTCCGCTTCTTCGCCCTCGACCGGGACATCCGTGAGCGATCGGATAACCAGCTCCGCGGACTGCGGCCTTAAGCCGCGCTGCTCCAAGGAATCGCGCACGCTCATCAGTTTCTCGGGGGCAGTCACGATTTCTACCCCCTGGCCGGGAACGGTCGCGATATCATCGGCCCCGGCCTCGAGCCCGGCCTCCAAAAGCGTATTCTCGTCGCCATCGGGAAAGATCAGAATACCGCGTTTCTCGAAAAGATAGGCGACCGATCCCTCGCTACCGAGATTACCGCCATGCTTACTGAACGCATGGCGAACCTCACCTGCGGTCCGATTACGATTATCGGTCGTACAGGCCACGAGCACCGCCACCCCGCCGGGCGCGTAACCCTCGTATTGGATCTCCTCGTAGTGGGCCCCGTCCAATTCGCCGGTCCCGCGCTTGATCGCCCGCTCGATATTGTCCTTCGGCATGTTTTGCGCGAGCGCCTTGTCGATCACGAGGCGCAGGCGCGGGTTGTGAGCGACATCCCCGCCGCCTACCCGGGCCGCAATCGTGATTTCGCGGATATACTTCGTGAAAATCTTGCCGCGCTTGGCGTCCTGAACGCCCTTGCGAAAACGAATATTGGCCCATTTGCTATGACCGGCCATAAATTGTCCTCATAAGTCTCCCCACCGCCCCTCCATCAAATAGGCCGCGACCGCGCGCGCACTCAACGCCCGGGTCACGAGTCCGAGATGCGACACAGGCAACGCTACCGTATCGGCCGCACCCCGTAAACGGGCCTCCGCGGCACTCACCACCCCGTCATGAGGCCCTTCTTTGAGACCCCAAGCCGTAAGCCCCCACGATCGCCCGATGCCGGTCACGACCCCGAGGCGCACCGGGGCCGGTCGCCGTAGGCCTCGCAAAAGCTCGGGCGCGGCCGCTCCGAACAAGGGCCGAAGGCCTGGGCAGCGCCACAAGCGACGTACCAGTCGGCTCCCCCGAAAAGGGGCCCCAAGGGTCACGGCCCGGGTGTACGCATCCGGATAACGGCTGCACACAGCCAGCACCAGTACTCCTCCTAAACTATAACCCACCACATAACGTGCCGCGCGCGCCGACAGATAGCCCGCCAAGTCTTCACAGGCCTTAGCGTGCGCTTGGCGCAGACTACGATACGGATAGAGGTGGACCCGAAAACCGGAGCGGGCCAAACGATAGGCTAAAAGCCATAAGGCCGGACGACCGAACCAGAGGCCTGGTACCAGCACAACCGCCTTTTTTTCACAGGAAACCACGCGCCCGACCGAGAGTCGCCAGGGCCCAGCGGTTGCTGGCCGAAGTCACCCGGGATACGGCGTCCGGCCACGCCACCCATTCATAGTCTTCGTGCTCACGGGGATGCAAAACAACCGGCACGCGGGCATCGAGCTCCACAGAAAAGATATGCTCGGTATTGCGCATCGTCCCCGGCTCATACTTATAACGCCATTCGGGATAAATCTCGTACTGGTGGCTCATCTCCCAATCCCGCCAACCGCGCTCGGCTATGATCCCGGTCTCTTCCGCCAACTCGCGCCTCGCCACCGCCCAGAGATCCTCCTCATGCCACTCGAGGCTCCCCGTCACCGATTGCCAGAAGGCCGGGTGATCGCTACGACGCAAGAGCAAAACCTCGCCTGGCGTCGTAAAAATCAAGACGAGAACGGATTCCGGACGCTTGAAAGGGGGCACGGGGGATCTGCCATGGTTAGACCTTGGGAACGTCGACCCGTAAATGGAGTTCCGCCAATTGATGGGGCGAAACCACCGAAGGGGCCTCGGTCAAAGGACAGGTGGCCTTTTGGGTCTTCGGAAAGGCGATCACATCGCGTATCGAGTCGGTACCCGCCAACAAGGCCGTGAGACGATCGATCCCGAAGGCAAGGCCGCCGTGGGGAGGCGCCCCAAAACGCAAGGCGTCGAGTAAAAACCCGAACTTCTCACGGGCTTCGGCCTCCTGAATGCCAAGTAGCGCAAAGATCCGCTCTTGCATTGGGCGATTATGAATACGGATAGAGCCCCCGCCGACCTCGGTGCCATTTAACACGAGATCGTAAGCCTGGGCCCGAACCGCGCCCGGATCGGTCGCGAGGCGCTCCCAATCTTCGCTCTTGGGTGCTGTGAACGGATGGTGGACCGCCTGAAACCGCCGGCTGGCCTCATCATATTCCAGCAACGGAAAATCGACGACCCAGGTCAAGCGCCAACCATCGGCCAAAAGGCCGCGATCTATCCCGAGACGAACCCGAAGCGCGCCCATGGCATCGTTCACGATCTGGGCCCGGTCGGCGCCAAAGAACAGAAGATCGCCCGCCGCGGCGCCACTGCGTGCCACGATCTCCTGCACCACGGGTCCGGGAAGAAACTTAAGAATAGGTGACTGAAGCCCGCCTTCGCTGCTCGGATCATTGACCTTGATGTAAGCCAAGCCCTTGGCCCCAAAACCGGCAACATAAGTCGTGTAATCGTCTATGGCCTTACGCGAAAGATCGGCGCCCCCGGGTACGCGCAGCACCACGACCCGCCCCTTGGGATCCTGAGCCGGTGCCGAGAACACCTGAAACACCACGTCCCGTACCAGGTCCGAGATATCAACGAACTCCAGGGGATTGCGCAAATCCGGCTTATCGCTGCCGAAGCGACACATGGCGTCCGCGTACGTGAGGCGCGGCAAGGGTAAGGGGAGATCGACCCCAATCGCGGCGCGGAAGACCGCCTGCACCAGGGTCTCCGCCAGTGACAGAATGGCCTCTTGGTCTAAAAACGAGGTCTCGATATCCAACTGCGTGAATTCCGGCTGACGGTCCGCGCGCAAATCCTCGTCCCGGAAACAGCGCGTGACTTGGTAATAACGCTCAAATCCCGCCACCATCAACATCTGTTTAAAAAGCTGCGGCGACTGAGGGAGAGCGAAGAACTCGCCGGCTTGAGTCCGACTGGGAACGAGATAGTCGCGCGCGCCCTCGGGGGTCGAGCGGGTCAAGATCGGGGTCTCGATCTCGGTAAATTCCTGATCTTCGAGAAAACGCCGCGCGGCCCGAATCAGGCGATGGCGCAATAAAAAGTTGTCCCGCATCTGCGGACGACGCAAATCGAGATAGCGATACTTGAGGCGGACCGCCTCGCCCACACCCGGCTCGTCCAGCTGAAAAGGCAGGATGTCCGAATGGTTCAGTATCACGATGTCGGTCGCCTCCAGCTCGAAGGCCCCCGTGGGCAAGGCCTCGTTCTCAGTCCCCGGTGGCCGGGGGCGCAAGACCCCGGTGACCGCAAGCACGTACTCGCTTCGCACCTCTTCGGCGCGCGCAAAGGTCCCCTCGCGCACCGGATCGCATACGATCTGGATAATCCCGGTACGGTCGCGCAGATCGATAAACAAAATGCCGCCGTGATCCCGGCGCCGCTGGGCCCACCCACATACGGTGACCTGCGCGCCAGTCCCCAGCGCGGCCAATTCTCGAGTTAAATGTGTACGCATAGCTCCCCTAGGCCGTGGCCCGATGAGGAGCCGTTTGGGCGTCCTTCCTCGGCAGACCGGGCACGACCATACCCATGGACAAGATCATCCGCAAGCCCTCGTCAACGGTGATCGCAAGCTCGATGACATCTTTACGCGGAATCATGAGAAAAAACCCGGATGTGGGATTGGGGGTCGTCGGGACAAACACGTTCACCAAGTCCTCGCCGAGCGCAGTCACGGCCTCCGGCAGCCCCTCTCCTGTAAGAAATGCCAGGGTCCAGCTCTGAGGGTGAGGATAGGGGACCAGAACCACCTTACGAAACGAGTTGCCGGACCCCGACATTAGGGTTTCGAGGAGCTGCTTCACGCCCGAATAGAGGGACCGCACCAAGGGGATGCGCCCCAATACCGACTCCCCGAAACCCACGAGGCGCTGGCCGACAAGATTGGCGGCGATCATGCCGGTCACCAAAACCACGATCACCACCAGCACCACGCCGAGACCCGGGATATCGTGGCCCAGCCAGTGTTCGGGTTGAGCGCTCGGCGGCAAAACCAACAAAATGCCGTCCGTGAAGGCGACCAGCGCCTGGATCACCACCACCGTCACCCCAAGCGGCACCCAAACCAAGAGGCCCGCCGTGAGATAGCGCCGGAATCGGCTCATCTAGTGGCAGCCGCACGTACCAGCGGCACACGCGGCGACCGGGGTTCCGCTCCCCTCCGAGCCCTTATCCTCGGTCTTCGGCTTATCCTCGGTCTTCTTATCCTTGCCACGAAAATCCGTCGCATACCAGCCCGAGCCCTTCAACTGGAAGCCGGCTGCCGAAATCCGCTTCTTGAGGGCTGGCTGTTTGCAGGCCGGACAGTCTTTCAGCACCTCGCCCATCTTCTGCATGACCTCGACTTCGTGGCCACAGGATTCACATACGTATTCATAGATTGGCATAGCAAACCTCTTAAAAACGCGTCATTCCCGGTGCCCAAAATGGGGACGAGTGAGAAAAAAGCAACAGCGCCAGTATAGCGGAAAGCGAGAACCGCCTCTATCTCGGCAGAAATTGCAGCAAAACTGTTTCCCTCTCGGTTTTTTATGCTAAGTTAATTCTCGTTGTTCTCAACCTTATAGGATAACCATGGCAACGAAAAACAAGGCCCCCAGCAAAAAGGCGGCAAAGAAACCGATGTCGAAGTCAGAGCTTTTGTCACACTTGGCGGACAAAACAAACCTGAAGCGCAAAGAGGTGAGTGCGGTATTTGACGAACTCGCCACCGTGATAAAGCGCGATATTAAGGGCGGCCCGGGGGCATTTAACCTCGCCGGTCTCATGAAGATCAAAGTCGTGCGTAAACCCGCGACGCGCGCCCGCAAAGGCATCAACCCGTTCACCAAAGAAGAGATGGTGTTCAAGGCCAAGCCGGCCCGCAACGTCATCAAGATCCAGCCACTTAAGACATTAAAAGAAATATTCTAGAACGCAAAAGGGCGGCCCTTCGGTCGCCCTTTCTTTCCCTCCCGGCCCATTCCCTAAATCATCGACCCGACGAACGGCGCCCCATCCCCAAAAACACGCAGACGGACGGCCCGCTTTTGGGTCCAGCACCCTTACCGCGCCACACGTTCCTAACGCGGCACGGCACTTCCTTGTCCTTCCTCTCCCCCCAGCCGGTCCCGCGTGACATCAACCTCGACTGTGACCGTCTGTACATGCTGCAAGGTGCGCGATACGAAGCGAACCGCGGCACTCAAGTCCTTCCAGGAGCGCGGCTTACCGTTACGATTCAAGAGTACCGCCCCCTGCGCCGTTCCCTGCGGTTCGATCAACATACGGTACCAGATTCCACCGCGCTGGCGTACCGGCACTAGGCGAACGGATATGGGTATCTTGCTCTTGCCGAGCCAAATGAGATCGGAGTGTTGTGTGGTAAGCATTACGAAGAAACACCTCTCCTCGAGTGTGGGGACAACCGTAGCTCCGTTTTGCCACACAATTCGCGCGTTTTCCATGCTGCTTTGCGACTTTCGGGACTTGGCTGACATACCCTCATTATTTGGTACGCAAAACCCGACAACTTGGTATAATGGCTGAGCTAGGCGTCACAGGAAGGGATAAGCAACGATTTTTTTGAGATGCGGACTACCAGGTTGAATATCAAGCCTGAACCAGTAGGATAGGGTGACGCAGTCCCGCCGTGGAGCTAGGAGTCAGTAATGCCGAACTGGGTACCCATCGCCCAACAGATCTCGCAGGTCACGGGAAGGCCGTTTATCGCGCGCACGGCCCACGATCTGCCAGCACCCGGCATCAATAGCGCCACCATCCTCGGCGACGATCAAGAATCGTATTTCGTCAAATACAACGAGCCCGGCTATCTAGAGATGTTTCGCGCAGAGGCCCTAGGGCTTCACGAGATCGCCAACACCCTCACCGTGCTCGTAACCCAGCCCGTGTGTTGGGGTATGACAGAAGAGATCTCCTACCTCGTCCTGAACTACCTGGAGCTTAAGCCTCGCACCGAGACTCAGGACATCGAACTGGGGCGTACGCTGGCCGCCTTGCATGGGCGGCGCTCGCCGTATTTCGGCTGGTATCGCGACAACACCATCGGCACGACCGTGCAGAAAAATGCGCCCCATTCAGATTGGGCGACATTCTTTCGCGACCAGCGCCTCCTTTTTCAGCTGCAACTCGCAGACGAGAACGGCTACCAGGGCCGGATCCAGGAACTCGGGCACCGCGTAGCGGATCTCATTCCCTGCCTTTTTAGCGACTACGCGCCAACGCCCAGCCTGCTGCACGGCGACCTGTGGGCTGGCAACTGCGCGGCCTACGGGGGACGGCCCATTCTCTTTGACCCGGCCGTGTATTATGGGGACCGCGAGGCCGACCTCGCCATGACCGAGCTCTTCGGGGGGTTTTCGCCGGCTTTTTATGCCGCCTACCAGGAAGCCGCACCGCTCGAGGCCGGATATCCGGTACGCAAAACGCTCTACAATCTGTACCATGTGTTAAACCACCTGAACCTCGCGGGGGGTAGCTACCTCGGCCAAGCAGAACGTATGATGATGTCGCTATTAGCCGAAATCGAAGCCTAACCCAACCGCCCACTCCTCGGGGTCTTATCGGGGCACGGGCACGGAGAGATGCCATGCTTGTCAAAGATGTCATGACCACCAATGTCAGAACCGCGCGTCGCGACACGCGGGTCCGCGACGTGGCCATCCTGATGTGCTTTCATCGTATTAGCGGTCTGCCGGTGATCAACGAAGACCGGACTATAATCGGCGTCATCTCGGAAAAGGACGTCTTAAGGGCCATGTACCCAAAGATCGACGAGGCCATGCGCCTTGCGCAAACGCCGCATTTCGAGGAGCTCGAGTCGGAGTATCGGGACGTCCTCAATCTTCACGTCGAGGCCTTGATGAGCCGTCGCGTGTTCACGGTCGGCCCAAACGACCCGATCTTGCGCGCCGTGTCCGTGATGTTCGCCCACAAAATCCGCCGCATTCCGGTGGCCGACCACGGACAGCTGACCGGCATCCTGAGCATCGGCGATGTCCATAAGGCCATCTTCAAAGAAACCTTCGATCGCGAGTTTGGCGACGAGACCTCGCATATCGGCGAGGTCCAGGATAAGCACCTCGTATCGTCCTAACTCGCCTCTGAAAGCGCCTCGGGCGGCTCGGGAGCGTCAGCGACCATACTGAACTCGGTAGGCGCCTGTTCCGCCCCCGAGGCCTTGCCGCGCAGCTTGATGGCCAAGCGCAACTCGTTGACCGAATCCGCATTGCGTAGGGCGTCCTCGTAGCTAATCACGCCGCTTTCATACAGGTCGAAAAGGGCCTGATCGAAGGTCTGCATACCCTGCTCCCGCGACTTGCTCATGGCCTCCTTCAAGGAATGCACCTCACCCTTAAAGATCAAATCGGAGACCAAGGGGGTATTGAGCAATATCTCCACGGCCGCCGCCCGACCCTTGCCATCAGCGCGCGGGATCAGGCGCTGCGAGACAAGTGCACGGGTATTGAGCGACAAATCCATGAGCAGCTGGTTGCGCCGCTCCTCGGGGAAAAAATTGACGATGCGATCGAGCGCCTGGTTGGCGCTGTTGGCGTGCAAGGTCGCCATGCAGAGATGCCCGGTCTCGGCGAAGGCGATCGCGTACTCCATGGTGTCCCGGTCACGAATCTCGCCGATCAGAATGACATCCGGCGCCTGGCGCAAGGTGTTTTTGAGTGCCGCGAACCAGTTGTGCGTATCAGCACCCACCTCCCGGTGCGTAATGAGGCAATTTTTGTGACGATGAACGTATTCCACCGGGTCTTCTATCGTAATGATATGCCCGTGTGAATTTTCGTTGCGATAATCGATCATCGCGGCAAGCGATGTCGACTTCCCGGAACCCGTACCGCCCACCAGGATGACCAAGCCCCGCTTTGTGAGACACACCTCGCGCAAAACCGAGGGCAGATTGAGGTCATCGAAGGTCGGGATCTTGCTCGTGATGGTACGCAACACGATCCCTGTGTGTCCTTGCTGCACGAAGACGTTCACCCGAAAGCGCCCTATGCCGGGCGGGCTAATGGCAAAGTTGCATTCCTTCTCGGTCTCGAACTCCAGACGCTGCTTTTCGTTCATGATAGCGTGAGCAAAGGCCTGGGTGTGCACGGGCGTCAAGCGCTGCTGTCCGGCCGGCGTCATCTTGCCGTCCAACTTGATGGCCGGCGGAAAATCCACGGACAAGAAGAGATCCGAGGCCTTTTTGCTCAACATAAATTTTAGCAAGCCGTGTAGGCTGCTCGTGGCTTGTTCAGGCGTCATCACATCCTCACAAACGGGGCACAGAGACTATCAATCGAAGAAACGGTCCGCGCATCGGGGGCCGATTGCACCGCTCTTAAGGGAAGTGTAGCCAGAAAGAACGCGAAGGGAAGGGCGTCCCTTCACAAAGATTCGCGGATCCCTTACGGGTTACCGGTCGCCAAGATGTGGGCCACCGTCAAAGAAAGGGCCTCGGCGCTCGATACGGCCGGCATAAGGGGTGTGCACCGCCAAAAAAGCGGCGCAAGCGTCGCAAACGAGGGCTCGATGCGCCCACAAATCAGGATTACCGGCTTCCCCAAGGCCTGGGCCTTAGCGGCGACCACCTGCGGCCCTTTGCCGTAGGCCGTCTGACCATCGCAGGCGCCCTCCCCCGTGATCACAAGATCCGAGGCGGCGATCGCCTGATGAAGGCCCGTCAGACGGGCAATAGTCGGGGCGCCAGGGGCAAGACGAGCGCCAAGCAGCGCCAACGCAAAACCCAAGCCTCCGGCCGCCCCGCTACCGGGAAGCTCTCGGGCACGGCGTCCAAAATGAGACTCCAACAGGTCCGCCGCTCGCCCCAGGACCCCTTCCAAGGTCTCGAGATCGGAGCGCTCGGCGCCCTTTTGAGGGGCAAACAAAGCGGCGCCTTCGGGTCCCAGCAAGACATTCCGGACATCGGCCAGCACGACAAGGCGCGTCTGGCGCAGGCGTGGATCTAGCCCTCCCATCCCCGCGACCCAGGCAGTCTCCAGGCGGATCGCCGACCTCGGCCCCTGAAAACGCAAACCCAGGGCCGACAAAAGCCCGACTCCGGCATCGCAGGTCGCGCTCCCCCCCAGCCCGACGTAGATCGTGCGGGCCCCGCGATCAAGGGCACACCGTATGAGCTGGCCCAAGCCATCCGTGCACCGTTCAGAGAACGGACAGCGGGCACCTAGCGCCTGTCCTACCACGAGGGCGCTCTCAATAATGGCCGTGCGCCCGCCAAGGCGATCGACAAGGCCAAAGACCACCTCTCGTCTCTGCCCGCAGGCATCGTCGACCTCCGCGCTCACGCGCTCGCCGCCCAGGGCCGCCAGCAACACATCGAGCGTCCCGTCACCGCCGTCCGGCAAAGGACGCAAGAACACCGGGCGACCGGGACAGGCCCGCTCGACACCTACGGCCATGGCGCGGGCAGCCGAAAGCGGGGACAAGGTCCCCTTAAAGGCGTTCGGGGCCAGGACTACCGGCGAAACAGCCACACGAGAAGACTCAGGACAACACTCACTATCAAGGACGCCGCCCAGAGAACATGAATGCGGACATCGCCCACGCGCAAGGCCCATTCCCCGGGGCCGCGCAGACCAGCCCATGCGTCCCATAAAAGGCCGACTACCACCAAGGCAAGGCCTATGATAATCAGATCGCGACCCATCATTCCCTCCATTGACGCGCGGCGTCCAACTCATGGATATCATAAGGTTTGGCGACGATGCCAACTAGGCCATGACTCTGGTAATCCGTCATAATGAGATCCGTGGAAGAGTCGCTGGCAACCCAGGCCCGGATCTCAGTGTCCCAGGCCCGAGGCCAACCGTCAGCGTTGGGGCCTGGGTCTCGCTTCTAAAAAGGCGGCGAGATCGTAGGCCTGCCCCGACCGCAAACTGTCGGGTTTTCCGTAAGGCATGGTCGCCGCCAGAAACGCCGCCAGGGTGGGCATATGGCCAAGACTTGAGCGCTGACCGAAACTCAGCCGCCCCCAGACCGGCGGAAACATGCCGCCGCCCTGGGTGCGGATACCCTGGCCATTCCCGCCATGACAGACCTCGCAACGATGGACGTACAAGGCCGCGCCCGCGACGACATTCGGTGCCCGGGCTGGGCGCGGCAAAGCCGGATAACCACGCCCGGCGATATGAGCCCCGATGGGCGCCCCGCGGCTCATCCAATGGACGTAGGCCAAGAGATCCGTCATGACCGGGCTCCCTATAGGCGGCGCCATGCCGCTCTCGCTGTGAACGAAGGCCGCCTGTATCCGGCCCGCCAAGGTCACCACCCGCCCGTCATGGACCCTCGGGTAGAGCGCCTCCGCCGCCCACAGGGGTCCGGCATTCGGCAAACGTCCCTCGCCCATATGACAATCCCGACAGGATAGGGCATTCCCGACATAACGGGGCACGTAACGCCGCGTATGATCAAAAATAGCACGCCCGCGAAGAACGGCCCTCCCGAACACCGTGATAGGTACCGCCGACCGGCGGGGCGGAGAAAAGTTTTGATCAAAGAGCCGCGTGATGCGCGGGTTGGGGCGGGACGGGAGAAGGCGCGGCTCGGTTCCGATCGTGCGCAGGTATAAGGCCAGATCGGAGATTTGGCGGTTGCTTAAAGGCCGGGCCGCCGAGCGCATGAGCCCAAGGCCCAGACCACGCCGGCCCCCCGCCCGAAACGAGCGTAGCTCCTCCTTGATATAGGCTTGCGACTGGCCGGCAAGCCAGGGAAAACGGGCACCTACACCCTGCGCCTGGGGACCATGACACCGGGCACAGGCAACGACCTTGTCCTGAAGATCACCATGCTCATAAAGGCGATAGCCGCGTGTCATACGGGACCGACTCACGCGTTGCGCAAGACGCCGCACACGGGGACGGAAGGCCGCGTAATAGTCAACTACCGCCCCCATCGCTTGCGGCGAAAGGTCGCGGGCGATCGGCGTCATGATGCCATTTAAGCGTGCGCCATCGGCAAAAGACCGTAAGGCGCCCAACAGGTAGGACGGATTGAGCCCGACCAGGCGCGGATAAGCAAAATGGCGGCGGCCCTGTCCTTGCGGGCCATGACAATCGGCACACGCCTCGACATGACCTTGCCCATAAAGAGCGATCCGCTTCCCGAGAGACAAAGAAGCGGCATGGACCGCCGCCAGAGCGCTCGCAGCGAAAACGAGCGCGAATACCGACCTCATCGGCCGTGAACCATCCCCAAGATGCCCATGACGATAAGATAAATAGCAACGATGTAATTCAAAAGACGCGGCACCACAAGAATCAGGATGCCGGCCAAAAGCGATATAAGTGGTGCCAATGCCAAATGAATATACATAGAGAACGTCCTCCCAGTTAGGTCACTCTAGCTTAGCGTATTTCCGCCGAACTCGTCCCTTCGTCCGAGTCGGCATTCGGTGAGGGCCGGTGCCCCAACATCCTCGGCCGCACGCGGTCAGGATAGCGAAGACGAGTCCCCCCACCTCTGGCGAGACCCAGGGCCCTGGCCACCCTCGAAATCAACGGTCAAAAGCACGATCCCAGAGGCCGCCAATAGGAAGGCAAACGCCAAGACCGGCGTGACCCGCGCCTGACCGAGACCGATAGCAAGCCCCGCCCCGACGAAAGGAGCGCTCGCAAAATAGCTGCTCGTGCGCGCCGCCCCCAAGGTTCTGAGCGCCAAAATGAAACAGAGGAGACTCAAACCATAGCCTAAAAAGCCCACGAGAAGCCCCGCTCCCGCCGCCCCGAACGGCAGACCGTGACCGCCCTCGAATCCCGCGAAGATCGCGAAATCGACGATCCCGGCCACCAAACCCTTCACGCACGCGATGACGAGCGCGTCCGAATGCGCGATATGGCGGGTCAGAATATTATCAAGCGCCCACGCCAAGCTCGCGCCGGCCACCAGCCAATCACCCACGCGCCAGGAGAACGAGGACAGATTGTGGGCGCCAAGCCCAAGAGCTGCGGCACCAAAGACGACAAGCAGCATACCCATAAGGCGCGGGCCGCTAACCGCTTCACGCAGGACAAGGCGCGCCAAAAGGACGGTAAAGACCACTTCGAGGTTTAACAACAAGGCAGCAGATACCGAGGAGGTCCGGGCCAGACCGCTCGTGAACAGTATAGGGGCCACAATCCCGCCGCTCACAAGCGAGAATACGAACGGGAGTCCGTGACGGGGAGCGAACTGGATGCGGTGCCCGCGAAGACGGCGCACCAAAATGACCCCGGCAAGCCCGATCCCGCAGCCCAAATAAAACACGGCGGCCAGGGCGAGCGGCGGGAGGTCCCCTAAAAGCGCCTTGCCAAGCGGAACGGTCGCGCCGAATAACACCGCCGCGACCAGCGCGAGGCCCACGCCCATGGACTTAGATCCGGGTAGCGCGCGCGGCCGGCCTGGCGGCGGGCCGCTCTTGGCGGGGAAGACCCTGAGTGAGCCCATGACGCAGCGCATAGTGTTCGGCGTGATTCAGAAACACCATCAAAGCAAGCCCCAAGACCGTGAAGACGACCGTGGCCTTGATACGATGGACACCATGTACAGAGACGCTCGCAATAATCAGGAGAGCAAACCACCACACGAAACCGACCAAAGCGAGGTGCGGAACAAAACCCATGACGGTGGTTACGGGCGAGATCCCATAACTGTAAGCGAAGGTGCGATACGAGGTCTCGTACGACTGGGACGACCCCATGAGCCGCCAGAAGACAAAAAATACGGTGGTGAGAACGAACCCGGACAAGGTCAAGGCAAGCGGCGCGAGCGCCAAGGCGTGACCAGCAAACCGCAAAGCCCCCGCAGGACCGAGGACAAAGCCCTCGAAGAGCGACAACAACAGCATATCGAATAGGCCAATGACCAGCAAAAACACAAACGGGGTGCGAAAACCCCCGGTTTTAGGCATGGTCTGAAAAAACGACACGGGTCTCAGGATGACACCCAAAGCCGTATCCGCGATAACCCTCAGTATTCCCGCTATGGTGTCTCCCGCCCGCATGCTCCCGACCCCCGTCCGTTCCGGGGCAAGCATACCAGCGCCCGCTCATGGACGGCTAGGGTTACATCGGTCAGGGGAAAGGGAAGGGATTGCCTGTGGCTGGCGCAGACGGCGTTCCCTGGGGTGCCGGCGGGACTCCGAAACTTCCTTGGGCCGAGCCGTTATTGTTGCCGCTGGTACCGCCCTGGGACGAGGCTGGCGGGGTAGTTACCCCCGCCCCTCCAGAGACCCCACTAAGCCCGTTTAAGAGGCTGAGGTCCGCGCTGACCAATTGACTGTCCTCGGCCAGGAGTTGACGTAGCTGCGCGGTCGTGGTCGCCGACTCCAGCTGGGCGACCACCGCGTTCTGCGTTTCCAGGTTTGCCCGTAGCTCCGCAAAGGCTTGCGCGGTCGCTGCCTGGGCACCGAAGCCTGCAGCCGATGCCGCCCAGGCAACCGGTGCCGCGATCACGCTCACGACGAGCGCCGCTTGCGCGACCGCGAACCGAGCCGCCACAGGGAAACCCCTCAGCCTAGCTGCCGGTGCCGGTACCCGAGCCGCTGCCCGAACCACCGCTCGCGCCGGAGCCACTCGTGCCGCCGCCCGCACTTCCGGTCCCACCACCAGAACCACCGGTGCCGCCGGAACCGGAACCGCCGCCTGCGGTGCCCGAAGAAGAACTGGTGGTGCCGGAACCCGCGCTCGAACCGCTATTCCCGCCCGCCTTGTGGTGGCATGCCGTCAACATAGTCATTAGGAGTAAGGAACTCCCCACCGCTACGAATTGTTTCCTCATGCGCACTCCTTGTAAATTGGGTTAAGAAGAGGAAGCAACGATACCAAGATATTTAAGAGGTCGCATAAGACTTATGGCAGACTGCGCATGGCTCAGCCATACGGGCTACGCACCTCAAGCGCACGCGGAATCGCGCGCAAGACCAAGGCCAGACGACGCAAAGGCTCGCACCAGGGCAATCAAAGACGCTGTCACGATACTGTTGTGGATGCCGACCCCAAACACCGCAGGTCCACCCGTCAAGGGCTCAAGTTCTATAACAGCCAAGGCGTTGGTCGCCGAGCCCTCTCCGATAGAACGTTCCTCGTAGTGGCACAAGCGAAACGGAACGGGCAAGGCGCGGACCCCGGCATCGAGCGGTCCGTTACCGTAACCCTCGTAACAGACCATCTCCCCGTCCCGTTCAAGATGCAATCGAACCCTATGCCGCGAAGAGTCCTGGTCTTGGCTCAGTTCATGACTGCAATACCTTGTGTTTCCGCGAGCCCCGAGATACTCGTTTTGAAAGGCGGCCCATATTTGCTCGGGCGTCATCTCGGTGCCGGTGCTATCGGTCGAGCCTTGAATCACACGGCTAAAGGCGATAAGCAAATTGCGAGGAAGAACAATCCCATAGTGGGTCTCGAGCACGTAGGCGATCCCGCCCTTACCAGACTGACTATTTACGCGAATGATCGCTTCGTAGTTTCGTCCGACGCATTGCGGGTCGAGCGGAAGATACGGCACGTTCCAGAACGTTCCCTCTTTTTGCGCGGCAAGGCCTTTCTTTATGGCATCCTGGTGCGATCCGGAAAAGGCCGTATAAACCAGCTCGCCCACATAAGGATGGCGCGGACTGATCGGCAAGCGCGTGCATTCCGATACCGTACGCGCCACCTGGTCCAAGCCCGAAAAATCCAATTGCGGAGAGACACCCTGGGTATAAAGGTTTAAGGCCAGCGTCACTAAGTCCACGTTCCCGGTCCGCTCGCCGTGACCGAACAAACAGCCCTCTACGCGCTCGGCCCCGGCCATGAGCGCCAATTCCGCCGCCGCCACCGCCGTGCCTCTGTCATTGTGGGGATGAACACTCAGAACGACCATCTCGCGCCGCGCCATATGCCTATGCATCCATTCCACTTGATCGGCAAAGACGTTAGGTGTCGCCATCTCTACGGTTGCCGGCAAGTTGATGATCACCTTGTCATCCGTGGCCGGATCCCAGGCCTCGACCACGGCATCGCATACCTCGCACGCGAAATCCAATTCCGCTCCGCTAAAGGCCTCCGGGCTATACTGCAAGACCCATTGGGTCTCGGGGTGCGCCTGGGTGAGCGCTTTGACAGTCCGCACGCTCTCTTGCGCCATCGCGAGAACGGCCGCCTTATCCTTACGAAAGACGATATTCCGAAACACCGGGGAAATGGCGTTGTAGACGTGAACGATAGCCCGTCTCGCGCCGCAAAGCGCCGCGACCGTGGTCACGATGAGATCCTCCCGGGCCGGCGTCAAGGCTCCTATCGTCACGTCGGGCGGCACAAGCCGCCCTTCGATAAGTCGGCGCACGAAATCAAAATCCGTTTGCGATGCGGACGGAAAACCCACCTCGATCTCCTTAAAGCCGATAGCGCAGAGCAAGGAGAACATCTCGCGCTTGCGCTCCATGCCCATGGGCTCGAAAAGCGCCTGGTTGCCATCGCGTAGGTCTGTGCTGAGCCAAATGGGCGGGGCCTTAAGGACCCGTGACGGCCAGGTGCGGTCGGGAAGGTCTATGGCCGGGAACGGCCGATATTTATATTGCGGCTCTTTGAGCATATTCGTGTCTCCGAGATACGACTTGGAAATGACCACGGCCGTGGCTTCGGCCCTCCTGTTGGGCAACCACTGTTCGTGGCCCAACAGGCGCATCGCAGTCGCAACAAACCCTCGGAGCGGATCATCCGCACGGCACACCTCAATGTCTTCGGTACAAGTAACGCAAAAAGAAACAACGGAACGGATTACAGCGCGGGAGACCCTGGCAGTCGCCCGTGAAGAGGAAGAACGAATAGCGATGTTAATATGCAACTCATGGGACCATGATCACCAGAGCGCACCCGTTTGTCAAGAACGAGCTACGGCCGGCCCGTGATATTCTTGCCCTCCTACCCGAAACCAGGCCACTGACGGGGCCCGTATCCAAGACGCCCTCATGAGCCGGGGCGCCCAAAAACAAAACCCGCGGAATGCGTTGGTGCCTCGCTCTCCACGGGTCGCAATTTCCACCCTTCAGTCGCCAATACTTCTTCCTTCCAGGCGCTCCAGATAGTCCATCCTCACGATTTGGACTACTTCCCCTCCGCTTAAGGCAGAGTTTCTTGTGCCCCCCTAGTCCGCATACCAAATAGCAACCGCCATGACCCATCCTGCTACAGCAATCTCTACGAGCGCAAACGGCATAAGATCACATCTCCTCATCTGGTCATGAGAACGATTCGAAAAAACCGGAATCGCCTCACTCACAACAGAACCACTCCTTGGTTCCCCGCTGTTCGTTTCTCAATGCCCTCACTTCTACTCCCAGTATAGACCCTAGAAAGGCCTCTGGAAGCGTGTATTTCTGGGGCCCAGTGTATCTAGCTCATGCGAAGAAAGTCTATGGCTTTTTAGTCCGAATTACGCACTTTTCCCTACTATATTTCCGCTATATTCGTGTGTAATTATCCTCTAATATAATGTTTATATTAATAACGCATCGTTAACGCGATAAGACCGCTCGTTTTCCTTCGATAGTTATGGGCCTCTCCCTCTCCGTCGGCTCGGAAAACCGCTACCACGAGACCCTGGCGGACGGATGAGTCTGGTAGACCCGGGACAGAGCCACTGGGATCACAGAGCCCGATGCTTCCAGGGCCCCTCCCAAGGGACCTCAAAAGAGGCGGACGCCGCCGATCTTGGCGCCCGATAAGAGCGATACGCGTCAAGCGACGTACTGTGTCATCACGACGTTTTTCTCGGTACGGCCCAAGCTCACCGGACAAGACTAGGGAACCGTATGGGTGATAAGCAGCCGCGGACGGCGTCGTGTAACCGCCCCGCATAAACGCCGGCGGCGTCAGGATGGGCCTCGCAGTCTGCCCCCTGCGGGCTCTCCGGGACGCCACAAAGCCCCTGAGTGTGCCGATAAAGGTAGGCCACCCGCATCACGCAACACCGTTTCCAAGCTGATGTAGCTGAAGCCACCAGCACACAAACGGGCGGCGGCATGAAATAACACGAGTCCAGTGTGCACGGTCGCCAGCCGCTACAGGTATAGGCCTCGGCAAACCCGATCCCAGCACCCCTGCTTCACGGCCCGGATGAGGAGGGTTTTAAAGGCCGACGCCGAGAGCTCGGGTAAGAGCACGCGCAAGTCATCGAGTGCGAACAGATAGCGCTCAGGGGTAGCGAGGGTCGCTAAGCTCTGCATCAAGCGCCGAAGAGGAAGCATGAGACATAACTCAACACTTAGTTTCACTTAGTGTAACTTTGTGTGCTGTGATCGACAGGAATCGGCCCGGCAGCCCTCTCGGTATCCCGGTTTGGGGAGCCGCATGGAGGCGCAGTACAGGCTTAAGCCGCCCCTAAGAGAATCACGCTCCTGCGAGGTTCACGAGATGGCCTATGCCCGCCTGCTCATAGGGCAAAGCCGACTGTCATGGCTTGCGACGCAACCATCCTTTTCCTCGCGGTAATAGATAGGGGTATCAATAGTTCCCGACCAACCGACATCGTCGCTATCTGCCTCAAGCTAAAGCCGACAACGCGGCCTCAGGAGCCTTATCGAGCACTTTCAGAAGCGCCTTAGCCGCCCCTGTTGGTCGACGCTTTCCTTGCTCCCAATTGCGTATCGTCTCGAACGAAACATCGATGCGGCGGGAAAACTCAAGCTGACTTAACCCTAAGCGGCGGCGCACGCGGCGCGCGAACTTTGCCGCGTCCTGCATGGCTTCCGCATCGTCTTGGGCTATCTGTGAAGCGATATCCTTTTCCTGCGTGGCGTCTAAGCGATTCTCGTCCACGCGACCTCGTGGCAATCCCGCTAAAGTCGCAGGGTCAATTTTTACTTTTACTTTTTTCATACTCCTTTACCTCTCGCCGGTTGGCTTTACGTGCCGAAATGATCCGGAGTGCCGTTCCGCGACGGGTATACGCCACAAAGAATACCCGCCCCTCTATCGCCCCTAACAACTGATAACGATCTTCTCCGTAATCCCAGCGCGGTCTTGGCGAATCAATCGATCCGCGTCCAGAAACGCGCTCAGCACATAAGCGAAGTCGAACCCCCGTTCTGCAAAGCAGGCCTCGCTCTTGGCCTGGTCCCATTCGAATTCCATAGGCATATGGTAGGCCACTGGCCTACCATAGCCAAGGGTAGCCCCGCATCTCACAGCGCTCACATCGTGAATTTTGGATAGACATACCTCTTAGGAGATTAGACATGAAGACGTTCCGTTACTCCGGGAACCATATCCCCTGGTGCGTTTCGTCGATTGCTTTGCCGGCAAAACACAAGTGGCAGCCCACCAATGGCTGGATGATCAGATCTGCGGTTATTAGTCGGCAGCTTGTCGGCCTTATGTGGAGCTCCACATAAGGCCAAATATCGGTCCTTAAACCAATCCGAACTAACGATGGCAGCGGCTGGTGTTGACCCTACGTTGCTTTTTCGGCAACCATCGTTGCTCTAAAGGCAACATGCAGGTTATTCATCTCGCTTAACGCTATTTTATTTCCGGAGTATCGCCGCCGGGTGTTGGGCTTGTTATTGCTCCACCCCGACCAGCGGTATTACCTGCGCGAGATTGCCCGTCTGACAAACACTACGGCAGGCACCTTAACTCGCGAGCTCTCCAGGCTCGTCAAGGCGAGTGTAGTGAATGTACAGAAAGTCGGCAACCAGACACATTATTCTGCGAATCGTGATTGTCCGGTCTTTGATGAGCTGGCGAGCATCCTGCGCCAAACCAGCGGTTTGACAGATGTTCTGGCTGAAGCCTTGCTGCCACTCGCCGACCAAATCGAAGCGGCATTCGTCTTCAGATCGGTAGCCAGGGGTAAAGCGCGACCCGAAAGCGACATCGACGTAATGGTGACCGGCGACATATCGTTCAAGGCCGTTGTCACCGCCCTGTATTCGCTTCAGGGGCGTTTGGGCCGGGAATTGAACCCCAAGGTCTACTCCCGAAGGGAATGGCGCAATCTGGTAGCAGAGAACGGTACGTTCATTCGCAACATCCAGAAGAAACCGATGCTGTTTATCGGGGGCATTGAATCTGGTCTGCACGACAAGGAGGCCCGTAATCATGACGCCGGATCATTTCACCCAGCGCATCCATAATGAACGAAGCGAATCGATGCCCTTATCTCGCCGATATCGGTAAGCGAAAACCACCATAAACCGGCTAACCATTCGCGTTGAATAGACCCATCGGCAGAACGAATGGTAGAAGATCGGAGGCGACCCCATTCCACCTCGGCAGGAGATACACGAGCAATCCGGCGCCCCCCTTGTGTTTCGCCAGCCTGTTAGCGCTTTCTCAATGACCTTAAATTTGAAGCGCAAACGGTGTCATAAGGCGCGAAGCACAAAGCGGGGGCCGGATTGATGAGCGTGTCAGGCCCCACCACGCTGTGCAAAGACTATATGCAGAATCGACCAGTAAAAGAGGAGGCCACTAGTCAAGAGGAAGAATAACGTGACAAATACGCCAATACACACAGCGCATGGCCTCGGGGACTTCATGGCCCCTTCGGATTCGAGGGCCAGCTTTGTTTCGCTCCTAATCGAGTACGGTAGCCAAAGCAACACCTCGAGCAATAGCAGCCGACCAAGTATAGGCGCATGCGGGATAACTGTCGGATGCCAGTACGAATACCCCAGCCAAAGGAGCACGAAGCTATCGACAACACTGCCGACTAGAAACCACCGCGCCTTACTCCGACGGGTGGACCACGCGCCATATATAACCAACGCGATGAATGCCAGCATGTATATGATGACCCATATAGGCATAGAAGCGCTCCGAACGCCTAACCGCCAATGAGAAAGAATCCGTCATAACAGGCTATGCGGATTCTGCGTAGTCTCGTGGCCCACCCACCCATTGCCTACTCGCGTCCCGGTTTGGGATCGTCTTTTTGCCAAAGCGATATCTTCGTTAGGCCATGGCCGTTGATACCGGGCGGGATCTCCGTGTCATCCGGGATACGTTTTGTATCGGCCGCATTCCCTTCTGCCTGCCAGTGCTTTCGTGCACGAAATGGTTTGAGTGCGGTGACTAGGTCCGCCCACTAGTGCTCGACACGATTATCCCCCTATCTAACCGATAGCAGTCATTTTAGTACAAAACCTCGGTGTCTGCTTTCGCCGATCACACGGCTATCACATCACTTCTCTGAGCACACGTGGGTATCGCCATCATTGCGGCAACAATTCCGAAAAGGGACAGCCTTTGCTACAGTGTGAGTAGTCGGGCTGGTGGGTGCGCTTGGAAAAAGACTGTGCGGTCGGTGTCGATCGGTCGACCTAGTCATGACCGCCCCCGCTCCTTGCCAGCGACAATACCTGATGGTTCGCGGGCACCCTAACCTCATCGTCACGGTCTGAAGATGAGCGAGTGCCGTTAGTAGGGGACAAGAGAAACGGGCGGAGGAGAGTCATTGACGACATACAAAAGCCTTTCTGGCTATCGCACGGCAGTCGCGCGAATTCAGACCAACTGGCCAGATTTCCAGCGCAAGCGCGACGCTCGCCTCGAACAGCAAACGCGTCACGGAACGGCGGCTGAAGCGGTGGCGGAGAGGATTCTCGAAGATCTTTTTACAGACGTTCTCGATTGGGGTATCCAGGACTTAAACAACCAAGTCGGCTACGCCGATCTTTCGCTATCCAAATTGGGTATCAAGCGCCTGATCGTTGAAGTCAAACGTCCAGGGTCACTGGCCTGGAACCAGCGAGCCGTCGAACGCGCCATGGAGCAGGCCCGCCGGTATGCGTCCGAGCAGAAGGTGAAGCAAATCGCAGTCAGTGACGGCTTGATTCTGTATGCCGCCGATGTGGACGGGGGCGTTCTCAAATACCGCGTCTTGGAGCGCTTGGATTGCGAGAACCCACCCGAATCGCTTTGGTGGTTGAGCAGGCATGGTCTTGATCAGTGTCCCGCGACCGCGGATGTCAGGGAACTTAGTACATTGCCCCGGAAAGACGAGGGCGAGCCGGTTGCAGCCGATGGGGAAACGAGCTTGCTGCATCCCCTGTATAAGATCCCGGCTCGATGTTTCGCCTATGTGGGCGATGCCAGCAATACGGCAACATGGAAGTTGCCACATAGATTAGTGGACGGCTCACCCGATGCCTCCCGTATCGCAGGCGCGGTCGGGGCGATTGTGAAAAATTTTCGAGGGGTGAATGTCTTGATTCCCGATCAACATATCCCGGACGTTCTGGTGAGCTTGGCCAGGACGGCAATCGAGCTTGGGAAAATGCCGTTTCAAGGGGGCAAAGCCGAAACGTATAAACGGTTGGAGGACGCCCTGGATCAATTGGGGCGCCTGGACGACCTGAAGCGCCTGTCTTGAGCTCTCGTTTTTCTCGCTGCCGTAGTGTCCGGGGTGCGTGCGCTTTGACCTCTAGGAAGCAACCGACTCAAATCGATGCCTCCTGCCACCCGTATCCGGGCACCCATAAGATTGAGACCCTTCGTCGCGCGGCTTCGGAATGACGTCGCTGCGTAGAAGCCTTGTCGAAACGGCACTCCATTGGGAGCAGAGGTACGGCAATGCGCCGCAAATCACCACCGCGCTTTCCGAATACGATGCTGCGCGACTCGTGGGTTGCACGAAAGAGGAGTACTCACGGAGCATGCGGGGTGTTACCGCCGTGCGGAAGGGGTTCGATTTTGTGTTTTGCGGCGCGCGCTACCAGATTAAAGCCAATAGGCCGAGCGGAAAGCCAGGAAGTTTTGTCACGTGGGTTCCCAAGGCCGCCAATTACGACTGGGATTTCCTAGTGTGGATCCTATATAACACGCGATATGACATCCAGGAGGCGTGGCTTTGGGAAAGGGAGGCGTACAAGGCATGCTTCCATGAAGTAAAGCGGCTCTCGCCAGACCACAATCGGCGCGGCAAGAGGATCGCATGAGCCTGGGTCATGATAGCCAGCGCAGGGCCATTATACGGCCTGGTTCGCGCGGTGCTTTCAGGTGCGCACTCCGAGGTGAGAAATTCTCTGCGTTGAATGGTACGTGGACTGCGGCTCCCGTATTTGGTGACTGTTTCGTACCAATAGTCACCGGCGGCAAAGCCGCACTGCCGCCGGTAGCATTACCGCTTCAATGAGGTGGCTATTCAGCTTGCCAGAGATTTTGGAAATGGCGTTATTACCCGCCTTGGGCAAACTGCCTGAGCCGAAGCTTGCCCATAAATTTTACTGGAGAGCCAACTTGGCTCAACCGTCTACCTCAAGCCTCGAGCATTGATTGCGCATTCCGCTGAAGATCGCCTCGGCTACATCCATAGGAAAGTCGTTGGGAATAAGCGATTCGACCTTGCTAATGACTTCCGTTGTCAAAGCGAGAACCTCCTTGATCAACCGTTCTGCTTCGGTCTGACCAAGCCCGGTCTGCTTGGCCTGCTCGATCCAATGGCGCCGACGAATCTCGGCGAAACGGTAATAATTCGACCGCCCCCTCACTGCTATAGCCATTTTGGCCTTCTGCGGTGACAGCTGGTTCACCCCATGCCCTATAACGGGGTGGGCCGACAATACGTCATATATGGGCGTCGCCCGATACCGTCCGCCAGCGAGAATCGCAAGACTATAGTTTTTCGCGTGTCCATCAGGAGCTGCCAACAGCCAGAATATGATCTGCGTTTTGAAGAAGTGCAGGCGATCACTACTCGCATCCTCGGAGCCCAGCAGCAAGTCCATGATTCTGGCGATATCAGGCCCGCCATCCGCCTGGTACTTGTGTAATGGAGATACCCCCATGGCCTGGCACATATCTTCCTGCGGCAACCGGATGATCCAGCTCGCATCGCTTGCCAAGGCTCGGTCGAAGCGCTCAACCACGAGCGCCTTCTGGTCCTCGAAACACCCGATATCGCAATGCGCCACCGGAACCTTAAAGGCCTCCATGATCTTTGAGCAGAGCCATTCGTTTTCCACTGAGGTCCGCATGTCGGCCCGCATTTGGCCAACGAGGCCCAGGGGAAGCTTGAAGATGTGTGTGGTGGGCGTACTGCCGGTAGGCAGCCACCATTTCCCGTCCTGGAGGAGAAAAGCGGTCTTCTCTTGCGCGCCGGCAAGGGAGATACGCAGATCACCATTATCGTGATGATGACCGATTCCTTCGACAGCCGTTGTACTTCGGAGCTGAGCCGCAACGCCCGCTTCATTCAGGGCTTGGCCATTGATTTCGTAGATATCCGAAGGCTCCTCGCCCTCTGGAAGCAGCTGAATGGCACCCACACAATCCCGGCCAATCTTGGCCAGGAGGTCGAATACAGACGTGCTGCCCGCGGAATGGCGGTAGGCCAGACGACGGCGGATGGCATCGCTGTCCGGCAACAGGTTGTCGAAATAATCTGTGACGATAGGACCATGGTAGATTGCATTACCCGGCAAGAACGGGAGTGACAGGGATAATGGCCGTCCCTGCTCGTCTTCCAGCCACGCATCGAAATACCCAAGCTGCGAGCCGTTTCGGCTCACCTCCCAATAGCCAACGGGGACGCCGTTCATCCAGATGTTCAAACGCTGCGAATGACCCCGGCGCCCCATTTCTACCAAACCTCCTTTTTCCGCGGCGTAACCTCACGGACCAACTTATTTGTGGCGGTAGGCTTAGTCTTCGCCACGGACACGACGACCTCCTTTCGCCGTTGACCGGTGACTTTGGCGAACGTTGCTGCAGGCGCCTTGCGGACCACAGGCGTAGACTGGGACAACACGAGGTCAACCCCGAACAGCCGCAAAACCAGAAACACCCGCTCAAGGGGCGCCTTTACCGGGTTTGACTCAAAGTAGGCGTAGCTTTGCTGCGTAATCCCGAGCTTCTCAGCCATATCCGCCTGAGACAGCCCGCTCTCCTTGCGAAACCCCTTGAGTATCGGGGAAAGCTGGGCAAGCGCCTTAATTAAATGGTCCATACTTGACTCCAGATTCTGGCAATAAAACATACCACGGGCTGTCAATACGATATACGCATTCTGCTTTGTATTCTAGGAATACATGCCCCATTTTGTAAAGAGAAATGACACAACTGCCTCGGTTTTTCACTCCTGCGGCGAAGGGCGAACCTCCAGCATGAGCTCGGCTTCGAACGGCGGTGGCGCCCCTGATTGCAGCCGTAAACAAGACTGGCGTCGGATGCGCCCGGCTTGACGCGGGGAGAGACGGATGGTTTTGCGGGCCGCTGGAGCGCTTTGGGTCGGCAGCCGTTTTGAGGCTAAACGCCCTAAGATCTGCCTTTCGTCCTCATGTGGAGCGCTATGTAAGGCCGAATTGCCGATGGCGCCTACACCGTTTCAATGAGTTCAGATAGAGACTATTACCAGAGCCGCCCATTTCCCCCGTATTTCTCAGTCTGGATGAGTCACAAAGCCAGCTAAGTTTTGCAGGAAAGGAAGTGCTATCCGAGCCAATCACAGCAACCGGATTTTGCATAGAACAGCGCAAAATCCTTACCATCGCGAAAGCCGCTGTCCAAGCTCAGACGACCAATAGCCATCTTTTATAACCGGCAGTGACAACGAGCGCGGCCGCGATTCCTGTCTCCGACCACCTGCCGGGGACAACACTGGCAACAACAGCGGGCTGTATAACGAGACTTCATGGCGTTCATTATCAACAAACACCCGCACTCTAAACTGAGACGGGTAATAAAAAGGCCCTGTTTATACAGGGCCTTTTTATTAAAACTTGACAAATCTATCCTATTGCAAACGCTAAAACGGTATATCGTCATCGAAATCATCGCCACCCTTCGGAGCAGACGAAGGGGCAGAGCCCGACTCCTGGCGGCCACCACTTGGGCCGGATGACTCGAAAGACATGTCCGGCGGCCCGTCCATGGAACTCCCAGCCCCACGCCCACCCAACATCTGGAGTTCGCTCCCTATAATCTCCGTCGTATACCGGTCTTGCCCGCCTTTATCTTGCCACTTACGCGTCTGAAGGCGGCCCTCGACATAAATTTGCGCGCCCTTTTTCAGATACTCGTTGGCGATCTCGGCCAACTTCCCAAAAAACACCACCCGGTGCCACTCGGTGCGCTCCTGCTTCTCGCCGGTGGTTTTATCTTTCCAAGACTCGGAGGTGGCAATGTTCAGATTCGCCACAGCTCCGCCGCTGGCAACGTAGCGAATCTCGGGATCCTTTCCCAGATTCCCCACAAGAATGACCTTATTGATACCGCGAGCCATAAACCCCCCCCTCAGCGATTGAATAGCGGGCACGTCTATCACGCCACGGAAACCGCGTTTCGTGGCGCACCCTCAATGGGTCCCTGGCGCTAGTCTATGTGACTATGCAGGCCTTGGGTAGCCAGGATAACAGGACCCTTCCCCCGCGAATAAGCCAGGGCCTCAGCAACAGGTCCAAAGAGGTTCCGAGGCCAGTTAAGCCCTGCCATAGCTGGACACCCGCCTCCAAACCCCTGAGAGCGGCTTTTCGGTGATGGCCCATACCCCAAACCCGCTTAATTGCCGAAAAGGGCGCCCCGCAGACCTATGCGGGGGCCTACAGGACCCTAGGAAGGTCACCCTGAGTGACAGGCCTCCCGGCTGCGGGTGGGGCCCTTTATGCCTAGCACGCGCGTCCGCTAGACCGCCTCATCGCGCTTGGGCCACCGCTGGGAGGGCTTGCCGGGGTGCGCGGAACATCCCTTTTTGGCCTCCCCTCTCTTTGCCTTCGACCCGTGCCGCGCCGTATAGTAGGCAATTCACTTGTGGCTCGAAACGCATGGACTTCATTCGCTTGCGGGGTGTGCGCACGCATAACCTCAAGAATCTCGACCTCGATCTGCCACGGGATCGCCTGATCGTAATTACCGGCCTCTCGGGGTCAGGTAAATCATCATTGGCTTTCGATACGCTTTATGCGGAAGGACAACGGCGCTACGTCGAATCCTTGTCAGCCTACGCCCGGCAATTTCTTTCGCTCATGTCAAAGCCCGACGTCGACTTAATCGAAGGCTTATCGCCCGCCATCTCGATCGAGCAAAAGAGTACGTCCCATAACCCGCGGTCCACGGTCGGCACCGTGACCGAAATCTATGATTATCTGCGCCTCTTGTATGCCCGGGTCGGCGAGCCCTGCTGTCCCGTGCACGGCACGGCACTCAACGCCAAGACCGTAAGCCAGATGGTCGATGAGGCCTTGACGCTCCCGCAAGGCACCAAAGCCATGATCCTGGCGCCCGTCATCTCCGGACGCAAAGGCGAGGCCCTCAATAAAATCGAGGAACTGAAGGCCCGCGGCTACGTACGCGCTCGGATCGATGGCCAGGTGGTCGAACTGCAAGACGCCCCGCCGCTCGCCAAGACCCAGAAACACACCATCGAGGCCATAGTGGACCGCCTCGTCCTGCGCGCGGGCCAAGAGGCCCGACTCGCGGAATCCTTTGAAAACGCGCTCTCGCTGTCCGAAGGATTGGTTCGCCTCGTCACCCTCGCGGCCGAGGGAGAAACACCGTCCGAGCTACTGTTTTCCGCGCGCTATGCCTGTCCCCAGTGCGGCTTTAGCCTAGCCGAGCTCGAACCGCGTATCTTCTCGTTCAACAACCCGGCTGGGGCCTGTCCCGCTTGTGACGGACTCGGCGTCCGCCAGTTCTTCGACCCCGAACGCGTCATCCAAGACCCGAGCTTAAGCCTTCCGGCCGGGGCGATTCGGGGCTGGGACCGACGCAACCCCTTCTATTTCCAGATGCTCGAGTCCCTCGCCAAACATTATGAATTCGACATCGACCAACCGTTCGAAGATCTCCCCAAAAAGGTCCGCGACGCCATCTTGTATGGGAGCGGCGACGAGGCCGTCACCTTCTCTTACGTGGAGCGCGGGCGACGACATCGGCGCAAACACACGTTCGAGGGCGTTCTGCCGAACATGGAGCGACGCTACCGCGAGACCGAATCCGCGAGCGTACGCGACGAAATGTCCCGATTCATCGGTACTCAAGCCTGCGAGACCTGCCTTGGGAGCCGTTTGCGCGAGGAGGCCCGCAATGTGTTTGTCGACGGGAAGGCCATCCATCACGTCACCGGTCTCTCGATTCGCGAAGCACACACCTTCTTCTCACACCTCCTGCTCCCCGGACAGCGTGGCGTCATAGCGGCCAAGATCGTCCACGAGATCGGCGAACGCCTGAAGTTTCTCGTCAACGTCGGCCTCGATTACCTGACGCTCGCGCGCTCGGCGGAAACGTTGTCGGGCGGCGAGGCCCAGCGCATTCGCTTGGCCTCGCAAATCGGCGCCGGGCTGGTCGGGGTCATGTACGTCCTGGACGAACCCTCCATAGGACTGCATCAGCGCGATAACGGGCGGCTTTTAGCGACCCTGGAGACGCTGCGCGACATGGGTAACACCGTGATCGTAGTAGAACATGACGAGGAGGCCATCCTGGCCGCCGATCAAGTGATCGATGTCGGTCCCGGTGCCGGTGTCCATGGCGGTTATATCGTGGCACAAGGAACGCCGGCCGAGGTCATGCAAAACCCCGAATCCTTGACGGGCCGCTACTTAAGCGGCGCCGAACAGATCGAGGTACCGAGCACGCGACGAACCGGATGCGACGAGATCGTGATCCATGGCGCCCGGGGCCATAACCTCTGCGGCATCGACGTGCATATCCCCGTGGGCACCATGACCTGTGTGACCGGGGTGTCCGGTTCCGGCAAATCCACGCTAATAAACGACACGCTCTATACGGCGGCCGCGACCCTTCTCAACAAAACGCGGCTCGATATCGCGCCCCACGACAAGATTACCGGGCTTGAGTACTTCGACAAGGTGGTCGACATCGACCAAAGCCCGATCGGCCGAACTCCGCGTTCGAATCCCGCGACCTACACCGGGCTTTTTACGCCGCTGCGCGAACTCTTTGCCGCGACCACCGAGGCCCGCGAGCGGGGCTTCAACGCTGGGCGCTTCTCCTTTAACGTGCGCGGCGGTCGCTGCGAGGCCTGCGAAGGCGATGGACTCGTCAAGGTCGAAATGCACTTTTTGCCCGATATGTATGTGCCCTGCGATATCTGCAAAGGTATGCGCTACAACCGGGAAACACTCGAAGTCCGCTACAAAGGCCGCACGATACACGAGGTGCTGCAGATGACCGTGGAAGACGCGCTCGTATTCTTCAATGCCGTCCCGATCATTCGCCGCAAGCTCGAGACCTTGGCGGACGTAGGACTCTCCTACCTCACCCTAGGGCAGTCCGCTACCACCCTGTCGGGCGGCGAGGCGCAACGCATAAAGCTCGCGCGCGAGCTCTCAAAGCGCGATACCGGCCGCACGCTCTACATCCTAGACGAGCCCACGACCGGCCTGCACTTTCACGACATAAAACAGCTCTTGCGCGTCCTTCATACCCTCACCGAGCGCGGAAATACGGTGGTTGTCATAGAACACAACCTCGACGTCATCAAAACCGCCGATTATCTCATCGACCTCGGTCCCGAGGGCGGGAGCGGCGGAGGACGCATTATGGCAACAGGCACACCCGAACAAGTGGCGGTCCATCCCTCTTCGCATACCGGACGCTATTTGCGGCACAGTCTCGAAAAGCAGGCGCACGCGAAAGGCGCCTCAGTCGCCGGTGACCACAAACGGGTCGGCGAGATGTAAATCGAGAACTGCGGCCGCCGACCTCCCGTAGGCCGCAATCTCGATCAGACCATTGGCGTTTTCGTAAAAGAACGGCTCGCCGTCGGGCCTATCCGCAAACGTGCGGGCGCGCGTCAAGGTCCGCCCTCGTATGGTCAGGGCGCAATGTCCAGGACGCGCGCGTACCCCTGTTACGGCATTACCATAATGATCGATATAGAGAATCGTGTGGCCGTCATCCGGCCACCCGGGGAAGCGCGTGAGAGACCCTTGCGCCTCACCTACCGAACCGCTGCGAGCCAGGGTCGCCGCCGCCGGCGCAAACACATCGCGGCCATGGAAGCTCGCCGCGGCTTCGGGCGGGATAGGCAAAAACACGCAGGCATCGACCCGTGCGCGCCGCGCGACCATCTCGAAGAGCCCGTTGTCCGGTCCCACGTAATGGCGTCCTTCGGCTTTAAAGGCGATCGCCCGGCGGGAACCACCTACTCCCGGATCGACTACCGCCATGATAACGGCCCCCGGTGGGACGTGCCGACAGTACGCAGGCACGAGATAGGCCGCGGCCTCGATCGCAAAATCGGGAAGACCATGAAAAAGATCGATGACGGGTATGCCCGGGGCCAGAACGCCGAGCCGGAGATGGACTTGCCCTATATAGGGGTCATCGATACCAAAATCGGTCAGTAACACAATCATAGGACATCAGTGTAACGACAGGACGCCCGTGACGGGAACATTTATTCGCAAGACGGGTAGGGGTCCGCAAAGAGCCGCTTCGCGGCGTCCACCTCTCGTTCCGCTACGGTCGTTGGCAGCTCCTGGTGATAGGCCCGCGAAGGCAAGAGCCCGCAGCCGCCAAAGCGCGCCATGACGCGGAGTTGCGCCAATACGTCCTCTCCACAGTGGCTTGGGGGGAGATCGCGCCAGAAAGAAAAGCCCCCGACCGCGCGCAGACAGCTGACGTCGTACAAGACACAACCGCCAATCCACGCCACCCGATACCTGCGCGGTCCCGAAACGCGATCCGCCAGATGGTGGAGGTTCGCCGCATTATGGAGTTTGTAACGCTCCCAGGCCCGACTCCCCGGCGTCACGACCTCGGGCTGCACGGGGCCCGTCCAATACTCGACCTCCTGCTCATGCGGGCGCCTATCGTTCCGGTAACTCAGGCCAATAAGGCCATAGCCCACAAAACCGCAGGCCTCCTCCCTAAGCGTCGCCCGCAAGGGGGCAAGCCCCTGAGGGGCCAAAATGACATCGTCGTCGAGAAAGAGCGCGCAGCGCGAGCGGGTCTGACTCAACAAGAAGTCGCGCTGTTCGGCGAGACCGCGCCGCGGCCTATGACGATGCCACACCACGGTATGTCCATAGGCCTCGAGGACGCGACAGATCGCCTTCACCTCCGGGGCTCTCAGGGCCTCGGTATCGCTTTGATCGGAGATCACGATCCTTAAGGTCAATTCCTGGGCGAGAAGACTCGTCAAGGTTACGGCAAGCGCCGCTGGGCGGTTGTAGGTGGGGATGAGGATATCCACTAGCCAGTGCGAGCGGCGCCACGAATCCGCTCGATAAGCCCGCTCGTGGACCGATTGTCGATGTACTCCAGCAATCGTACCCGGCCGCCTAACTCTTCCACTAGGTCCACCTCGGGCAGAGTCTTAGCCGCATAGTCGCCACCCTTCACAAAGATATCGGGGCGTATCAAACGTATGGGGGCATGGGCCGTATCGTCATCAAAGGACACCACATGGTCGACGCATCCCAGGGCCGCGACCACCGCGATGCGATCCGCGAGCGTATTCATGGGTCGATCAAGGCCCTTCAGTCGGGTCACGGAGGCATCCCCGTTCAAACCGACGATCAGCACGTCGCCGAGCGCCTTCGCGCGTTCAAGATAGGTAATATGACCCCGATGCAGAATATCAAAACACCCGTTGGTAAAGACCAGGCGACGGTGCCGGGCCCGATGGCGACCTACGGCCTCTTCGATTTGTGTGGCATCACGCAGATACTTGCCTTGACCGGCCAACTCGCGCTCCAAGACATCGCGACCACAAGCGGTTGTGCCGTCATGATCCAAAATGAGGTCGGCGGCCGCCGCCGCTAGGTCCATGGCCACGGTCATGGGGGCACCCGAGAACAGCGCCAAAGCCAAAGCGCTCACAAAGGTGTCTCCGGCGCCGGCCGCGAATGCCGCCGGCACACTCCGGCCCGCTGTGCGATAAGGGCCTTGGGGCCCGCACAACACTGCCCCGTCTCTATCGAGGGTGACGATGAGGGACTCGGCCCCGGTGATTCTAAAAAGCTCGCCCTGGGCTGCCTCGACAAAGCGAGCGCGATCAGAGGGGGCCGCGCTCACACCCAACAGTTTTAAGACCTCGCCGAAATTTGGCTTTACGACCCATGGGTGGATGTCGTGATAGCGCTCCAGGCGCTTTGAGTCCACAAGCACCGGGAGACCTTGGGCACACAGGTCCCGCAAGGCCTCAAGGACCGCGGGGGCCATGAGGCCCAAGTCATAGTCGGATACGACCATGCCATCGCACCCTGGGGCCGCCTTGTGGAGAGCGGCTGCGACTTGACGGGCCTTTTCTTCGGACAAAACATCAGTGTCGCCGTCATCGAAGCGCGCTACCAATTGGTCATCGCAACGCAGCCTTTGTTTGACAAGGGTCCGGCGCTTAGGATCAGTCACAAGCCAGCGAGTATCGATACCTTGGTCACGCAAGAGCTGCTTTAGCGCCAAACCAAAATGGTCGGCCCCCACGACCGACACAAATCGAACCTGGCCCCCGAGCCGGCTCATATTGCGCGCGGTATTGGCAGCTCCCCCGGGGGCATCAATAATCGTGTTCAGGCCCACCACCGGCACCGGTGCCTCACGGCAGATGCCTGTGGCGCTTCCCTTCAGATACCGGTCCAGGATCGATTCGCCTATCAGAAGGATGGTGCGCTCGGAAAAACGCCCCAGGGTGCCGATAAGGGCCTGGGCATCAGCCATCGGCGACCTCCCGCAAGCTCTCTCCCAAAAGGCCCATGACCTCCCCCACGACATCGGCCGGCGCTATGGCGAGACACTCGCGATCATAGGGGCATTCGAAGCGGTAACAGGGCGAACAGGCGGTGGGCCGGCGTAGCAGGCGAGCCGGCGCGCCCCGCGGGCGCCACTGCTCTTCAAGCTCGGTCCCAGAGTACAAAATCACCATAGGGCATGCGACAGCGTCCCCTATGTGCATAGGCCCCGAGTCATTCGCAATTAAGAGTCGCGCCCGACGCAAAAGCGCCGCCAAATCCGCCAAGGTAGTCCGCCCGCACAGCGACACCACCCCGGGAACGGCCGCGACAAGGGCGTCCCCGGCGGCTTGGTCACCGGACCCGCCGACTACCACCACCCGATGCCCGGTCTCTTGTAAGCGAGCGGCCACATCAATATACCGAGCAAGGGGATAGCGGCGCGCACTACAGGTGGCCCCCGGCGCTATCGCCACAAAGCCTCCGCGCACACCACGTTCGCGCAAAAGATTATCGACGCCGGCCTGAACGTCCTGACTAACCAATACCCTCAAGGCCGCAGCCCCCGACCCCCCTACCGGGATCCCAACCTCTTTCAGGAGATGAAGATTACGGTCCACTTGATGGGTAGAGTCGGGCAAGGGCCGCACCCAATGGGTCAAAAGGCCGCCCCCGAACTCTCGGGACTGGGCGATGCGTAAGGGAATCCCGGCCAGATAGCAGACATAGGCCGGCGGGAACGGGCTTTGTGAAAAGCTCGTAAAAAGGAAGGCGGCATCGAAGTCCCGACGCCTGAGTTCGTCAATGAATTCTTGCTCGCGGGCCGGGTTAAGAGGCATCTCCTGACGGGCATCCTGCCACAGAGCCCGATGAACGAAGACCTCGTCCACTTCCGCCAATAGCCCGGCTGCGGCTGCGCCGGCGCGCGACGCCATAAGGGTGATCCGAGCCCGGGGATAGGTCCGGCGCAGCGCCCGAAGCGCGGGCGAAAGCATAATGACGTCCCCGATATTATCGGGCCGGACCACGAGAATCCGGGTAAGATTTTCAAAGGCTTCCATGCCGGCGGCACTCCTACGAGAGCCCTGATTACATCGTTAACGCCGCTCGCCGGGAATCGGGCTAAGGGACGGGGTATGGGCCGCTAAGACATGATCGGGCAGGAAAGCACGTGTCGCTGCGCCACCGGGTGCCCCGCGACAACACAGTGACCCTCCAAGCGCCCGGCCGGCCAAGGCCATACACTGTCGACTGTTGTGGAGATAAGGAGACCCGGCCCGCGATCGCGCACCGGGGTAAGACGGAGGACATGCGTCCGGCGGCCGGGGTTCTAAGCCCGCAGCTCGGTCCGCCTCTTTACTTTTGGGCGCTCTCGGCCGAATCGCCTTCCGCGCTCTCCGGACGATCCATCAGCTGCACGACCGCCATGGGAGCCGTGTCACCCGCGCGCAGACCGACCTTCAGAATCCGCAGATAACCGCCGGCGCGCTCCCGATAGCGCACGCCGAGCTCGTCAAAAAGCTTGGTAACGATCTCACGATCGCCCAGGCGCGCGAACGCCAAGCGGCGATTCGCGACCGTAGCGACCTTGGCCATAGTGATAAGGGGCTCTGCGATACGCCGCAGTTCCTTGGCCTTCGGCAGGGTCGTGACGATCTGCTCATGCCGAAATAGCGATGTCGCCATATTCTTGAAAAGCGCCTTTCGGTGCGCGCTTGTGACGTTAAACTTCCGTCCACTCTTACCGTGCCGCATGACTTATCCTCGCCCCTTTACCGATCCAGGTTCTCGCCCGGAATCTTGTTCCTAAGCGATGCTGGCGGCCAATTTTCCAATTTCATTTCCAAGCTGAGCTCATGCGAAGCGAGCACATCCTTGATTTCTGTCAGCGACTTCTTACCGAGATTCGGCGTCTTCAAGAGCTCCATCTCGCTTTTTTGCACGAGATCGCCGATATAAAAAATATTCTCGGCCTTGAGGCAATTCGCCGACCGCACCGTCAATTCAAGATCGTCCACGGGACGCAACAGGATCGGATTCACATCCGGCTCCTCCTCGACGTGGATCTCACTCCCCTTACTCTCGAGGTCGACGAATACCGCCATCTGGTCGCGCAGGATATTCGCGGCGCGACGCACGGCGGCCTCGGGATCGATGGCGCCGTTGGTCTCGATATCCAAGACAAGCTTATCAAGATCGGTGCGCTGCTCTACGCGGGCGTTTTCGACGGTATAGGACACCCGCCGAATCGGGCCAAAAGACGCATCGAGTTGCATACTGCCCAAGGCCCGCTCCTCGTTGACGGCCCGAGCGGGAACCGCCTCGTAGCCGCGACCCGCGGTCACCGTAAGCTCCATCTTGAAGGGCACCGCCTTCGTCAAGGTCGCTATGAGGTGTCCGGGATTCACGATCTCCACGTTCTGATCCACGCGCACATCGGCGGCCGTCACGGCCCCTGGGCCCATGGCCTCTACCATGAGTCGGACCTCACCGCGGCCCTCCATTCTCATGGCCAGACCCTTCAGGTTCAGGAGGATGTCGATCACGTCCTCCTGAACCCCTTCAATCGTGGAATACTCGTGCAAAACGCCTTCGATACGGGCCTCAGTCACGGCGCAGCCGGGCATGGAGGACAACAGAATCCGGCGTAAGGCATTGCCTAAGGTATGACCAAACCCGCGCTCTAAGGGCTCTAGGGTGATACGCGCGTGCGTAGGACCGAGCGTCTGGACACCAACGCTGCGAGGTTTAAGAAATTCCGCTGCCGAACTCTGCATATTATCCCTCTATGGCCACGTTATTTCGAGTACAAGGCAATAACGAGCTGCTCATTGATTTCGCCAGGCAGATCCCGGCGCTCGGGAACGGCCTTGAACGTGCCCTTCATGGCCTTGATATCCACATCAACCCACTCCGGAAACCCACGCTGCTCGGCCGCCTCAAGCGCGGCCTTGACCCGCAACTGCTCTTTCGAGCCGGACGCCAGTTCGACCACATCCTGCGCCGACAGCTGATAGGCGGGGATATTGACGCGCTTCCCGTTTACCAACACCGCGTTATGGCGCACAAGCTGCCGAGCCTCGGACCGCGAGGCCCCAAAACCCATCCGATGCACCACGTTATCTAAGCGGCACTCCAACAGCTTCAACAAATTCTCGCCCGTCGAGCCATGCCGACGATCGGCTTCCGCATAATAGTTTGCGAACTGCGCCTCGAGGACGCCGTAGATGCGGCGCATCTTTTGCTTTTCGCGTAGCTGCGTGCCGTAATCCGACAAGCGACTCCGTCTTTGCCCGTGTTGCCCGGGCACATAGGTCCTCTTGGACACCGGGCACTTGTCGGTGAAACACTTCTCGCCCTTCAGAAAGAGCTTACCGCCCTCGCGCCGACATTGGCGGCATTTTGCATCGGTATACCGGGCCATCTCTCTCTCCGTCAGCTATACGCGCCGGCGCTTAGCCGGACGACAACCATTGTGGGGTATGGGGGTCACGTCTATGATGTTGCTTATCTCAAAACCGGCCGCATGCAGGGCCCGCACCGCGGAATCGCGCCCGGGCCCCGGCCCTTTGACGCGAATCTCGAGCGCCTTCACCCCGAACTCCTGGGCGGCGCGCCCGGCCTTATCCGAGGCCACCTGGGCGGCAAAAGGCGTACTTTTGCGTGAGCCCCTAAACCCCGCTCCGCCGGCGGTCGCCCAGGACAAGACATTGCCCTGGCGATCGGTGATCGTAATCACCGTATTGTTGAACGAGGCCTGGATATGGGCAACGCCCTCGGCGACGTTCTTCTTGACACGCTTTTTGACCTTGCTCGTGGCGGGTGTGTTAGTGGCCATACATGTCCTTCATCATTTACTTCCTTATGCCCTTGCGCGGTCCCTTGCGGGTCCGGGCGTTTGTCTTCGTCCTCTGGCCACGCACGGGAAGCCCCCGCCGATGGCGCATCCCGCGGTAGCTCCCGATATCCATGAGACGCTTGATGTTCATCGAGACGGTTCGACGCAAGTCGCCTTCTACGACATGCTTGCCGACCTCGACGCGGATCTTTTCGACCTCAGCGTCCGTCAGGTCCTTCACCTTGGCGGTGGTCGCAACCCCGGCCGCACCGCATATCTGCCGCGACCGCTGCCGACCAATGCCGAAGATGGACGTAAGCCCAATCTCAACATGCTTATGATTGGGAATGTTGATGCCTGCAATACGGGCCATCGTACCTTATCTCCTAAACGCCTCTTCACTACCGAAAAGCGCGCAAGCCTAGCCTAGAACTGCGTTGAGATCAAGCTTAGCCCTGGCGCTGCTTATGCCGGGCCTCGCTACACACGATCCGCACCACACCCTTCCGTCGCACAATCTTGCAATTGCGACACAATTTTTTCACTGATGCCCTGACTTTCATGGTTCCCTCTACTTAGGTAGGCCGCTCATCCCACCGGTGAGATTTGCCTTCTTCAACAGACTTTCGTACTGATGCGACATCAAATGGGCCTGAACCTGCGCCATGAAATCCATACTCACCACAACGATAATGAGCAATGATGTTCCCCCGAAGTAGAACGGAACGTTCCACTTCAGGATCAAAAATTCCGGTAACAACGACACCAAGGTGATGTAGATGCCGCCCGACAAGGTGAGCCGCGACATGACATCATCAATATAACGTCGGGTCTGCTCGCCCGGCCTGATCCCCGGGATAAAGGCCCCGGACTTCTTCAGATTGTCAGCCGTATCCTTCGGATCCATGATCATGGCGGTGTAAAAGAACGAGAAAAACATCACCGCCGCCGTAAACACGATCAAGTATACCGGCTGTCCGGGCGCGAGCGCCCCCGAGACGTCCTGCAACCAGCCCATACCCTTGGCCTGCCCAAACCAGTTAGCAGCCATGGTCGGGAACAAAATAATGCTCGACGCAAAGATCGGCGGTATGACGCCCGCGGTGTTCACCTTCAGCGGCAAATGGCTGGTTTGCCCGCCGAACACCTTGCGCCCTTGCTGGCGCTTGGCATAGGTGACGGTCACCCGCCTTTGCCCGCGCTCCACAAACACCACAAACGCCGTTACGCCTAAGGCCACCACAAATAAAAGCAATACGAACAAGGGCTGGAACGACCCATTACTGGCAAGCTCCAAGGTGCTCCCGATGGCCTGGGGCAGACCGGCCACGATCCCGGCAAAGATGATCATCGAGATCCCGTTGCCGATCCCGCGCTCCGTGATCTGCTCGCCAAGCCACATCAAAAACATCGTGCCGGCCACCAGCGTGATCATGGTAAAGAACTCAAACCCGATCCCGGGGTTGATCACGATCGGCACACCGCCCGCGGTCTGGTGCTCGAGCGCAATCGATATTCCGAGGCCCTGGAACGCCGCCAACATGACGGTCCCGTAGCGGGTATATTGGGTCAACTTCCGACGCCCGGCCTCGCCGCCGTCTTTACGCAACTCGTCTAGCTTCGGTATGACGGGCGCCAAAAGCTGAATCACGATCGAGGCCGAGATATACGGCATGATCCCTAGGGCAAACACCGACAAGCGCTGCAAAGCGCCGCCCGAAAACATATTGAAAAGCCCGACGATCGACCCGCTGGCACGCTGAAAAAGCGCTGCCAAGGCGGTGGCATTGATTCCGGGGACCGGGATATGGGTCCCGATCCGGAATACCACGAGCGCCCCCAGCAGGAAAAAGATCCTCTGCTTGAGATCGCTCAAGCGCCCCAACATGCCCGGCGTCAGAGACGGCCGCGCTTTGGCATCCTTAGCCGCCATTAGTCCTCAACACGACCGCCGGCCGCTTCGATCGCGGCGCGTGCGCCCTTAGTCACCGCGATGCCTCGCAAAGTAAGGGGCTTCGTGATCGATCCCGACAAGAACACGCGCACCCGGGTAATCGCCACCCCGACCACGTTAGCGGCCTTCAAAGCCGCGAGGTCCACCGTGCCGTCCAAGGAGCCGAGCTCGCTCAAACGCAGCGCATGAGTCTCGGCGGCCATCGCCGAGGTAAAGCCAAACTTCGGTAGGCGCCGCTGCAAGGGCATCTGTCCGCCCTCGAACCCAAGCTTATGGTAGCCGCCGGCCCGCGCGCGCTGCCCCTTGTGGCCGCGTCCACAGGTCTTACCAAGACCGGAGCCACCGCCCCGCCCAACGCGCCTAGGGGCCGTCCGGCCGGGGGCTGGCTTCATGGTATTAAGGCGCATCATGACACTTCCTCACACTTGACCATGAAGGATACCCGCTGCACCATACCGCGCGTGGCCGGGCTATCCTCGACCATGACCGTATGGTGCATCCGCCGCAGCCCAAGCCCCCGTACGCACGCCTGATGGCGGGCGCCCGTTCCGAACATGCTCCGGACCAGGGTCACCTTCAACTGCTTCTTTGCTGCTGCCTGCTTCTTTGCCATGTTCTCTCCTAGCCGCCCGTGATCTCTTCCACGGTCTTACCGCGCTTGGCGGCGATCTCGGCTGGGCTGCTGATCTCCAACAGGGCCTTAAGCGTAGCCCGCACGACATTGATCGGGTTCGT
>JAJYQN010000111.1 GCA_021794595.1 Pseudomonadota bacterium
AATCGTTTGTGTCCGATCTCAGTCACCATGGCGATGGCGGTGCGATTACGAGCGCCATTATCACCTTGGGACATGAACTGGGTCTCGACATAGTGGCCGAAGGCGTGGAAACCGAAGAGCAGATGAGATTTCTTAGGCGTCAGCATTGCGATTTTGCCCAAGGCTATCTTGTGGGTCGTCCGCTTTCCGGCCCCGAAACCACCGAGTTTTTCCGGGCTCAGACCTAAGCCTGGGGCCTCTCCTGCAACGGCAAGCTATGCTGAGACAATGGCGGTCTTGCCTCTCTATCCCAGCGGACAAGGAGAACGCTCGCTCGAGGGTCTCTATCTCGACGATGTTCCGAATTCGCAAAGCGACCCGTTCGTCTACGCGAATTTTCTTGTAAGCCTAGACGGGCGCATAGCCGTGCGCGACGAAAACGGCCATAAAGGGCTCCCGAGGACCACCGCCAACGACCGCGACTGGCGGCTCTACATCGAACTTCTTATGCAAGCGGACGCCGTGCTGACGACCGGACACCACGCCCAATTGATAGCCATAGGCAACCAATCGGACATGATGACGGCGGCCCACAAGCGCTACCCGGATCTGCGCAACTACCGACGTGCGCGGGGACTAAGCGGCCATCCGATCTGTATCGTGGTCAGTTCCCGACTCAACTTCCGCGCCGAGGCCCTTAAGGAGGCACATCCTGGGCCCATCGTGGCAATCACCGCCCAAAAGAACGGGCGTTCGGTATCGTCGGCTCGCAACGCGGGCATCGAGACCGTCGTGGTCGGCACCGAGGCTACCGTAACCGGTCGCGCCCTCATGGATATTTTTCGCGAGCGCGGTCTGCGACGGGTCTACATGGTGGGCGGCCCACGACTGTTTCACGCCCTGCTCGCAGACCAGGTCGTCCATAGACTCTATCTCACCACAGTCGGCCGCGTGATCGGCGGCGATGATATAGAGACCCAAGTGCGCGGTCCGCTTTTTACCACACCTCCCGATGCCCGGCTGCGGCATTTGACGTTAGATCGCGACGCCTCGCCCCAGCAGATGTTTGCCTGCTACGACCTCGCTCCGCATTGACTTCGCGGGAGTACCATTTTTATGATACGTTCGGTCGCCTTCATTAAAGAGATGTAGTATGAATTTCCGCGCCATTGGGACCGTCGCACTGATCGCCCCCCTCGCTCTCGGCCTAGCCCCCGTGGCGTATGCCACGATGTCGGCCATGGGAGCTATGACACAGGGCCGCGGTATGGCACAAGGGGTTGGCGGGGAAAACACACAGTTGTGGAGCCAAGCACGCCGCACGCTCACCGCATCCACCCATGAAGGGCGGGTTCATGAACACACGGTGAGCTTTCGCGGCCGGGCCGTTACCCTGCGTATCGTGGCCAATGCCCCCCACCACCCCGACATGAGCTTTGAGGCAGGCGGGCTCACCAATCCGACGATCTCGGTAGCCCAAGGTAGCCAAATCACCCTGATCCTGCTCAATATGGATTATGGCCCGGGCATGGCTCATGGCATCGTGGTCACGACAAAAGCCCCGCCCTACCCGCCGTTTCCCAACATCCCGCAGGCCCAAACCATCGCCCGCATCCCCTCGCTTGCGCCGCGCTCGAGGAAGGAATTGAGCAAGGCGCGCTACGCCGAGGCCTCTGTGCGGTTCCGAGCCGAGAGACCGGGCACGTATTACTACGTCTGCCCCACCCCAGGGCATGCGCAGGGTTCCCACATGTACGGACGATTTATCGTGCGTAGCGACCGATAAGGTCAGCCCTTCGGCGCCCATAAACGGTGGCCATAAAACAATAAGGCCTGGATCGTCCGTTGATTATCGGCGTCTTTCAAAAGGGCCCAGAGGCCAGCTACGCCCCCCTGGGGGCGGGGCAGGACCGCGAAGCGCTCGCGCGCGCCCTTAAGTCCGGCCAGAGCGTCTTGCAAAAGACCGGTTTTACGGACCTCCTCAATCAGATCCAGAATCTCGGGAAGGCTTACCGCGAGGCGCTCGACGACCTTGGGCGTCAGAACCTCGGTCAGACGCCCCCACAGCTTGGCATAGCGATCGATGTCGGCCTGATGTAAACCATCGAGCAGAGTCATGCCCCCGCTTGCGAGAGCCGCTAGGCGCGTAACGAGATCGTCGGTCAGGGCGTCTTCGGCGGCCCCGAGGATACGCGCAAGCCCGGCTAAGCGCGCGAGGTCTCCTGAGGCAAGCATGTGACTCAGGATAGGGATGGCTTCCCGCACGCGCGCCCGTTGTAGCTCATCTAGCCAAGTGAGACCTTCGCTCACGACTTCACTCAAGCGACCTATCATATCGTCCGTGAGCGTCGCAAGGGTCGCCTCAACGAGTCGCGTGACCGCGACGTCGGGTGCGGTTTCGTGGATCCGAGTATCGTCTTCTAAGGCCATGGCCATGTCTCCTACAGAAGTCCGCGAACGCTATTCCAATACAAGCGGTTATAAGCGAGCTTAAACCAGTGAATGGCCCGGGTTGGGGGCTGCGGTTGCGGCGGATTCTTATAGTCGAACGAGGCGTAGGTGGCGCGATCCTTTCCGGCCTCTATGAAGCAAAACACCTTACCTTCATAAGAGCGCATCGCCCGCCCTTCTGTCGCCAAAGAGGCCAGGTTTTCGCCGAGTACCTCGGCCTCATAATGGGTCGTGGAACCGGCCTTGCTGATCGGAATATTCGTGGTGTCGCCGAGCACGAACACGTTGTCGCGACCCTCCATCGCCAAGCTTGTGCGGTGGGTGGGGATCCAGCCGGAGGCACCTAGCTTATTCTGTTCTATGACCTCCATGCCCTTGTGCGGCGGCACGGTAATCAGGAGATCGTAATCGACGACCGTCCCCTCTTCACTATGCACTTGACGCTTGGCGCCATCGACCTCTTTGGCATTGAAGAGCG
>JAJYQN010000140.1 GCA_021794595.1 Pseudomonadota bacterium
CCCGGCGTCCGCGTAGGCGCGCAGGCGCTCGCGACAGTGATCCGGGTCGCCCGCCACCACCATGCCGAGCCGCTCGAGGATGGGGAGGTTCACGCCGCCCTTCAACAAGGGTGCGAGCGCCCCGAACCTCCGGTAATACTCGTAGCCGTCCTGTAGTCGTGAGAGAAGGGGTGCGGTAAGCCGCAAGAGCTCGCGATAAAACCAGGTGATGTTGGTACGGGCGATATCGCGCGCCCGCCGGCCGTCGGCAAGACAAAAGATCCCGAGCGTCATCCCGACGCGCGGTGGCCGCAAGGGATTCGGGCCGTGGTGTTCGGCGTACGCGGCGCGATAACGGCGGATGTCTTCCTTCACCATGAACCAGGGTTTGAAGGGGCCTGCGAGTACTCCGAGGCCCAGACGCGCCGCAAGTTCGAAGCTCTCCGGGCTCACTGCCGCCATCCACAGGGGCGGGTGGGGTCTCTGGAGGGAGCGCGGACGCACCGCGATATCCGCGAACCGGAAATGCTGCCCCTCGAAAGTAATGGGTTCGGGATCGCTCAAGGCCTTGATCAGGATCGTAAGCCCCTCATCCACGAGCCCGCGGCTGTCCTCCGTGCGCACGCCGAAGGCCTCGTACTCCTTGGGCGAGAATCCGCGGCCGATCCCAAGCTCGAGCCGTCCCCCACAAAGAATATCGAGAGTCGCCGCCCGTTCAGCCACATGCAGCGGGTGGTGATAGGGGAGGGGCACGATGCCATGCCCCAAACGGATGCGGCGGGTCCTCTGCGAGGCCGCGGCCAGGAACAGATCGGGCGCCGAACTATGCCCGTACTGGGGCATGAAGTGGTGCTCGGTAAGCCACACGGTCCCAAACCCTAGGCCGTCGGCCAAGGCGATCTCTTCGAGGGTCTCCTCGTACACCTGCCGCTCGCTGCGCCCCGCGAAGTCCGGCACCGCCAGCTCATAGAAAAGGTCGAACTCCATCAGTCCTCCGGGGCCCCGAGACGCATGCGTGGGCATTGTAATGGCTGCCACGCAAGGGAGTCGACATCCCTACGGCGCGATCACCCCATGAAAAACCCTGAAGCCCGGCGATCATAAGGCAAATCCCTGACCAACGATGGTATGTCGGGGCTATTTTTTGGAAGAACTCCAAGGCGCCTGGAATGATGTCGCCTCAGCACGCGTCGATTGCCGGTGGCGCTTTTCCGCGGATGATAGCACCATCATGAGCGTCGGCCGCCATGTATAAAGCTTGTCACCGCGGGTGGCAAATTTCTGCCCCACCACCAATCCCTCAAGATGTGCCCGCCAAGGCCGGACAGTAAGGTCGCGGCCATATATGGGAGACACCTTCCCGACACACCAAGAAACAGCTATTCGAATATACCGAAATCCCTTACACTCAATAGGGTCGGAACTCCCGACCCCAGGTATTCGCTTCCCAAGGCCTTCGGGCAACGCCATCCGGCATAACTGAGTGTCCATGATTCTGTTCCGGGGAAACATCAAGGGATGGCGGGCAGGGCTTCGGCGGGCGCGTTGGCGAGATGATGGTCAGAACGGCGGGATCTTGAATGGTCATGGCCGTAGCGATGTGGAAGTAGGTGAGGGAATGGATCGTTCCGAACGCTTCTATAAAATAAACGCCATGCTCCGTGCCCGCCGGTCGGTGCCACTCCAGGACTTTACGGCGGCGCTGGAGGTTTCCGTGGCCACCTTCAAGCGCGATCTCGAATATCTGCGCGACCGCTTTGGAATGGCCATCCTCTGGGACCGCGCGTGTCACGGCTACCGGCTCGATCCGGGCTCGCCCCATCATGAGCTTCCGGGGCTCTGGTTCAGCGGTTCGGAAATCTATGCGCTGCTGGCCATGCATCATCTGCTCGCAAACCTCGACCCCGGTCTCCTAGCCCCGCACATAAAGCCGCTGCAAGACCGCATCCAGGCGCTGATCAAAAAAGACGACCACAGCTTCGAAGAAGTTGCACGGCGCGTGCGCGTGCTGCCGATGGCCGCGCGCGGAATCGAACCAGCGTCTTTTCAGGCGATCGCTCAGGCCTTGCTCGCCCGCCGGCGGCTCCGCATTCTGCATTATCATCGGGCGCGGAATGAAGAAACCGAGCGTGATATTTCACCCCAGCGTCTGGTGCATTATCGCGATAATTGGTACCTCGACGCTTGGGACCATGGCAAGAACGCGCTGCGCGTGTTCTCGGTGGATGCCATCCGCAGGGCGGCAATGCTGAACGTTAAGGCGCGTGAGATTTCTGACAAAACGCTCGATGCGGAGCTCGGCAGGGGCTACGGCATCTTCGCCGGGCGCAAAACGCAGTGGGCGCGGCTTCGCTTCACCGTGGAGCGTGCCCGGTGGATCACGCGCGAGCAGTGGCACCCCAAGCAGAAAGGCTACGAGAAGGACGGCGCGTATATTCTCGAAGTTCCCTACTCCGATGACAGAGAATTGTTGATGGATATTCTCAAATATGGGCCGGATGTCGAAGTCATCGCGCCAGCGTCACTGCGCCACGAAGTGGCCGAGAGGCTGCGAATGGCGGCGCAACGCTACAATGAGACCGAGAGACGGCCATGAGCAAAAGCAAAGCACCAATCTCCCGAATCAAGGGCACGCTGCGGCATGTCGCTCCTCCCGTCTGGAGCCGCATCGAGGTGCCGGGCGATACCGAGTTCGGCAAGCTGCACAGTGTTGTGCAGGCAGCCGTGGGCTGGACCGATGCGCACCGCTATGGCTTCCGTGCCAGACACGATAACTGCGGCGTCCCCAACCCGAACTTCCCGGACGACATCCGCAAGGAGCGCAACGTCCGCCTTGATCAAATCACGGCCGAAGGCGACACCGGAATCTATGATTACGACTTTGGTGATGGTTCGCGGAACACTCTCAAGACCGAGAAAATCCTCCCGGCCGATCCTGCGGCGCATTACCCGCGTTGCACCGCCGGCAGCTGCGTATGCCTAACCCGAGGACTGCGGCAGGCCGCCCGGCCATGAACGCCTGCTCCAAGCCCTGCGCGACCCGAAACACGAGGAGCACGCAGAGGTGCAGCAATGAATCGGTTGGGGAGTGCGGCCCCGAGACGTTTTATATCTACGAATTCAACGAAGCGGTGCGATATTTTCCCTGAATTCGGGAGGTCTCGTGCCGAAAGGCAGCCCAAGCGCTTGTCGCGCAACGCGTTTCATCTCGCCCAGGCTACGTTTACAGTGCGCGATATTGTCGGCCCCGGGCTCACGTGGTGAGCGAGTGGCCGTGTAACAATTTGATGGCACCGAAGAAGATTGGGTGATGAGTAAGGATGTTGCACCACGATGAAGTGGCGCGCCCGGATTGTGAAATCCGGCCCGCTACGCCGCTAATCGACTTGACGTTTATCAAGTTGGCCATGGATGGTCGGGACCAGGCGCGGGGGGGGGGAAAGGTATGTCGAGCAATGCAAAATTCGCTGACGGAGATGGGCAAATCGTGCAATCCATCCTGTGGTTGCGCGGACACAAGGTGTTACTCGATACTGCCTTGGCGGGCCTCTACGGCGTGCCAACCAAGGTTCTGGTGCAGGCCGTAAAGCGCAACATCGAACGGTTTCCGGACGATTTCATGTTCCAATTAACCGCCGAAGAGGCCACTCTTTTAAGGTCACAAACTGTGACCTTAAAGACCGGGCGCGGGCAGCATCGGAAATACCTACCTTATGCCTTCACCGAACAAGGAGTGGCCATGCTCTCCTCGGTGCTCAACGCACCTCGGGCCATCGCGGTAAACATTGAGATCATGCGCGCGTTCGTGCGGTTGCGCGAATGGTTGGCCTCGAACAAAGAACTGGCAAGCAAACTCGAGGAGCTCGAGCGCAAACTTCAAGACCATGACCAAGCGATCGTCGATATCTTGAACGCGATACGCGAACTCATGACGCCACCCGACCCGGCGCCCAAGCGGCGCATTGGTTTTATTATAAACGACTGAGGCGGAATATGCACACCGCACTGCTGGTCTATGTGCAGCGCCTCTCGGACGAGATCTGGTGCGCCGGCTGGCTCACCGGCTCTGAATTGACATTGTGGGACTGGGTGCTTGCTGCACCTCCGTGGCGGAGTTGGCCCCGCATCGGAGTTCGAGTGGGCGAACGCATCAGACATAGAGGCGCTGTTGTGGCTCTCGGAGCTGGCTGGAGGTTTTGGGTGAGGCGACAAAAGAACCGAAGTTCGTTCCGCTCAAAAAGTGGATGGATATGCACAGGAACAAACCTGAACTCGACAGAGGATAGCCATCTAGCATGTATCTAGCTCACAGTAAGAACGATGCCGGGGAAACGCATCCCCTAAGGGCGCACTTGACGTCTGTCTCTGCGTTGGCCCGCGCATTCATGGAAGGGCATGCTATGGCCGACGAAACGGCACTTGCCGGGCTACTCCACGATCTTGGCAAATACGGCGATCGTTTCCAGATGCGTTTGCAGGGTAAGGATTCAGGTTTGGACCATTGGTCTCAGGGCGCTTCGGTGGCACTGTCCCAATTTCAGGCGGTGGCCGCAGCCTTGGCTATCGAGGGTCACCATATCGGTCTACAGCGAGGCAGCCGCGAGTCGTTGCGGAGACTTCTTCCTGATAACCTAGTAGCAGCAGTCAGGCCCGGCCTGGCGCTCTCCGATCCAGACGTTACGCGACTGCAATCCCGCGCGATTGTAGACGGCCTGGAATTTCACAAGCCCGCCGTACCAACCATTACCTCGTGGGCGCACGCGGTCGCCACGATGCTCGATGTGCGCATGCTATTTTCATGTCTGGTCGATGCGGATTTTCTCGATACGGAAGCGCACTTCAACGGGAATGTTCTAGGAAAGCAGCCGCGGCAGGAGGGCCCACGCTTGGATGTCGAAAAGGCCCTAGCGGCTCTCGATTGTCACATGGATGGCGTGCGTGCCTCCACGAGAGCACAAACGAATGTAAGGGGTGCACGAGAAAGCCTTTGGAATTCCGTTATTCGCGCCGGGCGGCTGCCGCCAGGGTTGTTCATGCTGACCGCACCGACAGGTTCAGGTAAAACTCTCGCCATGCTGCGCTTTGCCTTGGAACATGCAGTCCAACACAGGAGGAAGCGCATTGTGCTGGCCGTCCCTTTCCTAACCGTCATCGAGCAGACCGCCCGTATTTATGAGCAGGTATTTGCCGACTTCCCTGAAAACTTTGTGCTGGAACACCATAGCCTGGCCGGCTTGGGCGTTGAGTCAGAACGACAGGACGCGGAAGGAGCAGGCGAGCGCCAGCGGCGCCTGCTGGCGGAGAATTGGGATGCACCCATCGTGCTCACCACCAATGTCCAGTTACTTGAATCCCTGTTCTCTAACCGGCCATCCGCCTGCCGCAAACTCCACAACCTTATGGACTCTGTGATCCTGTTCGACGAAGCGCAGAGCTTGCCGCAGCATCTGGCGGCACCGACCCTGGCAGCGTTGTCGCATCTGTCGGCGGCTTACCGCTCTACCGTAGTCTTCGCTACAGCCACCCAGCCCGCCTTTGACATCCTCGATTCGGCGGTGAAAAGGCACGCAGTTAATGGCTGGCAGCCACGGGAAGTCGTACCGGAGCATCCTGAGCTGTTCAAAACCCTCAAGCGTGTCACTGTGCACTGGCCTAAGGAAAATGCGAAACGCACTTGGGTGGAATTGGCCACAGAGGTGCGCAGCGCGGATCAGGCGCTGGTCGTTGTGAATCTGAAACGTCACGCCTTGGCGCTGCTTGATGCCATGGCCGGAACGGATGGCCTGTTTCATCTCTCCACTAACCTCTGTGCCGAACACCGGCGCTCGGTTATGGACAAGGTCCGCGCGCAGCTTGCGGCGGGCCAGCCCTGCCGGCTCATCTCCACCCAATGCGTCGAGGCCGGGGTGGACGTGGATTTTCCGGTCGTGTACCGCGCCATGGGGCCCCTGGAATCGATCGCCCAAGCGGCGGGTCGCTGCAATCGGGAGGGCAAGCTCAATGAGCACGGTCAGCTTGGCGAGGTGGTTGTATTTGAGCCGCGCGAGGAGGGCGACTGGCGAAGGCGGTTCCCCACGCATAGCTATTATCAGGCAGCTCAGGTCACACAGACCCTTCAAAACCTGCGCGGGGACCTGAATATCAACGATCCGGAAACTTTTCGGGCCTATTACCAAAATCTCTACGATCTAAGTAAACCGGAGATTCAAAACATTGATCTAGGGCGCGCCATAGACGAGCTGGACTTTGCGCGCATGGCCGACGTTTACCGCCTTATCGAGAGCAATGCGATACAAGTGCTCGTACCATGGGCGGAGCGTTGGGCGGATTTTGAGTCGTTGCGCGTCGAGGCAGAGGGTAAGGGAATTACGGCGAACTGGATGCGGCGCGCGCAAGGGCTTGCGGTAAGCGTCTATCGAAAGAAGGACGGCCCACCCGCGTGGGCCATCCCCGCCAAAATGTGGCGTGGCGGTTATTCCGAAGAGTGGTACATCCTTGAGGGCAATTATTACGACGATACCCTTGGGCTAAATCCGCCCAAGGGCGAACAGGTTTTCATTGCATAACTCTTTTCTCCCCCCCACCCTTGGAAGAGGGTAGAGAGGGGGCGTTTTTATAAGGGGGCTACATGGCAAACGGCGATCACACGTTAGAGGTCTGGGGCGACCTAGCCTGTTTCACGCGGCCGGAAATGAAGATCGAGCGATTTTCGTACCCCGTCATAACACCATCGGCCGCGCGTGGTATTTTCGACGCGATCTATTGGGACGGCAAGCGTGAGCAGCACGGGAAGGAATCGTTAATGAGACCGTACTTCCACTGGCAAATCACGCGCATCGAGATACTTGAACTGCCGCGTTACATCGCGCTTCGGCGGAACGAGGTAAAGGACAAGGTGCCTGCCGATCGTACCATAAAGGCGTGGATGGAAGGCCGCGAACTACCGGTGCCGATTTGGGCCGATGGTCGGCAGGAGGAGCTTGGCACTGATCAAAAAGGGCGGACGCAACGCCAGACAATGGCTCTGAGGAATGTCCGATACCGCCTCACCGCAAAGATTGTCCCGAAGCCAGGTAACGATTGGGGGAAACTCAACGCCTGCTTTCAGCGGCGTGCGCGAGCGGGCAAGTGCTTCCAGCAGCCCTATTTTGGCTGCCGGGAATTCCCTGCGTTTTTTGAATACATCGAGGACGCGGATGCCTCAGCCGCTAAAGCAGCGCCATTCGACCAGCATCTGGGTTGGATGCTATACGATGTGTTCGACCTGCGAAACGAGGTGGTACACAACAGAAACGAGCCCTTTATCACACTCTTCGATGCTACGGTGCGCGGCGGCGTATTGATAGTGCCGTTATTTGACTGCGATGCAGTTAAGAAGCCGAGGAGGAAGTAACGATGCTACGTGCCCTGGTCGAATATTCAGAGCGGCAACTGCCGGATTCGGAACCGGGCTTCAAAACCCGCGAGGTGCGATGGGCTATTGAGGTCGCTGCCGATGGTCGATTCCTCAACATCATCCCTCTTGGCGACGGAAAGCGAGGTCAAGACCAGCTGCGTTGCCCTGACATGCATGGGATGAATGCGGGCGGCAAATCCCACTTCCTTGTCGAAACGGTACAGACCGTTGCGCTTCTCTTCAAGACCAACGAAGATCCGAAGAAGATTACGAACACTGAAGAGAAACACAAAGTGTTTGTCGATATGTTACGCGAGGCGGCCATGTCATCCCCAGTGCTCGCGCCATTGGTGCGAGCACTCGAAACTGAACAAGAGTTTACCCTGGTTCATAAGACATTAGCCGAGCACAAGGCCAAGCCCGGGGATTGGATCGGTTGGCGCGTCAATGGCGAAGATCCGCGTGAAAACCCAACCGTACAGGCATGGTGGCGAGAATGGCGACGGAACGATCTAGGTAAGGCGGCCGTTGATCGTAACGACGCTATGAAGGTGGCCGATGGCGATATGCTTTGCTTGCTTACCGGAGAACTGGTTAAGCCGTTGTCTACCCATCCAAAGATCACTGGCTTGTCTGGCGTCTGTGGGCAGCCAACAGGTGATGTTATGGTCGGTTTCGACAAGCCCGCATTCGGTTCCTATGGACTCGAGCAGTCTGCAAATGCCGCCATGGGCGCCGAAGCCACGCAAAAGTATGTGGATGGCCTCAATGACCTGATCCGCAATCACTCTCGCAAGCTGGGCAACTCACTGGTGGCCCATTGGTTCAAGAATCAGGTTCCTATTGAGAACGATCCTCTGGCTTTCCTGTATGGCTTGGAGAGCGAGGAGCAGACTGAAGCCGCTGCTTTGGGTGCGGCAAGACGTCTCCTGGATTCGATCCGCAGCGGGCAACGCGCGGATCTGGGCGAAAACCACTTCTTTGCTCTTACCATGTCCGGTGCAGCGGGTCGTGTCATGGTGCGCGATTGGATGGAGGGTCGTTTTGAGGACTTGGCGCGTAACGTTGCGGCATGGTTTGCAGATCTTGCAGTCGTCTCTCGATACGGCCAAGGACAGGCCCCTGATCCAAAATTCATGGCGGTATGCGGCGCGCTGGTGCGAGATCTAAAAGATCTGCCTGCTCCTACTGTCGCTGCGCTTTGGCAAACTGCGGTGCAGGGGCGTCCCATCCCGCGGCCGGTTATGGCTCAAGCGTTAGCGCGGTTCCGTGTAGATCTTGTTGACAAAGACCAGCCAGCGCTCAATCACGCCCGCATTGGACTTATTAAGGCGTATTTCGTTCGACTCAATCCAGAGGGTGGTAAAACAATGACTACGTATCTCAATCCTGACCACCCGGCCGCAGCCTATCACTGCGGGCGCCTGTTGGCGGTGCTTGCGAATCTTCAGCGCGCCGCTCTGGGCGATGTCGGCGCAGGGGTCGTGCAACGCTATTACGCAGCCGCGAGCCAAACACCCGGCCTCATTCTCGGCCGTCTGACCAGTAATGCGCGCAACCATCTCGGCAAACTCGAAGGTGGGCTGGCATATTGGTATGAGAACCAGATCGCTGACGTTATGAGCCGCTTGCAAGATAACGCGCCGCGCATTCTTGACCTTGAAGGCCAAGGGCTGTTCGCCCTCGGCTACTATCAACAACTTGCCGCACTACGCGCAGGCAGCAAGAAGACCGCGTCCGAACCCACCACCGACTAGGGAGAAGCGAAATGAACACCATCCAGAACCGTTACGAATTCCTTTATCTATTCGATTGCGAGAACGGCAACCCTAACGGTGACCCGGATGCCGGCAACAGTCCGCGTATCGACCCCGAGGACATGCACGGACTGGTTTCGGACGTGGCCATCAAGCGCCGGGTGCGCAATTACATTCAGACGGCCTTCGGCAACGCCGCCCCCAACGCCGTGTTTGTTGAGCATGCGACCAACCTAAACAAGCCGATTACCGCTGCCCATGTGGCAACCGGTGGCGCCCCGGGGGGCGGCGCGAATCGCTCTCAAGTGGGTAAGGCTCGCGACTGGATGTGCCAGCAGTTCTTTGATGTGCGAGCTTTTGGAGCAGTCATGTCCACCGGTCCGAATGCCGGCCAGGTCCGCGGCCCGGTTCAGGTTTCCTTTTCCCGCTCGGTTGACCCAATTTTGCCCATGGATGCCTCAATCACCCGCATGGCGGTAGCGGAAAAAGTGAGGGACGCCAAGACGGTCGCGGATTACGAGAAGTGGGAGAGCGAGCAAGAAGAGGATAAACTCCGCACCATGGGTCGGAAGGCCCTCATCCCCTACGGTCTCTACGTCTGCAAGGGCTTTATTTCCGCCCATCTGGCGCAAGGCACGGGCTTTTCCGAAGACGACCTGAACCAGCTCTGGGAAGCGCTGAAGATCATGTGGGACCATGACCGCTCCGCCTCCAAAGGCGTGATGTCGTGCCGCGGACTGTATGTCTTCAAACACATCGGGACAGACAGCGATCAAGCGCAGCGGATCCGTCAGGCCGTGCTCGGCTGTGCGCCGGCACACCGGCTGCTAGATTTCTCAACACCCCAACGGCAACTCGACAATGCCATCGTCGAGATTGGCCATCGCGAGGGGCTCACCGGCTCACCGCGAGCGTACTCCGATTACACAGTGCGCGTGCATAAGGGCCGGGTACCTTCTGGAGTGGAGCTCATCGAGCACCGTTGATCGTGGCAATGCAAGATGAGGATCGCATCCCACTTTCTGCGCTTAACCAGTTCAGCTACTGCCGGCGTCGCTGCTATCTGATTCATGCAGAGGGCGAATTCAAGGAAAACGTGCACACATTGCGTGGTACGCACGAGCACCAGCGCGTGGATAGCCTCAAACACGAGGTGTGCGCCGGGATACGGGTCGAATACAGTCTGCCGGTATGGAGCCGGGGGCTGGGTCTATCGGGAACGTGTGACGCGGTGGAGTTTCACTCCGATGGTGGCGTGTACCCCGTCGAGTACAAACATGGCAAGCGCAAGCGTTGGCTCAATGACGACCTCCAACTTGCCGCGCAGGCGGTGTGTCTAGAGGAGACGCTGGGGCGGCCGGTGCCGAAGGGCGCGATCTATCATCAGCAGTCGCGCCGGCGGCGAGAAGTCGTGATTGATGACGCCCTGCGTCAGGCCGTGGAGACGGTGGCTCAAGAGGTACGTTCGCTCTTGGCCGGCAAGAAATTGCCGCCACCGGTGGACGACACGCGCCGCTGCCCGGAATGCTCATTGCGCGACATCTGCCAACCCGAAATCGCGCGCGCCTCGGCCAAGATCGTGGAGATGAATGAGCGGTTGTTCGAGCCCGAGGATACTTAAACCTGGATGCCCTGCTAAGATCACGCTGTAGCCGTACGACTCCAAACCATGGGCGAAAAAAAATTGATCGAATCCATCACGGCAAACCGAAAGATGTTCGAGGTAAAGTGCATAATTCGCAGGCGACGTCTAGCTATCGAGCGTGTAGTCGGCATGCCGGCGGCGGGTGACGCCCAGGAAACGATGTTCCTGGTAGTCGAATGCTATAGTTTCGACAGGTGGCCGTTGCCCGAGCGGACGCGGGCGATATAACGTCCAGAAGACAGCGGCACATGTGGCAACTGCAAAACACACTCTATGTCACCATGCCAGAGGCCTATCTGCGCCTCGAAGGCGAAACTGTATGCGTGATGGTGGAGCGGGAAAAGCGGTTGCAAGTGCCCCTGCACCACCTAGGTGCGATCGTTTGCTTTGGTAGCGTTATGCTGAGTCCCGCGCTTCTCGGTCGTTGCATGGAGGAAGGCCGCGGGGTGGTGTGGTTGGAGCGCAGCGGCCGTTTTCAGGCGCGTGTGGAAGGGCCCGTGAGCGGCAACATTCTGTTGCGGCAAGCGCAGTATCGGGCGGCCGACGATGCCGCCAAGACGATTGATCTGGCGCGCGCCTTTCTTGCCGGAAAGCTGCGTAATAGCCGCAACGTGTTGTTACGCGGCGCTCGAGATGGCCAAAACGACGCCGAACGCTCCATCATCGTGCAAAACGCACGGCTCGTGGCGGGACATTTGCGCAAGCTCCCTTATGCTACGGATCTGGACAGCCTGCGGGGCGAGGAAGGAAACGCCGCGCGGATTTACTTTCAGTCCATGCAATACCTCATTCGTCTACCCTTTCGAGGCGATTTCGCTTTCGATGTGCGCAGCCGCCGACCACCAGCCGATCCCATGAATGCCATGCTGTCCTTTCTCTACGCTGTTTTGCTGCACGATTGTCGCAGCGCGCTTGAAGCGGTCGGGCTCGACCCGCAGCTCGGCTTCCTCCACGCCGTGCGGCCCGGGCGCGCGGCTTTGGCGCTCGATCTTCTGGAAGAATTCCGCTCGGTGATCGCCGATCGGCTAGCGTTGACGATGGTTAACCGTGGACAGATTCAGGTAAGCCATTTCGATAAACGCGACGGCGGCGCCGTGCTGCTGAACGAAGAGGGCAGAAAGCGAGTCATTGCCGCCTATCAGGAGCGCAAGCAAAATATGTTGACACATCGGGTTCTGGATCAGGAAGTGCCGGTGGGGCTGCTCCCGCACGTCCAGGCGCGATTGCTGGCGCGTTATTTGCGTGGCGATGCGCCGGCATACGTGCCCTATCTCCACAAGTAGAGAATGTCATGCTGATACTCGTTGCGTACGATGTATCCACCGAAACCCGGGCAGGCCGGCGGCGGCTGCGGCGCGTGGCCAAGGTCTGTCAGGACTACGGCCAACGAGTGCAGAAATCGGTGTTCGAGTGCAGAGTGGACAGGACAACCTATGAGGTCCTAGAGAAGGAGCTCCTTGAGGAGATCAATTCGGAAGAGGATAATTTGCGGCTTTACCGATTAAGTGAGCCGCTCGAAGAACATGTTAAGGAATTCGGACAGTTCAAGGCCGTCGACTTCGATGGTCCACTGGTGGTGTAGCGCGAACCTGGAGTTGTGGCGAACAAGCGGGGAGGTTCGCGCGATGCGTAAGTCGTTCTTTTACAATATGGTTTGCTACTTTATCACATCGGTATGTGGTTCCCTTTACCTTCCGAGATTGCCGTTCGCGCTAACGGTGATATTTATCGTTGGGGATGAAGGGGATGCCGTTAAGTAGCATCGCCCGCTCATTTGGGCGGGCGCGGATTGAAACCATTTAATGGTTTC
>JAJYQN010000142.1:0-32980 GCA_021794595.1 Pseudomonadota bacterium
TTGGCCTCTACCGTCGTACCCGTGGCACTGGCCGATCGCTGGGCGCTCACCCAACCTTGCAAGGTCTTCGCCGGGATACCGAGATTGCGAGCGGCCTGGGTTATGGATCCATTGGCTTCCACCAGCTTCACCGCTTCCGCCCGATATTCAGGCGTATACACTGCTTTGATAGGATTTCCTGGCTTCTGTTTGTGACTCATGTGAACCTCCGATAAGGGAATTATCCCTGAACGGAAGGTGTCTGTGAAAGTAGGGCAAGGTCACCCATCAGATGCAGCCCATCCTCCACCTATGGGGCGCGATCTCCCCGCCCTAAAACCCGAGATCTCTCCCGCGCTTCGCTAGGCGACGATTCGTCCGCACAAAGCGCGGGGGGTCTCTCTTGTTTCACCTTAAATAGATCGGAATGCTGGGCCGAAATTAGAGCGGTACGTAACATTAGGCGAGTTGTCCTTGTTTCATGAGACCTTCGAGTATTACGCACAGGCGGTCGGGGTAGAGACGGTCATCCTGCCTAGCGGATGCGAAACAAGACTGAAACCTATACAGGGCCCGCTCAGTCCGGCCGTTCGTTTAGCCCTCGATCCCGCCGATTTCGCTGTGGCGAAATTAGCAGCTGGGCGCGAAAAAGACGGGCCGTTTGTTGCCGCCCTTTTTAGCCACTAGTTCGCGAACCCGGAGGTCGTGCGTACGCGCCTCCAAGAGATTCCTGCACCGCGACTAGCCCCGTACGGGCTCACCGTGGCTATCATTGAGAGTAGGCTTGAGCGAGCCATATCATCCACAAGAGGCGGCCTCTCTTCTGATCCCGATTGTGACGGGAGCCGTTGAGTCGATTTGATCAGGGACTGGGTTTTAAGCTTTTTGAAAAGTACGGTCGTAGCCCAGTCGGCAAGGAGAGGGCTGCCATCGCGGGTTCTTGATATTGGGGAATGAAGGCTCGGCCGCTTGGGGTAGTCGTGCCCATTCCCGTGCGTATACCGGGATCTAGCGCGCTTCAGCAATTTAGCCGGTACTCCAACCTCGTGGGCGGCGCATTCCGGCTATCCTACAGGCCTGCTTTACATAGCCGTAGGGAAAGATCTCGAAAAGCCGTGACCGGGCGTTGCCCTGAAGCCCCGAACTCGCCATGTGGCGAATAACGAATCGGACATCCGGAACGACCTGGTGCTCCTCAAAAAACTGGCGCATAAATCGAATGATGTCCCAGTGTTCCTCGTGGAGTACAAGCCCTTCTTTTTGCGCCAATTGCTCGGCCACCGACTCATTCCAATCACCAGGATCGACCAAGTACCCCTCATCATCCATAAGAACATTTATAGGTTTTTCTGAGCTCTCCATTCTTGCGAATCCCTCATGGCCCGGAAAGGCCGACACGGCCCGATCATGACGCTCGTTCACCAGGTGATAAAAGGGGCCCTCGGCACGATGGCTTGGACTCTCTTGTGGGTGATTCTCGAAGACTTGGAACGTAAGGCGCCTTGACCTGGGTCAAGGCAGACTGCCGAGAAGGGAGTGGACACCGAAGGGGATCTGGCCAAGGTCGGCCGTTTGAAGGCCCGAAACCAGGCGACGTGCTAAGCCACACCCTGAGCCGCCGGGAGTGTGCTATCGCACCCCCGACATCGTTTCGCCAAACTCGTCCTCGCGGTTGATCTTGTGTCCTAGCGTCCGCCGATTCCAAACGGCCGTGGCCAAACGGAGGTCGGCATCAGCCGCGAGGACGGGCGGAGGAATCAAGACGCGCCACCAAAAAACTGAGCGCCTCCAAGGCGGGCGTGGGTTCTCCCGCAGCGGCCCGAACAATGGCGCCATCAATCCCTAAAGCGATAATGGCCACGGTGGAGGGGCGTTCGGCGTCAGCGGAGAACAACGACTCGAGCAACCGACGAAGAGCGGCCTTATGGCGCTTGAGCCATTGCCGAGTTTCCGGCAGGGCTGTGCCCATCTCTCCTGCCGCGTTGACGAAGGCACAACCCCGAAAGCCTGGCTCATCAAACCACTCCCGAAGGGCCGGCACCAGGGCCCCGCTACCACCCCCGTGCCGACACAGGGCGTCCTGAAACGCCCCCATCCAACGGCCATGGCGATAGTCGAGATACGCCCCTATGAGCGTGTCTTTGCTCGGATAATGGCGGTAGAAGGTCGCCTTCGTGACCTTGGAATCGGCGATAATGCGATCGATGCCCGTACCGCGAATGCCGTCCCGGTAAAAGAGATCGTGGGCGGTCAACAAAATCCGCTCCCGGGCCGGAATCTTCGTCGGGGGCACCCCGATCATGCGCTTCTGTCTCACCATGGCGTCATTGTAGACAGATCGGTCTCTCGTGAGTAGACTGTGATAAAGTAGACAGAGTTGTCTCCTTTACAAGGTTACAGCAAAGAGGGCTCATGCTATGGGTAGTCCGGCATTAACACTAACACCGCCTTTTACGGAAGACAGCGCCCTCCTGAAGGTGCGGATAGCAGAAGATCTTTGGAATAGCCGGGATCCGGATCGGGCCTTGGCGCTTACGCGAATGAACCCACTTCTGCTTACATAAACGGACCCACCCCACAATCGCCACCTTGAGGTCACGGCGGACCCGAGTCCGCTGTCGTCCCTTGGGTCGCCTTTAAGCTTAAGCGTCGCGCATTGACCTCTCACCGGTTCGCGGCATCCTCTCGATCGGGATTCCGGGGCTTAAGGGAGGGGACCGCGATGTCCACCATGCAGCGATGCGCCGCCTGTAGGCGGTCCTTTCGGGTGCGCGCGCAGGTCCGCGGCACCCAACGCTATTGTGCGGCCCCGGCCTGCCAACGCGTGCGTCGAAAGCGCTGGCAAAGAACCAAGCGCCGCACCGACCCCGACTACCGCGAGAACCAGACCCGCGCCCAGGAGGCCTGGCGTGACCGCCACCCCGGCTACTGGCGAACCTATCGGGCCACCCATGCGTGCTCGACAGCGACCAATCGCGCCCAACAGGCCCGCCGCGACGCCGTGCGCCGTCTTGCAAAGATGGACGTGTCAACGGCTTTTTCTCCTGGAGTTTCCGGTATTTACCGACTTTCTCCGGCCGCGCGCGACGATCTTGCAAAAGAGGACGCGTGGACCGTGGAATTGACCGTGCTATCACGGACTTAAAGCGCCTTGAGTCCTCGGGCGGGCCTTCTTGCAAAGAGAGGACGTGATAGGTGTGCAGTCTCCCGGCTGTTACCGTTTGCGCATGACCACGCCCGACTGCAGCGACCGCGAGCTCGACCTGCACCGCCTGGACCTGCGCTATGCCGGCCTGCGCATCCAGATACCCGGTGCCGTGGAGGCGCTCTGTCGCTCGCTCGAGCGTTGTGGTCAGCTCGTGCCGTGTCTTGCGGTCGCCGCAGAAGACGAGGGGCGTCTGATCTTGGTCGATGGCTATCGGCGTATCACGGCTTTGCGACGGCTGGGTCGAGATACCGCGCGGGTGGAGCCCTTTCGCGGGGACTTGACGGACGCGTTGATCACCGTGCTCGCCCGCGCCCACGCCCATCCCTTCGCGGCACTCGAGGAGGCGCTGCTCGTGCGCGAGTTGCACCAGAGCCAGGGCTTGTCCCAGCACGAACTGGCCCGGCGCCTCGGACGCGACGTCAGTTGGGTCAATCGACGATTGCAATTGCTCGGGGGGCTCTCCGAGTCCCTCTGGGAGGGCGTGCGCACGGGCGCGGTCTCTCCCTGGGCGGCGGTTCGGATCCTGGTCCCATTGGCGCGCGCCAATGCCGATCACGCCGAACGCCTCCTGGGGGCCCTGCGCGCGCACCCGTTGGCGACGCGCACCTTGCGCGCGTGGTTTGCGCGCTACCGTCAGGCTTACGTCCGCGAACGCGAGCGACTCGTCGACCACCCCCAGCTTTTTGAGGCGGCGCTCGCGTCGCGCGCGCAGGAGCGCATCGAGACGTCGCTGCGCGACGGCCCCGAGGGCGCCTGCTTGCACGACATGCAGGTGGTGGAGGCGATCCTGGCGCGCCTTAACAAGCGTCTCGCGGCGCTCTCCGGGGGCCCCTGGCCCGAGGGCCTGCGCCAGGCGTTGCTGCGGCTCACCGAGACGCTCGTGCGCGAGGCGCGCACCCTTGCGAGGTATGGCCACCATGATCACCCCCGAGATGCACACCGCGATCCGCACCCTGAAGGCTCAAGGGGCGAGTCTGCGGCAGATCGCCCAGGACCTTAAGATCTCGCGCAATGCCGTGCGCCGGGCGCTGCGGGCCCCCGACGGCGTGCGCCCCGCGCGGCGCCTACCTGACGACCGCATCCCGCCCGATCTCGGCGCCACTCTGGAGCGCGCCCGCGGCAATGCCGTGCGCGCCCGCGAGCTCCTGGCCGCGGACGGGACGCACGTCTCCTACAGCACGCTCACCCGCTGGCTGCGCGAAGCGGGCCTGCGCACGCCCCCGCCGCGGGCCGGGGAGTATGTCTTCGCCCCCGGCTGCGAGATGCAGCACGACACCTCGCCGCATCGCGTGACGATCGGTGGCCGTGTGGTCACCGCCCAGTGCGCGGGGCTCGTGCTCGCCTATTCACGCCGGCTTTTTATCGCCTACAGCCCGCGCTTTACGCGCTTTGAGGCCAAGCACTTCCTGCGCGAGGCGGCGGTCTTCATGGACGGCACCTGCCCACGCTGCGTGATCGACAACACCCACGTCGTGCTCGCCTCCGGGAGCGGGAGCGAGGCGGTCATCGCCCCGGAGATGGCGGCCTTCGCGCGCACCCTGGGCTTTGGCTTTGTGGCGCATAGGGTCGGACACCCCGATCGCAAGGGCCGGATCGAGAGAATTTTTGCTTATGCGGAACGTCACTTCCTTCCCGGGCGCACATTTCGCGATTACGCCGACTTGAACGCGCAGGCGCGACTGTGGTGCGAGACGGTCGCCAACGCGACCCAAAAGCGTGTGCTCGGCATGTCCGCCGAGGCCGCCTATGTCCTGGAGAAGCCTTATCTGACGCCCTTACCCGTGGTGTTACCCCCGGTCTATGAGGTGGTCGAGCGCACCGTGGACCTCTCGGGCTATGTCTCGGTCGACGCCAATCGCTATTCGGTACCGGAGCGGCTCTGTGGTCAGCCGGTCACGGTCTACAAGCACCCGGAGCGCATCGCAGTCCACCACCGCGGCGCGGTGGTGGCCGAGCATGCGCGTCTCATCGACCGCCGCCAAGGCACGGTGCGCGATCCCGCGCACCACCCGACCCCCATACGCAAGGGCCGGGCCGCGCCCAGAGACGAGGCCCTGTGGGGTGAGACGCCGCTTCTCTGCGAGTACGCGCAGGCCCTGCGCCACCACGTAGGCCAGGGGCGCCGGCGGCTACGCCGCTTGCAGGAATTGCAGCGCACCTATCCGACCGAGCCGTTCCTGGCGGCGATCCGCCAGGCGCTCGCCTTCGGGCTCTTCGACATGGCCCGTCTCGAGGCCCTGATCTTGAAGCAGGTGGCCGGCGACTTCTTTGCGCTAAAGGCCCCCGAGGAGCCGCCCGATGCGTTCTGAGATCATGGCCCTCCTCGAGGAGCTCAAGTACCGCGGCATGGGCCGCGCGCTTGATGCCGAACTCGATCGCGCCGAGCGCGAGGGGACGGCCCCGTCCGAGGTCTTGCAGCGACTCTTGATCGCAGAGATCGGCTATCGCCGCGAGCGCCGATTGGCCTACCGGCTGGAGAGCGCCCGTCTGCCGTGGCGCTGGACCCTGGAGTCGTTCCCCTTCGCGCGCCAGCCGGGCGTGACCAAATCCCAGATCCTGACGCTCGCCGGCCTCGACTTCCTGCAACGCGCCGAGAACGTCCTCTTGATCGGACCGCCCGGCACCGGCAAGACCGGGATCGCGATCGGTCTGCTGCGCGAGGCCTGCTTGAACGGCTACAACGGACGCTTCTATAACGCCCAGGTGCTGCTCGATGAGCTCTATGCCTCGCTTGCCGACCGGTCCACGGCCAAGCTCATGCGCCACTTAACCACCATCCGCCCACTCCTCATCGACGAGCTCGGCTACCTGACCCTGAAACCCGAACAGACCAACGCCTTCTTCCGTTTGATGGACAGCCGCTATGGACGGGCGTCGACCATCATTACGTCGAACCTGGATGTCACCTCGTGGTATGAGATCTTCCCAAACAAGCCCCTGGTCGACGCCCTCTTGGACCGCCTCCAGCACCACTGCATCACCATCCGCATCCAGGGCCCATCCTTACGTAGTCCCGGTTCCGCAGCCCCGGCTGCGCAAGACAGGTCCGATCCGGCTCCCAGCTCCCCCAAGACCCGTCGCCGCGCGTCTGCGAAGCCCTAGGTCGCCCAACCCACGCCCGATTCGTGGCGCCGGCCTTCGCCTGGCCGTCCCCTTACGCCCCGCACGGCACAGAGTGCTGCGCACTGACAGGGTCCGGTTCAGTGAGCATATCTGGGTTCGTTTAAATGAGCGTCGAGGTCGGGTCATACTGGCCTACACAGAAGACACCGTGTGGCGAAACCGGGCGGAGTTTCCCGTGGGCAGGGAGGCCATACGGGCCTTTCTCCAACGAAAGTGGGCGCGGGAGCTTCAGTATCGTCTAATCAAAGAGCTTTGGGATTTTCAGGGACACCGGCTCGCCGTACGGTTTGCCTATGAGTGGCATGACGATTCCGGGCACTGGTACCGCAGCTATGGGAATGAACTTTGGGAATTCAACGAGCTGGGCTTGATGACTCGACGCCTTGCCAGCATCAACGACCTGCCTATCCCCGCTTCCGAGCGAAAATATCATTGGCCTTTAGGCCGCCGACCTGACGATCATCCTGGTTTGGCTGCGCTTGAGCTCTAGCGCCTCCCGCGTTCATAGGATCCCGCCATATCCGCGGGCGCCCCGACCGAACCCGAAGAACTAGGCGTCCAAGGGCCCGGGCAAGCGGAGCAAATCCGTCACTCCAGGATCGATGCCACACTGGCTCAGGAGCGTTGTGATCTGCCCGCGATGGTGTGTCTGGTGGTTAAAAAAGTGGGCGACGACCAGCGAAAACGGATAGCTATGTAGCTCGGGGCTCGTGATGCCCTTGAAGCTCAAGGGACGCGCGACATCACGGGCATCAAGTGCTGTTGCCCACTCTATGATGCGCTGGTCATCTTACATTCGCTCTCTCCGCAACTCCGCGAAATCCCCGTAAAGCTCCTCGTCAAGCGACTTAAATGTCGCGGGCTTGCCCCGGAAACGGGCCATCCAGCTGCGGTCGGCCAACAGAATATGGTTCAAGGTCCCGTGAATCGAACGAAAGAAGGCGCCAACATCACTTTTTCGCGCCTCATCTGTGAGGGTCGCGCAAGTCTCATAGAGACGCTCATTCATCCACACATTATAACGGGCCATGATTTGCGCATAGGCGATCACCCAAGCTGGGTCTTTTGCATGGATTTCGTTATTGTTCGATTTATTACCCATGTCTTCCACCCCCCCGGTAGTGATTGGTTGCACGCCTTCTCGCCGGGCTCGGCTAGCGCGCGCTTGACTTAAAACAAAGACCCAAAAGGGCCTTATGGCTAAAATCGAACGAGAAAACGGCGCGCATGGATCGCCGATCCGAGATCGCTCAAAGCCCACTGTGGCCGAATAAGACCGCTCACGCCCACCACAAGAGACAAGGGAAACATCATACATTATGAACCCCGCCCCCTCCCCCCAAACGCACGGCGATATCCCCTACACTATTCTTACGGCGCCTGAAAACCTGGATCCCAGCGCGCCCCGCCGCTATCCCTGGGCCTGGCAAAAATATCTCGATGCCTGCGCGAACCACTGGATGCCGCAAGAGATCAACATGGAACGTGATATCGCACTCTGGAAACGCCATGACGGGCTTTCCGAAGACGAGCGGCGTATCGTCAAACGCAATCTGGGGTTCTTTACGACAGCAGATTCGCTCGCCGCCAACAATATCGTCCTCGGAACCTACCGCCAGATCCGGGCGCCTGAGTGCCGCCAGTACCTGGTGCGCCAAGCCTTCGAGGAGGCCATCCACACACACTCCTATCAATATATCGTCGAATCTCTAGGGCTCGACGAAGGCGAGATCTTTAACGCCTATCGCGAGGTCCCGTCGATACGGGACAAGGATGTTTTTCTTTTGCCTTACATCGAAATTCTGGCCGCACCGAGATTTTGCACCGGAACGCGGGAGGCAGACAGCGCCCTCCTCCGATCGCTGATCGTGTTTGCAGCCATTATGGAGGGTCTCTTTTTCTACGTAGGATTCGCCCAGATCCTGGCGCTGGGCCGACAAAATAAAATGGTAGGGGCCTCCGAGCAGTACCAGTACATACTCCGCGATGAGTCCATGCACTGTAACTTCGGCATTGATCTCATCAATCAGATCAAGATCGAGAATCCGCACCTTTGGACGCCGGACTTTCAAAGTGAGATATCGGGCCTTATCCATACCGCCGTGGGTCTTGAGTGCGACTACGCCTCAGACACCATGCCGCGAGGGGTCCTTGGCCTCAACGCAAACCAAATGCACCGCTACGTAACCTACATAGCCAATAGACGATGCCAACAGCTCGGTTTACCAGAAGTCGAGAGAGGTGTGGCAAACCCGTTCCCCTGGATGAGCGAAATGCTGGACCTTAAAAAGGAGAAGAATTTCTTTGAGACCCGGGTGACGGAATACCAAACGGGCGGCGCTTTGCGGTGGGACTAGGGCTTGGGCCGTCGGTTGACGCTCGCTGCAAAAGCCGCAGCTCCTGAGTCTCCGCGGCCCCATGGTGGCTTTTCGTCATAGACGATGCGGGTACTGGGCCAGGCACTTTGGGAAATGCCCTTTTCTTATTCCCGCTTCTTATTAAGGGACGCGATACGCGATTTTTTGGAGGGACAGGGCGCCCTTGTCGGCAAAAATTGAGGCACGGTCAGCGGCCCGGTCTCTTAAAACCGTCGCGAGCGAGTTCGGCCTTTCCTCGGATCACACAATCTCGGGCGTGATCGTTAACCAAACCCATAGCCTGCATAAAGGCATAGGCCGTGGTCGGACCTATGAATTGCCAACCCCGCTTTTTCAAGTCCTTAGCCAGGGCCCGAGACTCGGGCGAGATCGAGGCGGTCAGCGCATTGTGATGGCGTGTCGCGGTCGGCTCGTATTGCCAGAGGTAAGCGGCGAGCGACCCTTCCTGCCCAACAAGATCCTGGGCCTTGCGCGCATTGTTGACGACCGCCTCGATCTTGCCTCGGTGACGGATGATCCCGGCATTTGCCAACAAACGGTTGACATCACGCGGGGTAAAACGCGCCACCCTATCGAAATCGAAGCCATGGAATGCCGCGCGGAAGTTGTCACGCTTCGAAAGGATGGTGCGCCAACTTAGGCCGGACTGGAAGGCCTCTAAACTCAACTTCTCGAACAGACGCTGATCGTCGCTGACCGGGAATCCCCATTCGGTATCGTGATAGGCAATATACTCCGGCGTGGCGATACACCAAAAACAACGTATCTCGCGATCGGGATTCATCAAACTTGCACCCATGCGCTCCCCGGATCTTTCGCTAGGTCAATCGTTTGCGCGAGACCCTCCCTCGAGAGAGGGCCGTGTGGCGTCCCGATCTTAGCGTACGATTCGTCCCCCTGAAAAGCCCCTTGGATAGCCCAGTCTCCCCGCCAAACATCGGGGAAAAGGGGACCTAGGCCGCCATCCGCCCCTGTCCCCGACCCAAGCTCGCCTAGGTCAAGGCTTCTTGCCTATACGTCGCCCGCGCCAGGCACCATACACGATGGGCAGGACAACAAGGCTGAGGAGCGGAGCTGTTATCATGGCGCCTAGGAATGGGGCGGCGATGCGTTTCATCACATCGGAGCCTGCGGCATGACTTACAAAAATCGGGAGCAAGCCGCATACCACGACGGTGGCCGTCATCATGATCGGTCGAAGCCTTCGAGTCGTGCCTGCGAACACGGCCTGGCTCAGTTTCGCAGGATCTGTAAGAGAACCCGCGACCTCATGTTCCCTTATCGCTTGATTGATGTAGATTAAAAGCACAACGCCGAACTCCGTGACGACACCGGCTGCGGCAATGAAACCGACGGCCACGGCCAAAGACATCTTGTAACCCAAGAGATAAACAAGCCAGATGCCTCCGACCAGCCCCAGTGGTAAGGTCAAAAGAATCACACAAGCCTCGGCCATGCCGTCAAAGGCCATGACCAGCAAGACGAAGATAACGCCAATGACAACAGGCACGAGGCGCGCCAGCTCGGCGGCCGTGCGTCGATAAAAACGGTAATCCCCGGACCAGCGGATCGTATACCCTTGAGGAAGGGTCACATGAGCCGCCACCGCCCGTTTGGCGCGCGCCACATAGCGTCCTAGGGACACACCATGGGTCGAGGCCGAGACGACATCATACATCTGAGACCCCTGGGTATCGATCTCGGTTGGGCCATCGCGGCGGATAATACGGGCCACTGCGTCAAGCGGGATGAGGCCACCGGTGGCCGTCACAAGCGGCAGGTGCTTCAGTGCCGCCACCGATTGGCGATCGGCACGTGGATAGCGCAACACGATGGGATAACGCGCGTAACCATGGATGGTCGTGCCCACCTTCGTGCCAGCTATGGCCGTATGCACTAGGGCGCCAATGCCGCGCACGGTGAGGCCGTAGCGCGCGGCTTCATTGCGTTCTATACGCACGGACACATAACGTCCATCGTCGATACGATCCGCGTAAGCCGAAATCGTACCTGGGAGGTGAGCTAGAACATTTTGGATCTTGATCGCGACCTTTTGGATACCCGCAAGATGGGGACCAAAGACCTTCACTCCGACCGGCGTGCGAATACCAGTCGACAGCATATCGACGCGCGCGGCTATAGGCATCGTCCAATCGTTGGCAAGGGCCGGAGTCGTCAAGGCCCGATTCAACTCTGTCCGCAGGCGGCCAACCGTCACGCCTTTAGGCCACGCGGAGCGGGGCTTCAGGCGCACGATAGTCTCAAACATCGAGAGCGGGGCGGGATCGGTCGAGGTGTCGGCGCGCCCGGCCTTACCAAAAACCTCGCGCACCTCCGGAAAGCTTTTGATGATGCGATCCGTTCTCTGAAGAAGGGCTGCGGCCTCGCCTACGGACACATTCGGGTCGACTGTGATCGGCATGTACATAAGGTCGCCCTCGTAGAGGGGCGGCATAAATTCGCTTCCGATGTGCAGTACGGGCCACAGGGCGGTCGCGACTACGACAAGGGCCAGCGCTACGGTCAAGATCCGGTGCCTGAGGGCCCCGGCGAGCAGGGGTTCGAACAGGCGATGGAGCAAACGGTTGAGAGGATTGTGATTCTCCGCCGGTATCGGTCCGCGAATCAGATAGCCCATCAAGACCGGCACCAGAGTGATTGATAAAAGGGCCGCAACACCCATGGCGTAGGACTTCGTGAAGGCCAAAGGCCGAAACAAACGGCCCTGCTCACCGTGAAGAGCGAAGATCGGGGTAAAGGAGACGGCAATAACAAGGAGCGAGAAGAATAAGGCCGGGCCAACCTCGCGGGCCGCAGCACCCACCGCCGCCCAAATCTCCCGATCCGGTTCGCATTCCCTGAGTTTGTGGGTGTTCTCGATCATAACAATGGCGCCGTCCACCATCGCCCCGATCGCAATCGCGATCCCCGACAAGGACATGATGTTGGCATTCAGGCCTTGCGCCGCCATGATACCGAAGGCCGCCAGAATTCCCACCGGCAAAACCGCGATGGCGACGAGCGCCGATCGCAATCGCGACAGAAAGAGAAGGCACACCAACGCAACGATGAGAGATTCCTCCAAAAGCTTGGCGCGCAAAGTCGCGAGCGTGCGCGCAATAAGCCGCGCCCGATTATAGGTAGTGACGATGCGCACTCCGGATGGGAGGGTCGGGGCGAGCTGCTTAAGGCGCGCCTGCACCTCTTTTATGACCTGTAAGGCATTGGCGCCGGTCCGGGCGATGACGATGCCGCCGACCACCTGCCCTCGCCCGTCAAGGTCCGCAAGCCCATAGCGCAGCCCAGGCCCCCTGTGTACACGGGCGACCGCTCCGACATCGAGCGCCACACCGCTTTTGTTCACGGAAAGAGGCGCCAGGCGCAAGGCTTGCAAGGAGTGAACGTAGCCGCGAGTCCCGGTCTGCACGAAACTTGCGAGCCCGTGATCGCCATCGATCACACCGGCCCCGGCCTGGCCATTGGCGGCCGTGAGAGCAGCCAAGAGAGGAGTCAAGGTCAGGTGATGCGCCCACAAGGCCTCGGGGTTCACGTCCACATCGTAATCGCGCGTCATGCCCCCCACTGTAGCGACGCTGGCGACCCCGGGTAGTTGTTCGAGCTGGTAGCGTAAAAACCAGTTCTGAAGGGTGGTAAGACGGCCGAGGCCCGGTCCACCCTTGTCGATCAACGCATACTCGTAGACCCAACCGAGACCCGTGGCCGGCGCGCCGAGCGTGGGTACGACCTGCGGCGGCAATTCGTGGCGAACCTGGCCCAGATACTGCTGAACCAGATTACGGGCCTCATAGGGATTGGTTCCGGCATGGAAAATCACGTAGATCAGCGACTCGCCGAACATGGAATAGGCACGGACGGTACGCGTTTTTGGGACCTCGAGGAGAGCCGTAGTCAGCGGATAGGTCACCTGCTTTTGAATCACCTCGGGGGAGCGGCCGGGGTCGTCGGCGCGTACTATGACCTGCACATTCGAGAGGTTCGGCAAGGCATCCACCGGCATGCGCATAAACGACCAGAGCCCCCATGCGATCAAAAGACCGCCAGCGGTAAGGACCGTCTTTCTGTGGGCGAGCGACCAATCGATAATTCGGTTAATCATGGCGACCGCCCAGACCCGCAAGGCGGGCGGAGAATCCGTGGATATGGGAATCGGCATCGAGCAAGAAGAGGCCGTGCACGACCACGCGCGCGCCTTTCTTAAGTCCCCTTCTGACGATCACTGTCCGGCCACTCGCGGGCCCAAGCGCTACCGTCTGCAAACGGAAATGACCGCCGCCCGTGGCCACAAAGACATAGGCTATACCGGTCCCCGTATGGAGAACGGCCGAACGCGGAATCGTAAGCGCCGGGGCGTGGGTATGGGTCTCTATGCGCGCGCGGACATAGAGGCCGGGACGTAGCCACCCGCTTGGGTCCGAAAGGGTTGTGCGCACGGTCAATGTCCTATCTTGCGCATCAAGGGCGGGATAGATGTAACGGACAAGACCGCGAGAGACTTGGCCATTCCCGGCCCGGACGACGACTCTATCCCCCACCCGCACAAGAGCGGCCGCGGACGGAGGGAGGGCTAGACGAACCCATACCGGCGAGCGCGGGGCGATGGTGAGAATGGCGGTCTTCGGTGTGACATAGTGACCAGACACAGCGCCTATTGCGACGACCACACCGCTTGCCGGCGCATAGAGAGGAAGCGTAAGCGGGACATGGCCGGCGCGCGCGAGGGCCTTTTGACCGCGCGGGCCGAGACCGAGACGGGCAAGACGCATCGCCACTGCCTGCAGCAATTGCGGCCCGGCATGAATGTGCTTCAACATAAGATAATCGCTTTCCGCGGCGCGTAGAGCCGGGGCATAGAGTTCACCTATAAGCTCCCCCCGGCGCACGCGGTCTCCAACGGTATCGGGGCCGAGGCTCTTCAGCCAACCGTCGAGACGGGAACTCACGGCAACGATACGGTGGCGATCGACTGTGACGATACCCGGCGCATTATGCGTAGTCCCGGAAGTCGCCGGACTGACAATCACCGTGCGCACTCCATAGCTCTCGCGCAACCGAGGATCCACATGAAAGCTCATGGTTGCTTGAGCACTCTTGTGCGGTCGCGGGGCATACACAGGGAGGTAGGGCATGCCCATAGCGTCTTTCATGGGCACGGGCGAATGGATGGCCGGGTTCATCGCGCTGCGATAATACAAAATGCGCCGAACCGGAGCGGCGGAGGTGACAGGAGAAGACTGGCTGGCCTTTCTTGGGACAAGAAAGAGAGCCATCCCGCCTATCGCAAGCGCAGACAGGAACAGGGCTAACCAAAATTTAGTGCGCATGGGCATTCTCCGTGTCGGTGCCGAGATAATCGAGGGTTGCAATCGCATCGGATCGCCTGCTCCTAAGCCGCCAGGCCGTAAGCTCCAGGGCACGTACAGATTGAGCGTAACGCAGGGTCTGTAAGAGAGAGACGCGACCGTTGGCAAAGGCCATGAGAGCGGCATTCAGGGCGGCTTGGGCCTCGGGCAAGCGCTCGGTTTTTAGCAACCGCAGGCGCGCATCGGCGCCTTTGTACTCCGCATAAGCCGCGTTGACCGCGGCCCGTAAGGCGAGCCGGGTCGCGTTCTCCCGATCGTGGGCGATGGCGAGATCGGCGGCACGGCGATCGATGCGTTGATCGGCGCGGCCGCCGGGAAAAATAGGGAGACTCACGCTTAGCTCCACAGAGAACTGGTTCGGGGAACGCGGCCCCCCCGGGTATTCGGGTGCTGTCCGAAAGCCATAGCTTGCGCCAATGGCGTAGTGGGGTAAGAGGTCCCGGCGGGCGGCGCGGAGGAAATACCGAGCGGCGCGAACCTTTTGGGTGCTAGCCCTAAAGGCCGGTACGCGCTCGATGTGCGCGAGGAGAACGGCCGGGGGCGGGGGCTGTGGCAAACGCGGTGGCGTGGGGGCGATGCGAACACGGCGCAAGATCAGCAATTCCTGGAGCGTCGCCTTCGTGGTAGCGAGGATCGCTTTGAGCTTCAATATGGCATCGCCCACACCGGCCACCGCAGAGCGGGCCAGCAGGAGATGCGCTAGGCTTCCGTGGCCATTCTCGTAATTCAGGCGCGCACTGTGGGCGATCTCACGATAAAGGACGCGATTGCGGCGCAGGGCGCCTAGCGCTTGACGACCATAGTAATACGCACAGAAATTGCGCGTGAGGACAGCAACGAGGCGTGCCCTAGCGTCGCCCAGATCGAACCGAGCGGCGTGGACCAAGGCCTTAAGACCTTGGCGCCTGAGACCCAATTTGCCGAACGGAGGAAACCTTTGGCTAATGCCCACAACGAAGGCCGACATGCTGTCATGAGCCAAGGCCGGATCGGTGACGTCGAGATTTTGCGGGCCAAAGCTCAGCGTAGGGTCGGGGAGCGCAGTCTTGTAACGAGCTTTAGCCTTGCGCGCCACGATCCTTTCGTGACCGGCCACAAGGCTGGGGGCCACCGCAAGGAGACGTGCTTGCGCTGCGGCCAGCGTGAGCGCTGGCCGCGCCTGGGCCAATAGCGGGAAGCTTGCGGCCACAAGGGCCATGATAAAACGAGTAGCAGACATTCCATTTCCTCCGGTCAAACACGACGCCCGCGCACAAGCGGGACCGTAAGGCCGAGGAAAGGCTTAAATCAGAAGACGGGAGAGACGCAGATAGAGAGGCGGACCGCGGGCGCCCGGGGGCAAGTAGGTAGCGCACCTCGTAGCCGACACCGAAGAGAGTGACACCCTCCTAACGGAGACCGTGACCGGGGGGAATAGCCGCGCGTGGACCGTGCGGGGGCCAAACCTGTGATGACACTGGAGATTGTGACAGGCGGCCATCCCGTGCCCGCCACCCCGAGACAGGTGACCGCTCACCAGAATAGCCGGCATCATGCGGCAGGCCACCGTCATCTGGTGCCCGATACCCATCGCGGCGGCCTGCAATGGCCACAGCAAGACCAACGCCAACCAGGCGCTGATTAATAGGCGAACAGAGAACACTGATGACCGCACGACACACACTCCGGCTTGTCAAGATCAGACTAAACGGTAGACGTGGCGCGGTCAACGGTTAAGCTCACCCCTGTTAGCCCCGACCCGGAGCCCGTGGCCCTTCCCGTGGCCCTTTATGCGGATGCCCCACCGAAAGCCCGCGCGTATCCTCACCGGTCTTGTGGGTTCTCAGCTCAACCCCCGGCTGGGTACTTGGGCCCGCTCGCTTGAGCGCGGCCTCTTTGGTGGGGACCAATGAGGAGACGCACTTATGTCAAAAATTCACCAGAAGAATTTGCTCGGGAGTTTGCTGTCGAAACCGGTGATGTTGGCCGCGGTGTTTGCCTGCGCAACCCCCATAGTGGCATTCGCGCAGATGGGTGGGGCAGGATCGTCCGGATCCGGATCCATGATGGGCGGAAGTTCACACGCCCCAAGCAGCAAACCCATAATGGGGCACACCGGTAAAACCGCAGGGAGCCCATGGGTCAAGTCCATCCAAGCGGCCTTGAATCGCAAAGAGCACGCGCACCTCGCGGTCGACGGCAAGATGGGACACGCGACCGAGATCGCCTTGAAGAAATTCCAAAAGACCCACGGCCTGAAACCGACCGGGCACCCGAACAAGGCCACCGATCACGCGCTCGGCATGTAAAGACGGCGGTTAAAGCACGGTGCCGGTCGGCGCAAGCCGCCCGGCACGCCTTGCCGATCGCACCCTACGGGGCGGAAAAGACAGGCCGGCGTTACAAATAACCAAAAAAGGCGACCCTCTGCCGCCCTCCTCAGGGCTTGCTTGAATCGACCACATCCCCTTCGTGACTGTGGTCCTTCCCCAGCACCATGTACATCGCCGGTACCACGAACAAAGAAAAGAGTGAGCCGAGGCCAAGACCTGTGAAGATGACAAGACCCAGGGCAAAGCGAGCGGCCGCCCCGGGCCCCGAGGCCAACAGCAAGGGAATGACGCCCACCATCATAGCGCCCGTGGTCATAAGAATCGGCCGCAAGCGAATAGATGAGGCCTTTTCGACCGCCGCACGCTTACTAAGCCGTTCCCGTCTTTGAGCCTCGTTTGCGAACTGCACGATCAAAATACCCTGTTTCGTTATAAGACCAATCAAGGTAATGAGGCCTACTTCAGTGTAGATATTGATTGTGCCTAGGCCCAAGCTCAAAAATATCAACGCCCCGCTGATCGACATCGGAACGGTCACCATAACGATCAAAGGATCCCGGAAGCTTTCGAACTGTGCCGCGAGCAAAAGGTAAATCAAAAGAATAGCCAAAAAGAACGTGATCAATAGGCCACTTCGGGCATGCATGAACTGCCGCGACTCGCTCGCGTAGTTCACACTAAAGCCCTGGGGGAAAATTCTGTGGGCCTGCACCCGCAAATATGAAAGCGCCTGGCCCATGGTGACCCCCGGCATCGGGACCGCCTGAATGGTTGCCGAATTCATCTGCTCGAACTGCGGAAGATATTGCGGCTCGACCTGGGTCTTGATCGAGACCACGGTCGATAGCGGGACCATGTGACCGCCTGTCGTCTGTAAATAAAAATTCTTTAAGAGCCCGGCGTTGGCCCGAAAGCGGTCTGAGACCTGCGGGATCACCTCGTAGCTTCGGCCCTTCAAGTCAAAGCGGTTTATGTAATTCCCGCTCAAAAGCGGTTGCAGATTCGCGGCGATCGATTGCATGTTCAGACCTAGGGCCGCGGCCATATTGCGATGAATATGCAAAACGACCTGCGGATTATCGTAGCGCAGATCCTTAGCCACGTAGGCAAAAAGGCCGCTACGCTGCGCGATACCGACCAAACGGCTTGCGACCGCATTGATCTTCTTGTAGCCGGCGCTCGCCTGAATGACAAACTGCACGGGAGGTCCGCCCGCAGACCCCGGAAGCGGTGGCTTTTGAAAGACCGCAAGCTGCAATCCGGGGATATGGGACACAGTCTTTTGGATGATCGGTTGGAGCTTCATGGTGCTGATAGAGCGCTTACTCCAGGGCACGAGGTGCATGCCGGCGATCATGGAGTTGGTTCCAGCCCCGGTCGGCGAGAAGCCCGTGATCATGAAACTCTTATCGTAGACCTTGAACTTTTTAAAATCGTGAATGATCTGCAGGCCGTACTTACGCAGATAGCCCGGCGTCGCCGTGGGCGGTGCTGTGCCGGCCACGAATATCACCCCCTGATCCTCCTGGGGCGCGAGTTCTTGACGGGTCGACACGAATAAAAAATAAACGCTTCCCAACATCACCGCCGCGAACAACAGAGTGACCGGCAAATAGTCCAGGGTGTTGTGTAGGCGCTTGTCGTAAGAGCTGCGGAGACGCTCGAAGCGCTCATCTATGAAGCGGGCGAGGCCGTGTGGCGGGTTCTGCTTTAGCACTCGTGACGACAACACCGGCGACAAGGTCAGCGCTACGACCATCGACACAAGGACCGTTGAGACGAGGGTAAAAGCGAATTCCGAGAACAAACTCCCGGTAAGCCCGCCCATAAACCCAATTGGCGCAAAGACCGCAACCAGGGTCGTCGACATCACGATGATGGGGGTCATAAGCTCGCGCCCGGAGAGCAGCGCGGCATCTATGGGAGACCGGCCTTCCTCGATATGGCGATGGATGTTCTCGACAACCACGATGGCATCGTCAACCACGAGGCCAATCGCTAGCACAATCGCGAGCAAAGTGAGTAGGTTGATCGTAAAATGCATCATCCACATGAGCAGGCCGCCGCCTATGACCGAGAGCGGAATGGCAACCGCCGGGATAAGGGCCGCTCGCAACGAACCCAAAAACATCAGAATGACGAGAATCACAACGACCAAGGTGATGCCTATGGTCACGAGAATCTCGTGCAAAGCGGCGGTAATGTAGGTGCTTGCATCATAGGGAATACGGGAATGGAGGCCCGGGGGGAACTGGGCCTTGATGCGGGCCAAGGCGTGGCGCACGCCGCGGGCCACGTCCAAGGAATTGGCCGACGGGGTCGGCTGGATGCCGATGTAGGCGGCTGTCGTGCCGTTGAAAAACGCTTGTGACGTGTAGTTTTGGGCGCCAAGCGTCACGCGCGCCACATCCCGCAGGCGTACCAAAGTCGGTCCCACGTGCGCTACCACCAGGTTGCGAAAGCCATGAACCGTGGAGAGGCTAGTCGTCGCCCGGATCACTTCACCTATAGTGGCGTTACGGGTACGACCGACGGCCGATATGTAATCGTTGCTGGCTAATGCCGCGGCGACCTCTGAGGGATCAACATGCAACGCGGCCATTTTCACAGGGTTTAGCCAGACACGCATGGCGAACGTGTTGCCGGAACCGGTGCCGGCGGGCACGATCTGAGCTTGGCTCACGCCATGGACCGCGACCAAGCCCGGCTGGACTACGCGCAGCAAATAATCCGTGATCTGCTGCTGAGTCATGCGATGGCTGTAAAAGGCGATATACATGAGGTCGGTTGAATCGCCGACCGTGACATTGATGATCGGCAGCTGACTGCCCGTGGGCAATTTATTGACGACCTGTTGGATCTTCGACTGAATGTTGGCGACCGCCGCGTTCGGACTGTAATTCAGCTTCATGTAGGCGGTGATGGTCGATACGCCCTCGGCGCTCGACGAGGTCATATAGTCGATACCCGGCGCCGAGGCGATAACGCGCTCAAGGGGCGTCGTCAAAAAGCCCTGGACGGTCTGGGGGGTGGCGCCCGGGTACACGGTCGAGACGACCACCGTGGTATTGGTCATCTTCGGGTACTGGCGCACGGTCATACCCACATAGGCGCGCACGCCCAGCAGGAAGATCATGAGGCTTAAGGCGGTCGCTAAGACCGGACGGCGGATAAAATAATCGGTGAATGTCATAGGCGGGCCTTACGGCTGCATCGCATTATTGATCGCAATCGGCATGCCGTTGCGCAATTTCACTTGACCGGCCGTCACGACGGTCTCTCCCGCCTTGAGCCCCCGGCGGATCGCCACCAAACCGTGGCGCTCGCGGCCGGTCGTCACCACCCGCTGACGCGCAACGAGTTGCGAGTGACCTTTTATCTTCGCGTGCTCTACGACATAGACAGTGTCGCCGTAGGTGTTATACGTGAGGGCCGCGGGCGGGACGGCGAGCACAGCGCGTGTTCGGCGACTGACGATGCGTATCCGCCCGAACATGCCGGGTCGCAAGGCGCTGTCGGTGTTTGGCACAACGGCCTGTACCAAAATATTACGAGTCGCTGGGTTCACGGTCGCATCGATCGCGTGCACGAGCCCCGAGAACAACCGGTGCGGATAGGCATCGACCGAAAGCTGAACACCCTGGCCGGTCTTGATACGAGCGAGCTCGCCCTGAGGAACGGTGAAATTGGCATAGAGGGTCGCGTAGGATTGGAGATCGACAATAGGCGCGCCCGGCGCCAGATACTGGCCTAGGTTGACCTGACGAATACCCAGGATGCCACTAAAGGGGGCACGAAGCGCCAATTCGTTGATGGCGGCACGGTCGCCTGCGACGCGCGCCACGGCACCGCGATAAGTCGCGACCGCGCTGTCGAACTGCGCGCGACTCGCGGCCTTTTCCCCATAGAGGATCTTTGTCCGGCGGAGGTTGGCGGCCGCCAAATGGGTCTGGGCGATGTCGTAGGCGAGCTGGGCCTCCTGGGGCTGGTCGTTGACCTGCACAAGGAGCGCCCCGCTCCGCACGGCTTGGCCGGAATGAAAGGCGATGTCCGTGACTACACCCGGAAGCTGCGCCGTTACCGTGACCCCCTGAATGGCCGCGAGGCTTGCCACGCTGCGAATGCGTTCATGCCAGAGGACGCGCCGCACCGGGGCCGTCGAAACGGTGACTACGGGCATGCCGCGGGCGCTCATAAATTCATGGATTTTGTAATTCACAAACGCCTTCCAGCCGAAAATCCCCGCGAACACCACGGCGAGGATGATGGCGACCAGAATCATGCGTTTTTTCATGGCTTGTTCCTTTGGGACGTAGCTTGCGATACGGAGGGGGACGCCGTCTTCTTGGCGGTTGCTTTGGGCGGCCCCAGCAAAGATTGGCTCGGTGGCAGGCGGCCGCCACCTATGGCGGTGTACAAGGCCACGGTGTCGAGGTAGCGCCGGGCCTCGGCCCGTACGTAGGCGATACGAGCCTGGCTGTAAAGGGCCTCGGTGGTCAAAAGCGACAAGGAATCAATGGCACCGGCCCTATAGCTTTCTCGAGCGAGGCTTAGCGCCTCGCTCGACGCGCGGTAAGCGGCACGCTCGTCGCTCAAGGCCTGGGCATCATGCGCGAGCGCCCTTAAGACACCGGCCACCTGTTGAAAGGCACCAAGGACCGTGGACCGATAGGTGGCAAGCGTACCCGCATAGAGATCGATCGCCTCCTGGCGCTGAGCGCGCAGCGTGCCGCCATGGAAGATTGGAGCCAAGAGGCTGCCGGCCAAGCTCCAGACGTTGCTGGCGCTATTCAAAAAACTTCCGGGCGTCAGACTCTCCTGACCGAACGTGGCCGTGAGCTGTACGGTCGGGTAAAACTGCGCATCAGCAATTCCTATTTGGGCGTTGGCATAACGAAGCTGCTCGGTCGCGGCACGGATATCGGGGCGTTCTTTCACAAGCGTCGAAGGCAAACTCACAGGCAGGGTGCGCGGCAAATAGAGCCGCGAAAGCCGTAGATGAATCGGCCGCCACTGCGCCGGGAACTCGCCGATCAGCGCCGCAAGGGCATAACGGGCCGTAGCCAACTGCTGCAAAAGGGCGGGCAAAGCGGCCTTGCTTGTGGCTAACTGGCTTTGCTGGTTGACGACCGACAAATAGGGCACGGCCCCGGCCTTGTACTGCATGGTGGTTAGGGCCAAAAGACGGGCTTCGCTGCGGATGATGCGCTGGGTAGCGGCGACCTGAGCCTGATCGCTGGCCGCTTGCACGGCGGTCGTCACCACATTGCCGATCAAAGAGAGTTGCGCCGCAAGCAGCTGATCGCGCTGGTAGTTGGCAAGCGATTCGGCACTATTGTAGATAAGCTTATTGACGCCAAAGACATCCGGGTAATAGCTGACCGAAAGGCCTCCGGTATAAAGAGAATAGATGCCAGCCCCGGGACCGGTGTGGAAGGCCCCCGAACTCTTCTCGCGGACGGCACCGAGATTACCGTTCACCTGCGGATAAAAGACCCCCTCGTCGGCGGCCACCACGGCGCGTGCCTGAAGAAGTCGCGCACGATCCGTGGCCAGAGTGGGATTGCGGCGCAGGGCAAGCGCTACCAAATGATCAAGGGGCGCCGACCGAAACGCCGTCCACCATTCCCGGGGCGGCGACACCCCGTAGCGAAAACGTTGGGCGGCACCCGCCGCACCGCCTGGCGCCGCAGTCGTCTGCGGCTCGTGACGATCGGTGTAGCGATGAACCGAAGGCGCATGGGGGCTGTGGTAACGCGGGCCAATGGCACAACCGGTTAAAGCCGTAACGCAGAGGGCCGACCAGAACCCCGCGCGCAAAGACCGTAAACGTCTCAGGCGATGAATTGTCATAACGTGGCAAAACCCTCGAGAGCCTTTGGGCTTTTCGCCCCCCTATGGTCGTCAACGCTCAGCATCATCCCCGGCCCACGATGTGCGTGGTTAATTAAATGAGTTAATAATTAGCATGCTAAATAGCTTAACCGTTCCTCTCATGGCAGCGCAAGACGTGCGCCTACGCGCCGCCATCCCCTCGTCCAGTCCTTGGGTAGGGGGACCCAAAATCGCCTCCTGGTCCTATCGGGCTTAACGCCACCGCGAAAAGCCCTCCCGCAGCTCCCTTCGGCGCTCCCTTTAGGGGTAAGGGGCGAAAGGAAGTTCCCTACCATACTTGCCAAGCCACCATACTTTCTAGCCCGACATGGTATGGCGTTTAGGATGCGAAGCCTGTGACAATAGAGGTTCACCATGGACAGGAGATCTCACATGAAGCTATTTTTTGCCCCCGGCGCTTGCTCCCTTGCGGCTCACATCCTCGTCGAAGAAACAGCGCTTCCTTGTACGCTCGTGAAAGTCGATCTGGCAAGCCACAAAACCGAACACGGTGACGATTATACAAAGATCAACCCCAAAGGTTATGTGCCGGCGCTGCAACTCGACAGCGGAGACCTGCTGACCGAGGTCGGGGTCGTCTTACAATACCTCAGCGACCAGAAAAAGGATCTGCACCTCATGGCGGCGGCCGGTACCCTCGAACGCTACCATCAAATGGAGTGGCTCAATTTTATCGCAACCGAGATTCATAAACAGTTCTCGCCGTTTTTCCGGCCAGATACGCCAGCCCAAACCAAAGAGCAACACACAAAGCTTCTGGGGCGGCGCTTTAGCTTCCTGTCCGATCATCTCACCAAACAACCCTACTTGGCGGGTCAGGCCTTCACGGCGCCCGATGCCTACCTCAGCACCGTATTGGGCTGGTCAGACCACGTCAAAATCGACCTCGGCCCGTGGCCGCGAATCACTGACTACCTAGCCCGCGTGCGAGCGCGCCCGGCCGTACTAAAGGCCCTGAAAAGCGAGGGCCTCATCAAATAGTCTGGGCTCTGGGCCCTGGGGCCAGATTCGGCACCGGGGCCTTTTATTTGGCCTATCCTTGGTCGAAACGCGACCCTATGTTATAAGCGAACGAGGCCGCACAAGAACCCAAAGGGGGCAACGATGTCGGAGCCGGTTCTCAAAAAAACACTCGTCCGCGACGAGTCATTCGCAGGGGTCACCTACCATATAGAGGGCGAACTCGTACCGGTCTTGCAAATCGTGCTCACCTCGACACCCATATTTTTTGAGCATCACATCCTTTTGTGGAAGAGTCCCTCGACACGCATCGGCGTAAAGGCCGTCAAAGGGCTCCTAAAGCGGGCCATCAGCGGCATGCCCATCCTTTTGACCTCCGCGACCGGGCCCGGCCAAATCGCCGTAAGCCGCGACGGCGCCGGCCAAATCGTCCCGATCCATCTTCAACCTGGTCAGGCCATCGATGTGCGTGAACATCAATATCTCGCGGCCACAGACCAGGTGTCTTACTCGGTGACGCGGATCAAAGGCATCATGAACTGGGTCTTTGGCGGAAACAGCATTATCGTGGACCAGTTTCGGGCCGGAACGACCGCCGGGATCGTGTGGGTCCACGGCTTTGGCAACGTCTTCGAGATCGTGCTGGGCCCCGGCGAGTCAATCGATCTCGAACCCGGCGGTTGGCTCTATAAGGATCCCGAGGTCGGCATGAAGACTTTGACGCAAAGTCTCAGTTCCGGTCTCTTTGGCAGCGCCGCCTCGTTCTTTTGGAATCGGCTCACGGGCCCGGGCCGAGTAGGCATCCAGTCGATGTACATACCCACACTCGCAGTCGAGGCCTAAGCCCGGCCGTGCGAGGGCGAACAGGGCTCGCGTTCGCGATAGCCGCGGTGATCTTGCTGTATCCGCTTTGGGGGCTTGTTGCGCCCGTTGGCCCCTGGCAGTGGCATGATAGCCATATCGGCTCGGCGCTCGCGACATCCTTTAGTCTCACGGGACTGGCCCTGGTCTTGGTTGTGCTCGCCGGCACCCCGCTTGCCTGGTCGTTGCGCACGGCCCCCGAGCCCCTGCGTTCGGCCTTTGAGGCGGTCGTGCTCCTCTCGGTGCTCATGCCGCCTTTGGCGCTAGGGCTCTTGCTGATCCTGGCATTCGGCCCGGATACGCCCTTGGGGGGAGCGCTCTTACGTCTCGGCCTGCCGACCAGCAATAGTCCCACGGCCTTCGTAGCGACCCAGATCTATGCGAGTTTTGGTTACTACCTGCTGGCGGCCACGGCGGCGTTCGAGGGGGTGCCCCCTGAGCTCGAGCAAAGCGGGGCGCTCTTGGGGCTTACGACCTTCGCGGTCTTTCGGCGCATCACCTTGCCGCTCGCGCGTCTGGGCCTTGCCGCGGCGACGAGCATCGCTTGGGTACGGGCCTTGGGCGAGTTCGGGGCCATTATGGTCACGTCCTATTACCCCCACGGCATGCCGGTACAACTGTGGGTCAACTTGCAAGATCAGGGGCTGCCCGCAGTCTTACCGTTACTCGTGGTCTTTTTGTTGTCGGCGCTGCCCCTGCCCTGGGCCTTTCATTTCTTTTCCCGCAAACGCCGCCGTGCTTGAGTGCTCGCTCATCAAAACACGGCCGGACTTCGTCATAAACGTCGAGTTTTCGGTTGGGTCCTCACGGCTTGGTCTTTTTGGACCCTCGGGCAGCGGGAAAAGCACCCTCCTCTCGTGCCTAGCCGGGCTCGAAATCCCGGACAGCGGATACATCCGGTGGAACGGGCAGTCGTGGTTCCCGCCTCCTCTGCCGCTCCACCGGCGTTCTCTCGGATACCTGACCCAAAGGGAGCGTTTATTTCCGCACCTTTCGGTGGCCGAGAACGTTCTCTTTGCCCTGAACGCGGCCACCCGGCGACGCCAAGAGGCGTGGGTCCAAGAGATCCAGAGCCAGCTGAGACTCAAGGCCTTATGGGACAGGGCACCCCGCGAACTCTCGGGCGGACAGACGCGACGCGTGGCGCTCGCGCGCGCTTTATGTCGCAAGCCCGGGCTCGTCTTACTAGACGAGCCCTTCGCGGGACTCGATCGGCCCCTGGTAAGAGAGCTGATCGCGATCATCAAGCTCTGGCAGGAGGAGCTGGGCTTTACCTTGCTCGCCGTAGACCACGATCCCGTGGTCTTGGAGGCCCTGTGCCCCGATGTGATCGCGATCGAAAAGGGCCAAGTCATCCAAAGGGGCAGCTGGCAGGAGTTGGCAACGCGGCCGGCAAGCCCGACCTTGCGAGGGCTTCTCGATAAAATATAAGCGTATGCGCGCAAGTCCGCTCGCCCGTCCTGACCCGACAGTGAGCTCCTGGCGCGCCAGAGCCCTTCAGACCCCGCCGAAACTTGCGCGACACCCCTAGCTTGTGTAATTTGCGAGACGGCCTATGCGCCGGGATAGGGCGCCACGAGCGCCGCCGTTAGGCCAAGCGCTTGCGCCGATAAGCACACACTCTTTCAGGACCCCCACGAACCATGACGGACTTTTTACCGCTCACGATCGCCATACTCACGATCTCCGACACCAGGACCCAGGAAAACGACACGTCGGGGCAAGCGCTAGTCGAACATCTCATCGCGGCTGGGCATGTATTGGGGGAGCGGGCCCTCGTACGGGACGACCGCTACGGTCTCCGGGCCATCGTTTCGCACTGGATTGCCGATCCCAAGATCCAGGTCGTGATCACGACCGGGGGCACAGGACTCACCGGCCGCGATTCGACACCCGAGGCCCTAAAGCCTTTGTTCGATAAGGAAATAGAGGGCTTCGGCGAGCTTTTTCGGTCCGTCTCCTATAACGAAATCGGCAGCTCTACCATTCAATCCCGGGCCCTGGCGGGGCTTGCTAACGGGACTGTCATCTTCTGCGTGCCCGGCTCGACCGGGGCTTGTCACACCGCCTGGAAGATCATTGAACCGCAACTCGATAAACGCCACCGGCCCTGCAATTTGGTCGAGCTCCTGCCGCGTTTCCGGGAACCCTCTTAAATGGCGAAACCCCCTCATACGCCACTCCTGTCCCTAGAGGAGACCTGGGCACGCTTACTGACGGGTCTTTCGGCGATCACAGAACACGAGCGGCTGCCCCTGGCCGAGAGTTCCTATCGGGTCTTGGCCGAACCCCTGCTTGCCAGCATCAATGTTCCGGGATTTGATAATAGCGCTATGGATGGCTATGCCTTTTGCTCCCGCGACCTAGCATCCGGAACCCGCGAGCTGCCTATCGGTCTGCGGGTAGCGGCGGGCGATGCCCCAAGCGCGCTCCCGCCGGGAACGGCCTGCCGCATCTTCACGGGCGCCCCGCTTCCTGTGGGCGCCGACACCGTCGTGATCCAAGAAGACTGCGAGACCCGCGGAGACACATTGATCGTGCCGCCCCAGTGGACGATTGGGGCCCATATTCGCCGAGCCGGAGAGGATATCCGCGCCGGCGACACCATCTTGGAAAAAGGCCGGCGCCTGAACGCCCAGGCCATTGGCCTTGCGGCCTCCTGTGGCTTTAGCGAAGTCCGTGTCTACCGACGCGCGCGCGTGGTCTTATTGTCCACAGGCGACGAGCTGCGCGAGGCAGGCAACGAACCCTTACGCGACGGACAAATCTACGATAGCAACCGGCCGATGCTAAAGGCCCTGCTCCGGCGCATGGGTTGCGAGGTCGAGAGCCTAGGGCCGATCGGAGACGATCTCGAGGCCACTCGGGCGGCCTTGCGCCGCGCCGCGTCCCAGGCCGATCTTATCGTCACGACCGGCGGGGTCTCGGTGGGCGAGGAAGATCACGTCAAGACGGCCCTAGAAAAAGAAGGCGCCCTGGCTCTGTGGCGAGTCGCCATAAAGCCGGGGAAACCGCTGGCTTTTGGGCATATCGGCCGAGCGCATTTTCTCGGTCTACCCGGAAACCCGGTTTCAAGCTTTGTGACCTTCCTGCTCTTCGTGCGTCCCTTTTTGGTGGCACTCGAGGGCGAAACGCCACGGCCACCCATACGCTTTCCGGTCTATGCCGGCTTTATGCGCGCAGAGGGGGACAAACGCCGGGAATTCCTGCGCGCGCGTCTCACGGTACGCGCCGATGGTGAACTGGAAGCGAGCAGCTACGCCCAACAAAGCTCGGGGGTTCTGTCATCGGTCGCTTGGGCCGACGGCCTAGTCGATCTGCCCGCCGACACCCCCGTTGCCGTGGGCGATCGCGTCCTCTTTTTGCCGTTCGAGGGCCTGCTGCCCTAATGCCGCCCTCTCGGGCGCCCCGTAAAACTGAGCGGCGCTTAAGACCAAGCAGCCTAGGCCCCGTACGGGTCCGTGTGGACCCGTCAAACTAATACCCTTCCTGTAAATCCTCGGGGCTATTGCAGTTCAAGGCCTCGGTCGCCGTCAGATCCAGCCAAGCATGCGGTACACCCTGAAACCAATCCTGGGCCCGACGTCCTCCGTCATTTACATAGGCATCCAAGGTCGCCAACAAAGTGGTCGACATAAGGCAAACAAGCGGCTCCGGCCCGCGGGGGCTGCGGCCCGCGACCACACCGCCCACGACTCGGGCCTGCCACAGCCGAGACATTATGTCAGACGGGAGCCGCGGGCAATCCACGGGCAGGCTTGCCGTCCACGGTTCGGTGGCCCGCCGCAAGGCCTGGCGCAACCCGATCAAGGGACCGCCGAAGTCGTCTTGATCGTCGGTCACCACCTCGTAGCCGAAGGCTTGGTAGCGGGCAAGAGAACGATTCGCGCTAATGAGGACCTGCGGCAAATCGGCCATAAGGCGCAGCGCATGCGCCACGAGCGGCTCCCCGGCCCAGGGCATAAGACCCTTATCGATACCCCCCATACGCCGCGCCGCCCCCCCGGCCAATACCACGCCCGTTACCGGTAAAGACACCTCATCCACGCCCCTCCTCCGATCGGCGCCCTGTGCGCCCCTCTGTTCCTTTGCCCTACACGAAGCGGCCGCGACTGGGCCCACAGATCCGCTCATAGGCCCGCTCATAGGCCCGCTCATAGGCCCGCTCATAGGCCCGCTCATAGGCCCGCTCATAGGCCCGCTCATAGGCCCGCTCATAGGCCCGCTCATAGGCCCGCTCAATCTAGCCTAGCAGGAAGCGTTTTCGCAGTCTTTTAAAAATACCTCCGACCGACACTATGAGCGCCAGAATCAATGACCCACTCCCGAGGCTCAGGCAAGCCCCGCCCTGGAAATGAATGAGGTGAGATCCCAGGGTAGCGCCTCCTTCAGATACCCGGCCCGCGGGACCAGCTGTTCCCCTCGGCGCACCCCCAAGAAACGGCTATACTCCCTTTCTAGAAACCACAGACTGGTTCTCATGACGACATCCGCCCCAGACCAGAGCCTCGTTCTCGAAATCACGCCACCCGTGGCGAAAGAGATTGTGCGCCTCAAAATCGCCACCTTAGTCGACGTCCGCCAGCCCGCGGAACTCGAACTCGAGGGCACGGTCGAGGAGGCCGAGTGCATCCCGCTCTTTGACTTGAAGAAACTTCTTGGCCATCACCTGACGGAAGAAGAGCAGGAGATTTTGGACTGCGACACGCCGACCGCCAAGGACGCCCGGTTCTTTCTGTCTATGATCAACAAACATCATTACCAGCAAGGAAACGTACTGCTGTGTCTGTGCAACTCGGGCAAACGCAGCCTCCATGCCGTTCAACTCCTGCGGTCCATGGGCTACGACCGGGCCTTCTCCATCAAGGGTGGGGTGCGAGCGTGGCGGGATCTTCCCTGATCTCTTACCGAACCTTGCATGGGGGAGCGGCGGGGTGATGGCGACAAGATCGAGTGCAAACCACGTGGCCTCACTTTGAGACACCGCTTCGCTCCGCGCTGGAAACTTTTGCCGACCCAAAATAGAGACAATCAACGACAAGCCTCCGTGGTTCTCGGTCGCGACCCTTCCTGACACGCGCACGTCGGTTTGTCATGCCGTGCGGCCACTATAAGCAGCGGCGAATGGCCATGATTGAAGCGCATGGCTCACCCCACACGACCCGCTCTCCAAAGCCGCTTGCGCTTCTGGAATGATTGCGGCCCGCCATATGGGAATTGCCGAGAATTAAGCCCCTGTTCGCAGTCGCCTTTTGCGGCCCCGCTTCCCTTTTACAGGCGCTTCGTGGTACAAGACCGGACATATGAACAGCCCAAATGCCTTGGCAATCACGGTCGGTCGTGTTCGTTGGTCTGTTCGTATTTTTCCGGGAATTCTTGCCTTGTTGTCCTTGTGGCCCCTGTGCGCCCATGCCGACGCGCCCAATTGGCCGCGTCTTTCTGCCAACAGCCGTCCCTCCTCTGTCTGTCGGCAGGCCTTGAGATTGGCCAGATCCCAATTTCGTTCTGATAATTTCGACGTTTATTCGTCACCGCCCGTTCCACACGGGTTTCCCAGCAGCCTTGTTCTACACCCTAATGAGGGCGACATTTCGGGCGGCAACGGGATATGGTCCGATTCGCGGTTTTTTCGAAAGGTAGTGAAAAGGAAACACGTCCCTCCCTATACCGTTTATTGGCAAAAATCTGCGTCCCTGGGACACCGCTTCGTCGCGCTTGATGAGCCCTTCAACTGGCAGGGTGATTGGTATACCCTTTTTTCGATTCCGGCCAACTGGTCCTTAAATAAGTTTTGGAGAGAAAGGCCGCGTTCCGGCGCCACCCGTTCACGGAGCGGCGTCCTGACATTTCTCCACTCTTCCTGGCGCCCCCCCATGGTCCTCGTCGACCACAACAACGGGCATCTATGGGCCGTCAATATGGGCGCGCCCTATTGGCTCCTCGGAGAATGGCGGGTATATACGCTGGGCCAAAACAACGCCAAACCTCAATGTACAGTGCGATTTCATGCCGGCGCGTCAAACCCGGTGGGGCTTTTGCCTAAAGCGGTGCGACGGTTTGCGCGCCTCTGCAATAGCGCCCTTGGACCGGACCAGAATGACGGCACCCTGCATCCGATAGAGACATTACGCCTCCAGGCTCAAGAGGTCATGGCCAACGTGGCTATGCGTCCTTGGGCCTTGATAGAGAAGCCCTATAATACGCGGGCTGAAGTCAACGCGGATTTGCGCACGTGGGCAAAACGGGAGCTGCAACGTCAGCGGTTGTACGCAGCGATACAACATCAATACCCTGTGGCGGAGCGGGCGCTGGGCCATTATTACCGGGCCCGATTCGATTGGTCACCGGAAAAGGCCCGCCAGGTAGCCGCACACGCGCTGGACATCGCCTTTCGATCTTACTTCGTCTTTTCCATCGAACAGGGAAACTGAGATTCCGCCACACAGTGCGGGACGCGATGTCTTTGGTCTTTGTGGGGCTTTTCTATTGTCGGACGACGCCTCGGAAGGAAATCCCCGGGCACGGCGCTGTCGCGCTGCGGGGTGCGAGGATTGAATTCTTGCGCCAAGGCGCGGCGTCCTGGCGATAGCCTCGCCGTCGCCTTGGATACGGGCCTGGACGGTTTTGTGTTGGGCGGGCGCCCTCAGGAGTTATGTCCAGGTTTTCCGCCAATGAGCATATTGAGGGGGCCTGATCTTGTAGCGCGCCATATTGCCTTCATGCAGGCTCATAAGCTCTGTCTCAACCACCTCCACAAAACGCATTTTGGCGGCCTTGTCCAGCTTTTCGTCGGCGACGTTGCGTATGTGCGCGATCGCCTGGCGCTTATCCATACCCTGGACAACGATCGCCGTCATCGTCTCTGCAATCACGATGCGATGACGCAGCCGAAATTGATCGGGTTCCCCCAAAGAATGCCGTACGGCCGCATAACGGGCACAAGACCGCTCGTAGGCCCATACAAACACATCACGAAGTAACTCAACTCGGTTTAATTCATACACGCCCAATAAGCCATCGACATAGGCCTGCACGGGAACATCCACAAATGACAGCGGGGAGAGGTTGTGACGGATCAGAGAGATATTGGCCGTCAATCTTGATACCCGCTTGTTTACATCCTCAAACGCCTGCAGATAGGGAATATGTACAGTCACAAAGAATGTCTGCTCGAAAGGGTCAGCAATGACGGTCGCGGTTTCCGGAATCTGGTCGAAGCATTCTTCGATCAACTGCGGCACGTCCAATGGGTGATACACCGTGCCCCCGACATTTACCGGGATTTCACGCAGGCGGCCAACCGCTTGGGGATCCCCCAGCAAGTTATCCGCCAGTAGTGCGTGCAAGTTCAAGACAGTGTAACGGTTGAATCCTGTGTCCTCAGCCTGACCCATCAACAGCTCAATGGCTGCCTTGTGGTTCAGGATCATTTGCGCTTCTTCAGCCTTCTTGCCTTCTGCGACCTCGCCCCACTCCAGAAGGCGCTCTGTCTCGGGCAATGAATAGGTGTTGCCTTCCAGACGACTTGAGTTCCACGATAGATAGATCAACAGACGGTTCCAGATGTGTCTGGCATACGTGCCCACAACTTGTCTCTCGCCCGTTGGCCTTCCCAACTCAAAAAGCCGCTGGCGCAATGCCGCGGAAAGATAAAAGCTGTGATTGGGCCTGTACTGGTCCAGAAATTGCCGGTTATAGCCGACTGGTTGGCGGTTCTGAATCGGCCTGCGAATTAGCTGCCGTATCGTCCTACCTTCTTCAGAGACCGGGAGCTGCGCGCCTCCTTCATCTCGAAACGCGACGCCTTCTGTGACGTCACCATGAATCACCTTGCCCTTGCGTTCGGGCACCCGATAACGGCTCGCCCTGGCACGACCTTCTTGGACTAGACGCCGCTGTTCAAGCAATGCCGCCACGCGGCGCTGCAGCGTGCGCCTTGGTAGGTCTCGCAGAGAGGCCGCGATGTCGTCCATCGATGCTGCCGATTCGGATGTGGCAACAGCCCGAACAACGGCTTCGAGCTCTTCTTCAGGGACTTGCCGAGCCATACCGTCCCTCATAGTGGCGCAATTGCCAGGAATAGCGCCATTGAGGCGCGCTTTAGTGGCTCGATTACGATGGGACCCGCTAACCTGCTTTAGGGACCCATCAGGCGGCAGAATCGTGGCGAGCTCTGGGATCACAAGGTTGGGCTGCGCAAACCTGTCTCGTTGCGTATTCTGGCCTCTCGTGATCACGCCTAACCAGAACGATCGGTCACGATGAATCAGAATGGGTGATCGCGATCGCCAGAATCCGCATCTATCAATACACCGACTATACCGCCACCCTCTTTAGCCCTGTGGACCGTGTGGTCTTCTGGAAGTTGGGATACTGGCTCGCTCGCAGGTACCGGTGCGGAACGCCGAGCCTGATGCGTGAGTCCATCCGATCCCCAGAACCCGGGCGGGCCAAGACAGGATACTGAAGGGGCAAAATAGTCGAGGGTGGTATGGTGAAGTAGCGCTCAAGCGCCTCGTCACCAGCCGCAAAAGGCCTTTCCGGTGGCGGACTCCTGAACGGAATCCCTCCCTTATTTGCGATCCACAACTTGTGTGGTGCCTCGTTCTCGAAATCGGCCGTAAGTGCGCTGTGCGCCGGCCTCGATCCCCGCGTCCGCGCCTTCAACGAGCGCCGTCCGACGGCCTCTTACCGGATTGTGCTGGTTGACGCCCTCGTGCTCGCCGTGCGCGAAGCCGATTGGGTGGTGCCGAAGGCGGCTCTCATCGTCTCGGGCGTCCGCGCCGACAGCATCCGTGAGATCCTTGGGGTCCCGATCGACGACTCCGAGTCCTTCGCCACCTGGGGCGATTTCTTCAAACGCCTCAAGGCCCGCGCGCACCT
>JAJYQN010000142.1:33080-47755 GCA_021794595.1 Pseudomonadota bacterium
CGCACCTAAGCCGTCGCCTGTCTCAAAAACGGATTCGAGGACGCCTTAAGCGTGATTGTACTGCCCGAGAAATACCGCAAGCGGCTGCGCACCACCAACATGCAGGAGCGCTTGAACGAAGAAATTGGCCGGGAGGAGCGGGTCATCCGGATCTTCCCGAACACCGACTCGGCCCTGCGCCTTATCGGTGCCCTGCTGGCTGAACAGAACGAGGCCTGGGCCAAGCGGCACTATCTGGATAGGGACGAATTGCCCGAGTGGCTCGCGGCCCGATATCCCGCCACCACTCTGGATAACGTGGTGTCATTGAGTTAAGAAAAGGACGTCAATACCGGATCGAATTTACAGCAGAGATTGGACTTGACCCCGAAAACAGGAGGGCTTCTTGGGGCACTACCCCAAATAGGCCCGCAACATGCCAGCCCTCGGTCCCTACAATTTGAGTTGTTATGGACGCCTCGTCCGCCCACCTCACAAGAGGGCCGTATACATGATCTTAGGAGCCTCTTTAAGCTATCGTCAACACATGGGGCCTGGATAACGGCCGCCTCTGTCTGCGCAAACCTTGCGATACTGGGAGCTGGCGCCTTATCAAGATTTGTAAAGCGACGGCGCAGGGCTTCTCGGAGGATTGCTCAGTGAAGGGATCGGTACCGGGAGATACGTAGTAGGGCCCGGATCTCAGAAAATACCGCATTACGCATCACACCCGGGACACCTTTGTTGTCCGAGTTATCCACATCCGCTCTGAGAAACGGCTGTTTTTCGATTCTGGTTAAATAAAAAAGGCCCCACGAGGGGGCCTTTTTCTTAAGCCTTGCCTATGCCCTTAAGGCTTCGGCGGGGCAATAGGCTTCTGCGACAGCACCCAATCGGCCATCTGCTCGGCCTGCGCCAGGGTCAGCTGCGGATGAGGCGGCATAGGAATCCCGCCCGTCCAGGCGTTCCAGCGTCCGGCGCCGCCACTGATGATCTTGTGTGCCAACTTGACATCGGCGCCGGGCTTGTGGGCGAACGTATAAGCCACCCAGCCATAAGCAGGACCGACGACCTTATGCGTTACCGCGTGGCAGGCAAAACAACCGGCGGCGGTCATGGCCGACTTGGTCTGGGGATTCCCGTTAGCCAATGCCACAACAGGCAATGCCATGGCGGCCGCTAAGGCGAGAGATACCGCAATTTTCTTCATAATTAAACTCCTACGTGCGCAGGTGTGTGAACATACGTGAACAAATTTTGTCGGCACATGCTAGCATGGCCGCGTTCGCCTTGGAAACCCTACTGTTCCCAAGGTCTTAGTCATTCCCGCCCGACCGCTCGGCCACCTGGATCCGACGCAGACGCCACCCGAGGTTCAGGATACGCTCGCTGACTTTGTGCGCATGCTGCGGCCTCCCCTCGGCCAGAAACGTTCGGCGCCGGAGTCGTAATCGCCACATCTGACGTCTCACCAGGCGTTCTTGCCGCTTCAGATACTGGAGCCGCGCCGGACTTATGGTCACATGTGGCGCCACTCGGACTGGCGGGCTTTCCACAGCGCCTGCGGTCGGGAACGGTTTTATCCAGCAAGGCCAAGGTGATGGTGCCCGCCCCGACCACCGAAATGGTATCGCCTGAGACACCGACGGCCCAGAACGGGGCGCAGCGTGCGCGCGGGTTACCATAAGAGAGAACAGCACGGTCAAGGCCATCAGGACCACGACACCGCTTTCGCCCATAAAGGTGAGCACAAACGCCCCTACACTCTTTAACCCGTGCTTATTCATAGACTTGCTCACCATGCTGGCTGAGGTCGAGCCCTTCGACCTCCTCTTCTTCGCTCACGCGTAGACCAATAACGGCGTCTATGATCTTGAGGAGCCCATAAGTCACGACGACATCGTAGGCCAGCACCGCGCCGACATCGATGAATTGTTTCCCTATTTGGGCGATGTTGCCCTCCAGGGCACCGGCCGTGCCGCCAATGGCCTTGACGGCGAAGACGCCCGTCAAAATCGCCCCCAGGCCACCACCCACCGCATGGACCCCGAAGGAATCGAGCGAATCATCGTAACCAAAGAAGTTCTTCATATAGGTGGCCGTCCAAAAACACACGAGGCCTCCTGCGATACCGATGAGCAAGGCGCCCGTGGGGTCGACAAAACCGGAGGCCGGCGTAATCGCAACGAGACCCGCAACCGCCCCCGAGACCATGCCAAGGACGCTCGGCTTGCCGCGCGCCGCCCATTCGACGAACATCCACGCAAGCGCCGCGGCGGCGGTCGCGATCTGGGTGGTCGCCATGGCCATTCCGGCGCGGCCGCCCGCCGAGAGGGCACTGCCGGCATTAAAGCCAAACCACCCGACCCACAGGAGCGCGGCGCCGATCACGGTCAGCACAAGATTATGGGGCGGCATGGCATCCCGCCCGTAGCCCCGACGCTTACCGAGCACGAGCGCGGTAACAAGCCCGGCCACGCCAGCGTTCAGATGCACGACGGTCCCGCCGGCAAAATCCAGCGCCCCTAAACGCGCTAACCAGCCATCCGTGGACCACACCCAGTGGGCCACCGGCGAATACACGAAGATAAGCCACAGACTCATGAACCAAAGGAGCGCCGAGAACTTCATGCGCTCGGCAAAAGACCCCGCGATCAGGGCGGGGGTAATGATCGCGAACGTCATCTGAAAGGTCATGTAAACCGACTCCGGGACCGCCCCTGAGAGCCGAGTGACCGTGGACTTGCCCATGCCATGAAGCATGACGCGCGAAAACCCCCCGATAAAGGCGTTGCCGTGGGTAAACGCAAGGCTATAGCCGACGATATACCACAAGACCGTAACAAGACACGTGACTATGAAGCTTTGGGCCAGGGTGTCTAAGACGTTCTTCTTGCGCACCATGCCGCCGTAGTACAAGGCGAGGCCGGGTATGGTCATCATTAACACAAGCGCTGTCGAAGTCAGCATCCAGGCGGTATCGCCAGGATTGATGCGGGCCTGGCTTGGGCGACTGACGGATCCAGTGGGTAGCGCTACGGCGCTCAATGCCGGGGCCTGGGCCGCCACCGGGGTCGATACGGCCACAACGCGCGGCGCAGCCAGCGCCGAAACGGGTACGGCGCCGATCAGTACCACCAAAAATAGGAGACGGATAAACGAAAGACACTTGATGCCAAAGGCGCTCAGACCCATTACAAGGCCCCCGGCCCGGACTCACCGGTGCGGATACGAACCGCTTGCTCGAGATCGAAGACAAAGATCTTGCCGTCGCCGATCTTGCCGGTGTTAGCGGCCTTGCTGATGGCCTCGATGACGCGGTCTACGAGATCGTCGTCGATCGCGATCTCGATCTTCACCTTAGGCAGGAAGTCGACTACGTACTCGGCCCCGCGATAGAGCTCCGTATGACCCTTCTGCCGACCGAAGCCCTTGACCTCGGTGACGGTGATGCCTTGAACCCCGATCTCGGATAAGACCTCCCGCACGTCATCAAGCTTGAATGGCTTTATGATGGCCGTTACCAGTTTCATAAGTCGATCTCCCAGAGCAAACAAAGGCTATGGCGCAATGGACCATGAGCTCTTATGGCCCGCCTTCACCGTGGGCCCCGCCCATGATTCCCGGCCGCGCAAACCGCCATTATAGTGAGCGCGGGACCGAACGCCTACACCCTGCTTTACAGAGACCCCATCCCAAGGCCTGGCCTTCCCGAGGGACTACTTCTTGTCCCTGGTCCGCGCGCCGTCGCGAACGATCAGAAAAGCCGCCACGCCACCCCCCACGGCGAAAACCGCGAGTCCTGGTTCGTAGAGGGCGACAAGAAAAGCCACTACGACGATAAAGACACGCGCTACGATGGACTTCATGTGGGCAGACACAGAACCCTCCTCTACAAGCTAAGCTACTTCCGGTCGGCGCACGACCCGCTCTAGCCTACCAGAATAAACGATACTCCAGATCGGTAACGGAATAGGGGCGGTCAAACACGGCCGCGCCCCACGCCGGACACCAAAAAAAGGGCCGGCGAACCGGCCCTTAAACACCCTGGGGGGTGAGGAGATCGTTCTTAATCGCCCAGCACTGGTGTACGCTCGCCGTCGCCATACAAGGCATAGGCCTGCTCACCGTGCGCCGCGTCGTCACCTATCAGCAAGTCCTCTTCCGACATCCGTAGCGGGACGACAAAGCTGATGAGTTTCAACAAGATATAGGTTACGACGATATTCAAGGCAATGATGAAGCCGGCCCCTTCCAGCTGCAGGACGACTTGATGCCAATTGCCGTCGATCGCGCCGCCCGGGTTGCTCAAGGCGTAGGCTGCGCACCCGACCTTGGTCGCCAGCACCCCAGTCAATATCCCGCCGAGCAGACCGGCCACGGCATGGGTATGAAACACCCCCAAGGTGTCGTCCACTTTGCGAAACAGACTCAGGCGTTTACCCAACACGTTCATCGTGAACCACGGCACGATACCCGCACACAGGCCGATGATGAGGGCGCCGTAACCGCTCACAACACCCGCAGCCGGGGTAATGGCGACAAGCCCCGTGATCATTCCCTGGACCGCGCCTATGACCGAGGGCTTTTTGAAGAACTGGATGTCCATGAAGGTCCAGGTCAAAAGGCTCATGGCGGTAGCGACGTTGGTGTTCAGGACCGCCGCCCCGGCATCACGGCTCGCGGCATACGGATCGCCGCCGTTGAAACCGTTCCATCCGAGCCATAAGATCCCGGCGCCCACCAACATCATGAGGACATTGTTGGGCTGGAAGCTTTCCCGGTCGCGAGCCAAACGCGGGCCAATCATGGCCGCGCCCACAAAGCCGGCGACACCCGCCGACAGATGGATGACGTAACCGCCGGAATAATCGATCACACCAAGCGTCGACAGCCAGCCGCCACCCCACAGACTAAAGGCGCCGACGGTATAGGAAAACGTCAGCCAGAGCGGAACGAAGATCATCCAGGCCTTAAAGTTCATGCGCCCAAGAAAGGCGCCTGCCATGATAATGAGGGTAATGGCGGCAAAGACGAACTGAAAGTAGACCATGGTGGCCATCGGGAAATTCGCGGACGTATTGGACGCAGGGATGACAGCCTGCTTCAATTCATCTCCCATGGCCGCGATGGGATGGGGCATCCCGACAAATGAGGTCCACTCCGGCCCAAAGCCCATGTTGTAGGCCCACAAGAGCCACGCTATGAGTACGGCGGCAAACGCGTAAAGACTCATAAAAGCCGAGTTGATGGCCCATTTCTTCTTGACGATGCCGCCGTAGAGAACGACAAGGCCCGGAACGCTCTGCAGACCTACGACAGTAGCCGCGGTCAATTGCCAGGCGTTGTCGCCTGTATTCAGCCACGCTACAGACATGGTTGTTTCCTCCCGTTCATGATGTGAAAAGCAAGACCGAAGACCCGGCCCCGCAATGCTGTCGCTTCGCTACTCATAAAGCCCCCGGCCCGGACTCACCGGTGCGGATACGAACCGCTTGCTCGAGATCGAAGACAAAGATCTTGCCGTCGCCGATCTTGCCGGTGTTAGCGGCCTTGCTGATGGCCTCGATGACGCGGTCTACGAGATCGTCGTCGATCGCGATCTCGATCTTCACCTTAGGCAGGAAGTCGACTACGTACTCGGCCCCGCGATAGAGCTCCGTATGACCCTTCTGCCGACCGAAGCCCTTGACCTCGGTGACGGTGATGCCTTGAACCCCGATCTCGGATAAGACCTCCCGCACGTCATCAAGCTTGAATGGCTTTATGATGGCCGTTACCAGTTTCATAAGTCGATCTCCCTAGAAAAGCCCGCAAGGCCTCGCCGACCCGGTTCGCCTGGAGCGTGAGTCGGCGCAGGCGGACGGGCCGACGCCGTGATAGAGACTTTCATGTGATCCCCCTGTAAGCGTGGTCGCAGCAATGGCTGCGCGCATAGGGGCAATTGCAGGGAGCGTGCCAACAAAAAAAGAGGGCGGAAGCCGCATTCTTTCTAGCGACTTACCGCCCCCTTAGGTCCTACCTTGCACCGTCTTGGTGAGTTTCCTCACCCCAGGCGCTCTATCTTGGTGCGGACTCCGCCTCCTTTCGGAGAGACTCGGCGGCCGCCACCATATTGCGTAAAGCGCTCTCGGTCTCCGGCCAATTCCGAGTCTTCAGGCCACAGTCCGGGTTGACCCAGAGGTGTTGGGCCGGAAGTACCTTCTCGGCCTTGCGCATAAGCCGCACCATCTCCTCGGTCGACGGAACGCGTGGAGAATGGATGTCGTAAACGCCCGGCCCGATCTCGTTTGGATAGCGGAAGTTCACGAATGCATCGAGAAGCTCCATGTCGGAGCGCGACGTTTCGATAGTGATCACGTCGGCATCCATTTCGGCTACCGCCTCGATAATGTCGTTGAACTCCGCATAGCACATATGGGTGTGTATCTGCGTCTCATCATCGACTCCACCCGAAGACACCCGGAAGGCGCGAACTGCCCACGCGAGGTAGGCCTTGTGGTCCTCCCGACGTAGCGGTAACCCTTCGCGCACCGCCGGCTCGTCGATCTGGATGACGCGAATGCCGGCCCGCTCGAGATCGTGGACCTCATCACGAATAGCAAACGCGATCTGGAGCGCGGTGTCTGAGCGCGGCTGGTCGTTTCGCACAAACGACCATTGAAGGATGGTGACAGGTCCCGTCAACATACCTTTCATGGGCTTTTTCGTCAGCGACTGGGCGTATTTCGCCCATTCGACGGTCATCGCCTTGGGACGCGACACATCGCCAAAGATGATAGGCGGCTTGACCGCCCGCGAACCGTAACTCTGCACCCAACCGTAGTCGGTAAAGGCGAAGCCTTGAAGCTGTTCGCCGAAATACTCCACCATATCATTGCGTTCGGCCTCGCCATGAACCAGAACATCGAGACCGATCTCCTCTTGCTTACGCACGGCGAGCGCGATCTCGGCCCGCATCCGCTCCTCGTACTCGCGGGCATCAATACGGCCGGCCTTGAAATCGCGGCGTGCCGCGCGGATCTCGGCGGTCTGCGGAAACGATCCGATGGTGGTGGTCGGGAATAGCGGCAGCTTCAGGTGCGCGCGTTGGGCCGCGCGGCGCTGAACAAAGGCCTGCTTGCGGCTTGCATCGGCGGGGCGCACACCGGCCACCCGCGACTTCACGGCCGCGTTATGAATACGGTTGGACGAGGCCCGGTCCTGGACCACCTTACGGCTCTCCGTGAGCGCCTGGGTTATGGCGCCTTCGCCTTCGTCCAAGCCGCGCTTCAGGAGACCGACCTCGGTCATCTTCTGAGTCGCAAACGCCAGCCAACTGCGAATCTCGGCATCCAGGCGCTGCTCCCTCATAAGATCGACCGGAGTATGCAAAAGCGAGCAACTGCTGGCGACCGCGACCCCGCCCTTTCGGCCCTTGGCCTGAGCCAACACCTTCAAGGCGGCATCCAGATCGGCGCGCCAGATATTGCGGCCATCGATAACGCCGAGCGACAAGAGCTTGTCCTCGGGTAAGGTCTTCAGGACCTGGGGGAGCTGGCTTGCGCCGCGCACAAGATCCACATGGAGCCCGGCGACGGGCAAGCGGCAGGCGAGCTCCAAATTGGCGCCCAGGCTTTCGAAATAGGTGGTCAGCAAGAGCTTGGGGCCCGTGCCGCTCAAGGCCTCATAGGCCTTCGGATAGGCCTCGGTCCAGGCCTTGGGAAGATCCAGAACCAGCGCCGGCTCATCGATCTGGACCCACTCCACGCCCAGAGCGGCCAACTTCTTTAAGACCTGCTGGTAGGCCGGCAAGAGCTTGGGCAAAAGCGAGAGCCTGTCGAAATCCTCACCCTTGGCCTTACCCAACCACAGATAGCTCACGGGACCCACGAGAACGGCCTTGACCGGGTAGCCCGCGGCCTTGGCCTCGGCCACATCGGAAAAGAGCCGCGGAGACGACACCGCAAACCGCTGGTCCTTCTGGAACTCGGGCACAATGTAGTGGTAATTCGTGTCGAACCATTTTGTCATTTCGCAGGCGTAAGTGGCCTTGCCCGTCGGTGCCACGCCGCGAGCCATGCGAAAGAAGGTGTCGAGATCCACGTCCGGTCCAGTCCACTCGAAGCGCGGCGGCACGACTCCCAAAAGAGCACTGGTCTCGAGCACGTGGTCGTACCAGGCGAAATCTCCGACCGTAACGAAATCGAGGCCTGCCGCCTTCTGGGCCTGCCAAGCTCGCTTGCGGAGGTCTTTGCCGACCTCCAGCAGGGCGTCTTGGGTCAGAGTCCCCTTCCAGTAGGCCTCTAGGGCCTTCTTAAATTCGCGGTCAGCGCCGAGGCGGGGGAAACCAAGGATGTGTGCAATACTCATGACTCTCCGGGGCACGCGCCCATATCGATAATGAAGTTGGGGGGCAAAAAGGCGCCGCCGCAGGCACCCGCAGTGGCTTTCGGAGGCTAACCTTGAGAGCCTGCCGAGTCAATGGGCGATCCCTCCTCCGGCCGCTAGCCCTATAGCCCTTGCGGGCACATGTAGTGGTAGAATCTTCAAGCCGCAAGCAAAAAGGGATGGCGCCGAAGGGATGGCGCCGAAACGACACGGCGCGGCTATCCGCCCAGTTTTCACTAATGGAGGAGCCCATGCTCGAAGGGATTTTGGCCAACGCAATCAAAACCGGCTCGCTCACGGTGCGCTACCCGGATGGGCGGATAGCGGAATACGGAGCCGGCCCCCCCGCGGCCGAGTGGCACATCAAAGACCCACGGACTATCAAAAGACTTCTCAGAGACCCCTGGTTCGAGCTCGGCGAGACCTACATGGAAGGCGGCTGGGATGCCCCCCAAGGCCTTGAAAAACTTATTGAAGTCTTTCTTCGCAACATCCCGGAATCCGCCCCGGTGCCGGTCCTGGGGGCCCTAAAGAGGCGGCTTGAGCAGGCCAATCCCGTTGCCCTTAGCCGCCGCCACATCACTCACCACTACGACCTGGACGAGGACCTCTTTCGGCTATTCCTCGATCGCGACCTGCATTACTCCTGCGCTTACTTCACACGGCCTGACATCAGCCTTGAGGAGGCCCAAAGGGCCAAATGCGAGCTCATCCGCCGCAAGCTTGAGCTGAAGCCCGGCGATCGGGTACTCGATATCGGTTGCGGCTGGGGGGGCCTTGCCTTGCACCTGGCCTCCGAGGCGCGGGTAGAGGTCACTGGCCTTACGCTGTCGCGCGAACAACTGCGGGTTGCCAACGCGCGCGCCCGCGAGCAAGGCCTGAGCCAGCGCGTGCACTTTCTTTTGGAGGATTACCGCGAGCACAAGGGTCTCTACGACAAGGTCGTGAGCGTAGGCATGTTCGAACATGTGGGCGTCCCCCATTACGAAACCTTCTTCGCCCGCCTGAAGGACCGATTGGTACCCGAAGGTCTGGCGCTCATCCACCACATCGGCCGCAGCGGCCCCCCAGGACACACGAACCCTTGGATCCGCAAACACATCTTTCCGGGCGGCTATAACCCGGCCCTCTCTGAGGTCGTGCCGATCATCGAGAAAACCGGGCTTAAGGTCGCGGATATCGAGATATTGAAGTTTCATTACGGCTACACCTTGCGAGAATGGCGGAGGCGCTTCCAAGCCCACCGCCTCGAGGCCGTATGGCGCTGGGGCGAGTCATTCGCGCGCATGTGGGAATTCTATTTGTCGGCCTGCGAAGCGGCCTTTGCGATCGGCGATTTAGTGGTATTTCACCTCCAGATTGCGCACTCGCTCGAGGGCCTGCCGCTCACGCGTGCGCACTGGTACGCGAAAAGCGAGGTGCGAGACGAAATGGCAGAAAGCGCCTAAGCGCCGACCTAAGCGCCCTAGTAGCCGCCGATACCGGTCTTGCCCCGAAAGGTGACATAAAGGTAAGCGTTGTAGGCGATCATGATTGGGATAAAAAACCCGACCACGGTCAGCATGAAGATAAGCGTGCCAGACCCCGTTGCCGCGGCGTATATGGTGTAGGTATTGGGAACTATATACGGATAGATCGTGAGACCAAGACCCAGGAACGAACTTAAGAAAATCCCAAGCGTCCAAGCGAACGGGGCGTAAGTGCGGCCTAAGCTGAGGGCCTTAAACAAACGCCAGAAAGAAAGGCTGGCGATAAGAGGCAGCAGGCCGAACGCGAGGATGTCCGGGAAGGTCAGCCAGCGGCGGGCGGCCCACTCATAGCGCAGTGGGGTCAAGATAGTAATGAGAACGGCGATGACAAAAAGGGCGATCGCGGTCGCGCGCGCAACCGGGAAAAGGGCGGCCTGAACCTGGGCTTCTGTCTTCATGATGAGGTAGGTCGCCCCCAAGAGCACGTAGCCGATCACGACACCCAAGGCGACAAGTGTCGCAAACCCCGTGAACCAGGCGAATAGACCGCCCCTGAAGTGGCCATGAATGACGGTCATACCGCCGAGAAGACCACCCAAGAGGTAGCCTTGGCTCACGGCCACGGCGACGCTCCCCATGCCAAAGGCCCACAACCAAACCGACTTACGGCGGGCAAGCTCCCAGTATTCGAAGGACACGCCCCGAAAAATAAAGCCGAACAACATCACGATTGCCGGGATATAGAGGGCTCGTAGCAGCAAGGCGTAGACAAGCGGGAATGCGCCAAACAACGTTCCACCGAGAACCACGAGCCATGACTCGTTGGCGTCCCAGACGGTGCTGATACTGCTCATCATGAGCTGGGGACGAACGTCCTTGCGCATAAAAAGGCTCAGCACGCCGATCCCTAAATCGAAACCGTCTAATACCACGTAAAAGATCAGGAACAGGGCTTCGATTGCAAACCAGATGACAGCTAGAAGATCGTGATCGGGGTTGAGGGTGTGCGGCATCCGATCTCCTAACGTCCACGCGCCCAAACGGCCGGCGCCTCAATAGCATAGGGAACGGGGCTTTCCAGGTCGGGCCCCGACTGGATAATGCGCCGCGCGAACACTAAGGCCGCGCTCCCGATCGTGGCGTAAAAGACAACAAATCCCGTCAACGACCACATCAAGGCAGCGGGCGGCAAGTGGCTCACGGCTTGGCTCGTACGCAAAAGCCCGTATATGACCCAGGGCTGGCGGCCGACCTCGCGGGTGAACCAGCCGCATTCGATGGCTAGGTAGGCTGCGGGCGGCATCGCATACCAGGCCGCGAGGAGCGACCGGCGCGTGGGTGCTTGCGCCAAGGTCAGGCCCCCCCGATACCACGCGCCAGCCGTCCATATGCCGATCAGCGCAAGGAAAAGGCCGCAGGCCACCATCACGCGAAACGCATAAAAGGGGATGAGGACCGGCGGCTGGTCGCGCCGCGGAAAGGCCCGCAGACCTTTTATGCCGCCGCGGTAACGGTGGGTGATGATAAGGCCCCCGATCCGAGGAATCTTCAAAGACCAGGCATTATCCTGGCGGCCCGGATCAGGCCAGCAGAGCACCACCCAGGAGGCTGCATGGCCCGCGGGGTTGGTCCGCCAACGGCCCTCCATAGCCGCGAGCTTTGCCGGTTGCACGCTCGCGAGATGAAGGCCGGCGCTGTCACCGACCAGGATTTGAAGAGGTCCTAAGACCGCAAGGGCCACGGCGGCGTATTTGAGGCTGGGCAGAAAGAAGTCCGCGAACCGACGGTTTCTCAAGTACCAAGCGCTGATGCCACCGAGTACCGTCGCACCCATGATGAGGCACGCAATCAGCATGTGGAAAAAGCTATAAGGAAGATCAGGGTTAAAGATCGCTCTAAAATAACTCGTGATGATCAGGTGATGGTGGATGAGGCGCACCCCGGCCGGCGTTTGCATCCAGGAGTTCGCCGCCATGATCCAAAACGCCGACAGAATGCTTCCGAACATGACCATGCCGGTCGCAAAGAGATGCATACGGCGTCCGACAAGGCCCCAGCCGAAAACCATGAGCCCAAGGAATGCTGCCTCGAGCATAAACGCGAGCACGGCCTCAAAACCCAGAAGATTGCCAAGGAGGCCGCCGCCGAATCGGGATAAGGGCGCCCAGTTGTCACCAAAGGCGAACTCCATGGGAATGCCGGACACGACGCCCACAGCGAAATTGAGCAAAAAGAGCCGACTCCAAAAGCGGGCTTGACGGTAATAGAATGCCTTATCCGTCTTGAGCCAGAGCGCCTCGAGAACAAACAGGGCGACAGATAGTCCTATAGTGACGGGAGGCCAAAGGATATGAAAGCCCGCGATAAACGCAAACTGGATGCGCGCCAACATCTCGACCCACAGCGACTGATACATAAGGCAGCGCCTCCGGATAGCCTTGCGCCGTCGGATGGTGTTAAGGTCGAGCTAGTATCCTGGCTCCGCGAACCAAATACCATAGACCTAGAACGCAAGCTCAGGGTCTTACGGGCGACAAGGTCTCTTGTGACCAGATGGGCTCTGTTATTTACTAGAAACCCAACACGCCGCACACAAAAACGAGACCCGAGCGAACCAGAAAAATCACCGACGATGAGGGCAACACACTTATGAGTCGATACGCAGCTGAACAAACCTACGATCGAGCGGCCGTCCTTCGCATGCTGGGCGCAGCCGTCCTCGCGGTACGTCTCGTCATAGGATGGATCTACTGGGGTGGCGGTGCCCGACGTTTTATTTACGCACCCCAAAAGCTGAATCCCCACGCCCATAGCTGGATGGCCAATAAGTTACAAGGTGGCATGCCCGGCGCAGTGCTCGGTTTAGGACACGTCATCAGCACCATCCTCCATAACCCAAGCCTTGTTTACTGGTTGCTCGTGCTGGTCAGCGCCGTCGAGTTCGTCAGTGGCCTTGGGCTTATGCTCGGATTTCTCACCCGCCTCAACGCGATCTTGAGTATCGGCCTTAGCATCTCGCTGATGCTGGTATTTGGCTGGCAGGGGGCGACCTGCATAGATGAGTGGACCATGGCATCAGCGACGTTCGCCATGGCCTGTACGGTATTTGCGGCCGGGGCCGGACTCTGGTCCGTGGACGGATGGCTCATGAAAACGAACCCCGGCCTCGCCGATGCCAGATGGTTCCGATGGCTCGGTAGCGCCCCGCTCTCGGCACGCGAGCTCGACGGCTGGGGCAAGGGACTTGCGATCGTCGCAATCCTATTCACGGCGGTGTTCTACAACTACTTCCGCGGCTCGATCTTCACGCCCTTTCATGGCGGTCCGGTGAGCCCAGGGAAACATCATGTGACCCTCAGTCGAGGAAGTATATCGGCGCACGGGCGAGTCCAAGTGCTCGCTTATTTGGATGGTGGCACACCGGCGGTTCCTGCGCATATCGTAAGAGTGGTGGTGAGCGGACCTCACGGGATCGTGGAAAAGTGGAGCGGCCGAGCGCTCGAAAGGGCCGCCCGTGGCCATATTCGGAATGTCTATAAGTACAATAAGTTCGGCCCCGGGCTCTTTGGTCTTAAGGCCAAGATGGGCGCCAAGGCATGGGTGACCTTGCGGCCGGCCAAGGCCAGTCATTTGGCCGCCGGGCACTACACGATTATTTTTCAGAACATCAATGGAAAGAAATTCAAGACCGGCGCTACGGTCTCGTAAATACCAGCCAGCTGCCCTCGGTCAAGAAATCACCAGGCTTGGCTGAGGGCCAGCACCACATGGGCGTCGTGCAGACCGGACAGGGGATGGCGATCGATCGCGGTCACAAAAACGCCGACCGTAAAGCGGTGCCAGGACTTGGTGAGACCGATCCCATAGTCGTCGTAGGAGGCTACCGTGCGGCCACTCGTGTGGCCTCCGTGCAGTATGAGATGGACTCCGCTTCCGAGTCCAACCCGATAGCCCGTCTCAAGATAGGTATTGTCGTGCTGCCAGTCGTGATAGATACCCGCCGACAAGGATCCGAAACGCAAGCGGAGGTACGTCTCTTCGAAATTCAAGGAGTTCACATCGAACCGATAGGCGGTAGCGCCGACATTGAACCCCAGCCCCGAAGGGGTCATGTCGCTTATCCCCCCAGAAAAATCCGCGCGGACGTTCGCGCCCTGATAATCGAGGGTCGAGACAAAAGCCCGCGCATAAAGTCCGGCCGGCCCTTTGGCCAAAACCGATCCCTGAAGCGCGGGGTTGCCGCTCGACTCGGAAATGCCTCGCCAGACGTAGTTGCTGAGAAGCGACACTTGTCCACTCAGCCCCTCGCCATAGGCGGGAGCCGCGAAAAGGAGGGCCAGGGCCAGCATCGGCCGAAATCGGGTAAGAGTCATCACGGAAGGCATTATATAGAAGCCGGGCCCGGCCGCCAGTCCTTCAACCCCTTCGCTCACTCACAAGAAAGGCTTATACTAACCCCATGCTGACGAGAATCTTAGATCAAATAGCGGCAACAGCCAGGGCTGCGGTTCCTCCCGAGTTCGGACAAGACGTGGAAAAGAACGTGCGGGCCGTCCTCGACAACACATTCCAACGGCTACGGCTTGTGACCCGCGAGGAATTCGAGGTTCAACAAGCGGTTCTCCAGAGAACGCGTGAGTTGGTCGAACGTCTGGAACGGCAGGTGGCGGAACTTGAGGCTCAGACCAAGCCGTCTAAGCCATCTAAAACACCTCTTGCCCCGTAATTCCGCCCGAAGAGCCCCTTTAGAGCGGGAAGCCGTAGAAGCCGGGGGAATGGCGTAGACCGCCTAAGCGCTTCGCGGTATCCTTTCGCTGCGCGCCCTTAGCTCAGTTGGATAGAGCGTTGGATTCCGAT
>JAJYQN010000103.1 GCA_021794595.1 Pseudomonadota bacterium
GGCCTCGGCCGCTTGCCCGATTGACCGGGATGGTCGCCTCCAGGCCGATCTGTCCATAATGTCCGATCCAGACAAAGCCCGGATCGATGGTGCCGAGCGTCTGTCCGGCATACGGTCCGCTCGTATAAGTCTGCATCGGAAATTCCACGAGCGGCACGAGGTTGTTGAAGGGGGCGTGCAGCCCGATATCGCGGACGTAGGACTGAAGATAGGGGAGGCTGTACTGGACTGACAGGCCCCACGTGACAGACCGCGGGACATCGGCCGCCGACGGGATATTGGCAGCCACCATGCCGGTCAACGCAAGCGGCCGCAGCAGGCGGATCTTGCTTGGTAGATCGCCGAGACCGCGCCCAAACAGCAGTGTCGGGGAAAATACCGAGTAGGGCTCACCGACCCCGGCACTGCCGGTGTCATTGAGGGATTCGTTCAGGGCGCCCGTGATCAGCGTCTCTTGGCTGTCGCTCTTCCAGAGCAGGTAGCTTAAGCCTACCGCAACGTTTCCGAAACCGGCCGGCACGGCGTTACCGCCGGCGCCCTGGTAGGCCCCGCCGATACTAAACGCCAGGTCTTTTGTGATGGTTTTCGATTCGGTTGCGGAGGCCGCGGAGACGTAAGGGGAAGGGCTGCCGGGCGTGCTGCTCAAAGCCGCGCGGCCGAAGCCTAAGTCGAACTCGTCGGTGACCCCGGGATCGGAAAAGGTCAGGGTGCCAGGAAAGACGCGCATACCGGCAATGGCGTGCGCGTGGGCGCTTGTTGCGAGCACGCGCAAAATGACTCCCGCGGCGAGCGCGGTGTACCTTCGGACAGGCATGGGATGGATCCTAAGAGATTGTCGGTCAGTCTTTATAAGCCCCAGGGGACCTTATTTTACCACCGGGTGTGACACGGGCTCAGCTATTTTGTTCCGTGGCGGCAACGAATCGCAAGCGCCAATGTAGCCTGCGAAGGAAAGTGGGCATTCCCCATATCCCGCGGCGCTGTATCGCGGCCCACCTGGGAGGTCGCGGAGGGGGCCAAAAACCTGAAGCCCGGTCCGCGCGAAACGATAAAGACCAGGGGCGGGCGGCCAGGGCGTGGACCTCCTCGGCCCTGGCCGCGTTCGTGCAAAAACGCGCCGCGCGCCAAGGCGCATGGGATTTACGGTGATCGGGAGAAGAAAGGCCCGGACTTCGATCAAAAAATGGCATCGGCGGTGATGGCTTTATGGGAAGGGCCGCCAAAACATCCAGGATCAGCGATCCGCCGTGGGACCGAAAGCCCGTGTCGTGCCCGACCGCCATGCGGCCCACGTCCCTCGGGAAGATTGTGTTTGTCTCACGATTAGCGCGCGTCGCTTCGCAATGCGCCCATGCCGCACGCATGCTTCGCAACGCGATCTTGTCGAGAGGGCGTCCCCAAATTGGTGCATACCCCCCGCGCCTATCCCCTATCTATGTCTCCTCCTAGGCAAGGCCAGGGGCTGCATCCTTGGAAGGGAGTGCCGAATGGAGGAAACGGCCCGTGGTCTTCCGGTAAAGCGACTTCGATCTCGGTTCCACCAAGCCCTCGGTATGGGATACTCATGGGCAAACGATATACTAGGCCGCGCATGCCCCCGGGGTTCGTACCGGACGTGTATGCGCGGTCGGATTCGCGCGCGCAGGCCGGTGTCGGCGCGCTGGCGTGGGGACGTAACGCCCTATTTGGAGATCGCTCAACCAATGGGCCCATGTTCTGGAAAGCGGGCGGCCCGTAGGCGGGCATACTTTATGGAACAGCAGGAGATTGTATGACCGAGAATGGGGTCCACACCCATGCGCCGCATGAGGAGTTCGTCCAAGAGGCCGCGCAAAGCCATCACAAGCACCACAGCCTGAATCAGTGGGTGGCGATCTTCACGGCCATTCTCGCAAGCTTAGGCGCGATCGTAAGCTACCAGGGGACGCGCACCATGAATGAGGTGCTCCTTTATAAAAATGAGGCGATCTTGCAAAAGACCCACGCGGCCGACCAGTGGAATTATTATCAGGCGGTAAGCACCAAGGCGCATATCATGCAGTTGGCGGTAGCCATCCTGCCGCCTTCGAAGACGAGACTGTTTCGCAAGAAGATTGCAAAGTACATGGCGCAAAAGGTGACGATCAAGGCGCAGGCCGATGCCCTGGAGGCCAGCTCGAAGCAGGCAGACCATGAATCTGCGCGGCTCGATCGGCCTCACAACAATATGGCCTTGAGTCTCATCTTCCTCCAGATCGCCATTTCACTTGCCTCGATAACGGCGTTGACCGGCCGCAAATGGCTCTTTGTCGCCGCGGGCGTCGCGGCCGTTCTGGGCGCAGGGCTGTGGGGCTATGCCTTGTGGTTGGTCTGAATCGGGCCATTGACGGGTCACAAATAACCCGTGAGAGCACGCAGTGGTGTTATGCAAAAGGCTGCCAAGCCGGTCCCTGATCGGGAGTTTTGCCTGCGCGGTGCGCCTTGACGAACCGCCGGCGGGCGCGGTGGACCGAGGTTACAGCACTGCGATGGCGTCTCTCTCAGGCGTTATTGTCGGCAAGCAGTCTCGTGGCGTTTTAGCACTTCATTTTTTAGCATCCATCGACATCACGGGATGGACGATGGCGTAATGCGGCGCTCGCCCGGCTATTAATGATCCGCAATAAGGCAGACATCACGAAGGGGATAAAGCCGCGTCGCTTCGGCGAGCGCTTCATTGTCACCCGAAATCTGTAAATACTTTTTTGGCCGATATTTGCCTACTATCGTTGATTTTTTCAGGTTCTCTCTATACGCTCTTTGCCGACTGATAAAGGGACATCAATACCTTAAATATA
>JAJYQN010000141.1 GCA_021794595.1 Pseudomonadota bacterium
ATGGCATCTTTGATACGCGCAGCGCTTACGGTATGATGCCTGCCGGAACGGGGCGTAGCGCAGCCTGGTAGCGCACCTGAATGGGGTTCAGGTGGTCGGAGGTTCAAATCCTCTCGCCCCGACCAATAAATCAAGGACTTAGGGAACAGAGTTCTCATCAATATCCGGGGTTTGGTACACTGGTGGTACACCGACCAGATGTCATACGACCAGGAACCCGGATGGCGGCATTTCAAAAACGATCAGGAGCTTGGCGGGCCCTCATTCGCCGTCGCGGTTATCCGCCTCTCACACGCACGTTTGATTCCAAAGCTAAAGCCGAGACCTGGGCGCGCCAGATCGAGGGAGAGATGGATCGCGGTGTTTTCGTTTCGCGGGCCGAAGCGGAAAACACGACACTGGCCGATGCGCTCGACCGCTATGCCGCCGAGGTCTCATCTAGCAAGAAGACCGCCAACCGCGAGATTTATACGATTCGCTGGTGGCAGACCTCCGCATTGGGTCCACGATCGCTCGCCTCGATTCGCGGCAAGGATATCATGGCCATGCTCGCAGCCAAGGAGGCGGAGGGCGCCGCCCCACACACGATTCACCTCTATCTCGCCCTCCTCTCCCATCTATTCACCGTGGCTCGTCGGGCTTGGGGTATGGAGGGCTTGAGCAATCCCACGGAATTCGTGCGCAAACCCAAGCTCCCCCAAGGCCGCGATCGCCGCCTCATCGACGACGAACAGATCCGCCTTCTCAACGCCGCTCAAGCCTACGGCGGCGAGATCGGCGCGATCATCACCTGGGCGATCGAAACCGCCATGCGCCGCGGGGAGATCGCGGCGATGCGCTGGGAGCACCTGGATCGGAAAGACCGGGTCCTCCTGATTCCCGAGACGAAGAACGGCACACCCCGTCAGGTGCCGTTGTCCACGGTGGCACTGGAGATCTTGGATGGCCTACCGAGGCGCACTGATGGGCGCATATGGGGCATGCGCCCGGACTCCATTTCCCAGGCCTTCGAGCGGGTCTGCCAGGCGGCCGGCATCGGGGGACTGACCTTCCATGATCTGCGCCATGAGGCCACGAGCAGGCTTTTTGAGAAAGGGCTGAACCCCATGGAAGTAGCCGCCATCACGGGGCACAAGACTCTGCAGATGCTGAAGCGCTACACCCATCTCAAGGCGAAGGATTTGGTGGGGAGGTTGGGGTAAGGGGCGTCAGCCCCGCCTCCACACCGCCACCGCCGATAGATCAATGATTGCCGACCGCAAGGGTTGACGCGGGTCCCGTCGCGCCTCCCTCTCCATCCTCTTGCGTGCCCGATACCGCCGCGCCGCCTCGGCGTTGCGGATGGCGCGCGGCACCGGGCTGGCGGGCCGCCCGCGCTTGGGGGCCTTGTTTTCGTTGTCGCCGACCCGGTTGCCTGCCCTGATCACGGGCCCCTTGGTTTGCCTGCTCATAGCGATGCTCCTATGCTGCTTCTGTGGCCTATTATAGATGACGAATCATCTTTATTCAGTATATTTAGATGATGCGTCATCGCAACTAGGGGCCTTTTCAGGGACGGTATGAGGGGGTCGGCGTGGCCTGCGCGGCGATCCGATCCCAGGGACCTTCGAGGGCTCAACCATGTGGAGGTCGCGGCGATTACGGGCCACAAGACCCTGCAGATGCTGAAGCGGTATACCCATCTCAAGGCGAAGGATTTGGTGGGGCGGCTGGGGTGAGAGTCGCCGGACTCGCTCTTGCGATGTGGCTTCATTGTGACTACAGCGACCTGATGAAAGACTTACGTGCGGACGATTGAGCGCTCGACGGCGTTTCAGCGCGACTACAAGGTGGTCGCGCTTATACAGAGATTGCCCAATATACCAGTTCTGATATAATCACGCCATGGTCGGCAAAGAAAAACCGCTCTTCTGGATCGGAAGCAGCAAAAAAGACCTAGTGGGACTTCCCGTCGGAGTGCGGAAGTTCTTCGGCCATGCGTTGGATTTCGCCCAACGTGGGGATCGGCATGATGCGGCGAAGGTGCTCAAGGGTTTTGGTGGCGCAGGCGTCCTAGAGGTCGTCGAGGATGACGCCGACGGAACCTATCGGGCCGTTTATACCGTGAGGTTCGCGGAGGCCGTGTTTGTTTTGCACTGCTTTCAGAAGAAGAGCAAAAGCGGAATCGCCACGCCGAAAGAGGACATGAACATTATTCGCGACCGGCTCAAGATCGCCGAAGCAGTCGCAAAGGAGTTACGCCATGGCAAAACGGGTCATTGAAGGCATTGAGGTGGAGGCCAGCTCGGGCAATGTGTTTGCGGACTTAGGGTTACGGGACGCCAACAAACTCAAGATCAAATCCGGTCTTGTGATCGAAATCACCCGCGCGGTGCGTCGTCTCGGCCTCACCCAAGAGGAGGCCGGCCGGCGCATGGGTATTGCGCAACCAAGAGTGTCGGCCCTGCTGCGCGGAGACTTTGCGAATCTCTCTGAGCGCAAGTTGATGGAATGCCTGAATCGCCTCGGATACGACATTGAGATTAAGGTGAAGCGTGCGGGCGGGGCCGTTGGGCACCTCAAGATCGCGCTCTAAAAGCCTTGGCTATGGCAAGGTCGCCGCTGGCGTCATTTACGGCCCCAAGACTTCGACCGTCACCGGCCGACCCAAAAGCTTCGCCAGGGTGATC
>JAJYQN010000118.1 GCA_021794595.1 Pseudomonadota bacterium
GTTTTGCCGGCCTCCAGGGCAAAGCTTAAGTGATTTACCGGCGTAGGAATTCCCGCGCGCCCCGGGAAGCTTACGGTCAGGTCCTCGACCGTGAGGACTTCGGAAACGGCGTCTCTCATCCGCGAACCCCTAAGCGTGCCAGCAGCCCTTGGCCCAGCATATTCATGGCGAGGATGGCGAGAAAGATCATAAGCCCCGGAAAGACGATGAGCCACCACGGGCCGACCAAGGCGAGCTGCGCCCCTTGGTTCAAGAGCCCGCCCCAGGAGGAGTGTGGTGGCTGGATGCCAAGACCCAGAAAACTCAGTCCGGACAGCGCCAAAATCAGATCGGCGACCAGGAAGGTGGCATTGACCACCAACATGGGCACGATCGCCCGGAGTATATGGACGCGGGCGATATAGAAAGATCCGGCCCCGAACTGGCGCGCGGCGGCGATATAGTCTTTGTGGCTATGGGCTAAGGCCTCGTTACGGACAAGTCGCGCAAGTCCCGGCCAGGAGACAAGACCCAGGAGCAGGATGAGGTTTGCGATAGTCAGCGGAATCAGGGCGCTAAAGAAGATCATAAGGACGAGCGTGGGGATCGCGAGCAGCGCATCCAAGAGACGCATCAAGACCTGTCCTAGCCAGCGCGGTCCTAAGGCCGCGAGCAGGCCGTAGGGCGTACCGATCGCAAGCGCCACCAGCGTACCGAAAAAGCCCGCCTCCAAGGTCGGTTGACCGCCCCTCATAAGACGCGCCAGAAGGTCGCGCCCGAGATCGTCGGTACCGAGAAGAAAGCGGAGCGAGGGTGGGGCAAGCAGATGATGCGGATGGATGGCCTGCGCGGACAGGGGATAAAACAGGGGGCCGAGTCCGGAAAAGGCGACAAGGACCATAAAAAGCAGAAGGCCTAAGCGGCCCTCGCTGTCCGGGGCTGAGACGAAGCCCTTGCGGACCCCCGTGCGCCCCCAGGCCTTCATGAATCGCGGTACCCGCACGCGGCCCTCAGTCATAGCGCGTCTCGACGTCGAGGGCGCTATTGATGAGATCGGCGGCGAGGTTGCCGAGGATGGTGAGTACTCCTATGAGGAGCACGATGGCTGTCAGCGTCGGATAGTCCTGTTGCAGCGCCGAACGCCATAAAAGCCAACCTAGTCCCGGATAATTAAAGACGGTTTCGGTGAGCAAACCGCCGACGAAGATCTGCGGCACCATCAGGCCGACCAGGGTGACGAGCGGGCGCAGGGCGTTGCGCAGCACATGGGTGAGTGCTAGGCGCACAGGCGGGATACCGCGCGATCGCGCAGCGCGCACGTAATCGCGCTCGTACTCGAGCCGCACTTGGCGTCCGAAGTAACGGGAGAGCGCCGCCGTTATCGGGATCGCCAAGGTCAGTCCCGGCAGCACCATGTGGCGCACGAGATCAAGCGTGCCCTTGCCGCTCCAGCTCGTGGCCCCGCCCACCCCGCCGGGCGGGAGCCAGGCGTGATCGATGGCGAACACCAGAATAAGCAGTGTGCCTAAAAAGAACACCGGCAAGGAGTAGAGGGCGATCTGTGTGCCTCTGATGATCGTGGCGCCAAGCCGCTCCTTCATGGCTCCCTGGAAAAGACCGATCGCGATGGCCAATACCACGGCGAGAAGTGTCGCGGCGCTGTAGAGGACGATCGTGTTGCGTAAGTAAGACAGGATGAGAACGCCGACGCGCGCATGTTCCGTAAACGAGTACCCGAGATTGCCGTGGGCAAGATGCCACCACCAGGCGAGGTATTGCTCCGCTATCGGGCGATTCAGTCCCATCTGGCGATTCAAGGCCGCGACTGCCATAGGCGAGGCATGCACCCCTAGGATGCTGTAGGCCGGGCCGCCGGGTGTTGCGAAGATCATAAAGAAGACGAGCGTCACGAGCCCTATGAGCGAGAACGCGGCATTGGCGAGGCGTGTGGCGATGACGGTGAGCATAAGCGGTCCCGGCTTTCCCTTAAGGTCGTTTCGCCCGGCGGGCGGTTTTGTGGGCGTGAGGATGTCTCCAGCGAAGGAACTCGGGGTTGAAGCCACCCAGAGGACTCAAGGCGCGACGCAGGCCTTTCAGGTCTCGCGCCGCTTCCACGATAATCGGGTAGGCAGGTAAGACAATGACTGGTTGGCGGGACGTGAAATCGTCTTCGTAGCGGTACATGGCCGCAAGGTCTCCGGGGTGCGTCAAGGCGCGCAAACGCTTATCGAGGACCGAGTTACAGTAATGGTAGTCGTTATTAGCGGCTCCACAGGCAAAGATATTGCCGGTGCTTGGGTAGGGGCTCAAGCCCCAGGCCAGGGCAACGGCCTGCCAGCGCGCGTTGTGGGGGTCCTCTGTTTCCGCGACGATCTCATTGAAGGGTTTTTCCTGCAATCGCATGTCAATGCCGACGCGCGCCAATAGGTCTTTGATGAGGATCGGGCCGCGGACATCCCCCGGGGGCAGGTAGAGCGTGAAGGCCAGTTTACGGCCGTTTTTGCGGCGAATGCCGCGCGGGCCTCGATGCCAGCCGGCCTCCCGGAGCAATCGGCGCGCAAGCCTCGGGTCGTAGGCGCCTCGCTTGTCGAGGGCTTGGGCCTTAGGGGAGAGGAAGGTCGCTGGTCGTGGCGGGATAGGGCCGTAGTCCCGCAGACCATGGCCGTGGTAGAGGACCTGGATCAATAGGCGTTGGCTTATGGCATGCATGATCGCTTGCCGGACGGAGACATCGCGCAGGAAGGTAATGCGCGGATTCGCGTAGTTGAAGCCGATGTAATTGAAGCCCCATACCGGGCCTACGGGATAGGCCCGGAAATCGGTGAGCTGATGGCGGCCCCGATACAAAGACATGGGCAGGTTGCCGATTTGGATGCGCTTTGAGCGCAAGGCAAAGAATACCGACTCAGGGGATTGCAGGAAGCGGAATACCAGGCGTTGGAAATACGGTTTATCGGGACCCGAGTAGGCCTTGTTGGCGGTAAAGGTGGCATAGCGCCCGGGTCGGAAGGATTGCAGATGAAATGGTCCGTCCACGGTTCGGAAAAAGGCCACGTCGGTCAGGGTGTCGTAGAGCCGAGCCACCGAGGTATTCCGCCAGCTTTGGGCCGGTAGCGGCACGAGCAAGGAGAGGCCGTTTAGCTCAAACCACAAGGGATTGACGGGACGGCGCGTAATGATCCGAATGGTGTGGGGATTGATCACCGTAAAAGACGCGACTTCTGTGGGTATGCCGCCCGTTCCGTAGTTGGCAAACCGGTGTTTCAAACGCAGGATGAGATCGTAGGTATACGCCACATCACGGGCCGTGACCGGTGTACCATTCGACCATAACCAATGTTTTTTGAGAAGGATGGTATAGCTTCTGTGGTGCGGGCCCACCGTGATCGCCCGCGCAACGCTCAAGGCATAGTCGACATGGAGATGCCGGTTGATCCAAAGAAGCGGCGCAAACAGGAGATTGGCCGCCTGTTCATCAAAGACCGACGAGATCAAAAGCGGGTTGAAGCCGTTGATGTCGGCAGGTGGCCCGACGCCGACACCCGGTACGACGACCAGGGTTCGGCCATTCGCCCCCGCCGCTTGTCCATCAAGTGGCCAAAACAAGAGCCAGGTGAGCACGAGTCCCCGCACGACCGTCTTCATTGTCAGGCTCTCTGGAACTGTCATCGTCTGTGGTCCGGCTTTCCCGCGGGGCTATTGTGCGGGGTTGGCTTGCTCGCGGCAATGAGAGCGAGGCACGCTCACGCCTTATCGGGCGCCCTCGGTGTGCTTGGGGCCACCTCGGAGGGCTATTTGCGAAAGCTTGGGTTGGGTGAGACCGATGATAGTGGCTGCTTGTTGTTGGCTCCATTGCCGTTCCGCGATGAACTCGCTGATCTTAGCGGCGAGCTGGGCCTTCACCATCATCTCTTCGGCATCGGGGTGGCCCAAGTCTTCGTAGACGCTCTCGCAACCCCGTTCGATGTCATTCATGAGTTTCTCCTTTCGTGCGCTGTTCCGCGGCTTGCAAGCGATCGCGGCTCTTGTCGATGTCGGGCTTGAGTGTCGCGATCGCTTGTGCCGCTTTTTCTGGAAGCCATGGAGCACATAGATAGTCTTCGCAAACCGCACTGTAGAGACTGCCCGAAATGTCCCGTCATCCGACTTCTCTACGACTTCCAAGAGACCCGCCGACTCAAAGTCCTTGAGCGGCGGCCTGATCGTGCTTCCTGCCGCTCTGCGCCAGATAGAGCACATAGCCGAAGGTGTCTTGCCTATCTTCCGGGCCGGGAACGGTCGATGGAAACCGTCACCCCTCTTTGATGTCAATCCCTCTCCGGAGCGGGAACGCTATCTCAAGACCGCCCTCGCGGATCCTGCGCAATCGCAGGCCTCCCTTGAGCTTTTTGGTCGATCATGCAGAGCCTTTCGGACTCTCGTCCGACGAGGCCGTGCGCATAATGGCCGATCAGGCTCAGTGTATTCGCAAACATTGGGAGCCGCTTGCTAAACGATTGGGCATGAGTCGCGCGGAGATCCAGGACTATCGTCCGGCCTTCGAGCAGCCGGATAGCGACTTGGCGCTCCGGTGGGGCCAGTCGAAGACCTAAAGGTCTGAGCACTCTTTCAATCCGATTTGAATCGCCGGGCAAGGATTCCGTGGGAAGAAAAGAGTGCGTTTAAGCTTGGATTCGCGTCGTATTCCCGTACACCGGCTATGGCCGCTGTGGCAGTCTTTACTTGTGCCTGATGGGCTGGCTCGCCTCCCCACACGGAGGGCGGCTTAAGTCAGCCGCATGCGCGGACTGACATCCCTTCCTGCGTCCTGGCTTTGGGGCAAAGTGGTCAGTCCTCGCCCCTCCTTCCCAAGTGATCCGACTTCGGCCGGGCGCTTGTTGTTATTCGTTCCATTGCGTATCGCCAAAGAAAAGATCGCTCTCTTGCCGGTGCATCAGGTCAGCGTTCCAGCACCCATAGGCGCATGAGGCAAACAGCACCCGGGCGAGCGCGTAGGGCTTGTGAACGGAGTCTCGCGGCCCAGTCCATCAAGAGTTCCAAGGGTCCTTAGGGTCGCCATTTTGGTGCCGCTATCGGATCGGGTACACTGCGCGCATGAACCTTTCTTTCTGGCGTGCGCCACGCATTCCCGTTTTATCGCTCCGCGGGGTTATCGCGGCTAAGCCCCATGCCATCAGTCTGGCTGCTTACCGCGAGCCGATAGAGCGTGCTTTTACCTTGGCGAAGTCACGCAAGCGCTTGATTTTGGCTATCGAAAGCCCCGGGGGCTCGCCCGTGCAGTCGGATCTTGTGGCAAGCCTCATCCGTAAGCGCGCCGAAGAGCTGGGAGTGCAGGTTATGGCGGTCATCGGGGACGTGGGTGCCTCGGGCGGTTATTGGATCGCCTGCGCGGGCGATGAGATTTATGCCAACCGCATGAGTATCGTCGGGTCGATCGGGGTGATCGGGGGAGGTTTTGGGTTGGTCGAGTTTATCGCGCGTCACGGTATCGAGCGTCGCCTCTATACCGCAGGTGAGCACAAGGCGCGCCTGGATCCGTTTCGTCCCGAGGCCGCAGACGACCTCCTTTTTGTGAAAGAGCTCCTGCAGGATATGCATGCCGAGTTTAAGGACTGGGTGCGAACCCGTCGCGCTGACCGCTTAGGGCCCGAGGATCAGGTCTTCGACGGCTCCTATATGTTGGGAACCAAGGCTCGGACCCTCGGGCTCATAGACGGCTTTGGCAGTATCGATTCGCTGGTTCAGGAGATCGGCGGCCCGCGTGCTAAGCCCCTGATGATCGAAGCAAAACGCCCGAAGGGTCTGATGCGGCTTTTAGGGCGCAGCGCCATCGAATCGGTGGCCGATATAGCGGAAGAACGCCTCATAAGTCCCTCGCTTCGGCTATAGCGAAGGCTGAGTCCAGAAGTCATCGGCCGCACCCGAGGTTTCCTCTTCTCGCTCCGGGGGCCGCCCGCTCCGATGCCCCCGAACCCCCTCGTCTCTTCAGCGCCTTGGGGACCCTGCTGTGTTTACTCCCCGGAAGGCCAGTGATCGGGAGGTGAACCCGGGCTTTGGATCTCATGTCAGGACGACGCGGGCCCGATTTTGCCCCAAAGCCCGCCCGCGGCGGGTTTTGGGGCGGATTTCTTCTCACTCGCGGTCGCGATGGAGTCGGCTGTTCTCGACGTCTCTTATGGGGCGGCGCGGTGACGGGGAGGGCTCAACTGCCCTGTCGCGTCACCTCGGAAGACAGGGTGACGTTTTTTGTCACATGAGGCGGCGGTCTTCGGCGGATCGAGAACCGACCGCTTGTCGGCCGAAAAGCCCGCTTCATTCCGAAGGTATTTTGTAGCCCCTTGGTCTTTCAAGGGCTTACGGGGCTGGGTACGGCCGCCGGCCTTTTCATGGTTGTGTTTGGTATGGATTATGCAACTTTGGGACCACTACACCATTCATTGTGAATCGGTGCACTTTTAAAGATGCGAGGAGCTTATGGCCATGTCTAAACATAATTCGGTACGGGCCCGCCTTCAGGCTGGCTTTACCTTGATCGAGTTGATGGTCGTGATCGCGATCATCGGCATCTTGGCGGCCATCGCCATTCCCCAGTATGAAAAATACATCGTCACCAGTAAGGCAACGGATGTGGCGCAGAACTTCCATGCTGCGATCACAGCGGCCACGGCCGCCGTCTCGGCCGCTCAAGCCGGCCAAAATACACTACTTGCGGGATCGAACACCCAAGGGACGACCGCTACCGCTCTCACGCCGAGCGCCACCGTGGAGACTCCGGTCTTGAGTTATACCGCAGGCGATCCGGCGGCGAGTGGCACCACTAATGCGTCACCCATTAATTTTGCCTATATTGGCACGTCGGGGACGGCGGCTAGCACGACACCCGCGTATTGTGGCGAGGTGGACGTTGTCGGTGCCTCCCCTCCGAGTGGTATGAATACGGGCGCCTGGGTCGTCTCCGGTATGTCCCAGCCGGTCTTTATCACGGTCGGTGTCGGCTCGACCTGTACCGCCAGCACCACGCTCGGCCAAGACATCATCAACGCGATCGTTGGGGATGGCTCGAGTTCTCCCGTGACTTCAACCACTGCGGCAGGGACAAAGGTGACATCGTGCACTGCCTCTAGCACATACTGCGAGTCTGTTGTCGGCCCCAACGGTTCTGTAACTCCGTAAGGCTTAACAGCTAGATGTTTTCGGGAGGGCGCGATGTTGGCGCCCTCTTTTTATGTTCGTTAATATCTGGGTCTGAAAGACGTAGGTTTTGCTGTGCTTGTGCGGTCTTCCACTATCCCGAAGCATTGCCGTTCTTGGCTTCTCCAGGAACGTTGGCCCTTCGCTCAGATGAAATTCGTTTCATAAAACGACCTTTGAAACGTCTTTGAGGTGATTATGGATTCCCCGCTTGGTCCCACCGGTGACGAATACCTATAGGTCGCAGAGTCTCTCTCTCGAGAAGCGAGCGGCCCACAGTTCATGTCGTATTGGCCAGAATACTCAAAATACGCCCCGTCTTTTGAGTGCTTGGCATGCCCTCGTAAGAATTCCAATAGGATGGAGTATCGCACGAGTCACTTGACGCGCGCGGATATCCTCTCTACCCCACCATACCCGCGTTCTCGGTTATGGCACGATAAATGCTTTACCTTATGGGGAGGATGTATTGTGGCGTGATGGGGGCTTGTTTTGCCTGAGCGGCCCCATTTCTAGGGTACGTACCCTTAAATAAAAGGCGCGCGACCGCCTAAAAGAACAATACGAGAAAAAGGTGGGGGGATATGTCTAGGTATTCGAGGAGAATGGTCAGACCGCGGTGTATGGCCGGCTTTACCTTAATTGAGTTGATGGTTGTGATTGTTATCATCAGTGTCTTGGCCGTCATTGCGATTCCCCGGTACGAGAGATACATTACGGTCGAAAAAGCCCAGGTTGTTGCACAGAACTTCCATTCGGCGATTGCGGCGACGACTGTGGCTGTGGCGGTGGCCGATGCCGGACAGGTGACGCAGTTGGCGAATGTCGGCGGCGACATGGTCGCGACGACGACTGATCCGGCGAGCCTCCTCAGCAGTATTGCACCGAATCCGGTCCTGGGGGCGGGATGTGCGGCGGCGACACCCGATAAGTGTGCGTTTACGGCGGCCACCAAACCGTCAGGCCCCGCTCAGTGCGGCCAAGTGGTGCTTGACACAGTCACGAACAATCCAGTGGATACGAGGCCGGGTATGATCGCGCCCGGCATTACTGGAGACCTTATGCTTTATGTAGACGCCGACTGTAGTAACGCCACCATGGGTCAGGATATTGTCCATGCGCTCTTGGCCGACGACATGGTTAGTGCGACTCCGCAGACAAGTTCTGGTGGCATCACGGTTCCCGCGTGCTCTACGGCCTCGGCCAGTACCGCCATTTGCCAGGTGGATGTGGGTGTGAACGGTTCCGTGACTCCGTAAAGGCCACGGGGCGGTTTCCCGGGGCGCGCCGCACACCGTCGGTGCTTGGGCGAGGCCCCTCCTTTATTCCTAGGCCCGTAGTCCTGTTGAGACCCCCTGCCCGGCCTTAGGTGTCGCCGGGGTTGTTGTCGCGGGTGCAGCCTGCGGCGTTAAGAGCGATGCGGGCCGCGTCTCTTTCCGAAAGGTCGGAGCGCCAGCGCGAGGCATCCAGCCGTTGCCCGGTGACGCCATCCGAGGCCTGGGAAGCCAGCCACAGGAGGGGCGCTACCACGATATCGGGGCGCAAAAGCTTGGCTTTGATTTCGTCTGCCACAGAGGCAGGGATCATGCCCGTCAAGGTGGCACCCCCAGGAAGCAAGGCATTGACCGTAATCCCGGTGCCCGCCAAATCTTGGGCCCAGATCGCAGTCTCTGATTCGAGGGCCGCCTTTGACGGCCCGTAGGGCGAGAATCCCCGGCGGCGCATGGTCTCGACTTACATTCCGCAGGTCGACGAACGAATATCATCGCAATTTCCCTCCGGTCTCGTGACGTCAGGGTTTCCGGGGTGCTTCAGCGTCGATGAGGTATTCCGTTTCCGTCTCCCATTCCCGAAGGAGCCTTTGTGCGTGACGATAATTGTCGATGGCGGTCTGCAGGAGGGCGGCCTGCTGCGGCGACACTACTCGATGAACGAGCTTACCATCCACCATGTGCCCCCACTCGTAGTAAGGCCCGTGGCGTGCGCTGACGTCTTCTGCACACCGGCAACCGGATTTCCCGCAGACTTTCGTGCGCTGTAGCAGCGTTCCGGAACAAAGGGTGTCGATACCACTCAGGGTTTGGCGAATGCGTTCGATTCGCTGTCGGGCGCGCTTGATGATGGTCTCTCGCTTGGGCGGCATAAGGATTGACTTTTGGGAGTCTGGCGTTAATACTATCGCCAGAATGGCAAAGATGCAAGTCTCGGATTCTGGACAAGACACTTGTTTCGACCTGCGGATCGAACGGCTGGGACCATTACCCCTCATCAACCACTTCATCGACCGTATCGGATTGGAGGACCTGCTGGCGCGGCACCTTCCCTCGGATGCCCGTTGTGCGGTCCCTCATGCCCGGGCGCTGGGCGTCCTTCTGCGCTCACTCGTCGTCGAACGAGAGCCGATCTATCGCCAGCAGGAGACGGTGCACGGGTTTGCCTGCGGGATGTTCGGTATCGATGCGCAAGAGATGGGGCACTTATGCGATGATCGACTCGGACGGGCGCTTGATCACTTGTTCGATGCCGACCGAGCCGCCTTGCTGACCGATGTCGTGCTGGCCGTCGGCAGGCACTTTGACGTCCGCTTCGATGAACTGCATAACGACAGCACGTCCATAAGTTTCTGCGGCAACTATCGCGGCGCGTCGGGGCGAAAGATTCGGGGGCGAAGCGCGCCTGCGATCACCTACGGGCATTCGAAGGCGCATCGCCCGGACCTAAAGCAGCTCCTCTTCATCCTCACCGTCAGTGCCTATGGCCACATCCCGGCCGCTTTCCGCTGCGCCGACGGCAACACCAGCGATTCACGCACGCACATCGAGACCTGGAAGGCCCTACGGGCGGTAGCCGGGCGGGCGCCTGATCACCGTGATGCCCCGCAATCGTCGGGAAGACCAGGAGTTTCGCCTGTGGATCCAGACGCACACGCCCGATTGGACGTGCGTCTGGGACCGGCCCAATCCTCGATATCGCGACGGACCACGCGATGTCTGGTGGGTTTATCGGGCCCCTTTGCCGTCGGCGGAATCTTGGTCGGTGGTCTGGGTCTGGAGTACTTTGCTCACTCTGCGTCAGGAGGCTCGCCGACGCCGCAACATCGCCGCCGCCTGCGAACAACTCCAGCGTCTGCGCGACCGCCTCGCCGGCGCGAAGACGCGGCTGCGGGGCGCGCTGGATATCGATTTCCAGGTCAAGACGATTCTCGACAAATACTCCGTCGGCCGCTACCTCAAGGTCAGTCGCACCGTACGCGAGGAACATCTGTTCAGACAAACACGACGGGGTCGCCCAGGGCCCGATACCGCTTATCGAAAGATCACCAAGCGCCGCTTCGATGTCGAGTGGACACCGGACGAAGAGGCCATTGCCTACGACCACAAAAGCGACGGCATGTATCCGCTTGACCTATGATCGCACCCTGTCATCGGCCGAAGTGCTTCAGGCGCACAAGGGCCAGCCCATGATTGAGGAGCGATTCGAGCAGATCAAGAGCGTCCACGAAATTGCTCCCGTGTTTCTCAAGGACGAAGGCCGAATCGAGGCGCTCTTCACCGTGTACTTTCTGGCACTTCTCCTCCAGCCCCTCATCGAGCGCGAGCTGCGTCTGGCCATGGACCGGGAGGGCATCGAAGATCTCCCCCTCTATCCCGAGCAACGCCCCTGCACTCACCCGACCACCGAACAGGTCTTGCGCCTCTTTAGTCTCGTTGAGCGGCATAGACTCCTTCGGGAAGGCCGCACCGTCCAGGTCTTCGAGGCCGCTTTGACGGATTTCCAGCGCCAGGTGCTGAGCCTCCTCGGCATGTCAGAGCAGGCCTTTCGATCCAAAAACTAGGCGGCTAATTCATGCCAAATTATGTCTCCGACCTGCGGAATGTAAGTCTCGAAGTTCATGGAGATATTGATGATCCGGCCCCGGCCGGTCTTCAGCATAGCGGGGACGACTGCGCGGGCCATGAGGAAAGGGCCATTGACGTTGGTGTCTATGACCAGGCGCCAGCTCTCAGGATCGGTCTCCCAGAAGCGCGTGGGTTTTGTCAGAAAATCTTCACTTATGTAGCGCATGCCGCGACCGGCATTATTCACGAGGAGATCGATCTTTCCGTAGCGATCAAGAGCGGTCGCCACGATGCGTTCGCAATCCGCGCTTTCGGTCACGTCTGCGACGATCGGCAACAGCTGTCCGGCCGGCGCTTCCTCTGTTACTGCGTTTAATTCAGCCGCCTCTCGGGACGCCGTTGCTACGACCTGAAAGCCCGCGCGCGCGAGGCCCAAGGCCATGGCGCGCCCCAGTCCTCGCCCGGCGCCCGTGATAATGGCGACGCGGAGATCGGGATCGTGAGCCGGGGTCGCGGAGTGTAGACGATCACCAAGATCCGCGTCTTTCTGACACATAGACGCGGATTGTGGGTGAGATACGTCCGTGGTGGGGTGTGTCGTTGGAAGTAGGGCACGATACCTACAGATGATCATCGGAGAGGATG